>NZ_JBIXJQ010000015.1:0-138486 GCF_052871255.1 Streptomyces sp. LARHCF249
AGAGGAATCCCCGGTCCATCTCGACCACGGTCTGGTTGACGGCGCCGCCCTCGAAGATGCGGGAGGCTCCGGCGGTCAGCGAGGTCAGTCCGGAGGCCACGGCCGCCAGCTGATCGGCGCGGTCGCGGGGGAATCCTTCGGACATCGCCAGAAGGAGTCCGTCGGCGGAGACCACCACGGTGTGGGACACCCCAGGGGTGTTGTCCACGAAGTTGGTGATCAACCAGTTCAGGTTCTGTGCCGCCTGGCTCATCGAACTCAACTATCGCTCCTGCTGGTAAGTGGGGTCGATGTGGTAACTGCCGGTTGCCGGACCGCTGTTGCCGGCCTGACGGCCCTGCTGGATACCGCGCCTGAGATTGGTCAGACGGCCACGGACGTCGTCCGGTGCCCGCGAGACCTGCGGACCGGCCTGCGCCTCGGCCTGCTGCTGCGCCGTGCCGGCCACGAGGTTCGCCCGCGGGACCCGGCGGGGCAGCCCCGAGGTGGTGATGCCGCCGGCGGCGGGCTGGCGCACGCGCTCGGCCTGCCGCATCAGCTCGTCGTTCGGCGAGGACCGCCAGCTGACCGTCGGCGTGGCGCCGGTGGCCGCGGTGGCGGACTCGGCCGGTGCCTGTCCGCGCTGCGGCAGCTGCGGAGCAGGGGCCGCAGGGCCGGACTGCTGCGGCTGCTGGGGCAGCGCTGCGGACGGTGCCTGCGCGGCGGGCTGCTGCCCTTCCTCGCGGAACCAGTTCGACTCCAGGGTGTCGAAGATCGGGCTGCGGGCCTCGCCGGAGTTCTGCGCCGGGGGCAGCGCCTGCGGCTGCTGGTACTGCTGCTGAGGCTGCTGAGGCTGCTGAGGCTGCTGAGGCTGCTGCGGGGCCTGGGGCTGACGGGCGAAGCCGCCGACACCGGGGCCGCCGGGGCGCTGGGGCTGACCGGTCGACGGGTAGGCGGCCGGACGCTCGAACTGTCCGGTGCTGGACGGGTTCACGGGGCCGCGTACGTCCGGACGCTCGAACTGCCCGGTCGTGCTGTTGCCGCCGGCGTTCGCCTGGGGCATCGGGGCGTTGAAGTCCGGGCGGGCGAACTCGGCCGTCGAGCCGGGGCCCGAGAGCTCGTCGTGGCCACGGGCCTGGTCGGCGCCCCAGCTGGTGGTCTGCGGGCCGGGGAGCTCGGGCCGGGGAGCGCCACCGCGCGGCGGCAGCTGAGGCCGGGGGCCGCGCGAGGCCGGCGCCGCGGGGGCGGCCGGCTGCTGCTGCGGCGGCTGGGCCTGCGGCTGCTGGGGCTGCTGCGGACGCTCGAAGCCGTTGCCCTGCGCGAATCCGGGCTGACCGGACGCCGTGGGCGCGGCGGCCGGGCGGGCCTGCGGACCACGACCCGCCAGCGGCGCACCCGAGCCGAAGCCGGCCTGGCCCTGCCCGCTGGTGGTCTGACCCTGCTGCGGACGGCCGCCGGGAGCACCCGGGCCGCCCTGCTGCGGGGACCAGCCGCCCTGGGAACCCTGCTGGTTCTGCGCGCCCTGCGGACGCTGCTGGCCGGGAGCGCCGTCGCGGCCGGGCAGGGCGGCACGCTGACCGCCCGGGGCGACCTGGCCGCGCTGCGGAGCCGCACCCACCGGGGGACGGGAGGCCGCACCGGGCACGGAAGCCTGACCGCCGGGGCCGCCCTGACCGCCGCCGGGGCCGCCCTGGGGACCGGGGCCACCGGGCTTCTTGCCGCCCTGGGCGACGTCCACCGGCAGCATGACGAGGGCCGTCGTACCACCCGAGTCGGAGGGACGCAGCTGGATGCGGATGCCGTGTCGCAGGGACAGGCGGCCGACCACGAACAGGCCCATGCGGCGGGAGACGGACACGTCCACGGTCGGCGGCGACGCGAGCCGCTCGTTGATCGCGGCGAGGTCCTCGGGGGAGAGGCCGATACCGGTGTCGTGGATCTCGACCAGCACACGGCCGTCGGGCAGCGCGTGACCGGTGACCTTGACCTTGGTCTGCGGAGAGGAGAACGAGGTGGCGTTCTCCAGCAGCTCGGCGAGCAGGTGCACGAGGTCGTTGACGACGCGGCCGGCGACATCGGTGCCGGGCACCGCCGCCAGTTCGATGCGCTCGTACTGCTCCACCTCGGACGCGGCGGCGCGGAGCACGTCGACGAGCGGGACGGGGCGGGTCCACCGGCGGCCCGGCTCCTCGCCCGCGAGGACGAGGAGGTTTTCGCCGTTACGGCGCATGCGGGTCGCGAGGTGGTCGAGCTTGAAGAGGGAGGACAGCTGGTCCGGGTCGGCCTCGCGCGACTCCAGCTCGGAGATGAGCGAGAGCTGACGCTGGATGAGGCCCTGGGAACGGCGCGAGAGGTTGGTGAACATCGCGTTGACGTTGCCCCGGAGGAGGGCCTGCTCGGCGGCGAGGCGGACGGCCTCGCGGTGCACGTCGTCGAAGGCCGCGGCCACCTGGCCGATCTCGTCGCGGGTGTGCAGGCCGACCGACTCCACGGACGTGTCCACGTCCTGCGGGTCGGACTCGGACAGCTGCTTGACGAGCTCGGGGAGGCGGTCCTGGGCGACGCGGGTGGCGGTGTCCTGGAGGCGGCGCAGCGAGCGGATCATCGAGCGGGCCATGACGAAGGCGCCGACGAGGGAGACGCCGAGGACGAGGAGGATCAGGGCACCGTTGATGATGGCGTCCTGCTGCGACTCGTTCTTGAGCTCGCGGGCCTTCTGCTCCATGTCCTGGAGCAGGGTCAGCTCGATCTTCTTCATCTCGGAGAGCTTGACGTCGTCGGCGTCGTACCAGTCCAGCCAGGACCGGTACTGCGTCTCCTTGGCGAACTGCCCGTCGGTGGACAGCACGCGGCGCGCGAAGTGGTCGGCGCGGCCGATCTCCGGGTTGCCGTCGCCGAGCGCCGCGAGGAGCTCCTCGGGCTTGCCCTGGTACACGAGCTCGAAGGTCTTCTTCGCCTGCTGCTCGCCCTTGAGGGCGGACAGGGCGTAGAGCCGGTCGTTCTCCGGCAGCTTGCCCGGCTGTCCGTTGCCGTCGGGCAGGGCGGCGGCGATGATCGCGCGCTGGACGGAGGCGTACTCCTTGGAGGCGGAGAAGGCCGCCAGGGCGCGCGTACGCTTGATCATCTCCGGGTTGGAGGTGGCCTGCGCCATGTCCTGGGAGAGCGAGAGCAGCGAGACGATGAGGCTGTTGTACTCGGTGACGGTCTGCTGGGCGCCGTTCGCGTACGCCTTGTTGCGGATTTCCTCGATGTTCGCGAGCTGGCGGCCGATCTGCAGGATGTTGTTGCGGATCGACTTGAGCGTCTCGTCCTTGTCCTCCGTGTTGTCGACCTTGTCGGTCGCGGCGGCGAAGGACTTGGCGGCGGCGTCGGTCTGCTCCTTGACACCCGCGACGATGCTGTTCGGCTTGCCGGACTTGTCGACCGAGAGGGGACCCGCGGACTTGTCCCGCTCCTCCTGGAGCGCGGCGGCCAGGTTGGTGGCCTGCCGGGTCATCGTCGTCAGCAGCTGCATGTGCTCCAGCTGCGCGATGTCATTGAGCGAGTCGTTGATACGGACGCCACCGAGCGTGGTGGCGGCGACGACGGGCAGGGTCAGCAGCGACACCAGTCGCGTGCTGATGCGCCAGTTCTGCATGGCGAGACGGGAACCGGGCCCACTGGGGGCCTTCGGTATCGCCACGTCCTGCTCGACCGACCCGGCGTATTCCTTGGCGGACTTCGCGGACTTGCCGCGGCCCTTCGCCTTCGCCTTCGCCGAGGCGGAGACGTCCGGGCCCGCGCCGCTGACAGCCGGCCCGCGGTTCTGGGCGTGCTGGGGCGAGGAGCCGCGGTCGGTCCCGCCGCGGGGCTCCTGGTCCGCCGCGGCTTCCCCTCGGCCCTGACGGGCCTGGGGAGACCCCTTGCCATCCCTCTTGAATCGTCCCTGCACTAGCGTCGCAACCTCTGGACCAGGCGTCCCGCCGGGCGACCGGTGGGACGGTGTCGAGTCGTGGGGCACTAACGGCCCCATGGTGGTCGTCGGTGACCGGCGCGTCTCCCTCTCCTTGCCACCGCGCTCGGCGCTGTGTCGCGCCACCTGCGCGCCGGCTGATTCCCGCGGCGGTCCCGCGAATTCCAGCACAGTGGAGGATCTCCAACAAGGTGCGAGCATCCGCCCGGAGAGTCGGTGACGGCTTGTGACAGGAGGGCTACAGGATGTGGGCCCGGTTTCGGTAGAAACCGGACTTACACCACGCAAACACGGTGACTGGCAAGGTGTCCCAGTCGAGATGATCAGGAGCGGAATGGCGCATTCAGTGGCGCAATGTCCGTTTCGCGGCAAGGGGTTGACTGTCCATTATGTCGGTAATGCCTGGTCGCTGGTGAGCAAACTCACACGGCCGTGGCCATTACTTCCCGGTTCCGTGAGGGATTCGGATGTTTAGCCTTACCCCTTGAAGGGTTGGCGCCGCGGTCGGCGCGTGCCACAACCGACATCCAAGATCGAACCGAGGATCCCGAAATCCCGATGAATTCGAAGACGACGCGGCCGATGTTCCGCAACATAGCCAACCCCCGCCGCACCACCCTCGCGCACCTCAAGGACGCCGAGGAGCTGCAGGCGGCCCCGGCCGCCCCGGAGCACGCCGTCGAACTGCCGACGCAGACCGCCAACCCCCGGCGCACGATCCTGATGGACGCGCCCGTGGCCGCCGCCGCGCAGTAGCCCCAAGGCAAATGAGGGCGAAGCGCCCCTGCCGACCGCGTTAGCCTGGAGCCGCAGACTCCAGCCAGCGGACATACAGAGGGGCAGACGCAACACGTGCGCATCGCCAGGTTCTCGATCGACGGCAACGTCGCCTTCGGCGCGGTCGAGGGCGATGCCGCCCCCGGCGCCGAAGGCGAGCTCGTCCTCGACATCATCAAGGGCATCCCGTTCGCGGACTTCGAGCTCTCCGGCACGAAGGTCCCGCTGAGCAAGGTGCGCCTGCTGCCGCCCGTGCTCCCGAACAAGGTCGTGGCCATCGGCCGCAACTACGCGGAGCACGCGGCGGAGCTCGGCAACGAGGTCCCGGACGCCCCCATCACCTTCTTCAAGCCCTCCACCTCGGTGGTCGGCCCGGGCGACCCGATCACGTACCCCTCCTTCTCCCAGGACCTCCACCACGAGGCGGAGCTCGCCGTGGTCATCGGCCGCATGTGCCGAGAGGTCCCCAGGGAGCGCGTCAAGGACGTCATCCTCGGCTACACCTGCGCCAACGACGTCACCGCGCGCGACGTCCAGCAGCGCGAGAAGCAGTGGGCCCGGGCCAAGGGCTTCGACAGCGCCTGCCCCCTCGGCCCCTGGATCGAGACCGACCTGGACCCGAGCGACCTGACCATCCAGTGCACGGTCAACGGCGAACAGCGCCAGCTCGGCCGCACCAGCGACATGGTCCGCTCCATCGAGGACCTGATCGTCCACATCACCGAGGCCATGACGCTGCTCCCGGGCGACGTCATCCTCACGGGGACCCCGGCCGGAGTCGGCCCCCTCAACGTCGGCGACGAGGTCGCCGTCACCATCGAAGGCATCGGCACTCTCACCAACAAGGTGATCAAGCGTGGCTAACGCGAACGTCCGCGTACGTTTCTGTCCCTCCCCGACCGGCAACCCCCACGTGGGCCTGGTCCGCACCGCCCTCTTCAACTGGGCGTTCGCCCGCCACCACGGCGGTACGTTCGTCTTCCGGATCGAGGACACCGACGCGGCCCGGGACTCCGAGGAGTCGTACGAGCAGCTGCTCGACTCGCTGCGCTGGCTCGGCTTCACCTGGGACGAGGGCCCCGAGGTCGGCGGCCCGCACGCCCCGTACCGCCAGTCCGAGCGCATGGACATCTACGCGGACGTCGCCCAGCGGCTGCGCGACGGCGGTTACGCGTACGACTGCTACTGCTCGACCGAGGAGCTGGACGCCCGCCGCGCCGCCGCCCGCGCGGCCGGCAAGCCCTCCGGCTACGACGGCCACTGCCGCGAGCTGACCCGGGTGCAGCTGGAGGCGTTCCAGGGCGAGCACCGCCCCTCGATCGTCCGCTTCCGGATGCCCGACGAGCCGATCACCTTCACCGACCTGGTGCGCGGCGAGCTGACCTTCACCCCGGAGAACGTGCCGGACTTCGGCATCCTGCGGGCGAACGGCGCGCCGCTCTACACGCTGGTCAACCCGGTCGACGACGCGCTGATGCAGATCACGCACGTGCTGCGCGGCGAGGACCTGCTGTCCTCCACCCCCCGCCAGATCGCGCTCTACAAGGCGCTGATGGAGCTCGGCATCGCCACGGGCGTCCCGCAGTTCGGCCACCTGCCGTACGTGATGGGCGAGGGGAACAAGAAGCTCTCCAAGCGGGACCCGGAGTCCTCGCTCAACCTCTACCGCGAGCGCGGCTTCCTCCCCGAGGGCCTGCTGAACTACCTCTCGCTGCTCGGCTGGTCCTTCTCCAAGGACCAGGACGTCTTCTCGATCGAGGAGATGGTGTCGAAGTTCGACATCGACGGCGTCAACGCGAACCCGGCGCGCTTCGACCTCAAGAAGGCCGAGGCGATCAACGCCGACCACATCCGCCTGCTGGACCCGAAGGCCTTCGCGGACGCCTGCGCCCCGTGGCTGCGGGCCCCGCACGCCAACTGGGCGCCCGAGGACTTCGACGCGGAGGCCTGGGCGCGCATCGCCCCGTACGCCCAGACCCGCGTGACCGTCCTGTCGGACATCACCGCCAACGTCGACTTCCTCTTCCTGAAGCAGCCGGTCGAGGACCAGGCCTCGTGGGACAAGGCGATGAAGGGCGAGCCCGCGGCCCTCCTGGCCACGGCGCGCGAGAACCTCTCCGCCGCCGACTGGTCGGACCCGGAGTCCCTCAAGCAGGCCGTCCTGACCGCCGGCGAGGCCCACGGCCTCAAGCTCGGCAAGGCCCAGGCGCCGGTCCGCGTCGCCGTCACCGGCCGCACGGTCGGCCTGCCGCTCTTCGAGTCCCTGGAGATCCTGGGCAAGGAGCGCTCCCTGGCCCGCATCGACGCGGCCCTGTCCAAGCTCGCCGCGTAGCTCTCCCCGTACGACCCGCACGTCCCGCAGGGGCGGCAGCCGACCCGGCTGCCGCCCCTGCGGCGTCGTGCAAGCCCTGGAAAGGCCTCCGCGGAGGCGGGCACGGGGATAGGCTCGACGCATGCCGATCAGTGCCGTGCTGTGGGACATCGACGACACCCTCTTCGACTACACGGGAGCCGACGCCGCCGGACTCTCGCGACAGCTGGAGGAAGCGGGGATCGCGGAGCGCTACGGGACCCCCGCGCAGGCGCTCGCGCTGTGGCGGGAGATCACCGACCGGCACTGGGCGCGCTTCGCCGCGGGCGAGGGCACCTTCCAGGGGCAGCGGCGGGAGCGGGTGCGGGAGTTCCTGGAGCGGCCCGGCATGACCGACGGCGAGGTCGACGCCTGGTTCGACCGGTACGTCGAGCACTACAAGGCCGCCTGGGCGGTCTTCCCCGACGTGGTGCCCGTACTCGACGCCCTGGCCGCGGAGTACCGGCACGGGGTGCTCTCCAACTCCTCCACCGCCAACCAGGACCCCAAGCTGCGCGACCTCGGACTGCGCGACCGCTTCGAGGTGCTGGTCTGCGCCGTGGAGCTCGGCATCAGCAAGCCCGAGGCGGGAGCCTTCCTCGCCGCGTGCGAGGCGCTGGGACTGCCGCCGGAGGAGGTGGCGTACGTCGGGGACCAGCCGGAGATCGACGCGCGGGGCGCGCGCGACGCCGGCCTGCTCGCCGTCTGGCTCGACCGCGACGGCGGGCGCGGGCCCGGACCCGACGGCGTGCTCCGCATCGAGGGCCTTGACCTGCTGCCCGAGCTGCTGGCAGGCGATACCCGTTTTGGAGCACGGTCAGGCATCCGGTAATGTTCTTTCTGCGCCGCCGGAGCGGGCCGAAAGGCCGGACGGAGGCGCCACTCAAAAGAAAGACCCCGCAGGGGGTTGACTTTTGGTGGGGTATAGTGTAATTGGCAACACGAGGGTTTCTGGTTCCCTTATTCTAGGTTCGAGTCCTGGTACCCCAGCGCAGTGCAGTAGTAACGCAGTGCTTGCCCCCGTTGTGTAGCGGCCTAGCACGCCGCCCTCTCAAGGCGGTAGCGCCGGTTCGAATCCGGTCGGGGGTACAGATCCTTCCCGTGAGGTGTCCTGGGTAGCTCCCGTACGTCTTGATGCAGGATCGCTAGGGCCCCCGTTGTGTAGCGGCCTAGCACGCCGCCCTCTCAAGGCGGTAGCGCCGGTTCGAATCCGGTCGGGGGTACTGTTGGTCTGGTATAGACCACTTTGGGCTATGGTGTAATTGGCAACACGAAGGTTTCTGGTTCCTTTGTTCTAGGTTCGAGTCCTGGTAGCCCAGCGCAGTGCAGCGACAGCTGCAAGGCTTGCCCCCGTTGTGTAGCGGCCTAGCACGCCGCCCTCTCAAGGCGGTAGCGCCGGTTCGAATCCGGTCGGGGGTACGCACTGAAGAGGCCCTCCGCGTTCATCGCGGAGGGCCTCTTTCGTCGTTCGCGCCCGGACGGGCTTGCGGTACAAGTACGGGCCAGGAGGCGCGAGTTCGGACGTGTGCGGCGTCGTACGCGCCCCCGGGCCCGGGGGTGGGTGAAGCAGGGCGGTGAGGTCAGCCGGAGCGGCGCAGGGCCTCCGTGAGGCGTGCGGCCGCGTCGATGACGGCCTGGGCGTGCATCCGGCCCGGGTGGCGGGTCAGGCGCTCGATAGGCCCGGACACCGACACCGCGGCGACCACCCGGTTCGACGGCCCGCGCACGGGCGCCGAGACGGAGGCCACGCCGGGCTCCCGCTCGCCGATCGACTGCGCCCAGCCGCGGCGGCGTACGCCCGAGAGCGCCGTCGCCGTGAAGCGCGCGCCCTGCAGACCGCGGTGGAGCCGCTCGGGCTCCTCCCAGGCCATCAGGATCTGCGCGGCCGAGCCCGCCTTCATCGGGAGCGTCGAGCCCACCGGGACGGTGTCCCGCAGGCCGGACAGCCGCTCCGCGGCCGCGACGCAGATGCGCATGTCCCCCTGACGGCGGTAGAGCTGCGCGCTCTCGCCCGTCACGTCGCGGAGGTGGGTCAGTACCGGTCCCGCCGTGGCCAGCAGACGGTCCTCGCCGGCCGCGGCGGCGAGCTCCGCCAGCCGCGGACCGAGGATGAACCGGCCCTGCATGTCCCTCGCCACCATCCGGTGGTGTTCCAGTGCCACGGCAAGGCGATGTGCCGTGGGTCGTGCGAGCCCTGTCGCCGCGACCAGCCCGGCGAGGGTGGCCGGACCGGACTCCAGTGCGCTCAGTACCAGAGCTGCCTTGTCGAGAACGCCGACGCCGCTAGAGTTGTCCATGAAACGATATTCACGTCTCACACTGTGAAACGCAAGTTCAATTTTTCCAAGAACCAGCGAGTCTGTATGTACGGGTCCACGAACCACTGGGTCCGGGACGGTGAGCCGGAGGGATAGCGATGGGTAGGACACTCGCGGAGAAGGTCTGGGACGACCACGTCGTCCGGCGCGCCGAAGGCGAGCCCGACCTCCTCTTCATCGATCTGCACCTGCTGCACGAGGTGACCAGCCCCCAGGCCTTCGAAGGCCTGCGCCAGGCCGGCCGCACGGTCCGACGCCTCGACCTCACCATCGCGACCGAGGACCACAACACCCCCACCCTCGACATCGACAAGCCGATCGCGGACCCGGTCTCCCGGGCCCAGCTGGAGACGCTGCGCAAGAACTGCTCCGAGTTCGGTGTCCGGCTGCACTCGCTGGGTGACGTCGAGCAGGGCGTCGTCCACGTCGTGGGACCGCAGCTGGGCCTGACCCAGCCCGGCACCACCGTGGTCTGCGGCGACTCCCACACCTCCACGCACGGCGCCTTCGGCGCGCTGGCCTTCGGCATCGGCACCAGCCAGGTCGAGCACGTGCTGGCCACCCAGACGCTGCCGCTGGCCCGTCCCAAGACCATGGCGATCACGGTCACCGGCGAGCTGGCCGAGGGTGTCACCGCCAAGGACCTGATCCTGGCCATCATCGCCAAGATCGGCACCGGCGGCGGCCAGGGGTACATCCTGGAATACCGCGGCGAGGCCATCGAGAAGCTGTCGATGGAAGCCCGCATGACCATCTGCAACATGTCGATCGAGGCCGGCGCCCGCGCGGGCATGATCGCCCCCGACCAGACCACCTTCGACTACCTGCAGGGCCGCGACCACGCCCCCGTGGGCGAGGACTGGGACGCGGCGGTCGCCTACTGGAAGACCCTGCGCACGGACGACGACGCGGTCTTCGACGCCGAGGTCGTCGTGGACGGCGCCACGCTGTCCCCGTTCGTCACCTGGGGCACCAACCCGGGCCAGGGCGCGCCGCTGTCGGCCAACGTCCCCGACCCGGCTTCGTACGAGGACCCTTCGGAGCGCCACGCCGCCGAAAAGGCCCTGGAATACATGGGGTTGACCGCCGGACAGCCGCTCCGCGAGATCAAGGTCGACACCGTCTTCGTAGGTTCCTGCACCAACGGCCGCATCGAGGACCTGCGTGCCGTCGCCGGGATCATCGAGGGCCGCAAAGTCGCCGACGGCGTACGGATGCTGGTCGTCCCCGGCTCCGTCCGGGTCGCCCTGCAGGCGGTGGAAGAGGGCCTGGACGCGGTCTTCAAGGAGGCCGGCGCCGAATGGCGGCACGCGGGCTGTTCGATGTGTCTGGGCATGAACCCCGACCAACTGGCCCCCGGTGAGCGTTCCGCGTCCACCTCCAACCGCAACTTCGAGGGCCGGCAGGGCAAGGGCGGACGCACCCACCTGGTCTCCCCGCAGGTGGCCGCCGCCACCGCGGTACTGGGCCACTTGGCCTCTCCCGCCGACCTGATCGAGTCCTCGGCCGTTCCCGCCCCCTCCGGAGTCTGAGAACCATGGAAGCCTTCACCACCCACACCGGCCGGGCCGTCCCGCTGCGCCGCAGCAACGTCGACACCGACCAGATCATCCCCGCCCACTGGCTGAAGAAGATCACCCGTGACGGGTTCGAGGACGGGCTCTTCGAGGCCTGGCGCAAGGACCCGGAGTTCGTCACCAACCGTCCGGAGCGCGCCGGGGCGACCGTGCTGGTCGCCGGCCCCGACTTCGGAACCGGCTCCTCGCGCGAGCACGCCGTATGGGCCCTGCAGAACTTCGGCTTCAAGACGGTCATCTCCTCCCGCTTCGCCGACATCTTCCGCGGGAACTCGCTGAAGAACGGCCTGCTGACCGTCGTTCTGCCCCAGGAGACCGTCGAGCGGCTGTGGGAGCTGACCGAGGCGGACCCCACCGCCGAGGTCACCGTCGACCTGGTCGACCGCCAGGTGCGAGCGCAGGGCATCGAGGCGGAGTTCGAGCTCGACGACAACGCCCGCTGGAGGCTGCTGGAGGGTCTGGACGACATCTCCCTCACCCTTCAGAACGAAGCGGACATCGCCACGTACGAAAGTGCCCGCCCGGCCTTCAAGCCGCGCACGATTCAGGCCTGATTCCGGCCTGATCAGCGCTTATTCACCTTTGGGTGATCACTGGCAGGACACTGTGCCCTCCACCGTCCGGTGGGGGGCACAGCTGTGTGTTGAGGCCCCGTGAGGCGACAACTCGCCCCAGATGGCACAATCTGTGCATGGAACGCGACAGTCAACTTGAGCTCTACGAACTCGTCGCGGACCGGCTGAAGGAAGCACACATACGGGTGCGCTCACTGCAAGTCCCGGAGGGCGTAAGGATGGCGCTGTCCCGGAAGCTGTTGGTCGTCACGGCCGCGGCGAAGCACGATCTCGCCGATGCGGCAAGGCGCCTGGACAGGTTGATGAAGGACCTTGACGAGGGTCGATTCCCTGAAGGCGACTGATGCGAAGGAACTCCGTAACGGCCTCCAGCGTTGCGGCACTAGGGTGATTAGCCCGTTTCGTGTTTGATTTGCGGTATATATCCGCCTAACGTGCGAAATAAGCTTGAACACATTCGTTCTGGCGAAGTCTCCGAAGGGGAAGACGTTGAACAAGGCGCAGCTCGTAGAAGCGATTGCCGACAAGCTGGGCGGCCGTCAGCAGGCCGCGGACGCTGTCGACGCGGTACTGGACGCGATCGTCCGCGCTACCGTCGCGGGCGACCGGGTCTCGGTCACGGGCTTCGGCTCGTTCGAGAAGGTCGACCGCCCGGCCCGTTACGCCCGCAACCCGCAGACCGGAGAACGCGTCCGGGTCAAGAAGACCTCGGTGCCCCGCTTCCGTGCGGGCCAGGGGTTCAAGGACCTGGTCAGCGGCACCAAGAAGCTGCCCAAGGGCGGCGAGGTCTCGGTGAAGAAGGCGCCCAAGGGCAGCCTCACCGGTGGTGCCGCCGTGACGGTCAAGAAGGCCGCCGCGAAGAGGGCCACCACCGCCAAGAAGGCCGCGGCGAAGACCACGGTCGCAACGAAGGCCGCGGCCAAGAAGACCAGCCCCGCCAAGAAGGCGGCGGTCAAGAGCACCGCCACCGCCAAGAAGGCGACGGCCGCGGCCAAGAAGACCACGGCCGCCAAGAAGGCCGCGCCGGCGGCGAAGAAGACCACCGCCACCGCGAAGAAGACCGCTCCGGCGGCCAAGAAGGCCACCGCGAAGACGACCGCGCCCGCCAAGAAGACGGCGACGCGCAAGGCCACCGCGAAGAAGACCACCGCCCGCAAGAAGTAGGGGCGCACGTCACACACGCCGGGCCGGTTTCCCCTCCGTGGGGAAACCGGCCCGCGGTGCGTCGTTTTCAGAAGGTCTGCAGTGTGACCAGGGTGATCCGCAGGTCCGCGCCCTCGCCGTCCGTCTCGATCCGGACCCGCTGCCCGGGCCGCAGCAGCCGCAGGCCGCCCGCGTCGAAGGCCGCGGCCCCGAAGGGCACCGGGGTGCCGTCGTCCAGCAGCACACTGCCGCTGCGGGTCTGGGAGTCGTACGTGTACGCGGTCGCCTGCATACCGGCACTGTATCGGGCCGTGTGCGGCCCCACACCGAGGGCGAGCGCCGTCCGCAGGTCCTGAGCCGTGTCCACGTCCCGGCGCACGCTGTCCACGCCCGACAGGGCGATTTCCACCGCTCCCGAAGCCGAATGCCGGGCCCGTGAGCGCCCACCGAACGCGGGTGCCAATTCCACCTCCGGAGCAGCGGAAAGCAAGGTCGTCCCGATTCCCGCCGCATCCGCCAGAAATGCCCGGGGAAATACCGAGGCCGTTTCGAGCACGCGTAGCAATTCGGGCGGCCGCAGGGCCGGCAGGTCGGCGTTCATCGCGGCCACCGCCGCCCCCGGCCGGCCCGCCCGTATCGCCCGCACCCCGTGGGCCAGCGCCGCGTTGAGCCCGGCCCCCGGGCTGTCCGCGACGATCCGCGCCCCGAGCCGGGCCAGTTCCCCGGACGCCACGGGGTCGTCCGTGACGACCACCACATCCTCGACCGCCGCGCAGGCGAGCGCCCCCGCCACGGTGTCCTGGGCGAAGGCGAGCGCGAGCCCCGGACGGGAGGCGCCCACGGCGGCCGCGAGACGGCTCTTGGCCGTCGCCAGAGGCTTCAGCGGGACCACCAGGCTCCAGACGGCGTTCGTGACCGACCCCTCCCCTGCGGTGCGCTCCGGTCCACGGCCGGCCCATGGTCAGGTCATGGCCCGGTCACGCGTCGGCCCATTGTCACCTCCGCCCGGGCAGCCCGGGACTCCGGCCGCGTGAGCGGGGCGTACGGTGTTCTCGACAGAGACCGGGCCTGGGGCGACACTTGTCCGCCTACGAGGTGCCCAAGCCACGCACCGGTCCTAGAGGAAGGTGTCCGAGTGTCCCGCCGCAGAATCGGCTTCTGGTACCGCCTGGCGGCGGTCATCGCAAAACCGCCGCTGGTAGTGCTCTTCAAGCGGGACTGGCGGGGAATCGAGCACATTCCGGCCGAGGGCGGCTTTATCACCGCGGTCAATCACAACTCGTATCTGGACCCGCTCTCCTACGCGCACTTCCAGTACAACACCGGCCGGGTACCCCGATTGCTCGCCAAGGCGGCCCTCTTCAAGGTCCCGATTGTCGGCGCGATCCTGCGCGGATCAGGACAGATCCCGGTCTACCGCGAGAGCACCAACGCCCTGGACGCATTCCGGGCCGCGGTGGACGCGATCGAGCGCGGCGAATGCGTGGCCTTTTACCCGGAAGGCACCCTCACCCGCGATCCCGACATGTGGCCGATGGCCGGCAAGACCGGCGCCGCCCGTGTCGCGCTGATCACCAAGGCCCCTGTCATTCCGGTGGCCCAGTGGGGCGCGAATCTCGCGATGCCGCCCTACGCCCGGGAGAACAAGGTCCGGCTCTTCCCGCGCAAGACCCTCCAGGTGCTCGCGGGACCGCCCGTCGACCTCTCCGCCTTCTACGACCGGGAACCCACCCCGGAAGTGCTCAAGGAGGCCACCGAGGTCATCATGGCGGCCATCACCGCGCTGCTGGAGGAAGTGCGCGGCGAGACCGCGCCCGAGCAGCCGTACGACCATCGCAAGGCCAGGGCGGAACAGCGGCGCAAGGCCGCGGGGGAGGGCACGAAGTGACACGTCCCGTGAAGGCAGCCGTCTACGGAACCGGCTCTTGGGGCACGGCCTTCGGCATGGTGCTCGCCGACGCCGGCTGCGAGGTGACCCTCTGGGGCCGCCGCCGGGAGCTCGCCGACGCCATCAACACCGGCCGGACCAACCCGGACTACCTGCCGGGCATCGAACTCCCCGAGAACCTCCGCGCCACCACCGACCCGGCCGAGGCCGCCCGCGGCGCCGACTTCACCGTCCTGGCGGTCCCCTCCCAGACGCTGCGCGGCAACCTCGCCGAATGGGCCCCGCTGCTCGCCCCCGACACCGTGCTCGTCTCCCTGATGAAGGGCATCGAACTCGGCACCGCCAAGCGGATGAGCGAGGTCATCGAAGAGGTGGGCAAGGTCCCCGCCGAGCGCGTCGCCGTCGTCACCGGCCCCAACCTGGCCCGCGAGATCGCCGCCCGGCAGCCCGCAGCCTCCGTCGTCGCCTGCGTGGACGAGGCCGTGGCCCAGCGCCTCCAGGCCGCCTGCCACACCCCGTACTTCCGCCCCTACACCAACACCGACGTCGTCGGCTGCGAGCTCGGCGGCGCCGTCAAGAACGTGATCGGCCTCGCCGTGGGCATCGCGGACGGCATGGGCCTGGGCGACAACACCAAGGGCTCGCTCATCACCCGCGGCCTTGCCGAAACGACCCGCCTGGGCCTGGCGATGGGCGCCGACCCGCTCACCTTCTCCGGCCTCGCCGGGCTCGGAGACCTCGTCGCCACCTGCTCCTCGCCGCTCTCCCGGAACCACACCTTCGGCACCAACCTCGGCCGCGGGATGACCCTCGAGGAGACCATCGCGGTCACCAAGCAGACCGCCGAGGGCGTCAAGTCCTGCCAGTCCGTGGCGGATCTGGCCCACCGGCACGGCGTCGACATGCCGATCACCGAGACGGTCGTCGACATCGTCCACCACGGCAAGCCGACCCTGGTCGCGCTCAAGGAACTGATGGGGCGCAGCGCCAAACCGGAACGCCGCTGACTCCTTTCCGGACGTCCGAGCGGGTACCCTCGTGGCGATATGAGCAGCGAGAACCTCCCCCAGACCCCTGAGCAGCAGGGCCGCAAGCCCCGCGTGGCCGTCGTGTTCGGCGGCCGCAGCTCGGAACACGCCATCTCGGTCGTCACGGCGGGCGCGGTGCTGCGCTCCATCGACCGCTCCAAGTACGAGGTGCTGCCCATCGGCATCACCACGGACGGCCGGTGGGCGCTGACCGCCGACGAGCCGTCGCGGATGGCCATCGCCGACCGCAGGCTTCCGAGCGTCGCGGACCTCGCCGACTCCGAGGACGGCGCCGTCGTGCTCTCGGTCGACCCCGCCAGCCGCGAGGTCGTCTACACGGAGCCCGGCGCCGTCCCCAAGGCCCTGGGCGAGGTCGACGTCGTCTTCCCGGTCCTGCACGGCCCGTACGGCGAGGACGGCACCCTCCAGGGCCTCCTGGAACTGTCCGGGGTCCCGTACGTCGGCTCGGGCGTCCTCGCCTCGGCCGTCGGCCAGGACAAGGACTACATGAAGCGGGTGTTCACCTCCTTCGGGCTGCGCGTCGGCCCGTACGTGACCGTCCGCCCCCGCGAGTGGACCGCCGACCCCGACGCCGCCCGCGGCCGCATCCTGGACTTCGCCGCCGAGCACGGCTGGCCGCTGTTCATCAAGCCCGCCCGGGCCGGCTCCTCGATCGGCATCACCAAGGTCGACGACGCCTCCGGCCTGGACGCCGCGGTCCGCGAGGCCCAGCGCCACGACCCGAAGATCATCGTGGAGGCGCTGCTGCGCGGCCGCGAGATCGAATGCGGCGTGCTGGAGTTCGAGGACGGCCCGCGCGCGAGCGCGCCCGCCGAGATCCCGCCGGTCTCCAGCCACGACTTCTACGACTTCGAGGCGAAGTACATCGACTCCGCCTCCGGGATCGTGCCCGCCCCGCTCACCCCGGAGCAGACCGCCGAGGTGCAGCGGCTCGCGATCGAGGCCTTCGAGGCCGCGTCCTGCGAGGGCCTGGTCCGCGCCGACTTCTTCCTCACCGAGGACGGCGAGTTCGTCATCAACGAGATCAACACGATGCCGGGCTTCACACCGATCTCCATGTACCCGCGGATGTGGCAGGAGTCGGGCATCGAGTACCGGGAACTCGTCGACCTGCTGATCCAGGCCGCCCTGCGCCGCTCCACCGGGCTGCGCTAGCCGCACCGGGCTCCGCATCGCCCGTACCGCAGACCGCCCGCCGGCCGGCCCTTCCGGGGCCGGCCGGCGGGCGGTCGGTGTGAGGGCCGGGCGGGCTCGGGCCTCAGTACGACGAGATGCCCTCGGGCACGGTGGCGGCCACGGCCGTGGACAGTCCGACGAGCATGCCCGCGTCCGTGGCATGCTCCTTGTCGACCACGACCTCCGTGTACGCCTCCCGCAGCCCGGTGGTGAACCGGAAACCGCCGTCGTCGAGCTTCTCCAGCAGCCAGGCGACCCCGTTCACGTGGACGCCCTCCTGCTTCGGATCGGCCATCGCGCGGGGCTTGGGGATACCGCACCGCAGTACGATCGCCGAGCCGCCCCACGCGGCGGTCAGCGCGGACTGCGGCTCGGTCCTGGTCCGCGCCAGGCCGGCCACCGTCTCCGGGAGCTCCTCGTGCAGCGCTGCACAGAGCCCCGCGACCTTGGCCGGCGGCGTGGGCGGCGGGTCCACCCGGGCCTCGGAAGAGCCCGGGGAGCACGCCGCGAGGCCCGAGAGGGCCAGCGCGGCGGGCACGGCCGACACGATGCGGACACGGAGGGGCCGGCGGTGGAGGGACATCACCGGCCAAGAGTAGACGGGGGCTACAGATGGACCACCGGGCAGGTCAGGGTGCGGGTGATCCCCTCCACCTGCTGGACCTTCGCCACGACCATGCGGCCGAGCTCGTCCACGGTGTCGGCCTGGGCGCGCACGATCACGTCGTACGGACCCGTCACGTCCTCGGCCTGGATCACCCCCGGGATCTGGCCGATGGACTCGGCGACGAACGACGCCTTGCCCACCTCGGTCTGGATAAGGATGTACGCCTGTACCACGGAACCTCCAGGGCGGCCACGAGGATCATTTCCCCTAACCTTCGGGTGGGCCCCACACGATCGAAAGGGCCGGGGGAAGAAGGGACGCCACGGTACCGCGTCGCCGCGCGCCGCGGGGAGACCCGCGGGCCCGGCGCCACGCAAGGCGGGGCGTACGGAGAGCTGAAGTTGACGTATCTGTTGACGGTACCCAGAGCTGTGACGGCTCGCGACCGCAAGCGGACTGGGCAAGAAGGGGCACAGCGATGAAGGGCACTGTGGGCGAGCTGGGGGAGTTCGGGCTCATTCGTGAGCTCACCTCACGGCTCACCACCACCCCGGCGGTCCGCCTCGGACCGGGCGACGACGCCGCGGTGGTGTCGGCACCCGACCGGCGGGTCGTGGCGAGCACCGACATCCTGCTGGAGGGCAGGCACTTCCGGCGCGACTGGTCCACCGCCTACGACGTCGGCCGCAAGGCCGCCGCGCAGAACCTCGCCGACATCGCCGCCATGGGAGCGGTGCCGACCGCGCTGCTCCTCGGCCTCGTCGTCCCGGCCGAACTCCCGGTCACCTGGCCCACCGAGCTGATGGACGGCATCCGCGACGAGTGCCAGGTCGCGGGCGCGGCCGTGGTCGGCGGGGACGTCGTGCGCGGCGACACCATCACCGTCGCCATCACCGCTCTGGGCGACCTGCGCAACCACGAGCCCGTGCTGCGCTCCGGCGCCCAGCCCGGCGACGTCGTGGCCGTCACCGGCTGGCTCGGCTGGTCCGCCGCCGGATTCGCGGTCCTCTCGCGCGGCTTCCGCTCCCCGCGGGCCTTCGTCGAGGCGCACCGGCGCCCCGAGCCGCCGTACCACGCGGGCCCCGCGGCCGCCGGGCTCGGCGCCACCGCCATGACCGACGTCAGCGACGGCCTGATCGCCGACCTCGGGCACATCGCCGAGGCCAGCAAGGTACGGATCGACCTGCGCTCGGGGGCCGTCGACATCCCGACCCAGATGCACGACATCGGCCAGGCCGTCGGCGTGGACCCGCTGCAGTGGGTGCTCACCGGGGGAGAGGACCACGCCATCGTGGCCACCTTCCCGCCCGACGTGAAGCTCCCGGCCCGCTGGAAGGTCATCGGCGAGGTGCTGAACCGCTCCGCGCTGCCCCAGGTCACCGTGGACGGCGCGCCGTGGACCAGCACCGGAGGCTGGGACCACTTCGGGGCCGACCCGGCCGCCGAGGACAACGGCCTGTGAGCACCGCCCCGCCGCTGTGCCTGACCGTCGCCGGATCCGACTCCGGCGGCGGCGCAGGCATCCAGGCCGACCTCAAGACCATGCTGGCGCTCGGCGTGCACGGCATGAGCGTGGTGACCGCGGTGACCGCGCAGAACTCGCTCGGGGTACGGGGAGCCTGGGAACTGCCCGCCGAGGCCGTCACGGCCCAGTACCGGGCCGTCGTGGACGACATCGGCGTACAGGCCGTGAAGACCGGGATGCTCTCCAGCGCGGTCCTCGTGGAGACGGTGGCCGCCCTGCTGGCCGACACCCCCGCCCCGGCCGTCGTGGACCCCGTGGGGGTCTCCAAGCACGGCGACGCGCTCCTCGCCGCCTCGGCGCTGGACGCCGTGCGCACGGAGCTGCTCCCGCGGGCCACCGTGGCCACGCCCAACCTGGACGAGGTGGCGCAGCTCACGGGCGTGCTGGTGGAGAGCGAGGACGACATGCGCCGGGCCGCCGACGCGATCCTCGGGTACGGGCCCCGGTGGGCGCTGATCAAGGGCGGACACCTGGCGGCGCACGGGAACCAGGCCGTGGACCTGCTCACGGACGGGACCGAGGAGCGCTGGCTGCGGGCCCCCCGGCACGACAACCGGCACACCCACGGCACGGGCTGCACCCTCGCCAGCGCCATCGCGGCGGGCCTGGCCAAGGGCCTGGCCGTGCCGGAGGCGGTCACGGCCGCCAAGGAGTACGTCACGGGCGCCATCGCCGCCGGCTTCCCGCTCGGGGGCGGCATCGGCCCGGTGGATCACGCCTGGCAGTGGCGCTGAGCCCCGCCGGACAAGGCAAAAGGCCGGTTCACCAGAGGTGAACCGGCCTTTAGGGCAACCGGAAAGGGCTGCGCTACGACGGGAGGCGTCAGCGCGAGACCTTGCCGGCCTTGATGCACGAGGTGCAGGCGTTGAGGCGCTTCGGCGTCCCATTGACCACGGCACGAACGCGCTGGATGTTCGGGTTCCAGCGACGCGAGGTGCGGCGGTGCGAGTGGGAGATGTTGTTGCCGAAGCTCGGCCCCTTGGCGCAAACGTCGCAGTTGGCAGCCACAGGTCACTCCAAGACTTCAGATGCAATTACAGTGAAACCGGCGCACCGGATTCAGAGGTCTGAAGTGGTTTGCCGGGGGAATGGCCCGACTCTCGCCGGGCAACCGGAGCAGCATACAACGACTGCGTCCGTCCAAGAAAACTACCATGGCTGCCGCTGCCCCCGCCCCGTGATCCGGACGCCCGCGCAGTCCTTGGTTACCCTGCGGTGAACCCTGGCCCGCACAAGGAGGAACGCCCGGTGCCGCACGAGCCGCAGCCGCAGCCCACTGACGAGCTCGACGCCGAAGCGGTGCGCACCTGGAGCTCGCTGGCCCTGGCCGCACTGGGCCGGGCCCGCGAGGACATCGACGCGATCAACGTCTATCCGGTGGCCGACGCGGACACCGGCACCAACCTCTACCTCACCGCCGAGTCGGCCGACCTCGCGCTGACCGAGGCCTTCGGGCAGGTGGCCGAGGACACAGCGCGCACCTCCCTCGCCCAGGCCGTGCGGGCCTACGCGTACGGGGCGCTCGTCGGGGCCCGGGGGAACTCCGGGACCATCCTGGCGCAGCTGCTGCGCGGAGTGGCCGACGTACTGGGCGACGAGCCGGGCGGGCGCGGGCCCGGCCGGCTGCTGGCCCAGGCGCTGACCCGGGCCGCGGAGGAGGCGTACGGGGCCGTCGCGCACCCCGTCGAGGGCACCATGCTCACCGTCGCCGCGGCGGCCGCACGCGCCGGCGAGGCCGCCGGGAGCGCGGCCGCGACCGCCGCCGACGTGGCCCGCGCCGCCTACGACGGGGCCCGCGCCGCCCTGGCCGAGACCCCGGAGCAGCTGGCCGTGCTGGGCCGCGCCGGGGTGGTGGACGCCGGGGGCTGCGGGCTGGTCGCCGTCCTGGGCGCCCTGTGGCAGGCGCTCTCCGGGCAGGAGCCGGCCCCCGAGCCGGTGCGCGGCCGGGCCGTGCCCGTACCGCGGACCCCGGAGCCCTGCGCGCAGGAGGACGACGGGCCCGCGTACGAGGTGGTCTACCTGCTCGAGGCCTCCGAGGAGGCGGTCGGGGAGCTGCGCGCGCGGCTCGACGGGCTCGGCGACTCCCTCGTCGTGGTCGGCGGCGAGGGGCTGTGGAACGTCCACGTCCACGTCGACGACCCGGGCGCGGCCGTGGAGGCCGGGGTCGTCGCCGGCCGGCCGTACCGGATACGCATCACGCACTTCGGCGACGAGCGGCGCCGGGCCCGCGGCGAGCGCGCCCAGCGGGCCGTGGTCGCCGTCGTCCCCGGCGAGGGGCTGGCGGGCCTGTGCGGGGAGGCGGGCGCGACCACCGTGCTCGTGCGCCCCGGGGAGGCCCCGGCCGTCGCCGACCTGGTCGACGCCATCCGCCGGGCGCACGCCCGCGAGGTGGTCCTGCTGCCGGGCGGCGCCGAGCTGCGCGCGACCGCGGCCGCGGCGGCCGAACGGGCCCGCGCCGACGGCGTGCGGGTGGCGGTGATCCCCACCCGGTCGGCGGTCCAGGGCCTGGC
The DNA here is from genome assembly GCF_052871255.1 of Streptomyces sp. LARHCF249. Taxonomy (NCBI): domain Bacteria; kingdom Bacillati; phylum Actinomycetota; class Actinomycetes; order Kitasatosporales; family Streptomycetaceae; genus Streptomyces; species Streptomyces sp. LARHCF249. The sequence goes on from NZ_JBIXJQ010000015.1 coordinate 21,427, forward strand.
CGCCCTCGCCGTGCACGACCCGGAGGGCAGCTTCGACGAGGACGTGGTGGCCATGACCGCGGCGGCCGGCGCCACCCGGTACGGGGAACTCGCCGTCGCCGAACGGCAGTCCTTCACCTCGGCCGGCATCTGCCAGGCCGGCGACGTGCTCGGCCTCATCGACGGCGACGTCGCCGTCATCGGCGCGAGCCTGACCGAGACCGCCGAGGCCGTCCTGGAGCGGATGCTCGGCTCCGGCGGCGAACTCGTCACCCTCGTGCTGGGACCCGAGGTGCCGGACACCCTCGCCGAGCACCTGGAGGCGTACGTCCAGCACGGGCACCTGGCCGTGGACACGGTCACCTACCGCGGCGGGCGGTACTCGGCGCCGCTGCTCATCGGGGTGGAATAGCCGGGTTGTCGGCGGCATGGTGTGCAATGGAACACGTGCCCGCGCTCGACGAAGACCTCAAGAAGACGCTCGGTCCCGCCACCGCCAAGGTGCTGGCCGAGCAGCTCGGCCTGCACACGGCCCTGGACCTGCTCCACCACTACCCGCGGCGGTACGCCGAGCGCGGTGAGCTGACCTCGCTGGCCGAGCTCGCCGACCAGATCGACGAGCACGTGACCGTCGTCGCCCAGGTCGCCGACGCCCGGATCCTGACCTTCAACGGGGGCCGCGGCAAACGCCTCGAGGTGACCATCACCGACGGCAACGGCCGGCTCCAGCTGGTCTTCTTCGGTGCGGGCGTGCACAAGCCGCACAAGGACCTGCTGCCCGGCACCCGGGCGATGTTCGCGGGCAAGGTCTCGAAGTTCAACCACAAGCTCCAGCTGGCGCACCCCGCCTACGAGCCCCTCGGCGCGGACGCCTCCGACCGGGACGCGGCCACCGCATTCGCCGGCCGGCTCATCCCGATCTACCCGGCCTGCGCGAAGCTGGAGTCCTGGAAGATCGCCAAGTGCGTGGACGCCGTACTGCCCGGCGCCCGGGAGGCCGTGGACCCGCTGCCGCCCGCGCTGCGCGAGGGCCGCGGGCTGGTCCCGCTCACCGACGCCCTGCTGAAGATCCACCGGCCCGCCACCAAGGCCGACATCGACGACGCCCGCCAGCGCCTGAAGTGGGACGAGGCCTTCGTCCTCCAGGTCGCCCTGGCCCGCCGCCGCCACGCCGACTCCCAGCTCCCGGCCGTGCCCCGGCGCCCCGTCCCCGGCGGCCTGCTCGACTCCTTCGACGCCAAGCTCCCCTTCACCCTCACCCAGGGCCAGCAGACGGTCTCCGAGGAGATCTTCGACGACCTGGCCACCGAACACCCCATGCACCGCCTCCTCCAGGGCGAGGTCGGCTCCGGGAAGACGCTGGTGGCGCTGCGCGCCATGCTCGCGGTCGTGGACTGCGGAGGGCAGGCCGCGATGCTCGCGCCCACCGAGGTGCTCGCCCAGCAGCACCACCGGTCCATCACCGAGATGATGGGCGAGCTCGCCGAGGGGGGCATGCTCGGCGGCTCCGACCAGGGCACCAAGGTGGTGCTGCTCACCGGGTCCATGGGGATGCCGGCCCGCCGCCAGGCCCTGCTCGACCTGGTCACCGGCGAGGCCGGGATCGTGATCGGCACGCACGCGCTGATCGAGGACAAGGTTCAGTTCCACGACCTCGGCCTGGTCGTCGTCGACGAGCAGCACCGCTTCGGCGTGGAGCAGCGCGACGCGCTCCGGTCGAAGGGGAAGCAGCCCCCGCACCTGCTGGTGATGACGGCGACCCCGATCCCGCGCACCGTCGCCATGACCGTCTTCGGCGACCTCGAGACCTCCGTCCTCGACCAGCTGCCCGCCGGGCGCTCGCCGATCGCCACCCATGTGGTGCCCGCCAAGGACAAGCCGCACTTCCTCACCCGGGCCTGGGAGCGGGTCCGCGAGGAGGTGGAGAAGGGCCACCAGGCGTATGTGGTCTGCCCCCGCATCGGCGACGAGGAGGAGCCGAAGAAGAAGGCCTCCAAGGCCTCCCCGGAGGACGAGGCCGAGAAGCGGCCGCCGCTCGCCGTCCTGGACATCGCCGAGCAGCTCGCCCGCGGCCCGCTGGCCGGACTGGGCGTCGAGGTGCTCCACGGGCGGATGGACCCGGCCGACAAGGACGACGTGATGCGCCGCTTCGCCGCGGGCGAGGTCAAGGTGCTGGTCGCCACCACCGTGATCGAGGTCGGGGTGAACGTGCCGAACTCCACCGTCATGGTGATCATGGACGCGGACCGGTTCGGCGTCTCCCAGCTCCACCAGCTGCGCGGCCGCGTCGGCCGCGGCTCCGCACCCGGCCTGTGCCTGCTGGTCAGCGAGATGCACGAGGCGAGTCCCGCGCGGGCCCGGCTGGCCGCCGTCGCCGCCACCCTCGACGGCTTCGAGCTCTCCCGGATCGACCTGGAGCAGCGCCGCGAGGGCGATGTGCTCGGACAGGCCCAGTCGGGGGTGCGCTCCTCGCTGCGGATGCTCGCCGTCATCGAGGACGAGGAGGTCATCGCGCAGGCCCGGGAGGAGGCCGCCCGCGTGGTCGCGGAGGATCCCGAGCTGGAGCGGCTGCCCGGGCTGCGGACGGCGCTGGACGCCTTGCTGGACACCGAGCGGGAGCAGTACCTGGAGAAGGGCTGACAATAGGGGGGCCCGCTGTTCCCGAAGACCGAAGGACCTCATCGATGACCCGCGTGATCGCCGGCAGCGCCGGCGGGCGACGGCTGGCCGTGCCCCCGGGCACCGGTACCCGGCCGACCTCCGACCGGATGCGCGAAGGCCTCTTCTCCACGTGGGAGTCACTGCACGGCCTCGCGGCGGCCCGCGTGCTCGACCTCTACGCCGGCTCCGGCGCCGTCGGCCTGGAGGCCCTCTCCCGCGGCGCGGACCACGCCCTGCTGGTCGAGACCGACCCCAAGGCCGCCAAGTCCATCCGGGACAACATCAAGGCGGTGGGCCTGCCCGGCGCCGAATTCCGGTCGGGCAAGGCCGAGCAGGTCATCGCGGCGCGGGCGGGCGGGGAACCGTACGACATCGTCTTCCTGGACCCCCCGTACGCCGTCGGCCACGACGATCTTCGGGAGATCCTGCTCACACTCCGGTCCAATGGCTGGCTCACGGACGATGCGCTCGTCACCGTGGAACGCAGCACCAGGAGCGGTGCCTTCCCGTGGCCCGAGGGCTTCGAGCCGCTCCGGTCCCGGAAGTACGGCGAGGGCACCCTTTGGTACGGTCGCGCCGCCTTCACCAGCGAAGACTCATGAACGAGGGAGTTCAGTTGCGCCGCGCCGTCTGCCCGGGATCCTTCGATCCCATCACCAACGGACACCTCGACATCATCGGACGCGCCTCCCGGCTCTACGACGTCGTGCACGTCGCCGTGATGATCAACCAGTCCAAGCAGGGCCTGTTCACCGTCGAGGAGCGGATCGAGCTGATCCGCGAGGCGACGGCCGACTACGGGAACATCCAGGTCGAGTCCTTCCACGGGCTGCTCGTCGACTTCTGCAAGCAGCGCGACATCCCGGCCATCGTCAAGGGCCTGCGCGCCGTCAGCGACTTCGACTACGAGCTCCAGATGGCCCAGATGAACATGGGGCTGTCGGGCGTCGAAACCCTCTTCGTGCCGACGAACCCCACCTACAGCTTCCTGTCGTCCTCCCTGGTCAAGGAGGTGGCGGCATGGGGCGGCGACGTCGCCCACCTGCTTCCGGCGCACGTGCACGCGGCGCTGATCGAGCGCCTGCGCAACCGCTGAGCACCTGACGGGCCGTCAGTCAGTGTCGGGGGGCCGCCCGCTGGCCTTACAGTCGTGGCGTCCGACTCGGGAACCGCCCGAGGCCGAGAGAGTGCGAGCCCCCATGGACGTGCAGAAGAAGCTCGACGAGATCGTCGCGGCCGTCGGCGGCGCCCGGTCCATGCCCATGTCGGCCTCCTGCGTGATCAACCGGGCGGAGCTGCTCGCCCAGCTCGAAGAGGTCCGCGCGGCTCTCCCCGGCTCGCTCGCGCAGGCGCAGGAGCTCATCGGCGGCCGGGAGCAGATGGTCGAGGAGGCCCGCCGGGAGGCGGAGCGGATCATCGAGTCCGCCCACAGCCAGCGCGGTTCGCTGATCTCCGACACCGAGATCGCGCGGCGCTCCCAGGCCGAGGCGGACCGGATCCTGGAGGAGGCCCGCCGGGAGGCGGAGGAGATCCGGGCCGAGGCCGACGACTACGTCGACAGCAAGCTCGCGAACTTCGAGGTCGTCCTCACCAAGACCATCGGGTCGGTGGACCGGGGCCGGGAGAAGCTGCTGGGCCGCGGGCCGGGTCTGGACGAGCACGGCTACCCGGACGCGGAGGCGCCCGAGCGCAGCCACGACCCCGAGACGCAGCGCCTGCAGGCGGACGCGTACGTGGACACCAAGCTGGCGACCTTCGAGGCGGTGCTCTCCAAGACCCTGGAGGCCGTCGGCCGCGGCCGGCAGAAGCTGCTGGGCCGGGTGCCCACGGACGACCTAGGCGCGCACGTGGCCGCCCAGGACGCGGCGGGCGTGCAGCAGTCCCGCTCGGCGAGCGACGCCGACTTCCTCGCGGGCCTGGCCGAGCCCCAGCCGGTGCACGCGCCGATCCCGGCGCAGCCGGAGCCGGTGTACGACACGTATGCCTACCAGGACCAGCAGCAGCACCAGCACCAGCAGCACCAGCAGCAGGACGGCTACGCCTACCAGGGCCACCAGGACCCCTATGCGGGCTACCAGCAGCAGCCCGACCCGTACGCGGGGTACCAGCAGCAGCCGGACCCCTACGCCGCGTACCAGGAGCCCCAGGCGCAGCAGCCCTCGCTCGACGAGACCAGTTTCTTCGACACGAGCATGATCAACCTGGACCAGCTGCGCCAGTACGAGCAGGGCCGCTAGCTCAGGATTGGGCGCAGAGCGCGGTGCCGGGTATCCTGGCTGTTCGGTCGCGCGTATGCACCGCGATCCATGCTGCCCATCTGCGGGCGGAACTTTGATCTTCAGCGATCTGTGAAAGCAGGAACGGCCCTGAATACCCGCCTCGACCACCGCAACCCCCTCGTGTTCGACACGCACGAGCTGGGTCGGCGTCCTGGTGCCATGCAGCGGCTGTCCCGTGAGATCGCGGCACCGGCGGACCTCGGTCTCGCCGGCGTCATCGGAGTGCCGGAGGGCGCCCCGCTGAAGCTCAGCCTCCGTCTGGAGTCGGTCATGGAAGGGGTGCTTGTCACAGGCACCGTCCGTGCATCGGCGACCGGGGAGTGCGTAAGGTGTCTGGAGTCCGTCGAGCGCGAGCTCAAGGCGGATTTCCAGGAGATGTTCTCGTACCCTGACGCCGACGACCGGAGCCGCTCCAAGGCGGAGCCGGCCGACGACGCCGAGGACGACGAGGACACGCTCTTCCTCGAGGACGGCTTGTTCGACCTCGAACCCGTGCTGCGGGATGTGGTGGTGCTCGCACTGCCCATGCAGCCGGTGTGCCGGGAGGACTGTCTCGGACTGTGCCCCGATTGCGGGCTCAGCCTGAACGACGACCCGGACCACCACCATGACGCCGTCGACATCCGGTGGGCGGCATTGCAAGGACTCGTCGTGACCGATCAGGACGGCGAGAAGGACAACATGAGCGGCACTGCCTCTGACGGAGTTCAGGGCGCCGCCGAGAAGCAGGAGAAGTAGCCGTGGCTGTTCCGAAGCGGAAGATGTCGCGCAGCAACACGCGCCACCGCCGGTCGCAGTGGAAGGCTGCGGTCCCCACCCTGGTTTCGTGTGAGCGTTGCCAGGAGCCGAAGCTCCAGCACATTGCGTGCCCGAGCTGCGGCACCTACAACAAGCGCCAGGTCCTCGAGGTCTGAGCGGCTGGTGAGAGGCGCAATGTCTGAGCTGTCCAACGCTGAGAAGCAGGCAGACAGTAGCAACGCGGCCTCGTCCCACAAGCTTCTGGAAGGGCGGCTCGGGTATCGACTCGAGTCCGCCCTTCTGGTGCGTGCACTGACCCACCGCTCGTACGCGTACGAGAACGGCGGTCTGCCCACCAACGAGCGGCTGGAGTTCCTCGGGGACTCCGTGCTCGGCCTGGTGGTCACGGACACGCTGTACACGACCCACCCGGACCTCCCCGAAGGCCAGCTGGCCAAACTTCGGGCCGCGGTGGTCAACTCGCGTGCACTGGCGGAGGTCGGGCGTGGCCTCGAACTCGGCTCCTTCATCCGGCTCGGCCGGGGCGAAGAGGGCACGGGCGGCCGGGACAAGGCCTCCATCCTCGCCGACACCCTTGAAGCGGTGATCGGCGCGGTCTACCTGGACCAGGGCCTCGACGCGGCCTCGGAGCTGGTTCACCGGCTCTTCGACCCGCTCATCGAGAAGTCCTCGAACCTCGGAGCCGGCCTGGACTGGAAGACCAGTCTCCAGGAGCTCACGGCGGCCGAAGGTCTTGGCGTACCGGAATACCTGGTCACCGAGACCGGACCGGACCACGAGAAGACCTTCACTGCTGCTGCCCGCGTCGGTGGTGTCTCGTACGGCACCGGCACCGGCCGCAGCAAGAAGGAAGCGGAACAGCAGGCGGCGGAGTCCGCCTGGCGCGGTATCCGTACCGCGGCGGACGAGCGGATCGCGGCGGAAGCCGCTGCCGCGGCCGCCGCGGCGGAGGTCCCGGCTTCGGCCGAGGCCGAAGCTGTGGACGGCGGGGCGCCGAAGCCCGCCGACGCGGCGTCCGACGCCTGACCCTTCCTTCGGGCTTCCCCCGCCCCGTCACCTGCGCAGCAGGCGGCGGGGCGGACCCGTTGCCCGGCACCTGCCGACGTGGCGCCGACCAGCAGGTCGGTAGGCTCGTGGAGAAGCCCGATCCCAGCCCTCCGGAGGAACACCGTGCCCGAGCTGCCCGAGGTCGAAGTCGTGCGGCGGGGCCTCGAGCGCTGGGTGGCCGGGCGGACCGTCGAGGCCGTCGAGGTCCTGCATCCGCGGGCCGTACGGCGCCACCCCGCGGGCGGGGCCGACTTCGCGGCGCGCCTGCGCGGGGAGACCATCGGGGTGCCGCAGCGGCGCGGGAAGTACCTGTGGCTTCCCCTGGCGGGGCGGGAGCTGTCCGTCCTGGGGCACCTGGGGATGAGCGGGCAGCTGCTCGTGCAGCCCGAGGACGCCCCGGACGAGAAGCACCTGCGGATCCGGGTGCGGTTCACTGATTCCGACAGCGGCTCCGCCGGAACCGAACTGCGCTTCGTGGACCAGCGGACCTTCGGCGGGCTCTCCCTGCACGAGGTCGCCGCCGACAGCACCGACGGGCTGCCGGACGTCATCGCGCACATCGCGCGCGACCCCCTGGACCCGTTGTTCGACGAGGGCGCCTACCACCTGGCCCTGCGCGGCCGGCGGACCACCGTCAAGCGGGCGCTGCTGGACCAGTCACTGATCAGCGGGGTCGGCAACATCTACGCGGACGAGGCGCTGTGGCGCGCCAGACTGCACTACGAGCGCCCCACGGCCACCCTCACGCGCCCCCGGAGCGCGGAACTCCTGGGGCATGTCCGGGACGTCATGAACGCGGCCCTCGCGGTCGGCGGCACCAGCTTCGACAGCCTCTACGTCAACGTGAACGGCGAATCCGGCTACTTCGACCGGTCGCTGGACGCCTACGGGCGCGAGGACGAGCCCTGCCGGCGCTGCGGTACTCCGATGCGGCGCCGGCCGTGGATGAACAGGTCGAGCTACTTCTGCCCGCGCTGTCAGCGGGCTCCGCGCGTTCCGTCGTAGGTCTGCCGGGCAGCCAGCACCTCCGTCATGCTCCCCTCCAGGAAATGGATGAGGGAGAGCAGGCGGTCCGCCACCTCGACGCCGAGCGGGGTCAGTTCGTAGTCGACGCGGGGCGGGTTCGTCGGCTGGGCCTCGCGGTTGACGATGCCGTCGCGCTCCAGCGCGTGCAGGGTCTGCGAGAGCATCTTCTCGCTCACGCCGTCCACGCGGCGGCGCAGCTCGTTGAACCGGCACGGACCCTCCCGCAGCGCGCCCACGGTGAGGCTGCCCCAGCGGCCGGTCACGTGCTCCAGGGTTTCCCGGGACGGGCACGCGCGCGCGAAGGCGTCGAACGGCAGTTCGGAATCGGCTGCTTCGGTGCAGAGGGCTGGTGTGTCCATGAGAAGAGCGTACCTCCGGGCAGCGCTAACTGATGGGTTGCGCTTTCTAAAAGTTAGTGATTCTCTTACCTCGTCGCAGTCTTCCCCCGTCGTGCCGCATCCCTGTGGCGGCGGGGATTCCCGAGGAGAGATCGCCTTGTCCGGTACCACGCACACCCCCGTCGTCTCGATCGCCTACCACTCCGGCTACGGACACACCGCCGTCGTCGCCGAGGCGGTCCGCAACGGAGCCGCCGACGCGGGCGCGACCGTCCACCTCATCAAGGTCGACGAGATCGACGACGCGCAGTGGGAGCTGCTCGACGCCTCCGACGCGATCGTCTTCGGCTCCCCGACCTACATGGGCACCGCGTCCGGCGCCTTCCACGTCTTCGCCGAGGCCACTTCCAAGCGCTGGTTCGGCGACGCGTGGCAGGACAAGGTCGCGGCCGGTTTCACCAACTCGGGCTCCAAGAGCGGCGACAAGCTGCACACCCTGCAGTTCTTCCAGATCCTGGCCGCGCAGCACGGCATGAGCTGGGTCAACCTGGGCCTGAAGCCGGGCTGGAACTCCAGCACCGCCTCGGAGAACGACCTCAACCGCCTCGGCTTCTTCGGCGGCGCCGCCGCCCAGAGCAACTCCGACGAGGGTCCGGACGCGGTCCACAAGGCCGACATCGCGACCGCCGAACACCTCGGCCGGCGCGTCGCCGAGCACACCCGCGTCGTCGTCGCGGGCCGCGCGGCTCTGGCCGCGCTGTAACGGCCGGGGGTCCTCCGGGTCGCTAGAAGCCGAAGTCCTGGGTCCACCAGGGGCCGCCGGCGGCGAGGTGGGCGCCGACGCCCAGGGTGCGGAACTCGCAGTTGAGGATGTTCGCCTTGTGGCCCGGGCTGTTCATCCAGGCCTTCATCACGGCGTCGGCGTCGCCCTGGCCGCGGGCTATGTTCTCGCCGCCGAGGCCCGAGATCCCGGCCTTGGCGGCGCGGTCCCACGGGCTGTTGCCGTCGGGGTCCGTGTGGCTGAAGAAGCCGCGGGTGGCCATGTCCTTGCTGAACGCGCCCGCGAGCGTCGCGAGAGGCGGGTTCGCCCGGACCGGGCCGCACCCGGCCTGTGCGCGCTCCTGGTTCACCAGGGCGACCACGGCGGCCTCCTCGGCGGAGTGGACGTCGAGGGGCGGCCGGGTCGCCGGCGCCTCGGTGGAGGGCTTCGGGGGCAGGGGGACGGGCTTCGCCGGGGCCTTGGTGGAGGGCGCGGCGGACGGCGCGGCGGACGGCGCGGTGCTCGGCGAGGCGGAGGGCGACGCGGAGGCCGATGCGGACGGGCTCGGCGAGGCCGACGGGGCAGGGGAGGCCGGCGCGCTGGCGGAGGGCGAGCCGGTGACGGCGCGTCCGGCCAGGTTGGCGAGGCCGCCCTGCTGCTCCACGGCGCTGCCGACGGGACCCGGCGAGGCCTTCGCGCGGGCTTCCGCCGTGTCGGCGGAGCCCGAAGCGGCGACCCCGACGTAGGGGAAGGAGTCGCCTACCGGGACCATGCCGGTGGTCACGGCGGCGGTGCCGAGCGCCACGGCCACCGAGGCGCCCAGCAGGCCGGTGCGCAGGGCGGGGCCGCGCTTGCCGCCGCGGCGCGGTGCGGCGTGGAGTCCGTGGCGTCCCATCGGCTTCGTGCCTTCCTTGCCAGGTCAAGATCGTCCTTTACTCACCCAAATGGATGAGTTCATTGGTGCGCGACTGTACGCCATGGCGTCAGGGGGCGATGTGCCTCGAAAATGTTTGCCCGGTTAGCGTTCACGCATGAATGAAGATGTCCGCCTGATCGCCTGGGTGCGCGGCCGTGTGCAGGGAGTGGGCTTCCGGTGGTTCACCAGGGAGAACGCCCTGGAGATCGGCGGGGTCGTCGGCTTCGCGCTCAATCTCGACGACGGGCGAGTGCAGGTGGTGGCGGAAGGTCAACGTGAGAATTGCCACCGGCTGCTCGACTGGCTGCGCTCGGCCGACACGCCCGGCCGGGTGGACGGGGTGACAGAGATCTGGGGCACACCGCGCGGTGGCTACGACGGGTTCGCGATCAGGTGACCCTCCGGCTGATCATGTACTGATCACACCCCGAGTTCGTCCGCACACGGTCGGATCTGCGCATTCTCCGTCGACACGTTGCCGACGCGGGCGATTCGTGGAAGGCTCGGAGATGAGGATGATCTCCACGCCCCTTGCGGCGTCCGGGCTGCCCGCCGATACAGGGCGTGATCGTGTTGACCGTCAAACTTTTTGGTGAGACGCTGGAAGCCCCGCGCACCTGAGCTGTTTGGCAGTGTTGGCAGTAGTAAGCGCAGTGACTGACAGTCGCTGTCGGACATCCGCGGGTGCGATTCCCTCACGACCCACACCGCTTCGGTCGGTCACTCAGTGTGGAGGACCATCCATCATGGCAAAGGCGCTTCTCGGTTACGTCGGCGGTTCCGACCCGCGACTCCTCGCCGAGATGCGACGGCTTCAGCAGCGCGTCCAGGACCTGGAGTCCGAGCTCGTACGGATTCAGTCCGAAAACGACGCACTGAACGCGGCCGCCGCTCAGCACGACGGAGACTCGCTGCTCGACAGCATCGAGATCGACGTACCCCAGGCGGAGCCTGCGCTCACCTGATCCGCGCTCACATCGTCGCTCGATCTGCAAGGGACGCTCCGGCGTCCCTTCTTTCTGTGAACACCGCACCCCACGGCATGAGCCGGGTGGGCGGGAAACTCCTTTGACGTCGGTCGTGCCCCGCACCTTCATGGGTGAAACCGAACGCGAAAGGTAGAGTCCGGCGGCGTGCACCTCAAGTCCCTGACCCTGCGCGGCTTCAAATCATTTGCTTCCGCGACCACCCTGCGCTTCGAACCCGGCATCACCTGTGTCGTGGGTCCGAACGGCTCCGGCAAGTCCAACGTCGTGGACGCGCTGTCCTGGGTCATGGGCGAACAAGGGGCCAAATCCCTGCGCGGCGGGAAGATGGAAGACGTCATCTTCGCCGGGACCACCGGACGGCCGCCGCTCGGCCGCGCCGAGGTCTCGCTGACGATCGACAACTCCGACGGCGCGCTGCCGATCGACTACGCCGAGGTCACCATCACGCGGATCATGTTCCGCGGTGGCAGCAGCGAGTACCAGATCAACGGGGACACCTGCCGCCTGCTCGACATCCAGGAGCTGCTCTCCGACTCCGGCATCGGCCGCGAGATGCACGTCATCGTCGGCCAGGGCCAGCTGGACTCCGTCCTGCACGCCGACCCCATGGGCCGCCGCGCCTTCATCGAGGAGGCGGCCGGCGTACTGAAGCACCGCAAGCGCAAGGAGAAGGCGCTGCGGAAGCTGGACGCGATGCAGGCCAACCTCGCGCGCGTGCAGGACCTCAACGACGAGCTGCGGCGCCAGCTCAAGCCCCTGGGCCGGCAGGCCGCGGTGGCCCGGCGGGCGGCCGTCATCCAGGCGGACCTGCGCGACGCGCGGCTGCGGCTGCTCGCCGACGACCTGGTCACCCTGCGGCGCGCGCTCGACGCGGAGATCGCGGACGAGGCGGCGCTGAAGGAGCGCAAGGAGGCCGCCGAGGCCCGGCTCGCGGAGGCGCTGCGGCGCGAGGCGGAGCTGGAGGAGGCCGTACGGGAGCTCGCGCCGCGGCTCCAGCGGGCGCAGCAGACCTGGTACGAGCTCTCGCAGCTCGCCGAGCGGGTCCGGGGGACCGCCTCGCTCGCGGACGCACGGGTCAAGAGCGCCACGGCTCCGGTGGAGGAGGAGCGGCGTGGGCGCGACCCCGAGGACATGGAGAAGGAGGCCGCGCGGATCCGCGAGCAGGAGGCGGAGCTGGCGGCGGCTCTGGAGGCGGCCTCCCACGCCTTGGAGGACACGGCGGCGCACCGGGCGGAGCTGGAGCGGGCTCTGGCCGAGGAGGAGCGGCGGCTGCGGGACGCGGCGCGGGCCATCGCGGACCGGCGCGAGGCGCTGGCGCGGCTGACGGGCCGGCTCGGCGCCGCCCGCTCCCGGGCCGGTGCCGCGCAGGCCGAGATCGACCGGCTCGTCGCGGCGCGCGACGAGGCCGAGGCCCGTGCGGTGGCCGCGCAGGAGGAGTACGAGGCGCTGGCGGAGGAGGTCGGCGGCCTCGACGACGCTTCGGTGGAGGAGGAGTACGAGGCCGCGCGGGCCGGGCTCACCGAGGCGGAGGCCGAACTGACCGCCGCCCGGGAGGCGCTGACGGCCGCGGAGCGCTCGCGCGCTGCGGTGTCCGCCCGGCGCGAGGCGCTGGCGCTCGGCCTGCGGCGCAAGGATGGCACCGGGGCGCTGCTCGCGGCGCGGGAGCGGCTGGCCGGGCTGCTGGGCCCGGCGGCGGAGCGGCTGTCGGTGACCCCGGGGTACGAGGTCGCCGTGGCCGCCGCGCTGGGCTCGGCGGCGGACGCCCTGGCGGTGTCGTCCCCGGCCTCCGCGGCCCTGGCGATCCGCCACCTCCGGGAGACGGACGCGGGCCGCGCCACCCTCCTGATCACCCCGCCGCCACCGGCCCCGCCGCACCAGGCGCCCGCGTCCCGCGCCGTGCCGGGCCAGGCTGCGGCGGCGCCGGCCGCGCCGGCCCGGCCCCTGCCGGGTCAGGTCCCGGCACCCGGCCCGGGTGAGCTGCCGGGGCAGGGCCCGGGCCGTGCGGCGGCGGATGCGGACGCTGCCGTTCCCGGCCAGGCTTCGGCCGAGGCCGGGGGTGTCTTCCCCCACCCCGCCCCTTCCCGGAACCGGGCTCTGCCCGGACCCGCCCCTCACACGCCGGCGGGGCTGGAGGGGCCCTCCCGGCAAACCGGCCTCGCCGACGAGGCCGTTCCCGCTGCCCGGCTGGTCGGCGGCGACGCCGAGGCCCGGCGGGCCGTGGCCTGGGTGCTGCGGGACCACTTCGTGGTCGGGACGCTCGACGAGGCCGAGGCCCTGCTCGCGCAGCGGCCCGACGCGGTGGCGGTGACCGCCGAGGGCGACGTCCTCGGCGCGCACCTGGCGCACGGCGGCTCCGCCGCGGCGCCCAGCCTGATCGAGGTGCAGGCGGCCGTCGACGAGGCGGCGGGCGAGCTGGCCCGTCTGGACGGCCGGTGCCGGGAGCTGACCGCGGCCCAGGCGGCCGCCCGGGCACGACGGCAGGACGCGGCGGCCCTGGTCGAGGAGATCGCCGAGCGCCGCCGGGCCGGGGAGCGGGCCCGGGCCGGGGTCGCGCAGCAGCTCGGCCGCCTCGCCGGGCAGGCGAAGGGCGCCGCCGGCGAGGCCGAGCGCAGCGCCACCGCGGCGGCCAAGGCCCAGGACGCGCTGGAGCAGGCGCTGCTGGACGTGGAGGAGTGCGCCGAGCAGCTGGCGACGGCCGAGGAGATGCCCGCGGAGGAGGAGCCGGACACCTCCCGGCGGGACCGGCTCGCCGCCGACGGGGCCAACGCCCGGCAGACCGAGATGGAGGCCCGGCTGCAGCTGCGGACCCACGAGGAGCGGGTCAAGGGGCTGGCCGGGAGGGCGGATTCGCTCGACCGGGCGGCCCGCGCCGAGCGGGAGGCCCGTACCCGCGCCGAGCGCCGCCGGGCACGGCTGCGCCACGAGGCGCAGGTCGCCCGGGCGGTCGCCGACGGCGCCCGCCAGCTGCTCGCGCACGTGGAGGTCTCGCTGGGCCGGGCCGACGAGGAGCGCGCCGGGGCCGAGCACGCCAAGGGCCTGCGCGAGCGGGAACTGGCCGAGGCCAGGAACAGCGGCCGTGACCTGAAGGGCGAACTCGACAAGCTCACCGACTCGGTGCACCGCGGGGAGGTGCTCGGCGCCGAGAAGCGGCTGCGCATCGAGGCGGTGGAGGCCAAGGCGCTGGAGGAGTTCGGCATGGCAGCGGCCGGCCTCGTCGCCGAGTACGGGCCCGACCAGCTCGTTCCGCCGTCCCCGCCGGCCGAGGGCGAGGAGCTGCCCGAGGATCCGGAGCACCCCCGGAACCGTCCCGGCCCCTTCGTCCGCGCCCAGCAGGAGAAGCGGCTCAAGGCCGCCGAGCGCGCCTACCAGCAGCTCGGCAAGGTCAACCCGCTCGCGCTGGAGGAGTTCGCGGCGCTGGAGGAGCGCCACCAGTTCCTCAGCGAGCAGCTGGAGGACCTGCGCAAGACCCGCGCCGACCTCCTCCAGGTGGTGAAGGAGGTCGACGAGCGCGTCGAACAGGTCTTCACCGAGGCCTACCGGGACACGGCCCGGGAGTTCGAGGGGGTCTTCTCGCGGCTGTTCCCCGGCGGCGAGGGCCGGCTGATCCTCACCGACCCCGACAACATGCTGACCACCGGCGTCGACGTCGAGGCGCGTCCGCCGGGCAAGAAGGTCAAGCGGCTGTCGCTGCTCTCGGGCGGCGAGCGCTCGCTGACCGCCGTGGCCCTGCTGGTGTCCATCTTCAAGGCGCGGCCCAGCCCGTTCTACGTGATGGACGAGGTCGAGGCCGCGCTCGACGACACCAACCTGCAGCGGCTGATCCGGATCATGGAGGAGCTGCAGGAGAGCTCCCAGCTGATCGTCATCACGCACCAGAAGCGGACGATGGAGGTCGCCGACGCCCTCTACGGCGTCTCGATGCAGGGCGACGGGGTCTCCAAGGTGATCAGTCAGCGGCTGCGCTGACCTTGCTTCACTTCATGAAGTGAACACTGCACCGCCATCCGGCTCGTCAACCACCCCCTTGATGCGTTTTTCACGAGGCCTTGACTTCAGAAAGTGAAGTCATAAGCTCTGCTGTGCGTGTCCGACGTTCAGGTGGTGGTGAGCTCTGTGCTGTGCGCCACTGGAGGAACACGCGCACAGCCGCACACCCCCACACCGCCCGCCGTCGACGCCGGGCCCAGGAGCGCACCTTGACCAGCACAGCGAACGCACCCGCGTCAGGCGGTGGCCGGGCGGCGCACCCCGACCATCTCGGGCACGTCATCTTCATCACCGCTGCCGCGGCCATGGGCGGCTTCCTCTTCGGCTACGACAGCTCCGTCATCAACGGCGCCGTCGTCGCGATCCGCGACCGGTTCGAGGTGGGCTCCGAGGCCCTCGCCCAGGTGATCGCCGCCGCGCTGATCGGCTGCGCGATCGGCGCCGCCACCGCGGGCCGCATCGCCGACCGGATCGGCCGGATCCGCTGCATGCAGATCGCCGCCGCCCTCTTCACCGTGAGCGCCATCGGCTCGGCCCTTCCCTTCGCCCTGTGGGACCTGGCCATGTGGCGCGTGATCGGCGGCTTCGGCATCGGCATGGCCTCCGTCATCGGCCCGGCCTACATCGCCGAGGTGTCCCCGGCCGCCTACCGCGGCCGCCTGGCCTCCTTCCAGCAGGCCGCCATCGTCATCGGCATCGCCGTCTCCCAGCTCGTCAACTGGGGCATCCTGAACCTCGCCGACGGGGACCAGCGCGGCAAGCTCGCCGGCCTGGAGGCGTGGCAGTGGATGCTCGGCGTGATGGTCGTCCCGGCCGTCCTCTACGGGCTGATGTCCTTCGTGATCCCGGAGTCCCCCCGCTTCCTGATCTCCGTGGGCCGCACCGAGCAGGCCAAGCAGGTGCTGCGCGAGGTCGAGGGCTCGGCCGTCGACCTTGAGGCGCGCGTCGCCGAGATCGACCTGGCCATGCGCTCCGAGCACAAGTCCACCTTCAAGGACCTGCTCGGCGGCCGCTTCGGCCTGCTGCCCATCGTCTGGATCGGCATCGGCCTCTCCGTCTTCCAGCAGCTCGTCGGCATCAACGTGATCTTCTACTACAGCTCCTCGCTGTGGCAGTCCGTCGGCATCGACCCGACCAGCTCGTTCCTGTACTCCTTCACCACGTCGATCATCAACATCATCGGCACGGTGATCGCGATGGTCTTCGTCGACCGGATCGGCCGCAAGCCGCTCGCCCTCATCGGCTCGGTGGGCATGGCCGTCTCCCTCGGCCTCGCCGCGTGGGCGTTCTCGTACAAGGAGGGCACCGGCGACGCCATCCACATGCCCGACACCCAGGGCACGGTCGCGCTGATCGCCGCGCACTCCTTCGTGCTCTTCTTCGCCCTGTCCTGGGGCGTGGTGGTCTGGGTGCTGCTCGGCGAGATGTTCCCCAACCGCATCCGGGCGGCGGCCCTCGGTGTCGCCGCCGCGGCCCAGTGGGTCGCCAACTGGGTCATCACCGTCTCGTTCCCGACCCTCTCGGACTGGAACCTGTCCGGCGCGTACGTGATCTACACGGCCTTCGCCCTGCTCTCGATCCCCTTCATCCTCAAGTGGGTGCCGGAGACCAAGGGCAAGGCGCTGGAGGAGATGGGGTAACCACCCCCGCCAACACCCCTTCTCCTCGATACTGCCCCGGCTCAGTCCTTGAGCCGGGGCAGTACCTGTTCGCACAGCAGGTGCAGGCTGCGCCAGCCCTCGTCCAGGGGCATCCCGCCGCACAGCGGGTGCAGCACCAGGTTCCCCGCCTCGCCCGCCCGCCGGGCGTAGGCCACGGCCTCGTCCGGGGTGAGGACCCGGTACACGCCCTCCGCGCGCAGCTCGGACACCGAGCGCGCGGCCGAGCGCACGGCGCTGCGGATGTCCTTGGACTGCCAGGACGCGTACATGCCCGCCTCGTGCAGGAAGCGCTCGCCGTGCTCGGCCCAGACCCGGTCGGGGTCCTCCGCGATGTGCAGCAGCGGGGTCTCGGCCGCGGGCATCATGCAGAAGCCCTCCGTGCCGTACTCCGCGAGCCGCTCCCGGTAGTACGCCTCCAGCTCCGGCAGGTGCGCGCTCGGGAAGAACGGCAGGCCCAGCCGGGCCGCGCGCCGGGCCGCCGCCTGTGAGCTCCCGCCGACCAGGAGCATCGGGTGCGGCTGCGTGAACGGCCGCGGGGTGACGCGTACGGTGCGGCCCCGGAACTCGAACGGCTCGCCGGTCCACGCCTTCAGCAGGGTCTCCAGCAGCTCGTCCTGGAGCCGGCCGCGCCGCCCCCACTCCACGCCGTGCTGCTCGTACTCCGCCGGCCGGTAGCCGATGCCCGCCACGGTGACCAGGCGCCCGCCGCTCAGCAGGTCCAGTACGGCGACGTCCTCGGCCACCTTCAGCGGGTCGTACAGCGGGCCGATGATCGCCGAGACGGTGACCGCTATCCGGCGGGTGGCCCCGAACACGGCGCCCGCGAAGGCGAAGGGCGAGGGCAGCCAGTTGTTGCCGGTGCCGTGGTGCTCCTCGGTCTGGATGGTGTCGATGCCGCGGTCGTCCGCGTACCTCGCCATCTCCAGCGCCGCCTTGTAGCGGGAGGAGAGGGACTCGGGCGTGCCGTTCGGGTCGACGAGATTGAAGCGGGCCACGGTGATGGGCATGGAGAGGTCCCCCTTCGCCGGATGCGGGTGGTCGGGCGAAGGGGGACGTTAGCTGACGTGGCGTCAGATGGACAGGGATCCGGCGGGCTCGCGCTCCTCGGCCGGAGCGGGTGCGTCCGGGACCGCCGTGCGCGGCAGCACGGCGTACAGCACGCCCGAGGTCAGGATGCCGGCCGCCCAGCCCAGGCCGTTCTGCCCGATCCAGGTGGTGGCGAGCGGTCCGCTGAACCAGTCCACCTTGGTGAACAGCAGGCCCGCCGCCAGGGCGAGGGCCCACGCGGTCATCGCCTGCCAGGCGAAACCGCCCCGGTACCAGTAGGCGCTGGTCCGCGTGGTGTCCAGGAGGGCGGGGCCGTCGTAGGTCCTGCGGCGCAGCATGTCGACGCCGAAGACGCCGATCCACGCGGAGAAGGCCACGGCCAGCAGGGTCAGGAAGGAGATGAAGGAGCCGAAGAAGCTGGTCGCGACCACCATCAGCATGAAGCCGAAGACGAGGCTGATGACGGCGTTGACGCTGACCGCCCACGCGCGCGGGACCTTGATGCCGAGGGTCTGCGCGGTGAAGCCGGCCGAGTACATGGACATCGAGTTGATGAGCAGCATGCCGACGAGGGCGATGAGCAGGTACGGGACCGCGATCCAGGTCGGCAGCAGCTCGCCGATGAAGGAGACCGGGTCCTGCGCGGTGGCCAGGTCCGGGGTGCCGACGGCCATCACCGCGCCCATCAGGACCATCGGGAGCACGACCACGCCGGCGCCGCCGATCGTCGCGCCGACCAGGCCCTTGGACGAGGCGGTACGCGGCAGGTAGCGGGTGAAGTCGGGGCCGGACGGCACCCAGCTGATGCCGCCGGCGGCGATGGTGCCGATGCCCGCGACCATCATCGCGGTGGAACCGGCCGGCTTGCCGAAGACGGCGGACCAGTCGGTGGTGGCGACCAGGTACCCCAGGACCAGCACGCTGAAGGCGCCGAAGAGGTACGTCGACCACTTCGAGCAGACGCGCAGCGCGTTGATGCCCAGCCCCGAGACCACGAAGGTGCAGCCCACGAAGAACAGCAGGGTGACGACGATCAGCGGGGTGCTGCTCTTGATGCCGAAGAGCAGGTCGAGCACGGTCAGCACCGCATAGGCGCCGCTGACCGCGTTGATGGTCTCCCAGCCCCACCGGGCCACCCAGATCAGGGCGCCGGGGAAGAGGTTGCCGCGCTGGCCGAACACGGCCCGGGAGAGCGCCATGCCGGGGGCGCCGCCCCGCTTCCCGGCGATCGAGATCACCCCCACGATCCCGTACGAGACGACCGGTGCGGCGACCGCGACGATCAGCACCTGCCAGATGTTGAGCTCGTTGAAGATCACCAGGCCCGCGCCCATGGTCAGCAGCAGCACGCTGATGTTGGCGGCGACCCAGGTGGGGAAGAGCTCGCGGACCCGGCCGCTGCGCTCGCCGTCCGGGACCGGCTCCAGGCCGCGGGTCTCTATCGCGGTCTCTTCGGCAGACATGCAGTTACTCCGTGGGGGAGGGCGTGGAGGGAAGTCGCTCATCATCGTAGATGTGCTGCTAAAACTACAAATAGAGGCTTACGGTCCGACGGGAACGTCCAGGGTCCGGGCTCCGGGGCTGTTGTGGCCGATACTGGGTGGGTTATGGACATCCTCATCCTTGCTGTAGTCATCGCCCTGGTCGCGGTCGGCGCGATCAGCGGGCTCGTGGTCAGCAGCCGCAAGAAGAAGCAGCTGCCGCCCACGGCGCCGTCGAGCACGCCGACCATCACTGCCCCGCCCGCCGAACCCCAGGTGGGGGAGGACGCCGCACCGACGGTCGAAGAGCCGCGCCGCACCATCGAGGAGGTCGCCCTCCCCGACGCGGAGGCCGCCCTCGCGACGCCGGCCGCCGTCGAGGACCCGGTCGTGGAGGCTCCGCCCGCGCCCGTGATCGAGGTGCCCGAGCCCACCGCCGGCCGCCTGGTCCGGTTGCGCGCCCGCCTCGCCCGGTCGCAGAACTCCCTCGGCAAGGGGCTGCTCACGCTGCTCTCCCGGGAGCACCTCGACGAGGACACCTGGGAGGAGATCGAGGAGACGCTCCTCGTCGCCGACGTCGGTGTCGTCCCGACCCAGGAGCTGGTCGACCGGCTCCGCGAGCGGGTCAAGGTGCTCGGCACCCGCACCCCGGCGGACCTGCGCGCCCTGCTCAAGGAGGAGCTGCTGACCCTGCTCGGCACCGACTTCGACCGCGCCGTGAAGACGGAGAGCGGCGAGGACACCCCGGGCGTGATCATGGTCGTCGGCGTCAACGGCACCGGCAAGACCACCACCACCGGCAAGCTGGCGCGCGTGCTCGTCGCCGACGGCCGCAGCGTGGTGCTCGGCGCGGCCGACACCTTCCGCGCCGCCGCCGCCGACCAGCTCCAGACCTGGGGCGAGCGCGTGGGCGCCCGCACGGTACGCGGCCCCGAGGGCGGCGACCCGGCGTCGATCGCCTACGACGCCGTCAAGGAGGGCATCGCCGAGGGCGCCGACGTGGTGCTCATCGACACCGCGGGCCGCCTGCACACCAAGACCGGTCTGATGGACGAGCTCGGCAAGGTCAAGCGCGTCGTGGAGAAGCACGGTCCGCTCGACGAGATCCTGCTGGTCCTGGACGCCACCACCGGCCAGAACGGCCTGACCCAGGCCCGCGTCTTCGCCGAGGTCGTGGACATCACCGGCATCGTGCTGACCAAGCTCGACGGCACCGCCAAGGGCGGCATCGTCATCGCCGTCCAGCGCGAGCTCGGCGTCCCGGTCAAGCTCGTCGGCCTCGGCGAGGGCCCGGACGACCTGGCGCCCTTCGAGCCGGAGGCGTTCGTGGACGCCCTGATCGGCGACTGAGAGCCGTACCCCGCACAGACGGGTGCCCCCGCGTTCCGGCCGGAACGCGGGGGCACCCGTCTGTGCGGCGGCGGAGGTACGGCTACCGGCGGAAGCGGTGGCAGATGTACGCGAGGGTGCCGAGCAGCAGCCGGGCCTGCGGCGGGCCCCCGGCCGAGTCGAGCGCGGGCGGCCGCAGCCAGCAGACCTGGCCGAGCCCGGCCCGGTCGGAGGGCGGGGCCGTCACGTAGCTGCCGTGGCCCAGCGCCCGCAGGTCCAGGTCGGCGTCGTCCCATCCCATCCGGTACAGCAGCTCCGGCAGTTCGGCCGCGGCGCCCGGCGCCACGAAGAACTGCGCCCTGCCGTCCGCGGTCACGATGACCGGCCCGAGCGGCAGGCCCATCCGCTCCAGCCGGACCAGCGCCCGCCGTCCCGCCTCCGCGGAGACCTCGATGACGTCGAAGGAGCGGCCGACGGGGAGGAGCACCGCCGCGCCCGGGTACTCGCCCCAGGCCTCGGTGACCTCGTCCAGGGTGGCCCCGGCCTTGACCGTGGGGGCGAAGGCGAGCGGATGCGCCCCGGGGGCGGTGCACTGCGCGTCCCCGCAGGAGCAGTCCCGTGCGGGCGCCGCGGCGCGGGCGCCGGGGACCACGTCCCAGCCCCACAAGCCGCTGTACTCCGCCACCGCCGTGCACTCCGAGGTCCGGCCGCGGCGCCGGGCACCGGAGCGGAACTCCTTGGTGCCACGGCTGCCGCCGATCGTGAAGCCCATGCCCATGCCCCCTCCAACGGGTCGGACGCTCCGGTGGTTACGACATCGGTGGGACCGGCGCACTCATTGCCGTGTGCGCCCCGAGCGCACTCCAGTCCATCCGATCCGTTTTCACCTTGGTGTCAAGTGAATCGCGCCTGGCCGCCGGCGAGTTCATTCGAAGGGGTGGCGAATGGTGGCGTTTCCGGAATCGACCTCGCCGGAGGGGTGATCGTAGGATTACTTTCGGTACACGAACCCCGAAGGCAGGCCCGTCCGTGGGTATGCCGGAGGCAATACGTGAAGGACTCGTGAAGGTCCGTGGCGGCGCTCGCCGCTCCCGTCAGGGTTTCGTGTGGAAGAGACGATGCGGATGGGGGCGTTCCAGTGAGCGGCAACGGCGCAAGCGGAACGGGCGACGAGTCTGTGGAGCCTGCCGACCGGAACGTCCAGCTGACGTCGTGGTTCGTCCGCAGCGGCTGGTCGAAGGGCGAACTCGCCCGCCAGGTCAACCGCCGGGCCCGCCAGATGGGCGCGCACCACATCAGCACGGACACCTCCCGCGTGCGCCGCTGGCTCGACGGCGAACAGCCCCGCGAGCCCGTCCCGCGGATCCTCTCCGAGCTGTTCTCGGAGCGCTTCGGCTCCGTCGTCGCCATCGAGCAGCTCGGCCTGCGCACCGCCCACCAGACGCCCTCCGTCTCCGGCGTGGACCTGCCCTGGGCCGGCCCGCAGACCGTCGAACTGCTCGGCGAGTTCTCCCGCAGCGACCTGATGCTGGCCCGCCGGGGCTTCCTCGGGACCTCGCTCGCCCTCTCCGCCGGCCCCGCCCTCATCGAGCCCATGCAGCGCTGGCTCGTCCCGGCCCCGGCCGCCGACCCGGGGACGCGTGCGACGGGGCCGGCGGGCGTCCTCGGCGGCCCCCGCCCGCCGCGGCTCTCCGAACCCGAGCTCGACCTCCTCGACGCCACCACCGTCATGTTCCGCCAGTGGGACGCCCAGTGCGGGGGCGGCCTGCGCCGCAAGGCCGTGGTGGGCCAGCTCCACGAGGTCACCGACCTGCTCCAGGAAAACCACCCGGCCCCCGTCATGAAGCGGCTCTTCAAGGTCGCCGCGGAGCTCGCAGAACTGGCCGGCTGGATGAGCTACGACATCGGCCTGCACCCCACCGCGCAGAAGTACTTCGTCCTCGCGCTGCACGCCGCGAAGGAGGCCGGGGACAAGCCGCTCGGCTCGTACATCCTCTCCGGCATGAGCCGCCAGATGATCCACCTGGGCCGCCCCGAGGACGCCCTGGAACTCATCCACCTCGCGCAGTACGGAAGCCGCGACTGCGCCGGCCCGCGCACCCAGGCCATGCTGTATGCGATGGAGGCCCGCGCCTACGCCAACATGGGGCAGCCCAGCCGCTGCAAGCGGGCCGTGCGGATGGCCGAGGACACCTTCGGCGACGTCGGCTTCGGGGGCGAGCCCGAACCCGACTGGATCCGCTTCTTCTCCGAGGCCGAGCTGAACGGCGAGAACTCCCACTCCTACCGGGACCTGGCCTACGTCGCCGGGCGCAGCCCCACGTACGCCTCCCTCGCCGAACCCGTGATGGAGCGGGCCGTCGAACTCTTCGAGAAGGACGAGGAGCACCAGCGCTCCTACGCCCTCAACCTCGTCGGCATGGCCACCGTCCACCTGCTCCAGCGCGAGCCCGAACAGGCCACCGTCCTCGTCGGCCGGGCCCTCGACGTGGCGCAAAAGGTTCGGTCCGAGCGGGTGAACACCCGGCTCCGCAAAACCGTCGACACCGCCGCGCGTGAGTACGGCGACGTCGCCGACGTGGTCCGGCTCACCGACATCCTCGCCGCCCGGCTCCCCGAAGCCGCGGAGGCCGTCTGACGGCCCACCCGGCCGCCCCCGAGGCCCCGGCCGCGGCAGTCAACCCCGTGAAGCCCGATCAGGCTCCCCCAGCCAGGACGTCCGGGCACTGCCGCGGCCGGTTTTTGATCAACGGTTCGTTCATGGACGCGTAACACGCCCGACCTCTTCGTCACGGGCACGAAACACCTGGCGGCGCCGCCGGAAACCGGCCTGCGCGAATCTCAGGGCCAATAACCGGCCAGTTCCACACGCCGCCGCTCAGGTTTTCACGATCGCCCGCACGCGAACGTACCGACGACGAGGAGACGCCGATGGCATCAGCCATCACGACCCTCGCTGCAGACGCCCCGACGCTGTCTGCCGCGAACACCGGGTTCATGCTCATCTGCTCCGCCCTGGTCATGCTGATGACCCCGGGCCTCGCCTTCTTCTACGGAGGCATGGTCCGAGTCAAGAGCAGCCTCAACATGCTGATGATGAGTTTCGTCAGCCTCGGGATCGTCACGATCCTGTGGGTGCTCTACGGCTTCAGCCTCGCCTTCGGCACCGACTCCGGCTCCCTCATCGGCTGGAACTCCGACTACGTGGGCCTCAGCGGCATCGGCATCACCGAGCTGTGGGACGGCTACACCATCCCGGTCTACGTCTTCGCGGTCTTCCAGCTGATGTTCGCGGTCATCACCCCGGCACTGATCAGCGGCGCCCTCGCCGACCGCGTGAAGTTCAGCGCGTGGGCCCTGTTCACCGGCCTGTGGGTCACCGTCGTCTACTTCCCCGTCGCCCACTGGGTCTGGGGCGCGGGCGGCTGGCTCTTCGAGCTCGGCGTCATCGACTTCGCGGGCGGCACCGCCGTCCACATCAACGCCGGCGCCGCCGCCCTCGGCGTGATCCTGGTCATCGGCAAGCGCGTCGGCTTCAAGAAGGACCCGATGCGCCCGCACAGCCTCCCCCTGGTGATGCTCGGCGCCGGCCTCCTCTGGTTCGGCTGGTTCGGGTTCAACGCCGGCTCCTGGCTCGGCAACGACGACGGCGTCGGCGCGGTCATGTTCGTCAACACCCAGGTCGCCACGGCCGCCGCCATGCTCGCCTGGCTCGCCTACGAGAAGCTGCGCCACGGCTCCTTCACCACCCTCGGCGCCGCCTCCGGCGCGGTCGCGGGCCTCGTCGCCATCACTCCCGCGGGCGGTGCCGTCAGCCCGCTCGGCGCGATCGCCGTCGGCGCCATCGCCGGTGTGCTGTGCGCCATGGCGGTGGGCCTCAAGTACAAGTTCGGCTACGACGACTCCCTCGACGTGGTCGGCGTGCACCTCGTCGGCGGTGTCGCCGGCTCCCTGCTCGTGGGCCTCTTCGCCACCGGCGGGGTCCAGTCCGACGTCGCGGGCCTCTTCTACGGCGGCGGCCTGGAGCAGCTCGGCAAGCAGGCCATCGGAGTCTTCTCCGTCCTCGCCTACTCTCTCGTGGCGTCCGCGCTGCTCGCCTTCCTGCTCGACAAGACGATCGGGATGAGGGTCACCGAGGACGACGAGGTCTCCGGCATCGACCAGGTCGAACACGCCGAGACCGCCTACGACTTCAGCGGAGCGGGCGGCGGAGCCTCCTCCCGGAGCACCGCCGCACCCGCCCCCGCCGCGAGCAAGAAGGTTGACGCATGAAGCTGATCACCGCGATCGTCAAGCCGCACAAGCTGGACGAGATCAAGGAAGCCCTCCAGACCTTCGGAGTCCAGGGACTCACGGTCACCGAGGCCAGCGGCTACGGCCGCCAGCGCGGCCACACCGAGGTCTACCGCGGCGCCGAGTACACCGTGGACCTCGTACCGAAGATCCGCATCGAGGTGCTCACCGAGGACGCCGACGCCGACGAGGTGATCCGGGTCATCGTGAGCGCCGCCGCCACCGGAAAGATCGGCGACGGCAAGGTGTGGAGCGTCCCCGTGGACTCGGTGGTCCGGGTCCGCACCGGCGAGCGCGGCGCTGACGCGCTCTAGGTGACGGGAGCTCCTGGGTGACGAGCGTCGAAGACTCCACGGACCACACGGCCGACTCGGGACCCAGCGGATACGCCGCGGCCCGGCTGCGACTCCTCCAGGAGGAGTCGCGGTCCGGGCCCTCGCGGCGTTCCGCCCTGGCCGGGCTGACCGACCAATGGCTGAACGCCCTGTTCACGTCCGCCGTCCGGGAGACCGGCGTACGCGGCGCCTCCCTGGTGGCCGTCGGCGGCTACGGGCGGGGCGAACTCTCCCCGCGCAGCGACCTCGACCTGGTCCTGCTGCACGACGGCAAGGCCGAGCCCCGGCAGCTCAGCGCGCTGGCCGACCGCCTCTGGTACCCCGTGTGGGACCTGGGCCTCGCCCTGGACCACTCCGTACGGACACCTGGCGAGGCCCGCAAGACGGCCGCCGAGGACCTCAAGGTGCACCTCGGACTGCTGGACGCCCGGCCGGTCGCCGGAGACGCCGGCCTCCTCGCGGGCCTGCGCACCTCCGTCCTGGCCGACTGGCGGAACCTCGCTGCCAAACGCCTCCCGCAGCTGCACTCCCTGTGCCGGGAGCGGGCCGAGCGGGCCGGGGAGCTCCGCTTCCTGCTCGAACCCGACCTCAAAGAGGCCCGCGGCGGGCTCCGGGACGTCACCGCACTGCGGGCGGTGGCGGCGTCCTGGCTCGCCGACGCTCCGCGCGAGGGCCTCGCCGAGGCCCGGCGGCGGCTCCTGGACGCCCGGGACGCCCTGCACCTGGTGACGGGCCGGGCCACCGACCGGCTCGCGCTCCAGGAACAGGACGGGGTCGCGCAGCAGCTCGGGCTGCTCGACGCGGACGCGCTGCTCCGCGAGGTGTACGAGGCCGCGCGGGTCGTCGCGTACGCCGGCGACGTGACCTGGCGCGAGGTCGGGCGGGTGCTGCGGGCGCGCTCGGCCCGGCCGCGGCTGCGCGGCCTGCTGGGCACCCGGGGCCCCGCGGCGGCCCCGCGGGCCCCGCTCGCCGAAGGGGTCGTGGAGTCCGACGGCGAGGCCGTACTGGCCCTGGCCGCGCGCCCCGACCGCGATCCGGTGCTGGCGCTGCGGCTCGCCGCGGCCGCCGCCCAGGCGGGGCTGCCCGTATCGCTGCACGCCCTGCGCAGGCTCGCCTCCCAGGGCAAACCACTGCCCGTGCCGTGGCCGGCGGAGGCCCGCGAACAGCTGCTGACGCTGCTGGGCGCGGGGGAGCCGACGGTGGCCGTGTGGGAGGCCCTGGAGGCGGAGGGCCTGATCACGCGCCTGCTGCCCGACTGGGAGCGGGTACGGTGCCGCCCCCAGCGCAATCCGGTCCACACCTGGACCGTGGACCGGCACCTGATCGAGACGGCGGTGCGCGCCTCGGCCCTCACCCGCCGGGTCGGACGCCCCGACCTGCTCCTGATGGCCGCCCTGCTGCACGACATCGGCAAGGGCTGGCCGGGGGACCACTCGGTGGCGGGCGAGACGATCGCCCGCGACGTCGCCGCCCGGGTCGGCTTCGACGCGCAGGACATCGACGTGCTGGGTGCGCTCGTACGCCACCACCTGCTGCTGATCGACACCGCGACCCGGCGCGACCTGGACGACCCGGCGACCGTCCGCTCGGTCGCCGAGGCCGTGGGGTCGGTGCGGACGCTGGAGATACTGCACGCCCTGACCGAGGCGGACGCCCTGGCCACCGGGCCGGCGGCGTGGAGCGCGTGGCGGGGATCGCTGGTCGCGGACCTCGTCGCGAGGGTGGCCGCCGTGCTGCGGGGGACGCCGCAGGAGGTGCGGGAACCGGAGATCCCGACGACCGAACAGGAACGGCTGGCGGTGGAGGCCCTGCGCACCGGGGAGCCCGTGCTCGCCCTGCACGCCCGCCAGGAGGAGGACGCGGTCGGCGTGGAGCTGGTCGTGGCCGTCCCCGACCAGCCGGGCGTCCTCCCGGCCGTGGCCGGGGTGCTCGCCCTGCACCGGCTGACCGTCCGGGCGGCCGACCTGCGCTCCGTGGAGCTCCCGGACCGGCTCGGCGAGGTCCTGGTGCTGCGGTGGCGGGTGGCGGCCGAGTACGGGGCCCTGCCCGAGGCCGCCCGGCTGCGCACCGACCTGGTCCGTGCGCTGGACGGCTCGCTGGACGTGCCGGCGAAGCTGGCGGACCGCGAGGCGGCGTACCCGCGCCGGCGCGGGGTGGTACCGCCGCCGCCCCGGGTCACGGTGGTCGCGGAGGTCTCCTCCCTGGCCACGGTCCTGGAGGTACGGGCACCCGACGCGGTGGGCCTGCTGCACCGCATCGGCCGAGCCCTGGAGTCGGCGGGGGTCCGGGTGCGCAGCGCGCACGTCTCGACGCTGGGCGCGAATGCCGTGGACACCGTGTACGTGGTCGACGGCGACGGCAAGCCCCTGCCTCCCCGGGAGGCCGCCGCCCTGGCTGCCGCGGTGCAGGAGGCCCTGTCGTAGGCAGAGCGCCCGTCGCCGGGCGCCCTGCCCGGGACCCCCGGGCAGGGCCCCGGCAGGGACCGGGATCGGACCGCAGGGTCCACCGCGTGGCGCGGCCCGATACCCTGGGGGACGACCACAACGCCCCCGACCCGAGGAATCGCGACCACCGTGTTCGATACGCTCTCCGACCGCTTGGCGAATACCTTCAAGGGCCTGCGCGGCAAAGGCCGGCTGTCCGAGGCTGACATCGACTCCGCGGCCCGGGAAATCCGTATCGCCCTCCTCGAGGCCGACGTCGCCCTCCCGGTCGTCCGCTCCTTCATCGCGAACGTCAAGGAACGCGCGCGCGGCGAAGAGGTCAGCAAGGCCCTGAACCCGGGCCAGCAGGTCCTGAAGATCGTCAACGACGAGCTCGTCACGATCCTCGGCGGCGAGACCCGGCGGCTGCGCTTCGCCAAGACGGCCCCCACCGTGATCATGCTCGCCGGTCTCCAGGGTGCCGGTAAGACCACCCTGGCCGGAAAGCTCGGCCTGTGGCTCAAGGGGCAGGGCCACACCCCGCTCCTCGTCGCGTGCGACCTCCAGCGGCCCAACGCCGTCAACCAGCTCTCCGTCGTCGCCGACCGCGCGGGCGTGGCGTTCTACGGCCCCCAGCCGGGCAACGGCGTCGGCGACCCGGTCCAGGTCGCGAAGGACTCCATCGAGTACGCGCGCACCAAGCAGCACGACATCGTCATCGTCGACACCGCCGGCCGCCTCGGCATCGACGTCGAGATGATGCAGCAGGCCGCCGACATCCGCGACGCGGTCTCGCCCGACGAGATCCTGTTCGTCGTCGACGCCATGATCGGCCAGGACGCGGTCAACACCGCCGAGGCCTTCCGCGACGGCGTCGGCTTCGACGGCGTGGTGCTCTCCAAGCTCGACGGCGACGCCCGTGGCGGTGCCGCGCTCTCTATCGCGCACGTCACCGGCAAGCAGATCATGTTCGCCTCGAACGGCGAGAAGCTCGACGAGTTCGACGCCTTCCACCCGGACCGCATGGCGGGCCGGATCCTCGACATGGGTGACATGCTCACCCTCATCGAGCAGGCCGAGAAGACCTTCTCGCAGGCCGAGGCCGAGAAGATGGCGGCCAAGCTCGCCAAGGGCCCCAAGGAGTTCACGCTCGACGACTTCCTGGCCCAGATGGAGCAGGTCCGCAAGATGGGCTCCATCTCCAAGCTGCTCGGCATGCTCCCCGGCATGGGGCAGATCAAGGACCAGATCAACAACATCGACGAGCGCGACGTGGACCGCACCGCCGCGATCATCAAGTCGATGACCCCGGCCGAGCGCCAGGACCCGACGATCATCAACGGCTCGCGCCGCGCCCGTATCGCCAAGGGCTCCGGCACCGAGGTCAGCGCGGTCAAGTCGCTCGTGGAGCGGTTCTTCGACGCCCGCAAGATGATGTCCCGCATGGCCCAGGGCGGCGGCATGCCCGGGATGCCGGGCATCCCGGGGATGGGCGGCGGCCCCGGTCGGCAGAAGAAGCAGGTCAAGCAGGCCAAGGGCAAGCGCAAGAGCGGCAACCCGATGAAGCGCAAGGAAGAGGAGGCCGCAGCCGCGGCCCGCCGAGAGCAGGGCCCGCAGGCGATCGAGCCCGCGGCCGGCGGCAACCCCTTCGGCCTTCCGGCGGGCGGCGGTCAGCCGGACCAGGAGTTCGACCTTCCGGACGAGTTCAAGAAGTTCATGAAGTAGTCCTGCGCAGGCAGCAGCCGGGGGCCCCGGCCGTGACATCACGTGATGCCACGGCCGGGGCCCTCCGCTTTCTGCAGGGGCAAGGGGCTGATTTGTCGCTTATGGTCGGCCGGGAGGACGGCAGAAGGAGGCGCCTGTGCCCAGCCCCACCCCCGTACCGCCCCGCGACCGGGCCGATACGCCCTGGCGCTCCGAGGGCGCGCCGCCCACGCCTCCGCCCAAGAAGCGGATGCCGGGCGGCTGGCGCGGGCTGATCCTCACCGCCCTGATCGTGTACCTGATCACCAACCTGGTGCTGTCCTTCTTCAACGAGGGGGACGAGCCAACGATCTCGTACACCGAGTTCAGCAAGCAGGTCGCCGACGGCAACGTCTCGAAGATCTACTCCAAGGGCGACGCGATCCAGGGCCAGCTGAAGGCCAAGCAGCCGCTGCCCGAGGGGGACAAGGGCGACTACACCAAGTTCGTCACCCAGCGGCCCGCCTTCGCCGACGACGACCTGTGGGCCGGCCTCACCAAGCAGAACGTGAACGTGACCGCGTCCCCGGTCGTCGTACAGCGCAGCTTCCTGGCCAACCTGCTGATCTCCCTGGCCCCGATGCTGCTCCTGGTCCTGCTGTGGGTGGTCATCGCCCGCCGGATGAGCGCGGGGATGGGCGGCGGCATCGGCGGGCTGGGCCGCAAGGCGCCGCCCAAGCCGGTGGAGTTGGAGCAGGGCGCCAAGCGCACCACCTTCGAGGACGTGGCGGGCATCGACGAGGTCGAGGGCGAGCTCAACGACGTCGTCGACTTCCTCAAGAACCCGCAGGCCTACCGGAAGCTCGGCGCACGGATGCCCGGCGGCGTCCTCCTGTCCGGCCCGCCCGGCACCGGAAAGACCCTCCTCGCCCGGGCAGTGGCCGGCGAGGCCGGGGTGCCGTTCTTCTCCGCCTCCGCCTCCGAGTTCATCGAGATGATCGTCGGAGTCGGCGCCTCCCGGGTGCGCGAACTCTTCACCGAGGCCCGCAAGGTGGCCCCCGCGATCATCTTCATCGACGAGATCGACACCATCGGGCGGGTGCGGGGCGGCGGCGGGGCCATGGGCGGCCACGACGAACGCGAACAGACCCTCAACCAGATCCTCACCGAGATGGACGGCTTCTCCGGCTCCGAGGGCGTGGTCGTGCTGGCCGCCACCAACCGGGCGGACGTCCTGGACCCCGCCCTGACCCGGCCCGGCCGCTTCGACCGGACGGTGGTCGTCTCCCCGCCCGACCGGGGCGGCCGTGAGGCCATCTTGCGCATCCACACCCGGGACATCCCGCTCGCCCCGAGCGTCGACCTCGCGCAGGTGGCCCGTACCACCCCCGGGATGACCGGCGCCGAACTGGCCAACCTGGCCAACGAGGCCGCACTGCTGGCCGTCAAACGCCAGCAGGACCAGGTCACCCAGTCCGACCTGTCCGACGCCCTGGAGAAGGTCCAGCTCGGCGCGGAGCGGTCCCTGGTCATGCCCTTGGAGGAGCGCCGCCGCACGGCGTACCACGAGAGCGGCCACGCCCTCCTGGGCATGCTCCAGCCGGGCGCCGACCCGGTCCGCAAGATCACCATCGTGCCCCGCGGCCGCGCCCTCGGCGTCACGCTCTCGACCCCGGACGCCGACCGCTACGCCTACACCGAGGAGTACCTGCGCGGCCGCATCATCGGGGCGCTCGGCGGCATGGCCGCCGAGCACGTCGTCTACGACGTCATCACCACGGGCGCGGAGAACGACCTCGAACAGGTCACCAACATCGTCCGCGGCATGGTCGGCCGCTGGGGCATGAGCGAGCGCGTCGGCAAGCTCACCGCCATCCCGTCCGACGGAGCCGGCCCGTACGGCCTCTCCGCCGCCCCCACCACCCTCGACGTGGTGGACCACGAGATGCGGCGGATCGTCGACGAGTGCTACGAGGAGGCCTGCCTCCTGCTGCGCGAGAACCGCCCGAAACTCGACGCCCTGGCCGAGGCCCTGCTCGCCAACGAGACCCTGGACGAAGCGGCCGCGTACGCAGCCGCCGGCATCACGCGCCTGACCAAGGGTCACGACACCGGCTGACCGGGTCGGGTTAGGCCATTCGGGCGATCACATACCGGAAGATGTTCGGCAGCCAAACGGCCCCGTCCGGCCGCTCGTACGGGTGAAGGGCGACGGCCAGCTCCTTCTCCGCCAGCGCGGGATCGGCCATCCCGAAGGGCGCGTCGTCCGCCGCCCCGGAGCCGGTGCCCGCGACGGGATAGAGCCCCGTCGACAGCAGGCCGCGCACCGCGCTGTCCACGTCCGCGTAGCCGAACGGGCAGAACACCCGCCCCGACCCGTCCGGGCGCAGCCCGGCCCGCTCCACGAGCGCGTCCAGGTCCCGCGGCGCGGGCCCGCCGCCCAGGACCGCGGGCACGGTGCATCTCTCCGCCGGGCCCCAGTCGGCCAGCACCACCGCCCCGCCGCGCCGGACCGAGGGCAGGGCCCGCTCCAGCGCCACCGGGTCGGGCGAGAAGGCCAGCAGGGCGTCGTACGGGCCGTCCGGCGACGGCTCCGCCGGCCTGGACGGCGGAGCCGCCAGCACGTCCAGGAGCCGCTCGCGGGCCAGCGCCCGCCGCGCCGGATCCGCCTCCACACCGGTGGCCGCGGCTCCCCGCCCGGCCGCCAGCAGCAGGGGCAGCCCGGCCCCGCAGCCGAGGCCCAGCAGCCGGTCTCCCGGCCCGACCTCCAGCCGGTCGTAGACCGCCTCGTACAGCGGTACCAGCATCCGTTCCTGGATCTCGGCCCAGTCCCGGGCGACGAGCGTCGCGGTCGGCGTCGGTGTCATAGAAAGAGCGCTCCTGATTCCATGTCGCCCCCTTGCCCCCGTTGACAGAGAACTCCCCATCGGCCGCCGCGTCCAGAGGAACGAGCCACCCGATTCACGCTCGGCGCGCCGGGCGCCGTACCATTCGCGCCATGGCAAAGGCACCCGTTCTCACCCCGCAGGCGGAGGATTTCCCCCGCTGGTACCAGGATCTGATCAACAAGGCCGAGCTGGCCGACAACGGTCCGGTCCGCGGCACCATGGTCATCCGACCGTACGGCTACGGCCTGTGGGAGCGGATGCAGCAGGAGATGGACGCGCGGATCAAGGACGCGGGCGCCCAGAACGCGTACTTCCCGCTGTTCATCCCGCAGTCGTACCTGACGAGGGAAGCCGAGCACGTCGAGGGCTTCGCCCCCGAGCTCGCCGTCGTCACGCACGGCGGCGGCAAGGAGCTGGAAGAGCCGGTCGTCGTCCGGCCCACCTCCGAGACGATCATCAACGACTACTTCTCCAAGTGGGTCCAGAGCTACCGCGACCTGCCCCTGCTGATCAACCAGTGGGCCAACGTGGTCCGCTGGGAGATGCGCCCCCGCGTGTTCCTCCGTACGAGCGAGTTCCTCTGGCAGGAGGGCCACACGGCCCACGCCACCTACGAGGACGCCCGCGACTACGCCGCCCGGATCCACACGGACGTCTACGGCGACTTCATGACGAACGTGCTCGGCATCGACGTCGTGCTCGGCCGCAAGACCGCCAAGGAGCGCTTCGCCGGCGCCATCAACACCCTCACCCTCGAGGGCATGATGGGCGACGGCAAGGCCCTGCAGCTGGGCACGAGCCACGAGCTCGGCACCAACTTCGCCAAGGCCTTCAACACGCAGTACCTGTCGAAGGAAGGCAAGCAGGAGCTGGTCTGGCAGACCTCGTGGGGCGTCTCGACCCGCATGGTCGGCGGCCTGATCATGTCCCACGGCGACGACAACGGCCTGCGCGTCCCGCCGCGCCTCGCCCACGTCCAGGTCGTCGTCATGGCGATCAAGGGCGACGAGGCCGTGGCGAAGGTCCGCGAGCTGGGCGCGCAGCTGAAGGCCGCCGGCATCCGCGTGCAGGTCGACGACCGCGTGGACACCCCCTTCGGCCGCCGCGCCGTGGACTGGGAGCTCAAGGGCGTACCGGTCCGCATCGAGATCGGCCCCCGCGACCTGGAGGCCGGCACCGCGATGCTGGCCCGCCGGATCCCGGGCGGGAAGACCCCGGTCCAGATCGACGCGCTCGCCGACCTGCTGCCCAAGGTGCTGGAGGAGGACCAGGCGCAGCTGCTGCGCGAGTCCCGCGAGCGCCGCGTGGCCCGTACCTCGGACGTCTCGACCATCGAGGAGGCCGCCGAGGCCGCCATCGCCGGTGGCTGGGCGCGCATTCCGTGGGCCGACCTGGGCCCGGAGGGCGAGGCGAAGCTGGCCGAGCAGGCCGTCTCCGTGCGCTGCCTGATCGCCGAGGACGGGTCCGTTCCGCAGGCGGACGACGCCCCCGGTACCCTCGCGATCGTCGCGCGCTCCTACTGATCCGCATCCACGCCCCGGCGCGCGGCCTGTGCCGCGCGCCGGGGCTGATGTGTGCCGGTCGCCGTTACGTACCGACTCCTCCTGAGATCGACGCACCCGTCCTCGTCGGGATGCATGAGACTGAACTGACTGGTACGTGCAAAAAATTTGGAATGGCCCGGAATCGGAACACCGGGGCACCCCGGCTCGTTGTCACGACGTGAGCACGACACCACCTGTTCTCGCCGCAGAGCTGGCGCAGGCGTGGGCCGACATTCAGCGGTACCACCCCGAGCTGCCTGACCTTGCCGCGCCCGAGTCCCTGATCGGAGAGTCCTCGTCCGCCTGCGGCGCCGAGCTCTCCTTCGAGCGACTGCTGCACGAGGCAGTCCACGGCATTGCCGCCGCCCGCGGTGTCCGCGACACCTCGCGCGCCGGCCGCTACCACAACCGCAGATTCCTCGCGATCGCCGAGGAGATGGGGCTGGACCACTCCGAGGAGCCCCATGCGAGCAGCGGCTTCTCGCTGGTCGCGCTCAACCCCGAGGCGAAGCGGCGCTACCGGCCCACCATCGAGCGCCTGCAGCGCGCGCTGAAGGCGCACACGGCCGCCACCGCCGCCGACACCAAGCGCAGCTTCCGCGGACCGGCCGCCCGGCACGGCTCCTCCGGCGGCGGCGTGCGCGTCAAGGCGGTCTGCGACTGCGGGCGCAACGTGCGGGTGGTCCCCTCCGTGCTCGCCCAGGCGCCGATCGTGTGCGGCGGCTGCATGAAGCCCTTCCGCATCCCCGAGGTGGCCCTCTCGGCCGCCTCCTGAACCCGCGCGGCGGACCGGGCGGGGCACGCCCGGACGGGGTCGGGCGCACCGCGGGCCGCAGGGCGGCCCCGCCCGCGGGGCGAGGCGCGCGGGCGCCCGAGGGCGGGCCGGATCACCCCGCTCGGCAGCGCCGCAGGCGTATGGCACAATGGCTAGCTGTACTCGACAGTCGCATAGGACCCCTCTCTCCTCCGGCTGACGCGTCCATCGGGCACCCGAGTACCGCAACCCCACGTGGCATCTCATGTGCCCAACCACGTCAAGTTCAGGAGACACCACTCCAGTGGCAGTCAAGATCAAGCTCAAGCGCCTCGGCAAGATTCGCCAGCCGCACTACCGCATCGTCGTCGCCGACGCCCGTACCCGTCGGGACGGTCGCGCGATCGAAGAGATCGGTATCTACCACCCGACCTACAACCCGTCGCGCATCGAGGTCAACGCCGAGCGTGCGCAGTACTGGCTGTCCGTCGGCGCCCAGCCCACCGAGGCTGTGCTCGCCATCCTGAAGCTGACCGGTGACTGGCAGGCCCACAAGGGCCTCCCCGCCCCCGCGCCGCTGCTGCAGCCGGTGACGAAGGAAGACAAGCGTCGCTCCTTCGACGAGTTCGCCAAGGCCCTCGAGGGTGGCGACGCCAAGGGCGAGGCCATCACGCAGAAGGCGAAGAAGGCCGACAAGAAGGCGGACGAGGCTGAGGCCGCCGCCGAGTCGACCGAGGCCTGAGCATGCTCGAGGAGGCTCTTGAGCACCTCGTGAAGGGCATTGTGGACAACCCCGACGACGTGCAGGTCGCCTCGCGCAACCTGCGCCGCGGACAGGTGCTCGAGGTCCGGGTTCACCCCGACGACCTCGGCAAGGTGATCGGCCGCAACGGCCGCACCGCACGTGCTCTGCGTACTGTCGTGGGCGCCATCGGCGGACGGGGAATCCGCGTCGACCTCGTCGACGTGGACCAGGTCCGCTGAGCAGTTGAATCACCGGCACGGGCCGGGGAGGGCGTTGGTTGCCCACCCCGGCCCGAGTCGTTTCTGCCCACGGGCAGAGCAACCATTGACTGAGAAGCGACGACGGAGAGGTACCCCCTCCGCGAGAGCGGCGGCGGTTTGGCCGCAAAGAGGAGAGAGAACAGTGGAGCTGGTAGTCGCGCGGATCGGCCGCGCCCACGGCATCAAGGGTGAGGTCACCGTCGAGGTGCGCACCGACGAGCCGGAACTGCGGCTCAGTCCGGGCGCCGTGCTCCGGACCGAACCGGCGTCGGCGGGACCGCTGACCATCGAGGCCGGCCGGGTGCACAGCAGCCGGCTCCTGCTCCGATTCGCGGGGGTCAAGGACCGCACCGGCGCCGAGGCGCTGCGCAACATCCTGCTGATCGCGGACGTGGACCCGGCGGAGCTGCCGGAGGAGCCCGACGAGTACTACGACCACCAGCTGATGGACCTCGACGTCGTCCTGGAGGACGGCACCGAGATCGGCCGGATCACCGAGATCTCCCACCTGCCCTCGCAGGACCTCTTCATCGTCGAGCGGCCGGACGGCTCCGAGGTGATGATCCCCTTCGTGGAGGAGATCGTCGCCGAGATCGACCTGGAGGAGCAGCGCTGCGTCATCACCCCGCCGCCCGGGCTGATCGACGAGCGCGAAGCGGTCATCGACTCGGCCCGCGACGAGGACTCCCAGGACTCGAAGGGCTTCAAGGGCTCCGGGGACGACGCCTGATGCGTCTCGACGTCGTCACGATCTTCCCCGAGTACCTGGAACCGCTGAACGTCAGCCTCGTCGGCAAGGCGCGCGCCCGCGGCCAGCTCGACGTGCACGTCCACGACCTGCGGGACTGGACGTACGACCGGCACAACACGGTCGACGACACCCCCTACGGCGGCGGCCCCGGCATGGTCATGAAGACCGAGCCGTGGGGCGCGGCCCTGGACGAGGCGCTGGCCGACGGCTACGAGGCGGGCGCCCACGGCCCCGTCATGGTCGTCCCCACCCCCAGCGGCCGCCCCTTCACCCAGGAACTGGCCGTCGAACTGTCCGAGCGGCCCTGGATGATCTTCACGCCGGCCCGCTACGAGGGCATCGACCGCCGGGTCATGGACGAGTACGCCACGCGCATGCCGGTGTACGAGGTCTCCATCGGCGACTACGTCCTGGCGGGCGGCGAGGCCGCCGTCCTGGTGGTCACCGAGGCCGTGGCCCGGCTGCTCCCCGGAGTGCTCGGCAACGCCGAATCGCACCGCGACGACTCCTTCGCCCCCGGCGAGATGGCCAACCTGCTGGAGGGGCCCGTCTACACCAAGCCGCCCGAGTGGCGCGGCCGGGGCATCCCGGAGGTGCTGCTCAGCGGCCACCACGGGAAGATCGCCCGCTGGCGCCGGGACGAGGCCTTCCGCCGGACCGCCCGCAACCGTCCGGACCTGATCGAGCGCTGCGAGGCCTCCGCCTTCGACAAGAAGGACCGCGAGATCCTGTCCATCCTGGGCTGGCAGCCGTCCGCCGACGGCCGATTTTGGCGTAGGCCCGAGGCCGTGGAAGAATAGGCGGCTGCTGTGTGCTCGCGGACGCCCCTGCCACAGGGGGACCGTCGTCCGCCGGGTCCCACGGCTCCCGAATTCTCTACGGAAACCCGCACCGGCGACCTGTGGCGTCGTGCGAAGAAAGCAGACGAAGAACATGTCTCACCTGCTCGATGGCGTCAACGCCGCCGCGCTCCGCTCGGACGTCCCGGCCTTCCGCCCGGGTGACACGATCAACGTGCACGTCCGCGTGATCGAGGGCAACCGCTCCCGTATCCAGCAGTTCAAGGGTGTCGTCATCCGTCGCCAGGGCGCCGGTGTCTCCGAGACCTTCACCGTTCGCAAGGTCTCCTTCAGCGTCGGCGTGGAGCGTACCTTCCCGGTCCACTCCCCGATCTTCGAGAAGATCGAGCTCGTCACCCGCGGTGACGTGCGCCGCGCCAAGCTGTACTACCTCCGTGAGCTCCGCGGCAAGGCCGCGAAGATCAAGGAGAAGCGCGACAACTGAGGTCCCCTCCGGCGTTCCGGGGTGGCCGGATAGGCTCGCCCCCGATGGACACCGAAGCACCTCACTCGCAGCGCGGCCACTCTTCCCCCGTCAAGGGGGAGGGGTGGCCGCGTTGTGCGTTCTCCGCACTCCTGCGGCCGCTGACCTGGCGGCGGGCCGGAGTGCTCGGTGTGATCTGCACCGTCTTCCTGCTGCTGTTCAGCAATTTCGTGGTCCAGCCCTTCCTGATCCCGAGCCGCTCCATGGAGCCGACGCTCAAGGTCGGCGACCGGGTGCTGGTCGACAAGCTGGCTTACCGTTTCGGCGACCAGCCGCGCCGCGGTGACGTGGTGGTCTTCGACGGCACCGGGTCCTTCGTACGGGAACGCCCGGCGGGCCATCCGATCGGGGAGCTGCTGCACGGCGCGGCCTCGGCGCTCGGGCTCGCGGAGCCCGCCGACACCGACTTCGTCAAGCGGGTCGTGGGCGTCGGCGGCGACGACGTGGTGTGCTGCGATGCCGCCGGACGCATCGAGGTCAACGGCGCCCCGCTGGACGAGCCGTACCTCTACCCGGGCGACGCCCCCTCGAAGGTGCCCTTCCGGATCGTCGTACCCCTTGGGACCCTGTGGGTGATGGGTGATCATCGGTCCCAGTCCCGGGATTCGCGGGACCACCTGGGGGAACCGGGCGGGGGGATGGTGCCGGTGGAGAAGGTGATCGGGCGGGCCGGATGGATCGGCTGGCCCGTCTCGCGCTGGGGCACGGCCGGCGGCGGGCATGGGTAGCCGCGGGCGGCCGCGCGGCGGGCGGGAGCCCGAGCGCAGACCCGAGCCGGAGCCGGAACCCCCCGTGGTGGAGGGCGGCCGGGCCCAGCGGCGCCGGCTGGCCCGCAAGGTGCGGCGGCGCCGCCGCACGCGCCGCGCCGGTGAGCTGCCCCTGCTGGTGGTCGTCGCGCTGTGCATAGCCCTGCTCCTCAAGACCTTCCTGGTGCAGGCCTTCTTCATCCCGTCGGGGTCGATGGAGCAGACCATCCGGATCGGCGACCGGGTGCTGGTGGACAAGCTGACCCCGTGGTTCGGCTCCAAGGTCGAGCGCGGCGACGTCGTCGTGTTCAAGGACCCGGGCGGCTGGCTCAAGGGCGAGGTCGCCCGGCCGGCCCCGGACCCGGTGGGGGTCAAGCAGGTCAAGCAGGCCCTCACCTTCATCGGGCTGCTGCCCTCGGCGGACGAGCAGGACCTGATCAAGCGCGTCATCGGCGTCGGCGGGGACACCGTCAAGTGCTGCGACGCCCGGGGGCGGGTCACCGTCAACGGCTCGCCGCTCGATGAGCCCTACGTGAACGAGGGCAACGCGCCCTCCGAGATCCGCTTCGAGGTGCAGGTGCCGGCCGGCCGGATCTTCGTGATGGGCGACCACCGGGCGAACTCGGCCGACTCCCGCTACCACCTCGACGAGGCCTTCGAGGGAACGATCGACGAGAACGAGGTCGTGGGCGAGGCCGTGGTGATCGCCTGGCCGTTCGGGCACTGGCGCCGGCTGGAGACGCCCGCGACCTTCCGGATGGTCCCCGATCAGGCGAGTCGCGAGGCGCGCGGGCGTCGTCGGCGCCGTCGGCCCCTGCCGTTCGCATAGTGTGTCCTGGGTCTCCCGCGCCTTAGGGAACTCCCGCTCGTTAAGGGAGGGGAGGGCCCGTTTTCCGGTCGGAGCGGGCGGCGAATCCGAGTGAGGAGTGGATGTGGGGGACGTGGCGGTAGGCGCACGATCCGGACGCGACGAGGGTGAGGAGCGGCCGGACGACGCCGTCAAGCACGAGGCCGAGGAGGACGGCGGTACCAAGGCGCGCCCGCACCGCTCGTTCTGGAAGGAGCTCCCGCTCCTGATCGGTATCGCGCTGCTGCTTGCCCTGCTGATCAAGACCTTCCTCGTGCAGGCGTTCTCGATCCCGTCCGACTCGATGCAGAACACCCTGCAGCGCGGGGACCGGGTGCTGGTGGACAAGCTGACCCCGTGGTTCGGCTCCGAGCCCGAGCGGGGCGAGGTCGTCGTCTTCCACGACCCGGCGAACTGGCTGTCCGGAGAGCCCACCCCGGAGCCGAACCTCGCCCAGCAGATCCTCAGCAAGATCGGCCTGATGCCGGACGCCGCCGAGAAGGACCTGATCAAGCGCACCATCGCCATCGGCGGTGACACGGTCGAGTGCAAGAAGGGGGGACCGGTCGTCGTCAACGGCAAGGCGCTCGACGAGCCGTACATCTTCCCCGGCAACACCGCGTGCGACGACGCCCCGTTCGGTCCCCTCACCGTGCCCCAGGGCAAGATCTGGGTGATGGGCGACCACCGGCAGAACTCCCAGGACTCCCGCTACCACATGCAGGACTCCACCCAGGGCTTCGTGCCCGTCGACAAGGTCGTCGGGCGGGCCGTCGTGGTCGCGTGGCCGATCACCCGCTGGTCCACCCTGCCCATCCCCGACACCTTCGACCAGCCGGGCATCGGCAACCAGGCCGCGGCGACCGCGCTCGGCCTCGGCGCCGCCGGGCTGGCGCCGGTCGGGCTGGGTCCGGCCGCGCTGGGGCTCGCGGGCGCTGTGCCGCTCGTCATGTGGCGCCGGCGGAGGCTGACCGCGGGCCGTACCGCCGGGTAGGGTGCCGCCCAGGTCGACGATCCCGACGTGGGGGCGCTGCAATGGGCGGAACACAGGCAATACGCAGTGGCAAGGACGGCCACGGTGGTCTCGGCAACGTGTTGTCGGGCATCGCCGTGGCCGTCGGCTTCGCGCTCTTCCTCGGCGGTTTCGTGTGGGGGGCGCTGGTCTACCGCCCCTACACCGTCCCCACCGACTCGATGATGCCCACGGTGCTGCCCGGGGACCGGGTGCTGGCCCAGCGCATCGACGGCGGCGAGGTGCGCCGCGGGGACGTGGTCATCTTTACTGATTCCATGTGGAGCGATTCGCCCATGGTCAAGCGGGTCGTCGGCATCGGCGGCGACACCGTGAAGTGCTGCGGCGCGGGCGGCGAGCTGACGGTGAACGGCACGGTCCTCGACGAGCCGTACGCAGATCACGCCGAGCCCGCGTCGGGCCTGGCGATGCCGCCCGGGCAGGCCCCTGCGGCCTCGGGAACCCCCTTCGAAGTGACGGTTCCCGAGGGGAACCTCTTCCTGCTCGGCGACCGCCGGGCCGCCTCCGTCGACTCCCGGGCCCATCTGCAGGAGGCCGGGCAGGGCACCGTGCCCCGGTCGACGGTCAGTGCCCGCGTGGACGCGGTGGCCTGGCCTTCCACGGCGATGCTCGAGCGGCCGCGGACGTACGCGGCGCTGCCCGGCGGAATCTCCCGGCCCGGGCCGCTGCGACTGCAGCTCGTGGCCGTGGCGGCCGGTGCGGCCCTGGTGCTGCTGGGCGCCGCCTACGGGCCTTTCGTACGGGTTCTCGGGCGCGGGCGGCGGCGGGAGCGGGCCGGTGTCCGCTGACCCGGCGGCGGCCCCGGCTCCGGCGCCGGGCCCCGGACCCCGGAAGGTGTCGCGGTTGATCCTGCTCGACCCGGCGGACCGGATCCTGCTGCTGCACGGCTTCGAACCGGCGGATCCGGCGGACGACTGGTGGTTCACCCCGGGAGGCGGGCTGGAGGACGGCGAGAGCCGGGAGCAGGCGGCGCTGCGGGAGCTCGCGGAGGAGACGGGGATCACACAGGTGGATTTGGGGCCGGTGCTGTGGCACCGGTACTGCGCCTTCCCCTTCGACGGGCGCCGCTGGGAGCAGGACGAGTGGTACTTCCTGGCCCGAACCGCCCAGACGCAGACCCGGCTGGGCGGGCTCACGGAGCTGGAGCGTCGCAGTGTCACCGGAGCCAGGTGGTGGACCTCCGAGGAACTTCTCTCGGCGCGTG
Source organism: Streptomyces sp. LARHCF249 (assembly GCF_052871255.1). NCBI lineage: Bacteria > Bacillati > Actinomycetota > Actinomycetes > Kitasatosporales > Streptomycetaceae > Streptomyces > Streptomyces sp. LARHCF249. The sequence continues at coordinate 62,515 of NZ_JBIXJQ010000015.1, forward strand.
AGACGGTGTACCCGACCAGACTCGCCGAGCTGCTCCGTACGCTGCTCGACGACGGTCCTCCGGGTGCGCCGGTGGTCCTGGCCCCGGAAATCGTTTAGGGGCGCATGGGCCTGGCGCACAATAGGGGGACGCACGGCTGAAGGGGAACATGCCATGAGTGCCGAGGACCTCGAAAAGTACGAGACCGAGATGGAGCTGAAGCTCTATCGGGAGTACCGCGACGTCGTCGGGCTGTTCAAGTACGTGATCGAGACCGAACGCCGTTTCTACCTCACCAACGACTACGAGATGCAGGTGCACTCGGTCCAGGGGGAGGTCTTCTTCGAGGTCTCCATGGCGGATGCCTGGGTCTGGGACATGTACCGGCCGGCCCGGTTCGTGAAGCAGGTGCGGGTGCTGACGTTCAAGGACGTGAACATCGAGGAGCTCAACAAGAGCGACCTCGAACTGCCGGGCAGCTGAGTTTCCTCCGCCGTACGGGTGACCGGGTTATCCACAACGGCGGAGTTGTCCACCAAGATCCACACGGTGGGCGGGGGCGCGCGATCGTCGGTACCGGAGGTGGTGCCGGATGAACGCGAAGGGCGTGGCACAGCAGGCATTGGGGCGGTACGGCGAGGAGCTCGCGGCGCGGCGGCTGGCCGAGGCCGGGATGACCGTGATCGCGCGGAACTGGCGGTGCCGCGGCGGGGAGATCGACATCGTCGCCCGGGACGGTGACGCCCTCGTCGTGTGCGAGGTCAAGACCCGCCGGGCGGGGGACTTCGAGCATCCCATGGCCGCCGTGCGGCCCGGCAAGGCCGAGCGCTTACGCGTGCTCGCCGGGCGCTGGCTCGCCGACCACGGCGGACCGCCCCCGGGCGGGGTGCGCATCGACCTGGTCGGAGTCCTGCTGCCCCGGCGCGGTGCGCCCGTGGTGGAGCACGTCAGGGGGGTGGCCTGATGGGATTCGCCCGAGCCTGTTCGGTGGCCCTGGTGGGCGTCGACGGCGTGGTGGTGGAGGTCCAGGCCGACCTGGAGCCCGGGGTCGCGGCCTTCACCCTCGTGGGGCTGCCCGACAAGACCCTGGTCGAGAGCCGGGACCGGGTGCGGGCCGCCGTGGTCAACTCGGGGGCGGCCTGGCCGCAGAAGAAGCTCACCGTCGGGCTGAGCCCGGCCTCCGTGCCGAAGTCCGGAGCCGGTTTCGACCTGGCCGTGGCGGCCGCCGTGCTCGGCGCCGCCGAGGTGGTCGACCCGGGGGCGATCGCCGATCTCGTCCTGATCGGCGAGCTGGGGCTGGACGGCCGCGTGCGCCCGGTCCGGGGGATCCTCCCGGCGGTCCTCGCCGCCGCGGAGGCCGGCTACCGGCAGGTGGTCGTCCCGCAGCAGTGCGCCGCCGAGGCCACGCTCGTACCGGACGTCTCGGTCCTCGGCGTCCGCAGCCTGCGCCAGCTGATCGCGGTCCTGACCGACGGTGTCGTCCCCGAGGAGGATCCCCCCGACCCGCCGGGCCGCCCCGACCCGATGCTGGCCGGCCTGGTCCTCCCGGGCGCGGGCCTGGGTACGGGTCTGGCCGGGCCCTCCGGGGGCTGGGACGGACTGGAGCTCGCCGATGTCGCCGGGCAGCGGCCGGCCCGGCGGGGCCTGGAGGTCGCGGCGGCCGGCGGCCATCACCTCATGTTGAGCGGGCCGCCCGGGGCGGGCAAGACCCTGCTCGCCGAGCGGCTGCCGGGCATCATGCCGCCGCTCACGCAGCAGGAGTCGCTGGAGGTCACGGCCGTGCACTCGGTCGCGGGAATCCTCCCGCCGGGCGAGCCCCTGGTGACCGTCCCGCCGTACTGCGCACCACACCACTCGGCGACCATGCAGGCCCTGGTCGGGGGCGGCAGCGGGCTGCCGAGACCCGGAGCGGTGTCCCTGGCTCACAAAGGCGTGCTCTTTTTGGACGAGGCGCCGGAGTTCCGCCCCCAAGTGCTGGACGCGCTCAGACAGCCCCTCGAATCGGGGCACATCGTGGTCGCCCGGGCTGCCGGAGTGGTGCGCCTGCCGGCCCGGTTCCTGATGGTGCTCGCGGCCAATCCCTGTCCCTGTGGGCGGCACACCCTGCTCGGCGCGGGCTGCGACTGCGCGCCCTCGTCGATCAGGCGCTACCAGGCGCGTCTGTCGGGTCCCCTGCTGGACCGCGTGGACCTGCGCATCGAGGTCGAACCCGTCAGCCGGTCCGACCTGCTCGGCCACGGGCCGGGCGAGAGCAGCGCCACCGTGGCGGAGCGGGTCGTCGAGGCCCGGGCGCGTGCGGCCCACCGCCTCGGCGACACCCCCTGGCGGATCAACAGCGAGGTCCCCGGGCGGGAGCTGCGCACGCGATGGCAGCCCGCCCCCGGGGCGCTGGCGCAGGCCGAGCGGGACCTCGAGCGGGGCCTGCTCACCGCGCGCGGGCTGGACCGGGTGCTGCGGGTGGCCTGGACCGTTGCCGACCTGCGCGGACGCGACCGCCCCGATGCGCTGGACGTGGCCGTAGCGCTCGAGCTGCGCACCGGCATCGCCCGCGGGGCGACCTTGGCGGCGGGGGCGGGGCCATGACGGGGGAGGAGGGCCGGGGTTCGACCGGGGGCGGGGAACAGGAGCTGCTGGCGCGGGCGGCGCTGACGCGGGTGTTGGAGCCGGGGGAGGAGCGGGGCGGGCGGTGGCTGCGGGAGTACGGGGCGGTGGGGCTGATACGGATGCTCACCGGGCCCGAGGGGGAGGGGCCGGGCGGGGTGGGGGAGGAGCGGCTCGCCGCGTATCGGAGGCGGGCGGCGCCGGCCGATCCCCGGCGGGACCTGGCGCTGGCCGCGGAGGCGGGCGGACGCTTCGTGTGTCCCGGGTCGGCGGAGTGGCCCACCCAGCTCGACGACCTCGGCGACGCCCGGCCCGTCGGGCTGTGGCTGCGGGGCCGGCCGAACCTGCGGACCTGGGCGCTGCGTTCGGTGGCCGTGGTCGGGGCCCGGGCCTGTACTCCGTACGGGGCGCACATGGCCCAGACCCTGGCCGCCGGGCTCGCCGAGCGGGGCTGGGTCGTCGTCTCCGGAGCCGCGTACGGGATCGACGGCGCCGCGCACCGCGGGGCCCTCGCCTCGGGCGGGGCGACCGCGGCGGTGCTGGCCTGCGGGGTGGACGTCGCCTATCCCCGCGGACACGCCGGGCTCCTCGGCCGGATCGCCGGCCAGGGGCTGATCCTCGGGGAGCTGGCGCCCGGCAGCCACCCGACGCCGAGCCGGTTCGTCCTGCGCAACCGGGTCATCGCCGCCCTCACCCGGGGCACGGTCGTGGTGGAAGCCGCCCACCGCAGCGGCTCCCTGGTCACCGCCCGGCGGGCCCAGGCGCTCGGGAGGTTCACGATGGGCGTCCCCGGGCCCGCCACCAGCGGGCTCTCGGCCGGGGTGCACGAACTGCTGCGGGGTGAGGCCGTTCTCGTGACCGACGCCGCGGAGGTGGTCGAACTCGTCGGCTCCATCGGCGAACTGGCTCCCGAGCGGCGCGGGCCCGTACTCGCCCGCGACCTGTTGGACCGGGAGACCGGCCGGCTGCTCGAAGCACTCCCGGCCGGCCGGCCGGTCCAGGTGGAGGAGTTGGCACGTGCCTCCGGCAACGGCACCGATGAAGTCATCGGCAGACTGTACGAACTTCACTCTCTGGGGTTCGTCGAACGGCAGGGCGACGTCTGGCAGTTGACCGGTCAGGCGGCGGGAGGCGGCACACAAACCGGAGCCACCCGGCGAGGCGGTCGTTGACCTGGGGCGTTCCGGTGAAAGAGTGAAACCGATGAGAGACGCGGTCCTCCCGGTGGCAGTCGCCGGGACCGTGCGCCAGGCGCCGGTCCCGGGTCGCCCGCGCGAGTCGGGTCGCCCGTGCGCCCCCGCGCCATCCCGTACTCTTCGCGCACCGCGACACTTCCGTCACGCTACGCTCCCAAGGAATCCGGCTCCGGCAAAGGCGAAGCATGCCCCAGCACACCTCAGGGTCCGACCGCGCTGCGGTGCCCCCCGCTGCCCGCGGCAGTGGGCGGTCCACCGCGCCCTCGTCCCTGGAGGTGCTCTGGCGCTCGTACAAGGACTCCGGTGACGAGCGGCTGCGGGAGCAGCTGATCCTGCACTACTCGCCGCTGGTCAAGTACGTGGCCGGCCGCGTCAGCGTGGGCCTGCCGCCCAATGTGGAGCAGGCCGACTTCGTCTCCTCCGGGGTCTTCGGACTGATCGACGCCATCGAGAAGTTCGACATCGACCGGTCGATCAAGTTCGAGACGTACGCGATCACCCGGATCCGCGGGGCGATGATCGACGAGCTGCGCGCACTGGACTGGATCCCGCGCTCGGTGCGGCAGAAGGCGCGGGCCGTGGAGCGGGCCTACGCCACGCTGGAGGCCCAGCTGAGGCGCACTCCGACGGAGAGCGAGGTCGCGGGGGAGATGGGGATCGGGGTGGAGGACCTCCACACGGTCTTCAGCCAGCTGTCCCTGGCCAACGTGGTCGCCCTGGAAGAGCTGCTGCACGTCGGCGGGGAGGGCGGCGACCGCCTCTCGCTGATGGACACCCTGGAGGACACCGCCGCCGACAATCCGGTGGAGGTGGCGGAGGACCGGGAGCTGCGGCGGCTGCTGGCCCGGGCCATCAACACGCTGCCCGAGCGGGAGAAGACGGTGGTCACCCTCTACTACTACGAGGGGCTCACGCTGGCCGAGATCGGCAACGTGCTGGGCGTCACGGAGAGCCGGGTCAGCCAGATCCACACCAAGTCCGTGCTCCAACTGCGGGCGAAGCTCGCCGATGTGGGGCGGTGAGCTTGCGGTACCTCCGTAGAGTGGAGACGTGCCCAGGATTCGAGCGGCCTCCGTGGCCGAGCACCGGTCGATGCAGCGCGGCGCCCTGTTGGACGCCGCGCGTTCCCTGCTGTCCGAAGGCGGGACGGAGGCGCTGACCTTCCCCGCACTCGCGGAGCGGACCGGGCTCGCCCGGTCCTCCGTGTACGAGTACTTCCGCTCCCGCGCGGCGGTGGTCGAAGAGCTGTGCGCGGTGGACTTCCCCGTCTGGGCCGCCGAGATCGAGGCGGCCATGGAGCAGGCGGAGTCGCCCGAGGCGAAGATCGAGGCCTACGTGCGGAGCCAGCTCGGTCTGGTGGGCGACCGGCGGCACCGGGCGGTGGTGGCCATCTCCGCGAGCGAGCTGGACGCCGGGGCGCGCGAGAAGATCCGCGCGGCCCACGGGGGGCTGGTGGCGATGATCGTGGAGGCGTTGGCTGCGCTGGGGCAGCGGGAGCCGAGGCTCGCCGCCATGCTGCTGCAAGGGGTGGTGGACGCCGCTGTCCGGCGCATCGAGCTCGGTGCGGCGGAGGATCCCGGTGTGGTGACGGAGACCGCGGTCGCCATGGCACTGCGGGGCGTCCGGGGCTGAGGTCCCGGGGCTCCGCCCGGACCCCGCGCCTCACACGCCGGCGGCGCCGGAGGGTGCGGCGGGGCTGTCCAGTGGGAGCAGGCGGGGAGCGGGGCGGGTGAGGAGGGTGAGGGGGTTGAGGTACTGCTCGCCTGACAGAAGGCCCCAGTGGAGGCACGGGGACGGGCAGTGGGTGCCCTCCGTGAGGACCGCCACCACCTGGCCCGCCGCCACCGCCTCGCCCTCCGAGACCAGCGCGCGGACCGGTTCGTAGGTGGTGCGCAGGCCGTTCGGAAGGGCGAGGGACAGGACTCCGCGGCCCGCCACCTGGCCGGCGTAGTGGACCCGGCCGGCCGCGACCGCCCTGACTTCCGCGCCCACCGGGGCGTCCAGGTCCACGCCGCGGTGCCCGGCCGCGTACGGGGTCGGCGGCGGGTCCCACCAGCGGGCCACGGACAGCGGCGCGGGCAGCGGGCGGACTCCGGGAACGGCGGCTTGGAGCAAGGTCAGCAGCAGGCTGATCAGCAGTGTCGTCATGGCGCACAGCGTCCCGCGCCAGGCCGTCCGGTGCGCTGCCCTGTGGACAGACGGCGGGGTGTGGACAACGGCGTCACCCGGCATACCGCCGGGTCCCGTACACTTCTTGTGGCGATCCGGGTCACCGGGTCGACTTCGCACGCCCCAGCACCAGCCTGAAACGGCCAGGTGAGAGCGTCTCTCGGTCCCTTTTCGGGGCAGGGCGCGGCGGGGCGTCAGGAACCAAACCGAGAAACCAAGGAGATGGCCATGGCCGTCGTCACGATGCGGGAGCTGCTGGAAAGCGGCGTCCACTTCGGTCACCAGACCCGCCGTTGGAACCCGAAGATGAAGCGCTTCATCTTCACGGAGCGCAACGGCATCTACATCATCGACCTGCTGCAGTCGCTGTCGTACATCGACCGCGCCTACGAGTTCGTGAAGGAGACCGTCGCGCACGGCGGCTCCGTCATGTTCGTCGGTACCAAGAAGCAGGCCCAGGAGGCCATCGCCGAGCAGGCGACGCGCGTTGGCATGCCGTACGTCAACCAGCGCTGGCTGGGTGGCATGCTCACCAACTTCTCCACCGTCTACAAGCGCCTTCAGCGTCTGAAGGAGCTTGAGGCGATCGACTTCGAGGACGTCGCCGCCTCGGGTCTCACCAAGAAGGAGCTCCTGGTCCTCTCCCGCGAGAAGACCAAGCTGGAGAAGACCCTCGGTGGTATCCGCGAGATGTCGAAGGTCCCCAGCGCCGTCTGGATCGTCGACACCAAGAAGGAGCACATCGCCGTCGGTGAGGCGCGCAAGCTCCACATCCCGGTCGTCGCGATCCTCGACACCAACTGTGACCCCGACGAGGTCGACTACAAGATCCCGGGCAACGACGACGCGATCCGCTCCGTCACCCTGCTCACCCGCGTGATCGCCGACGCCGTCGCCGAGGGCCTCATCGCCCGCTCCGGCGCCGCGACCAGCGACTCGAAGCCGGGCGAGAAGGCCGCTGCCGAGCCGCTCGCCGAGTGGGAGCGCGACCTGCTCGAGGGCGACAAGAAGGCCGACGACGCTGCTGAGGCCGCTCCGGCCGAGGCCGCTGCCGAGACCGTCGAGGCCCCGGCCGCCGACGCCCCGGCCGCCGAGGCCGTCGAGGCCCCGGCCGCCGACGCCGAGCAGGCCTGACCCTCTGAGAGAGCCCGGCGTTCACGCGCCGGGCACTCGCAGCACGGACGATGACGGCGGGGGAGCCGCGCCCAAGGCGCGGCGCCTCCGCCGTTCACCCGTAGATCTACGACTTCGAGAGAGAATCACAGACTCATGGCGAACTACACCGCCGCTGACGTCAAGAAGCTCCGCGAGCTCACCGGCGCCGGCATGCTGGACTGCAAGAACGCGCTCGTCGAGGCCGACGGCGACGTCGACAAGGCCCAGGAGGCCCTCCGTATCAAGGGTCAGAAGGGCGTCGCCAAGCGCGAGGGCCGTTCTGCCGAGAACGGTGCCGTCGTCTCCCTCATCGCCGACGACAACACCTCCGGTGTCATCGTCGAGCTGAAGTGCGAGACCGACTTCGTCGCCAAGGGCGAGAAGTTCCTGGCCGTCGCCAACCAGCTGGCCGCGCACGTCGCCGCGACCTCCCCGGCCGACCTCGAGGCGCTGCTCGCGTCCGAGATCGAGCCCGGCAAGACCGTCACCGCTTTCGTCGACGAGGCCAACGCCAACCTCGGCGAGAAGATCGTCCTGGACCGCTTCGCGCAGTTCACCGGCGGTTACGTGACCTCGTACATGCACCGCACGATGCCCGACCTGCCGTTCCAGATCGGCGTCCTGGTCGAGCTCGACAAGGAGAACGCGGACGTCGCCCGCGGCGTCGCGCAGCACATCGCCGCGTTCGCCCCGCAGTGGCTGTCCGCCGAGGACGTCCCGGCCGAGAAGGTCGAGTCCGAGCGTCGCATCGCCGAAGAGGTCACCCGCGCGGAGGGCAAGCCCGAGGCTGCCATCGCGAAGATCGTCGAGGGTCGCGTCAACGGCTTCTTCAAGGAGGCCACCCTCCTCGGCCAGCCGTACGCGCTGGACAACAAGAAGTCCGTCCAGAAGATTCTGGACGAGGCCGGTGTCACCCTGAAGCGCTTCGCCCGCATCAAGGTCGGCATCTGAGTCCGTCCGTACACGACGGACACCGGACCCCGGTAGGGTCTGAGGCAGTCGCCCGCGCTTGCGCGAGGCGACCGCAGATCTGACGAGGAGGCCATTGCCGCAGAGGGAACCGCGAGGACCCACCGGCAATGGCCTTCTTCGTATGTGCACGAGGAGATCTCCATGAATCAGGGCGTGGACCCCCACACCGCATCCGACGACAAGAGCGACCAGGACAAGAAGGGCCGCCGCTTCATGCTGAAGCTGTCGGGCGAGGCCTTCTCGGGTGGCAGAGGACTGGGCGTCGACCCCGACGTCGTCCACGCCATCGCGCGCGAGATCGCCGCGGTGGTCCGTGACGGCGCGGAGATCGCCGTCGTGATCGGCGGCGGAAACTTCTTCCGCGGCGCCGAGCTCCAGCAGCGCGGCATGGACCGGGCGCGGTCCGACTACATGGGCATGCTCGGCACCGTGATGAACTGCCTCGCACTCCAGGACTTCCTGGAGAAGGAGGGCATCGACTCCCGCGTGCAGACCGCCATCACCATGGGCCAGGTCGCGGAGCCGTACATCCCGCTGCGTGCCGTCCGGCACCTGGAGAAGGGCCGCGTCGTCATCTTCGGCGCCGGCATGGGCATGCCGTACTTCTCCACCGACACCACGGCCGCCCAGCGCGCCCTGGAGATCGACGCCGAAGCCCTGCTCATGGGCAAGAACGGGGTCGACGGCGTCTACGACTCCGACCCGAAGAAGAACCCGGACGCGGTGAAGTTCGACGCGCTGGAGTACGGCGAGGTCCTGTCCCGCGACCTCAAGGTCGCGGACGCCACCGCCATCACGCTGTGCCGTGACAACAAGCTGCCGATCCTCGTCTTCGAGCTGCTCGCCGCGGGCAATATCGCCCGCGCCGTCAAGGGTGAGAAGATCGGCACGCTCGTCAGCGACCAGGGAACCCGGGCCTGAGCAGTCCGCTTGCCGGACCGAGCCCGGACCGGCCCGCCCGTCATGCCCGCCTGAACCATCCATTCAAGACATGCAGGAGCACGTGGTGACCGAAGAGATCCTCCTCGAGGCCGAGGAGAAGATGGAAAAGGCCGTCGTCGTCGCCAAGGAAGACTTCGCCGCGATTCGCACCGGTCGTGCGCACCCGGCGATGTTCAACAAGATCGTGGCGGACTACTACGGCGCCATCACGCCCATCAACCAGCTCGCCTCCTTCTCGGTTCCCGAGCCGCGCATGGCGATCGTGACCCCGTTCGACAAGAGCGCCCTGCGCAACATCGAGCAGGCCATCCGCGACTCCGACCTCGGTGTCAACCCGAGCAACGACGGCAGCATCATCCGGGTGACCTTCCCCGAGCTGACGCAGGACCGCCGCAAGGAGTACATCAAGGTCGCCAAGAACAAGGCCGAGGACTCCAAGGTCTCCATCCGCTCCATCCGCCGCAAGGCGAAGGACGCCCTTGACAAGCTGATCAAGGACAAGGAGGCCGGCGAGGACGAGGTGCGCCGCGCGGAGAAGGAGCTCGACGACACCACCGCGAAGTACGTCGCGCAGGTGGACGAGCTCCTCAAGCACAAGGAAGCCGAGCTCCTCGAAGTCTGATGAACGACTCTTCCTGGCAGCCGGAGCCGGTTCCGGCGGGTCCCGCATACGATGCGCAGGTGGGCCCGCACACTCGGCCCATGCCCATCGTGCCCGATGCCGCCGGCCGTGACTTCGACGACCGGGAAGCACGCGATCGGGGGGCCGCCGCAGTCGGCGGCCCCCTCTTCCGCGCCGAAACGCCGCCGCAGGAGCCCATGCCCAGCCCCCCGCCCCCGCCCTCGCAGGCACCGCAGGACGACTCGCCTCCGCCGCCGAAGAAGCGGGCGGGGAGGGACCTGCGCGCCGCCATAGGGGTCGGCGTCGGCCTCGGCGCGGTGATCTTCGCTTCGCTGTTCGTCGTCAAGGCGGTCTTCGTCGGCGTCATCGTCGTCGCGGTCGTCGTGGGCCTGTGGGAGCTCACCTCCCGGCTGCAGGAGAAGAAGGGCATCAAGGCCCCGCTGGTCCCGCTCGCCGTCGGCGGCGCGGCCATGGTCATCGCCGGATACGTCCGCGGGGCCGAGGGCGCCTGGGTCGCCATGGCCCTGACGGCCCTCGCCGTGCTGGTCTGGCGGATGACCGAACCGCCCGAGGGCTACCTCAAGGACGTCACGGCGGGCGTCTTCGCGGCGTTCTACGTGCCCTTCCTGGCCACCTTCGTCGCGATGCTGCTCACCGCCGACGACGGGCCGCAGCGCGTGGTCACCTTCCTGGTGCTGACGGTGGTCAGCGACACCGGGGCCTACGCCGTCGGCTGGCGCTTCGGCAAGACCAAGCTCGCGCCGCGCATCAGCCCCGGGAAGACCCGCGAGGGGCTGTTCGGCGCGGTGGCCTTCGCGATGGCGGCCGGCGCGCTGTGCATGGAGTTCCTGATCGACGGCGGCACCTGGTGGCAGGGCCTGCTGCTGGGCCTCGCGGTCGCGGTCAGCGCCACGCTGGGCGACCTCGGCGAGTCGATGATCAAGCGTGACCTGGGCATCAAGGACATGGGGACCCTGCTGCCGGGCCACGGCGGCATCATGGACCGGCTGGATTCGCTGCTGCCCACCGCGCCGGTGGTGTGGCTGCTGCTGGCGGCCTTCGTGGGTACGGGCTGACCTGCGGAAAGGCGTCTCAGGACGCCGGGCGGTTACTCTTGAAAGGCGCGCTGCTTCTGCGGCGCGCCTTTCGTCTTACGAGGAGTACCTGCCATGGCCCGCCCTGTTCCGGGAGAGCTCACCTTCGTCGCCCCGCGCGGAGCCAAGAAGCCTCCCCGGCACCTCGCCGACCTCACGCCGGAGGAGCGCCGCGAGGCGGTCGCCGCGATCGGCGAGAAGCCGTTCCGGGCCAAGCAGCTCTCGCAGCACTACTTCGCGCGCTACGCGCACGACCCGGCCGAGTGGACCGACATCCCGGCGGGCTCGCGGGAGAGGCTCCAGCAGGAGCTGCTGCCCGAGCTGATGAACGTCGTCCGGCACATCTCGTGCGACGACGACACCACCCGCAAGACCCTGTGGAAGCTGCACGACGGCACGCTCGTCGAGTCCGTGCTGATGCGCTACCCCGACCGGGTCACCATGTGCATCTCCTCGCAGGCCGGCTGCGGCATGAACTGCCCGTTCTGTGCCACCGGCCAGGCCGGTCTGGACCGCAACCTCTCCACCGCCGAGATCGTGCACCAGATCGTCGACGGCATGCGCGCGCTGCGCGACGGCGAGGTCCCCGGCGGCCCGGCACGGCTGTCGAACATCGTCTTCATGGGCATGGGCGAGCCGCTCGCCAACTACAACCGCGTGGTCGGCGCCATCCGCCGCCTCACCGACCCGGAGCCCGACGGCCTGGGCCTGTCACAGCGCGGCATCACCGTCTCCACCGTGGGCCTGGTCCCGGCGATGCTGCGCTTCGCCGACGAGGGCTTCAAGTGCCGCCTCGCGGTCTCGCTGCACGCGCCCGACGACGAGCTGCGCGACACCCTGGTCCCCGTGAACACCCGCTGGAACGTCCGCGAGGTCCTCGGCGCGGCCTGGGAGTACGCCGAGAAGTCCGGCCGCCGGATCTCCATCGAGTACGCCCTGATCCGCGACATCAACGACCAGGCCTGGCGCGGCGACCTGCTGGGCAAGCTGCTCAAGGGCAAGCGCGTCCACGTCAACCTGATCCCGCTGAACCCGACGCCGGGCTCCAAGTGGACCGCCTCGCGGCCCGAGGACGAGCGGGCCTTCGTGGAGGCCATCGCCCGGCACGGCGTGCCCGTGACCGTACGGGACACCCGGGGCCAGGAGATCGACGGCGCGTGCGGCCAGCTCGCGGCCTCGGAACGCTAGATTCCGCCTCGCGGAGACCGTATTCGGCCACGGGGTACCCTGTGGCCGAACCAATTTCATATTCCGACAGGGGAGCGCCACAGCGCTGAGAGTGCGGTACCCGTCATCCGCAGACCCTCTGAACCTCGCCCCGGTCATTCGGGGTAGGAAGTTCGGTCACCACTCATGCTGTTGCGCCCTGCCCGGCGTCCGCTCCCACCAGAGCGCCGGGCAGGGCCGCGTCTTCTCCTGGTCATCCCAGGAGGAATCACCAGTGAGCACCACCACGAAGATCGCGGGCGCCGCGCTCGCGGCCGCCCTGGGCGTCACCACGCTCAGCGCCTGCGGCGGCGGCGACGCCAAGGACAAGCCCGCCGGCGCGAGCGACGCGCCGAAGTCCAAGACCGTCACCCTCGTCTCCCACGACTCCTTCAACGCGACCGAAGCGGTCCTCAAGGAGTTCGAGCAGCAGAGCGGCTACACGGTCAAGGTGCTGAAGTCCGGGGACGCGGGCGCGGCGCTGAACCAGGAGATCCTCACCAAGGGCTCCCCCCGCGGCGACGTCTTCTTCGGCGTGGACAACACGCTGCTCTCGCGCGCCCTGGACAACGGGATCTTCACCCCGTACGAGGCGAAGGGCCTGGGCGAGGTCAAGCCCGAGTTCCAGCTCGACAAGGAGCACCGGGTCACCCCGATCGACTCCGGTGACATCTGCGTCAACTACGACAAGGCGTACTTCGCCGACAAGAAGATCGCCCCGCCGCAGACGCTGGACGACCTGGTCAAGCCGGAGTACAAGAACCTGCTGGTCACCGAGAACGCCGCGACCTCCTCGCCGGGCCTCGGATTCCTGCTCGCCACCGTCGGCAAGTACGGCGACGAGGGCTGGAAGGACTACTGGAGCAAGCTCAAGGACAACGGCGTCGAGGTCGTCGACGGCTGGGAGCAGGCCTACAACGAGCGCTTCTCCGGCTCGGCGGGCGGCAAGAAGGCCAAGGGCGACCGCCCGCTGGTCGTCTCCTACGCCTCCAGCCCGCCGGTCGAGGTGCTGTACGCAGAGCCGCAGCCGGCCGAGGCCCCGACGGGCGTCGCCACCGGTACCTGCTTCCGCCAGATCGAGTTCGCGGGTCTGCTGAAGGGCGCGAAGAACGAGGAGGGCGGCAAGGCCCTCGTGGACTTCCTGATCAGCAAGAAGTTCCAGGAGGACATGCCCCTCCAGATGTTCGTGAACCCGGTGACGAAGGACGCTTCCCTGCCGGAGCTGTTCACCAAGCACGGTGTGGTGGTCGAGAAGCCGGAGAACGTGGCTCCCGAGACCATCGCCAAGAACCGTGAGCAGTGGGTCAAGGCATGGACCTCGCTCGTCGTGAAGTAAGCGGCACCAAGGGAACGGGCGCGGCGCCGGGGGGCGCCGCGCCGGTCCCCGGCCCCCGCGAGGGCGGGCGGGCCACGGCCGTACGGCTCGCCCTGATGACCGTGCCCCTCGCCTTCTTCGGGCTGTTCTTCGCCTATCCCGTGACCGCGATCGTCGGCCGCGGGCTCAAGACCGACGCCGGCTGGCAGTTCGGCCGGATCGGCGAGGTGCTCGCCCGGCCCGACATCGCCGACGTGCTGTGGTTCACCACCTGGCAGGCCCTCGCCTCCACCGCGCTCACGCTGCTGATCGCGCTCCCCGGCGCGTACGTCTTCGCGCGCTTCGAGTTCCCCGGCAAGCAGCTGCTCCGGGCCCTGGTGACCGTTCCCTTCGTGCTGCCGACCGTGGTCGTCGGCACCGCCTTCCTCGCGCTGGTCGGCCGGGGCGGGCTGCTGGACGAACGGCTGGGGGTCCGGCTCGACACCACAGTCTGGGCGATCCTCCTCGCGCACGTCTTCTTCAACTACGCCGTCGTCGTCCGCACGGTCGGCGGGCTGTGGGCGCAACTGGATCCGCGCCAGGAGGAGGCCGCCCGGGTCCTGGGCGCCGGGCGGTTCGCCGCCTGGCGGCGGGTGACGCTGCCGGCGCTGGCCCCGGCCGTGGCCGCCGCCTCGCTGATGGTGTTCCTGTTCACCTTCAGCTCCTTCGGCGTCGTACTGATCCTGGGCGGGCCCTCGTACTCCACCCTGGAGGTGGAGGTCTACCGGCAGACCGCGCAGCTCCTGGACCTGCCCACCGCCGCCGTGCTGACGATGGTGCAGTTCGCGGCCATCGGCGCGATCCTCGCCGTGCACGCCTGGACGGTGCGCAAGCGCGAGACGGCGCTGCGGCTGGTGGACCCGGGGCGCACCACGCACCGGCCGCGCGGCTGGGCGCAGCGCACCCTGCTGGGCGGGGTGCTGCTGACGGTCGCCCTGCTGATCGTGGCCCCTCTGGCGGTGCTGGTGGAGCGCTCCTTCGACGCGCCCGGCGGGTACGGGTTCGGCTTCTACCGGGCGCTCCAGGAGGTGGCCGCGGGCGGCGGAACCTTCCTGGTCCCGCCGCTGGAGGCGATCTGGAACTCCCTGCAGTACGCGCTCGCCGCCACGGCCATCGCCCTGGTCATCGGCGGGCTCGCGGCCGCGGCCCTCACCCGGCGGGGCGGCCGTTTCGTACGGGGTTTCGACGCGCTGCTGATGCTGCCGCTCGGGGTGTCCGCCGTGACGGTCGGCTTCGGATTCCTGATCACCCTGGACGAGCCGCCGCTGGACCTGCGGACCTCGTGGATCCTGGTGCCGCTCGCGCAGGCCCTGGTGGGCGTGCCGTTCGTCGTACGGACCATGCTGCCGGTGCTGCGCGCGGTGGACGGGCGGCTGCGGGAGGCCGCCGCCGTGCTCGGAGCGTCCCCGCTGCGGGCCTGGCGGGAGGTGGACCTGCCGCTGGTGCGGCGCGCGCTGCTGATCGCGGCGGGCTTCGCCTTCGCCGTCTCGCTCGGGGAGTTCGGCGCGACGGTCTTCATCGCACGGCCGGACCGTCCGACGCTGCCGGTGGCCGTGGCGCGGCTGCTGGGGCGGGCCGGGGAGATGAACTACGGGCAGGCGATGGCCCTGAGCACGATTCTGATGCTGTTGTGCGCGGTGTCCCTGCTGGTGCTGGAGCGACTGCGGCCCGACAAGACCTCGGGAGAATTCTGATGGCACTGCTCCGGCTGGACGGGGTGTCGGTCCGCTTCGGTGAGCGCGCGGTCGTGGACCGCGTGGACCTGGAGGTCGCCGAGCACGAGACCGTGTGCGTGCTGGGGCCGAGCGGGAGCGGGAAGTCGACCCTGCTGCGCGTCGTCGCCGGGCTCCAGCCGGTGTCCGCTGGCCGGGTGTCGCTGGGCGGGGCGGACCAGGCCGGCGTGCCCGTGCACCGCAGGGGCGTCGGCCTGATGTTCCAGGACCACCAGCTCTTCCCGCACCGGGACGTCGCCGGGAACGTCGCCTTCGGGTTGCGGATGCGGGGGGCGGGCCGCGGCGCGTACGGGGCCCGGGTCGCGGAGCTGCTGGAGCTGGTCGGCCTGCCCGGCGCCCAGGACCGGGCGGTGGCCTCGCTGTCCGGCGGCGAGCAGCAGCGGGTGGCGCTGGCCCGCGCGCTGGCCCCGTCTCCGCGGCTGCTGATGCTGGACGAGCCGCTGGGGCAGCTGGACCGGGGCCTGCGCGAGCGGCTGGTGGTCGAGCTCCAGGGGCTGTTCTCCCGGCTGGGGACCACGGTGCTGGCCGTCACGCACGACCAGGGCGAGGCCTTCGCGCTGGCCGACCGGGTGGTGGTCATGCGGGACGGGCGCGTCGCGCAGGCCGGGACCCCGCTGGAGGTGTGGCAGCGCCCGGCCTCGGAGTTCGTGGCGCGCTTCCTGGGCTTCGAGAACGTGGTCCCCGCCGTGGTCTCGGCCGGAGTCGCGGGCACCCCGTGGGGCAGGGTCCCGGTCCCGGCCGGCTCCCCGGAGGGCGAGCGGCAACTGCTGATCCGCCCGGCCGGAGTCGTCCTGGCCGCGGCCGGTCTGCGGTGCGAGGTCGTCTCCCGGACTTTCCGCGGCACGCACGTCGCGCTGCTGCTGCGCCCCGAGTCGGGGCCGGCGCTGGAGGCGGAGTGCGGGCTCGCGGGGGCGCCGGCCGCGGGGGACCGGGTCGCGGTGTCCTTCACCCCGTCCGAGGTGGTCGTCCTGCCCGCGGACACCGCGGCCTAGGGGCGGATGCCGTCGCAGGCGATCGGCAGGTGGCGCGGGCCGCGCAGGACCGCGTTCTGGCGGTACGGGGGCGGGTCCTCCAGGAGCCGCGGGTTCTCCAGGCGCCGGGCGAGCTCGCTCAGCGCCAGCTGGGCCTCCAGCCGGGCCAGCGGTGCCCCGAAGCAGCTGTGGATTCCGCTGCCGAGCCCGAGGTGCTGGATGTCCTTGCGGTCCGGGTCGAAGCGGTCCGGGTTCTCGAACCGCTTGGGGTCGCGGTTCCCGGACGCCAGGATCAGCCAGAGCGACGCGCCCTTGGGGATGGTGACTCCGGCGATCTCGATCTCGGTGAGCGGGCTGCGCTGGGGCAGCAGCTGCACCGGAGGCTCGTAGCGGAGCAGCTCCTCGACGACCGGTACGGCCAGGCCCGGATCCTCGCGCAGCCGCTGGAGGACCTCCGGGTGGCGCAGCAGGGTCAGCATGCCGTTGGTGATGAGGTTGACGGTGGTCTCGTGGCCGGCGATCAGCAGGAGGGCCGAGGTGCTGAGGATCTCCATCGTCGTCATCGTGCCGTCCGGTCCGTCCGCGGTCGCCAGGTGGGACAGCATGTCGTCGCCGGGGCTCTTGCGGCGCTCCTCGATGAGCCCCGCCAGGTACATGCCCAGCTCCAGCCGGGTGTCCTGCGAGCCCTTGTGGCGCTGTGAGGGATCGGCGTCCGGGTCGGGGTCCAGGCCGGCCGCGAGGGTGTCGGCCCATACGTGGAAGCGCGGCTCGTCCTCGGGCGGCACACCCAGCAGGCGGCAGATGACCGAGACCGGGAAGGGGTAGGAGAACCGGTCGACCAGGTCGATCCGGTCCAGCCCGTCCTTGGCGGCGATGCCGTCGATCAGACCGGAGACGATGCCTCCCAGCTCACCGCGCATGTCGTGGACCCGGTGCGGGGAGTGCGGCGGCCCGAAGGGCCGGTTCGCCATCCGGCGCAGCCGGTCGTGCTCCGGGGGGTCGAGGCCCAGGAAGGCGGGCGGCAGGGCCGTCTCGCCGTCCTCTTCGGCCTGGGCCAGCGGATCGCCCGCCGTCGACGACACGTTGCGGCGGTCGGAGCTGATCCGGGGGTCGTGGAGGAGGCTCTGGATCTCGTAGTACGTGCTGACGACGTACGGGCCGTCCCCGTCCTGGGCCACCGGCGTCTTGCGCAGCTCCTCGTACAGCGGGTACGGATCGGCACGGTTCGCGTAGTCGATGATCTCCCGCAGGATGGCTTGTGTCATGACAGGTCCTCGTGGTCCTCGGAGGAGGGCGCGGTGCGGTCAGTGGCGCGCGGGGGTGAAGGTCATCTTCCGGTCGGCCGGCGAGTAGCCGCTGAGGGTGATGGTCGGTCCGTGCGTGGGCACCGACGGGTCCGGGAAGTCCGCGGGCATCGGTTTGTGCCCCTCCGGCCTGCGGTCCACGGTGGTGTAGGCCGGAGGGAACGGCGCGGTCGACTCGATCAGGTGCTGGTAGAAGGGCAGCCAGCGGCCCTGGTCGAAGGTGACGGCGGCGATGACGCGCCCCTGGTACCCGTACACGGCCGCGAACCTGCGCTCGTCGCGCGAGCCCTGCGTGATGAGGATCTCCGTACCCATCGGCGGCACCCCGACGGACTTGATGTTCACGCCGAACTGGGAGGACCAGAACGCAGGGACCCATACGTGGGGGCGGCGGTCCATGCCTTCGCTGAGCATGTTGTGCGCCGCCGTCTCGGCCTGGGCGACGGCGTTGCCCCAGTGCTCCAGGGACAGGAACTGGTATCCGAAGAGCGCGTGCGGGGAACGTGCCACGTCACCCGCCACGTAGATGTCGTCGGTGACGATGCCCCAGATGTCGAAGGCCCGGCAGCCCGCGTCGCAGGCGATGCCGCGCGGGCCCGCGCCCAGTCCGGACCCGGCGAGCCACTCGGTGTTGCGCTGCGCGCCGAGCGAGACGACCACCACGTCGGCCTCGACGGTGGCGCCGTCGGACAGGTGGGCGGCGCGGACCCGCCCGGCGGGGTCGCCCTCCAGCCCGGTCACCATGACACCGGTGCGCAGGTCCACCCCGCGCTCCCGGTGCATCTCGGCGGCGACCTCCCCGATGACCCCGCCGAGCGCGCCGACCAGCGGTGCGGCGCCCCGTTCGGCGACCGTCACGGGCAGGTCGCGCTCCCGGCAGGCGGAGGCGATCTCGGATCCGGTGAACCCGGCCCCGATCACGAGCACCCGGCGGGGACCGGCCGCGAGGGCCCGTTCCAGTGCGGCGCCGTCGTCCCGCGTGCGCAGGACGAAGACGCCGCCGAGGGCGCCCTCGTCCTCGTTGGGCCACGGCCGGGCCCGTACGCCGGTGGCGATCAGCAGCCGGTCGTACTCCACCTCGTCACCGTCGGCGAGGCGCACCCGGCGGGCCTTCATGTCCAGGCCGGTGGCGGGCACCCCGAGGCGCCACTTCGCGTCGATGTCCCGGCGGCGGGGGAGGGCGGTACGGTCCGCGGCCGCCTGGCCCAGCAGCACCTGCTTGGACAGCGGGGGCCGGTCGTACGGCTCGTACGGCTCGTCGCCGATCATCGTGAGCGAACCGGTGAAGCCCTTCTCGCGCATGGTCTCGGCCGCCCGCAGGCCGGCCAGGGAGGCGCCGACGACGACGATGCGGCCGTCGCGCTTGAGGCGCTCGAGGCTTCCGTCAGCGCTCACCGCGCACCTCCGGGGTGCGTCCGGGGGCCGTCCTCGCCGTCGTACTCGACGAGGATCGCCCCGACCGGGCAGGCGGCGACGGCGCGCGCGACGTTCTCGCGCTGCTCCTCGTCGGCCTCGGGGTTGTACAGCAGCGACTCGTCGCCGTGCATGGCGAACACGTCGGGCGCGAGGAACGCGCACTGCGCGTATCCCTGGCAGCGGTTGAGGTCGACGACAAGCCTCATGAAAGATCAGCCCTTCCGTGGCCCGATCATCCCCGTCATCCCCGAGCCCCCCGAAGCCCCCGTCCCGCCCCTTCAACCAGCATGCACGCAGGCGCCGGGGAGGGCCTGCCGGGCGGCCCCGTCGCAGGTCAGGGCCGGTTCTGGAGCTGGTTCCGGTTCCGGTTCAGCAGGATGTAGAGGCTGACGACGAGCGCCCAGGCCGGGAACAAGAGCTCGGACCAGGGCACACCGGATCCCGCGAGGATCAGGACCAGCCCGACGACGGTGCCCAGCAGGGCCAGCGGCCGGGGGAAGACCCCGAGCCTTCGCCCGATCGTCGAGGTCGCGAAGACGAAGACGGCAGCCATCCGCATCGCGTAGGTCGCGAGGACCGTGTACGCGTAGTGGCGGCCGAAATCGGAGGGCGTGTCCTCCGCCAGCACGGTGCCCGCGGCCCCGGCGGCGACGAACAGGGTGGCGACGAAGACGAACCCGCTGCCCAGGAAAACGGTGGCGACGAATCTGTCCTCGGCCTCGCCGGCGTGTGCGCGCAGGGCGCCCATGAACCACAGGAAGAAGATCCCCGCGAAGGGGACGATCTCCAGGGCCGCCCGGACGGCCCAGCGCCGGTCCGCGGGGATGGCCGAGTCGGCCGCGTTCCCCGACGGGACGGCGATCCGCATCAGCACGATCGCCGCCGCGAGCAGCAGCGCGAAGGCGATTCCGGCCGCTCCTGCGGCGCGCGGGGTCCGGAGCCGTTCACTGGTGGGTTCCACGAACCCCTCGCTCTCTCCCCCGTCCAGAAAGCGGCAGCCGGCGCCCCGGCACCATCGGGGACCGGCCGACCAGGTGAACCCGCGGGGCTACGCCACCGGTTCCGGGACCCGGGCTTCCGCCTCCGCGTCGGCCCCCTCGTGCTTGCCGTACCAGGCGACCGCCACCGCGCCGGCCACGGCCAGGACGAAGCCGAAGGCCGCCAGCCAGGCCAGGCCCGGGCGGGACGCGTCGCCGAGCCAGAGCACGCCGATCGCGCCCGGGAGGACCGTCTCGCCGACGACCAGGGCGGCCGTCGCGCCGTTCACCGAACCGATCTGGAGGGCGATCGTGTGCAGGTACATGCCGCCGAAGCCCGCCACGAGGATGGCGTACAGGGCCGGGTCGGCCAGGAAGGTGCCCAGGTCGAACGGGTCGACGCCGTCCAGGATCCGGACGCCGACGCCCAGTGCGCCGAAGCCCAGGCCCGACAGCAGGCCCGCCAGGATCGCCGCGCCGCCGCCGAGGAGGCGTACGGCCACCGTGCCGCCCACCATCAGCAGCAGGGTGATCCCCAGCAGCCACCAGTGCGTGGACATCGGGGCGTGGTGGCCGCCCTCGTGGCCCGCGGCCGTCGCCAGCAGCACCAGCGCCGTGCAGACGACGCCGATGGAGGTCCACTCCTTGCGGCTCAGCCGGATGCCCAGCATCTTGACGCTCAGCACGGCGGTGATCACCAGGTTGGCGCTGATCACCGTCTGGGACAGGAACAGCGGCAGGAGGCGGGCCGCCAGCGCGCCCAGCCCGAAGCCCACGAAGTCCAGGATGGTGCCGACGATGAACTCCCAGGTCATCGCCGCTTTCGCGGTGGACGCCAGGTTGGGGCCGCCGTGCGCCGTCACCCCGGCGGCGGACGGGGACATCCGGGCGGCGCGGCGCGATCCGACGGCTTGCAGGACTGATCCCGTCCCGTAGCAGATGGACGCCGCGACAGCGGTCAGCAGGCCTATGAGCACCGAAGGCTCCGTTCACGTCTGGCAGGTTTGCGGTACCTCTGCCAGACGTCAGAACGGGCCGGGAAGTTGCCTCCCGGAGTCAGGCGATTGCCGCGAGTGCGTCCGGGACCTCGTCGACGGAGTCCACGAGGGCGATCCGGGACTCCATCGCCCGGCCGCGCGCCAGCGCCTGCAGCAGGGGCCAGGCAGGCAGGTGCTCGGTCCAGTGCGCCCGGTCGACCAGGACCATCGGAGCCGGCTCGCCCCGCGAGGAGTAGTAGTTCGGCGTCGCGCTGTCGAAGATCTCCTGGACGGTGCCGGCCGCGCCCGGCAGGAACACCACGCCCGCCGTGGACCGGGCCAGCAGCCCGTCCTCCCGGGTGGCGTTCGCGAAGTACTTGCCGATGTGCGCCGCGAAGGCGTTCGGCGGCTCGTGCCCGTAGAACCAGGTCGGGATGCCGACCGAGTCGCCGCCGCCGGGCCAGCGGTCGCGTACGGCGAAGGCCGCCCGCGCCCAGTCGGACACCGACGGGGCGAAGGACGGGGCCTTGGCGAGCAGCTCCAGGGCTTCGGCAAGGGCCTCGTCCGGGGCCGGGGCCAGATAGGCGCCGAGGTTGGCGGCCTCCATCGCCCCAGGGCCGCCGCCGGTGGCCACGGTGAGCCCGGACCGGGTCAGCGCCCGGCCGAGCTCCGCCGCGCCGCGGTAGTCCAGGTCGCCGCGGGACATGGCGTGGCCGCCCATGACGCCGACCACCCGGGCACCCTCGAGGTGCTCGTCGAGGGCGTCGGAGATGGCGTCGTCGTGGAGGGAGCGGAGCATCGAGGAGAAGACGTCGCCGTCGCCCTTGGTCTCTTGGAGCCAGGCGTAGGCCTGGGCGTCCGGGGTGGTCTCGTATCCGGCGGGCAGCCCGGTGAACAGCTCCTCGGGCGTGTAGAGCAGGCCCCGGTACGGGTTGAACGGCAGGTCCGGCACGGGCGGGAAGACCAGCGCCCCGTCGGCGCGGACCTTCACCGAGGCGTCGGGCTCCATCGCGCAGCCCAGGAACACGGCGGCCGAGGTGTCGGCGGAAAGCAGCGCGAAGGTCCGCTCCAGCAGGTTGACCGACTGGATCCGGTAGCCGCTGAGCGAGCCGCGGGCCACGACCTGGTCGAATTCGGCGAGCGTCTCGATCTCGATGTCTGCGTTGACCATTCGGCCCACCCTAAGGGCTGCTCGGTCAGCGGGTCAGGGCCAGCGACGTCAGCTGCGCCACACCCCAGCTGAGGGGTGCGCACACGGCCAGCAGGGCGGTGGCCCGCAAACTCGCGGCCGTCCGCAGGACCTTGGCCGGAGCGCCGAGGTCGGTCAGGGCCTCGCGGCCGGCGGCGCGGCTCTGGCGCGCCTCCACCGCGGATGTGAGAAGGGTCGCGGCCGCGCACAGGGCGACCAGGGCCGCGGCCGGTCCGGTCAGCGGACCGAGGGGCGGGAGCAGGCCGCCGCGGTCCCGCACGGCCAGGGCGGTGAGGGCGGCCGCACCGACGGCGCAGAGCACCCCCAGGGGCGGGCCGACCCGGGGAGCCTCCTCCTGGAGGGCCCGGCCCGCGAGCAGCCGGAGCGCGCCGGGGCGTACGGCCTGGACCAGCGTGCCGCAGGCGTAGGCCAGGCCGGGCCCGGCGAGGGCCAGGCCGACGGCGGTGAGCGTCCAGCCGGCGAGCATCCCGGGCCCGCCCCGCCCGGCGTAGGCCTCGACCGCGAGGCCGCAGGCGGTGATCGCGATCCCCCACGGCAGTCCGGTCTGCGGGGCCAGGGGCTTGCGCCGGGGCAGGGTGAGTACGGCCGCCGCCGCGGTCAGCGGGACCAGCACCAGGAGGGTGAGCGCGGCGGCCACGGGCAGCGGCTGGTCGGCGTGGAGCAGTGCGGCGCCGGCTCCGTCGAAGGGCAGCCCGGCCAGGTCGCCGCGCAGGTGGAGGAAGGCGGCGAGGGCGAGCGCGCTGCCCAGGGTGCACGCGACGGCGGTGGAGATCGCCGCGACCAGGCTGAGCCGTGCGGGCCCCAGCCCGGCGGCGTCCAGCCCTTCGCGGGGCCGGGTCGCCGGGTCGGTACGGGCCACGGCGACGGCGAACTGGACGGTGGCGGCCAGCGGCACCAGGGCCCACAGCAGGCGCGGGAACGATCCGCCGGGACGGGCCACCGCCCCGGCGAGTACGTAGAGGAGGAGGAAGCCGGTACCGGCCGAGGCGGCGGCGACGAGCAGCCGGCGCAGCTGGACCAGCGGGCGGGAGCCGCGGGCTAGGCGGAGAGCGAGCACGCGGCCTGCCCCTCCGCGGTCTCGGCGGGCGGGGGCCCCGGCGGGCCCGCGGCGGCCGCGGCCGTGGCCGTGGCCGTGGCGGCGGGCCGGCCGTCGAGCAGGGCCAGGCGGCGGTCGGCGGCGGCCGCGGTCTCCTCGTCGTGGGTGGCCAGCACCACGGTGATCCCGTGCGAGCGGGCCGCGGTGGTGAGCGTACGGAGCAGCAGGGCGCGCTCGGCCCGGTGCAGCGGAGCCGTGGGCTCGTCGCCGAAGATCACCGCGGGCTCGTTGACCAGGGCCCGGGCCAGCGCCACCCGCTGGCACTCGGCCCGGTTGAGGGCGCCGGGGCGCTTGCGGGCGAAAGCGCCGATGTCCAGGCGGTCCAGCCATTCGCAGGCGGCGTGCCTGGCGCCGCGGTACGAGGCGCCGGCGAGCAGCAGCGGCAGGGCCGCGTTCTCCCACACCTTGAGCTCGGGCAGCAGCTGCGGCTCGGGACCGATCCAGCCGAACCGCTCGCGGCGCAGCCGTTCGCGGGCCAGGACGCCCATGGTGTGCACGGGGACGCTGTTGAACCAGACCTCGCCCTGCTCGGGGCGCAGCTGTCCGGAGAGGCAGCGCAGCAGGGTGGTCTTTCCGCTGCCGCGCGGGCCGGTCAGGGCCAGGATCTCCCCCTGGCGGACCGCGACGGAGACCCCGACGAGACCGGGGGAACTGCTGTGGGAGTAGTGCAGGGACCGAGCCCACAGAACATCGTTGTCGGGTGGGGCTGAATCCGGTGGAGCCACCATGGCGTACACCTCCGTCCGGGGGAACGAAGCGGAACCGGTTCGGTCACTGGCGCCGCACTGAGATGTAAAGAGATGAACGTCTTGGATGGTGACAGCACACGGCCCGGACCCCCGCGTTCTCACTCGAACGGGGGATCCGGGCCATGTGGTTGGAGTATTGCCGTGTTGGACTATTGCAGCGTCGGGCTATTTACAGCTTGGTCCACGCCTCGGTGAGCACCGAGCGCAGGATGCCCTCGATCTCGTCGAAGGTGCCCTGGTCGGCGATCAGCGGCGGGGCCAGCTGGATGACCGGGTCGCCCCGGTCGTCGGCGCGGCAGTACAGGCCGTTCTCGAAGAGCGCCTTGGAGAGGAAGCCGTAGAGCACGCGCTCCGTCTCCTCGTCCGTGAAGGACTCCTTGGTGACCTTGTCCTTGACGAGCTCGATGCCGTAGAAGAACCCGTTGCCGCGGACGTCGCCGACGATCGGCAGGTCGTGCAGCTTCTTCAGCGTCGAGAAGAAGGCGTCCTCGTTGTCCAGCACGTGCTGGTTGAGGCCCTCCTTGTCGAAGATGTCGAGGTTGGCCAGCGCGACCGCCGAGGAGACCGGGTGGCCGCCGAAGGTGTAGCCGTGCAGGAAGGTGTTGTCGCCCTTGTAGAACGGCTCCGCGATGCGGTCCGAGACGATGCAGGCACCGATCGGGGAGTAGCCCGAGGTCATGCCCTTGGCGCAGGTGATCATGTCCGGGATGTAGTCGAACTTGTCACAGGCGAACATCGTGCCCAGACGGCCGAATGCGCAGATCGTCTCGTCGGAGACGAGCAGTACGTCGTACTCGTCGCAGATCTCGCGGACGCGCTGGAAGTACCCGGGCGGCGGCGGGAAGCAGCCGCCGGCGTTCTGCACCGGCTCGAGGAAGACGGCCGCGACGGTGTCGGCGCCCTCGAAGAGGATCTCCTGCTCGATCTGGTCGGCGCACCAGCGGCCGAAGGCCTCGGGGTCGTCGCCGTAGATCGGGGCGCGGTAGATGTTGGTGTTCGGCACCTTGTGCGCGCCGGGGACCAGCGGCTCGAAGGGAGCCTTCAGGGCCGGCAGACCCGTGATGGACAGGGCGCCCTGCGGGGTGCCGTGGTAGGCGACCGCACGCGAGATGACCTTGTACTTGGTGTGCTTGCCCTGCAGCTTGAAGTACTGCTTGGCGAGCTTCCAGGCGGTCTCGACGGCCTCGCCGCCACCGGTGGTGAAGAAGACCTTGTTCAGGTCGCCCGGGGCGTAGTCGGCGAGGCGCTCGGCGAGCTCCACGGCCTTGGGGTGTGCGTACGACCAGATGGGGAAGAACGCGAGTTCCTGCGCCTGCTTGTAGGCGACCTCGGCCAGTTCCTTGCGGCCGTGACCGGCGTTGACCACGAACAGGCCGGCGAGGCCGTCGAGGTAGCGCTTGCCCTTGTCGTCGAAGATGTAGGTGCCCTCACCGCGCACGATGGTGGGCACGGGCGCGTTCTCGTAGGACGACATGCGGGTGAAGTGCATCCACAGGTGGTCGTACGCGGTTTTGGAGAGGTCCTGGCTCACGGGTTATCGAGTTCCCCACATGTAGGTCTGCTTCTTCAGCTTCAGGTAAACGAAGCTTTCGGTTGATCGCACGCCGGGGAGCGCGCGGATCTTCTTGTTGATCGTTTCGAGCAGGTGGTCGTCGTCCTCGCAGACGATCTCCACCATCAGGTCGAACGACCCTGCGGTCATCACCACGTACTCGCACTCGGCCATGGCGGTCAGAGCGTCCGCCACCGGGTCGAGGTCTCCCTCGACGTTGATACCGACCATGGCCTGGCGTCGCAGGCCCACGGTGAGCGGGTCGGTGACGGCGACGATCTGCATGACGCCCTGGTCGAGCAGTTTCTGCACGCGCTGGCGCACGGCGGCTTCCGACAGGCCGACGGCCTTGCCGATCGCTGCGTAGGGACGGCGACCGTCCTCCTGCAGTTGCTCGATGATCGCCAGGGACACAGCATCGACCGAAGGGGACGGTTGTCTGTTCCTGGAATCTGCGCTTCGACTGACCACGACCACACTGTGCACGAGGAGTCGTCTGTTCCGCAAGACGGAATCGATGAAATCCGTCGTTTGGAGAGCCGGATCTCACTGATTTCGTAGGTGGTGGTGTCTGGCTCTGTCGAAAGCGTCCGCCGAGGGGCTACTCTTGGGAATCGTCTCAATCGTTGGACATGTGATCAGGAGTGTGGCTGTAGTGACCACCGAACTGCGTCGTCTGCGCAACTACATCGGCGGAGAGTTCAAGGACGCCGCCGACGGTCGGACCACCGAGGTGGTGAACCCGGCCACCGGCGAGGCGTACGCCACCGCCCCGCTCTCGGGTCAGGCCGATGTGGACGCCGCCATGGCCGCCGCCGCGGCCGCCTTCCCGGGCTGGCGCGACACCACGCCCGCCGAGCGCCAGAAGGCGCTGCTGAAGATCGCGGACGCCTTCGAGGCGCGCGCGGACGAGCTCGTCGCCGTGGAGTCGGAGAACACCGGCAAGCCGCTGGGCCTGACGGCCAGCGAGGAGCTGCCGCCGATGGTGGACCAGATCCGCTTCTTCGCCGGCGCCGCCCGGCTGCTCGAGGGCCGCTCGGCCGGCGAGTACATGGAGGGCATGACCTCGATCATCCGCCGCGAGCCGGTCGGTGTCTGTGCCCAGGTCGCGCCGTGGAACTACCCGATGATGATGGCCGTGTGGAAGTTCGCCCCGGCCATCGCCGCGGGCAACACCGTGGTGCTCAAGCCCTCGGACACCACCCCCGCCTCCACCGTGCTGATGGCGGAGATCATCGACTCGGTCCTGCCCAAGGGCGTCTTCAACGTCATCTGCGGTGACCGCGAGACCGGCAAGGCCATGGTCGAGCACTCCACCCCGGCGATGGCCTCCATCACCGGCTCGGTGCGCGCGGGCATGCAGGTCGCCGAGAGCGCCTCGAAGGACGTCAAGCGCGTCCACCTGGAGCTCGGCGGCAAGGCCCCGGTCGTGGTCTTCCAGGACGCCGACATCGCCAAGGCCGTCGAGGACATCGCGGTCGCCGGCTACTTCAACGCCGGCCAGGACTGCACGGCCGCCACCCGCGTGCTCGTCCACGAGTCCATCCACGACGAGTTCGTTTCCGCGCTCGCCAAGGCCGCCGCCGACACCAAGACCGGCCAGCCGGACGACGAGGACGTGCTGTACGGCCCGCTGAACAACCCGAACCAGCTCAAGCAGGTCGCGGGCTTCATCGAGCGCCTCCCCGCCCACGCCAAGGTCGAGGCGGGCGGCCACCAGGTCGGCGAGAAGGGCTACTTCTACGCCCCGACCGTGGTCTCCGGCCTCAAGCAGGACGACGAGATCATCCAGAACGAGGTCTTCGGCCCCGTCATCACCGTCCAGTCCTTCACGGACGAGGCCCAGGCCCTGGAGTACGCGAACGGCGTCGAGTTCGCCCTCGCCTCCTCCGTCTGGACCAAGGATCACGGCCGCGCGATGCGGATGTCCAAGAACCTCGACTTCGGCTGCGTGTGGATCAACACCCACATCCCGCTCGTCGCCGAGATGCCGCACGGCGGCTTCAAGAAGTCCGGCTACGGCAAGGACCTCTCCGCCTACGGCTTCGAGGACTACACGCGCATCAAGCACGTGATGACCTCGCTCGACGGCTGATCGGTCGCACCGGTCAGAGCAGGCCTTGACGGGGCGGGCGGTAGACACCATGTCTATTGCCCGCCCCTTCGCGTTCCCCGAGGCCGAGGCCATGTCGCAACTCGCCTTCCCCCGCCGTCCCCTACGTCTGCCCGGTCCCGGCGGCCCGCGAGGTCCTGGCCGGCTCCGACGACCAGGAGACCGCCGAACTGGCCGAGAATCCGCTGATCTTCCCCGACGGAGAGATGCGCAAGCGGCTGGTCGTCGCCCGGGACATCTCCTCCGCCGAGAGCCGCTCCCTCGCCCGCAGGTGGAACGCGATCGCAGGACTCTGATCGCACTCCGGGCAGGGGAGTTGAACATGTTCAGCGATTTGGCTGAACGCGTTCAGAAATAGGCGTACGCTTCCTTCCATGAGCGAGAGAAGCGCCCTTCAGCGGCGGATCCGTGTGTGGCTGACCCTGTTCCTCGTCTGCCTCGTACTCAGCGGGCTCACTGCCTTCCCCCTGGTCAGCGAGCTCCGATGGGCCAACGCCCTGGTGGACAACGCATGGCTGCGACGGGTGGGCGATGGGCTGGACCAGGCCGATGCCGAATACCCCTTCCTCCTCTACGGCACCGACTGGCTCGCCTTCGCCCACCTGGTCATCGCCGTCTTCTTCTACGGCGTCCACCGCGACCCGGTGCGCAACATATGGATCGTCGAAGCCGGCGTGATCGCCTGCGCCGGCATCATCCCGCTGGCCCTGATCTGCGGCCCGATCCGCGGGATCCCCTTCTGGTGGAGCGTCATCGACATGTCGTTCGGGGTCTTCGGCGTGATCCCGCTCCTGGCGATCCGCCGCATGATCAAGCGCCTCGAGGTCATGCCCGCGTAGGTGAGGGCTTACCGCGCGAAGGCCGCCATCACGATGCCGAGGGCCACCGGGTTCATGTCCTGGCCCTTGGCGTCGGTGGAGTTCACCGAGTACACGAGGGTGCGGGACAGGTCGCGGGTCGCGCCTATCGCCGTGTTGTAGCCGTGCCGGCCGCCGGTCTTGCCCCAGGCCACGGTGCCGTCGGGCAGGACGAGCCGCGACAGGCCCGCCGACAGCGCGGCGTCCTTCCCGGTGACCGAGTCCTTCACCGCGGGCACCGTGAACATCTCCTCCAGCTGCGCCTTCGGCACGATCCGGCCGCCGAACAGCGCCACGGTGAAGCGCTCCAGGTCGGCCGTGGTCGAGACGATGTCCCCCGCGGCCCACCGGTCCGAGGAGTTCCACTCGGTCACATCTCGCAGCTCCCGGGAGCCGTCCGCCCCCGCTATCGCCTGGTAGCCCCGGTTGTGCGGACCGTGGATCCTCGTCTGCGTCCGGGCCGGGAAGGAGGTCTGCCGCAGGCCCAGCGGCTGCAGGATCCGCCGGCTGACGGCCTCCTCGTACGAGGTGCCCGTCAGCTTCTCGATGAGCACGCCCAGCACCGTGTAATTGATGTTCAGGTAGTGCTGGGCCGAGCCCGGGGTGAACTCCGGCTTCTTTGCGAAGGCGTTGGCCAGCTGATCGCGCGGGTCGGTCACATCGAAGCGGTGCTCCCACTGCGCCTGGAACGAGTCGCCCGGGCCGTCCGCCGCCGGTATGCCGCTGGTGTGGTTGAGCAACTGCCGGACGGTGACCGTGCCGTAGGCACCAGGGACCGTCCCGGGCAGGTACCGCCGGACCGGCCCGTCCAGATCCACCCGGCCGTCGGCCGCCAGCTGGAGCACCACCGCCGAGGTGAAGGCCTTGGTCACCGACCCGGCCCGGAAGCGGCCCTGCTCCACGGCCTCCCGCCCGGTGCGGATGTCCGCGACACCTGAACTCCCGTGCCAGCTGCCGCTCGTACCGCCGACCCGGACCAGTGCGGCCGTCGCGTCCTTGTGCTCCGGACCCAGCCCGGCGATCGCCTTCTCCAGCGCCGCCGCATCGGGCGGCGTACGGGCGGCGGGCGCGGCCCGCTCGCCGGAGACGGCTGCCGGCGCCGGCGCCGCATGGGCGAGGACCGGACCGGAAGCGACCCCCAGCACCAGAGCGGCGGCGATCAGTGTGCGCGTACGGGCATTCATGACGGATCCCCCTGCGAGACATTCGGGGCCACTGCGGCCCCCGATGACTCAATGCTGCTGGCCAGAGGGGTAGTTGCGGATCACCCCACGGAGGGGTCTTCAGCGGTACGACAACTCACCGGCGCGAGGGAGCCGACACGCCCGTCCCTCACTCCCCAGAGGGAGATACCCCAGAGGGAGCCCCGGCCGCCGTCGCCGCCCCGGCCCCCGTCCCCGCCGCGATCAGGCCCGTCTCGTAGGCGCAGATCACGGCCTGGATCCGGTCGCGCAGCCCCAGCTTCGCCAGCACGTTTCCCACATGCGACTTCACCGTGTGCTCGCTCACCACCAGCGCCGCCGCGATCTCCGCGTTCGAAAGCCCCCGCCCCAGGTGCAGCAGCGTCTCCCGCTCACGCGCCGTCAGCACCTCCAGCCGGCCCGCCGAGAGCGCCCGGACCGAAGGCCGTGCCGTCGCCGCCGTGTACTCCTCGATCAGCCGCCGCGCCACCGAAGGCGCCAGCAGCGACTCGCCCGCCGCCACCACCCGTACCGCGTGCACCAGATCGTCCCGCCGCACGTCCTTCAGCAGGAACCCGCTCGCCCCCGCGTGCAGCGCCTCGTACACGTACTCGTCCGAGTCGAAGGTCGTCAGCATCACCGTCCGGCACGCGCTCCGCGCCGAGATCGCCCGGCACGCCTCGATCCCGTCCAGCACCGGCATCCGGATGTCCAGCAGGGCCACGTCCGGCGCCTGCCGGGCCACCGCCTCCACCGCCGCCGCCCCGTCCCCGACCTCCGCCACGACCTCGATGTCCTCCTGGGCGTCCAGGATCATCGCGAACCCGCTGCGCACCAGCTCCTGGTCGTCGGCCACCACCACGCGGATCGTCAATTCCCCACCTCCACCGGGGAGGCTACAAGGACGGCCCGGAGCAGGAATCCGCGCCCGCCCGGCCCCGGACCGGCCTCCACCGACCCGCCGTGCGCCGCCGCCCGCTCCCGGACCCCGATCAGGCCGTGCCCGCCGCCGCCCCCGGACGGCCCCCGCCCGTCGTCCGCGACCGTGATCGTCAGCTCCTCCCGCGCGTGGTGGAGCCGGACCGCCACCCGCCGGGCCGCGGCATGCTTCACCACGTTCGTCAGGGCCTCCTGCACGATCCGGTACACGGCCGTGTCCACTGCCGCGGCCAGCGCCCGCACCTCGCCGGCCTCCTCGTACGACACCTCCGGACCGCCCTGCCGCACGCGGTCCAGCAGCCGGGGCAGCGCCGCCACCCCCGGCTGCGGCTCACGCGGCGCCGGACCGTCCTCCCGCAGCACACCGAGCATCGCCCGCAGCTGCGCCATCGCCTCCCGGCCGGTCTCCGAGATCGCCTCGAAGGCCGCCTCGGCCCGCTCCGGGGCCCTTCGTACCGCCACCGGACCGGCCTCCGCCTGCACGATCATGATGCTGACGGCGTGCGAGAGGATGTCGTGCATCTCCCGCGCGATCCTCGCCCGTTCGCGCGCCACGGCCTGCTCCGCCTCGATCCGGTTCGCCCGCTCCAGCTGCGCCGCCCGGTCCTCGACCGCCGCGGTGTAGGCCTGCCGCGTGTACTGGAGCCGGCCCAGAGCGTAGGCGGCCCCCGCACAGAACAGGGTGAAGGACAGCTCCCTGGCCGTACCCGTCGCCGGCCCCACGGACACGACGACGGCCACCACCGACAGCGGCCCCACCGTCAACCGAACCCGTGCGGGGCACAGCAGGGCGACCGTGTAGAAGGCGATCAGCCCCGCGTACGGCAGCGGCTGCCCCGGACCGTCGAGCGCCAGCTTGTAGACCCCGCCGACGAGCAGGATCACCACCAGTACCGTGACCGGCCGGCGGCGCCGCCACACCAGCGGCAGCACCCCCAGCGTGGTCATCGCGTACGAGTCCCAGGTCACGGCCGGCAGCCCGGCCTGCCGCGGCAGCACGAACGGCATCGTGACGGCCAGCTGCACCAGCAGGGTCAGACCCAGGTCCACGCCCCACGGCCGGGCCCGGCCCAGCCGCACGCCCGGCCGCACCGCCCGGGTGCGTATCACCGGCCGAGCTCGGCGCGTACGGCGGTCAGCGCGTCCACCCGGTTCGTGGTGACCGAGTCGACCCCGGCCGTGATCAGCGCCCGCATCGTCCGCTTGGTGTCCGCGGTCCAGGCCGACACCAGCAGGCCGTCCCGGTGCAGTGCGTCCGTCAGCTCCCGGCTGACCAGACCGAAGCGGTAGTTGAGCCACCGCGGGGCCACCGCGTCGATCAGCACCCGGCGCGGCGGCGACAGCGTGGTCCAGGTCAGCGCGATCTCCGCGCCCGGATCGGCGGCGCGGACCGCCAGCATGGTCTTGGGACCCGCGCAGTAGTAGGTGCGCTCACGCGCCCCGCACTCGCGGACCTGGTCCACGACCGTCCGCACCGCCTCGTACGAGGCGCCGGGCAGGTCGATCATCAGCCGGCCCGCCCCGGCCGCCAGCACCGCCTCGCGCAGCGTCGGAATCCCGCCGCCCGTCAGCTCCTTGAGCTGCCGGGCCGTGACGGCGTCGAGCCGCACGTCATGGCCCCACAGCCGCTGCAGCACCTCGTCGTGGAGCAGGACCGGCACCCCGTCGCGAGTCAGCCGTACGTCGATCTCGACTGCGTCCGCCCCCCGCGCGAACGCGGAGCGGATAGAGGACAGGGTGTTCTCACGGACACGGTAGGGATCGCCGCGGTGGCCGACGGCAGTCAGGGTGCGCATGGCCCCATTCTCAGGGGCCGCCGCGACCGGCGGGACGTCAGCGCGCGAGCCATCCGGCCGTGTACGCGTCGATCTCCGCGGTGAGCTTCGCCTTGCCGGCCTCGTCCAGGAAGGAGGCCTCGACGGCGTTCTTGGCGAGCTGGGCCAGACCGCGCTCGTCGAGGTCGAGGAGGCGCGCCGCCACCGCGTACTCGTTGTTCAGGTCGGAGCCGAACATCGGCGGGTCGTCGCTGTTGATGGTGACGAGCACGCCCGCGGCGACCATCTCCTTGACCGGGTGCCGGTCCAGGTCGGTCACCGCCCGGGTGGCGATGTTGGAGGTCGGGCAGACCTCCAGCGCGATGCGGTGCTCGGCCAGGTAGGCGAGCAGCTCGGGGTCCCGGGTGGAGCTGGTGCCGTGGCCGATGCGCTCGGCGCCCAGCTCGCGGATGGCGTCCCAGACCGTCTCGGGGCCGGTGGTCTCGCCGGCGTGCGGCACGCTGTGCAGACCGGCGGCGCGGGCCTGGTCGAAGTACGGCTTGAACTGGGGGCGCGGGACACCGATCTCGGGGCCGCCCAGGCCGAAGGAGACCAGGCCCTCGGGGCGCAGGTCGACGGCGAGGCGGGCGGTCTCGGCGGCGGCTTCCAGACCGGCTTCGCCGGGGATGTCGAAGCACCAGCGCAGGATGACGCCGAGCTCGGACTCGGCGGCCTTGCGGGCGTCCTCGATGGCCGCCATGAAGGCCTTCTCCTCGATGCCGCGGCGGGTGGAGGAGTAGGGGGTGATGGTCAGTTCGGCGTAGCGGATGTTCTGCCGGGCCATGTCGCGGGCCACCTCGAAGGTGAGGTGGCGTACGTCGTCGGGGGTGCGGACGAGGTCGACGACCGACAGGTAGACCTCGATGAAGTGCGCGAAGTCGGTGAAGGTGAAGTAGTCGGCGAGCGCCTCGGGATCGGTCGGGACCTTCGAGTCGGGGTGCCGGGCGGCGAGCTCCGCCACGATGCGCGGTGAGGCCGAGCCGACGTGGTGGACGTGGAGTTCCGCCTTGGGCAGCCCCGCGATGAAGGGGTGCAGGTCGGTCATGAAGGTGCCTCCGGGAGGGCGCGCATGCGGGCAGGTCGGCCTTCATCGTAGGCACGCCCGTGACTGTCGGTGGCAGCGCTTAGCATGGCCGTACGAGAGGGGGGTGCCGCATGACCGACCAGAGCCCTGAGCCGAGGGACCCGTGGGCGCCGCCGGAGCGGCCGGCGGTGGACCTGGGAAAGCAGCAGGCCGCGCCGGTAGTACCGGGCCCGCCGTCCGTGCACGACCAGCAGACGGTCGCCGGGATGCCGGGGGCCGGAGCACTACAGCCCGCCCCGCAGCCCGCCCCGACGCCGACGCCGGTCCCCAGCGCGCCGCCCGCCTACGGGTATCCGGCCCAGCCGGACCCGGGCGGGTACGGATATCCCGCCGGGCCGTCCGCCGTGCCGGGCTACGGGTTCCCCGGTGACACGGGGTACCCCGGATATCCCGGATACCCGGGCACCGCCTCCTACCCGCCGTACGCGGGGCCGAGGAGCAACGGTTTCGGCGTCACCGCCCTCGTCCTCGGCATCCTCTCCGTCGTCGGCTGCATCACGAGCGTCCTGGGCATCGGGATCGGGATCGGCGCGGTCGTCTTCGGCGCCCTCGGCAAGGGCAAGGCGACCCGCGGCGAGGCCGACAACGGCGGGATGGCGCTGGCCGGCATCATCCTCGGCGCGATCGGCATCGTGCTGGGCGCCTTGATGCTGCTCGCCATGTTCGCCCCGTTCATGAAGGGGGAATGGGACGGCGACTCCCGCTACGACAGCCCGTACTCGAACTCCCGGGAGCGCGAGAAGATATGAGCCCCGGGCTCAGGCCCGGGGCTCGTGCTCTTGCTCATCCGCCCGCTCAGGCGGGGGACGCCCACGGCCAGTCGGCGTCCCGGCCGCGTTCGATCAGGGACACCATGCGGAAGGCAGCGTCGCCGAGCCCGCCGAAGGTGTGCCGGTTCGCGGAGCCGGACGGGGCGTGGCCCACCCGGTAGCCCGCCAGGTTCCAGGTGTACACCGGCACCGCCGGCGGAACCTCCGCCGAAGGGTCACCGCCGTGGCCGTACGAGGCGGCCTGCTCGTCGGTGACGATCAGCACCCGGTCATGACCGCGGTAGTGCTGCTTGACGGCCTGGGCCGTGTACGTCCCGCCGAGGTCTGCGAACCGCTCCAGCACCTTCAGCACGGATTCGCCCCGCGTGTACGGGACCACCGCACTGGTCGTGCCGAACTGCACCAGGTCCGCCCGCTCGGCGCGCAGCGCGAGCGCCGCCCCGAACAGGGC
Source organism: Streptomyces sp. LARHCF249 (assembly GCF_052871255.1). Classification (NCBI taxonomy): domain Bacteria; kingdom Bacillati; phylum Actinomycetota; class Actinomycetes; order Kitasatosporales; family Streptomycetaceae; genus Streptomyces; species Streptomyces sp. LARHCF249. Next base: position 96,999 of record NZ_JBIXJQ010000015.1, read on the forward strand.
CGCCGCGTCGGCCCGGTTGAGCTGCGAGCGGTCCGACAGCGGGGACCACATCGAGCCTGACCGGTCCACGAGGACCAGCGTCCGGCCGGGCAGCGCCGGTACGTTGGCCAGCGAGTGGCCGAGCGCCCGCTCCAGCGGGTACGCCCAGCGCAGCGAGGGCGCGTGCTGGTGGGCGGCCAGGTAGCGGAAGGGGAACTGCCGCGACCGGGCAACGGTCTCCGGGTCGGAGATCTTCGCCGCGACCGCCGCGGCCACCTCGTCCGAGACCCCGGCCTGGTCGAAGTTGCGCAGGTTGCGCAGCAGGGCCATCGCCCCCATGGACGGGATGACCGCCTCCCAGGCGGCCGCGTCCATGGGCCCCTGCAGCCAGCCGGCCAGCGCCTCCCAGGTCATGCCCGCCTGCGCGAGCCGGTCGGCGCCGTCCGGCGAGGTGACCACACCGCGCCGCTCGGAGACCGGGAGCGCCATCAGCGCCCGGTGGGCGGCCAGCGTCCGGTTGCCGGCCGGGACCTCGGCGGTCTCCGGGTTGTGCCGGCGGTCCAGGGCGTAGCGGAACAGTTCGCCCTGCCAGGACTTGGCCGGGTCGGGGGACGCGTGGACGAGGTTGAGGACGTCACCGAAGCGGTAGCTCTTGGAGTCGGTGTCGTACTTCAGCAGCGAGCTGCCGGAGTAGAGGCGGCGCACCGCGTCGGCGATGCCGCGCTTGACGGGCTTGGGCACGTTCCGTCCGTACGTCGCCGTCCAGTAGGCCAGCAGCTCGCCGGGCTCGTCCGCGCGCCGCAGTACGGAGTCCACGACCTGGCGGTTCGACGGCCCGTCGGCGACGTCCGCCTCGAGGCGCGCCTTCACGTACTCGGCGGCGCCGACGAGCGAGGCGGTCCGCATGTTCGCCTCCCCGCGGAGCCAGCCCAGCAGGCCGGCCGTCCACGCGGGGTCCTCGACGGCGAGCCGCCGCACGAGTGCCACGAAGCGGTCGTCGCGGGCCTCGCCGCTCTCGTACGCGGTGCGCTGCGTCACGAAGTTGGCGATCGCGAGCAGGAACAGCTCGGAGCGCGGGTCGCGCAGGTGGCCGGGGCCGCCCTGGTGGGTGCGGGCGCGGCCGGCCGAGCGTACGGGCGACGTGGGCGGGGCGGGCGCCGTCTTGGACGCGCGCAGGTTGAAACGAGCCATGGTGAATCCCCCCCGAATTCAAAGGAAAGCGGGGGAGGCGTGACGTGCGGGATGCCCGAGATCGAAGTCGGCGACGGACTGTGTCGACTGCTCTGCCGGGTTGAGCTACCGGCCGTGGCCGGGCGGGATTTGAACCCGCAACCTGTTGATCCGGAAGTAGCCGTTGCCTGCGCACCGGGCATCCCGCACGCGGCCTCCCGAGATCAAGTCGGCGGCGGCCTGGTGTCTTTGCAAAAGAAGGAGCCGCAGCCCGCGCACCGGGAGGTGCGTGACGTAGGTGTCCAGAGATCGAGTTCGGCGAAACCACGTGGTGCTCTAGCCAACTGAGCTACACCGGCCGAAGCCGGTGACGGGACTCGAACCCGCGACCGCCCCATTAACAGTGGAAGTATGTCTCGCCTGCGCACCTGGACAACGATCACGTTAGGCGCCCGGCCGGGCCGCCGCCACGCAATTACCCGGCAGCGTCGGCACCACGACCGACCCGCCGCCCGTGCCGCCCGACCCGCAGCCGTCCTGGATGATCACGGCGGCGACGCGGCGCCGTTCCGTCACGCCGCGCCCTGTCGCAGCCGTTCGCGGGCTTCCATCAGGGCGAAGCCCAGCAGGTTCAGGCCCCGCCAGCGGGCCGGGTCCAGGGCGCGTTCGTCGTCGGCCGCCAGGCCGATGCCCCAGACGCGGTCCAGGGGGCTCGCCTCCACCAGGACCCGGTTCCCGGTGGACAGCAGGTAGGAGCGCAGGGCCGGGTCGGAGTCGAACTTGTGCACGCTGCCCTCCACGACCAGGGCGAACCGCTCGCGCTCCCACACCGCGTCGTCGAAGCCGCGCACGAGCCGTCCGGCGTTCTTCGCCTCGGCCGGGGTCCGGGCCGAGAGGGCCGCCCGCTCCGCCTCCGCGTCCGCGAACAGGCGCGCCTTCCCGGCCATCATCCAGTGCTCCGCCGTCGCGTACCGGACGTCACCCACAGTGAATTCGGACGGCCACCACTGGCTCAGGCAGCTCGGGCCGAGGGTCCCGTCCGGCCTCGGCCGGTGCCCCCAGAACGGCAGGTACTTCACCCGCTCACCACGGCTGACCTGCTTGATCAGGTTGTCGATCATCTCCATGCACGCGAGTCTGGCAGTCGCCACGGACAACTCGTACGGGATTTCGGGCACGCCTCGACACTTGGTCGACCGAATCCGTCGCGTAATCAAATGGCAACAACGGAATCACTTGGACAGAGGGCCCGCCTCTGTCAGGATCGGCACTCAATTCGAGCTGTAGCTCGAACTGTAGCTACGGAAAGCGTGAGAGCGTGATGGGCAACCGCTTCCAGGTCAAGGACCGCTTCGCGGACGGCGCGCAGTACATCGACGGGCAGCTCAGGCCCGGCACCTCGGGCAGGTCGCACACCGTGGTCGACCCGGCCACCGGGGACGAGGTCCTCACCTACGAACTCGCGGGCACGGCGGACGTGGACGAGGCCGTCGCCGCCGCCAAGCGGGCCTTCCCGGGCTGGGCGGCCGCCACCCCCGGGGAGCGGTCGGACGCCCTGCACCGGCTGGCGGCCGTACTGGCCGAGCAGGCCGGGGACTTCGCGTACGCCGAGTCCCTCCAGTGCGGCAAGCCGATCAAGCTGTCCACGGAGTTCGACGTTCCGGGGACCATCGACAACACGGCCTTCTTCGCGGGGGCCGCGCGCCACCTCCAGGGGCAGGCGGCCGCCGAGTACTCCGGCGACCACACCTCCTTCGTACGCCGCGAGGCCATCGGCGTGGTCGGCTCCATCGCCCCCTGGAACTATCCGCTCCAGATGGCCGCCTGGAAGATCCTCCCGGCCATCGCCGCGGGCAACACCATCGTCCTCAAGCCCGCCGAGCTCACCCCCCTGACCTCCCTGATGTTCGCGCAGGCGGCCAAGGACGCGGGCCTGCCCGACGGCGTGATCAACATCGTCACGGGCGCCGGCCGCGAGGCGGGCGAGCACCTGGTCGGCCACCCCGACGTGGTCATGACCTCCTTCACCGGCTCCACCGCGGTGGGCAAGCGCGTTGCCGAAATCGCCACCGCCACCGTCAAGCGGCTCCACCTCGAGCTCGGCGGCAAGGCGCCCTTCCTCGTCTTCGACGACGCCGACCTGGAGGCCGCCGCGCACGGCGCCGTCGCCGCCTCCCTCATCAACACCGGCCAGGACTGCACCGCCGCCACCCGCGCCTACGTCCAGCGCCCCCTGCACGACGCCTTCGTCGCCCGCGTCGCGGAGCTGATGGAGACCGTCCGCCTGGGCGACCCCTTCGCGCCCACCACCGACCTCGGCCCGCTGGTCTCCCACGCCCAGCGCGACCGCGTCGCCGGGTTCGTCGAGCGGGCCCGCGCGTACGCCACCGTCGTCACCGGCGGCGAGGTCCCGGGAGCCGAGCTCGCCGAAGGCGCCTACTACCGGCCCACCCTCATCGCCGGCGCCGCGCAGGACAGCGAGGTCGTCCAGTCCGAGATCTTCGGCCCGGTCCTCGTCGTCCTGCCCTTCGACACCGACGACGAGGGCATCGCGCTGGCCAACGACACCCCGTACGGACTCGCCGCCTCCGCCTGGAGCCGCGACGTCTACCGGGCGAACCGCGCCACCCGCGAGCTCAAGGCGGGCTGCGTCTGGGTCAACGACCACATCCCGATCATCAGCGAGATGCCGCACGGCGGCTACAAGGCCAGCGGCTTCGGAAAGGACATGTCGGCCTACTCCTTCGAGGAGTACACGCAGGTCAAGCACGTGATGTACGACAACACCGCGGTCGCCGCGAAGGACTGGCACCGCACGATCTTCGGGGACCGTCCGTAAACCATCTGCGGCTACCGCCGCGTGGACCCACCGCCTGACCAGCGGTACACCTCCCGAAAGGGCACAGCGCATGGAGCAGTTCGAGCCCGACCGCCTCTCGGCGGCGCAACTCGCCGCGATGCGGCGCAGCCTCACCAGCGGGCGCGGCGCCCTCACCCGCCGCTCGCTGCTGCGCGCCTCCGGTGTCGGAGCGCTCACCCTCGGCGGCCTGTCCGCCCTCGCCGGGTGCGGAATCCCGCCCGCCAAGCGCGAGGGCGACTCGGCGGCGGCCTCCGACGACCACTCGGCACAGGAGAAGGAGATCAACTTCTCCAACTGGACCGAGTACATGGACACCAGCGACGACGAGAAGACCCGGCCCACCCTGGAGGAGTTCACCCGGCGGACCGGGATCGAGGTCAAGTACACCGAGGACATCAACGACAACGTCGAGTTCTTCGGCAAGATCCGCCCGCAGCTCGCCGCCGGCCAGGACACCGGCCGCGACCTGATCGTCGTCACCGACTGGCTCGCCGCGCGCATCATCCGCCTCGGCTGGGCGCAGAAGCTGGACCCCTCCCACCTGCCCCACGCATACGCCAACCTGATCCCGCAGTTCCGCACCCCCGACTGGGACCCGGGCCGCGCCTACAGCTACCCGTGGACCGGCATCGACACGGTCATCGCCTACAACACCAAGGCCACCGACGGGAAGAAGGTGGACTCCGTCACGCAGATGCTGGACGACCCCACCCTCAAGGGCCGGGTCGGCTTCCTCACCGAGATGCGCGACAGCGTGGGCATGACCCTGCTCGACCAGGGCAAGGACCCGGCGACCTTCACGACCGCCGACTTCGACGGCGCGATCGGCCGCCTCCAGAAGGGCGTGGACTCCCAGCAGATCCGCCGCTTCACCGGCAACGACTACACCGCCGACCTCGACAAGGGCGACCTCGCCGCCTGTCTGGCCTGGGCGGGCGACGTCATCCAGCTCCAGGCGGGCAACCCGGACATCCAGTACGCGATCCCCGTCCCCGGCTACATCACCTCCAGCGACAACCTGCTGGTGCCCGCCAAGGCCCGGCACAAGGCCAACGCGGAGAAGCTGATCGACTACTACTACGAGCCCCCGGTCGCCGCCCAGCTGGCCGCCTTCATCAGCTACGTCTGCCCGGTCGAGGGCGTCAAGGACGAACTCGCCAAGATCGACCCCGCACTCGCGGACAACCCGCTGATCGTCCCGGACAAGGCCATGGCCGCCAGGGCCCACGCCTTCCGCTCCCTGACCGGCGAAGAAGAGACGGCGTACGAGGAGAAGTTCGCCAAGCTCATCGGAGCCTGACGCCCGACGCCTCGCGGCGAGCCGTGGAGGACAGGGGCACAGCCCACCGGACGACACCGGCGGCCGTGCACCCCGGCCGGCTCCGCCCCGCCCCCTTGACCCTTCCCCACCCAACCCCGGGACCCACCCATGACTGACAAGACCGCGGGCGGCGACGTCCGCCTCGCCGGGATCGGCAAGCACTACGGCACCTTCACCGCCGTGCACCCGCTGGATCTCACCATCCCCCAGGGCTCCTTCTTCGCCCTGCTCGGCGCCTCGGGCTGCGGGAAGACCACCACCCTGCGCATGATCGCCGGCCTGGAGGAGCCCTCCACCGGCACGGTCAGCCTCGGCGACCGGGACGTCACCCACCTGCCGCCGTACAAGCGCCCGGTCAACACGGTCTTCCAGAGCTACGCCCTCTTCCCGCACCTGAACATCTACGAGAACGTCGCCTTCGGCCTGCGCCGCCGCGGCATCAAGTCGGTCAAGAAGCAGGTCGACGACATGCTGGAGCTGGTCCAGCTCGGCCAGTTCGCCCAGCGCAAGCCGCACCAGCTCTCCGGCGGCCAGCAGCAGCGCGTGGCCGTCGCCCGCGCCCTGATCAACCACCCCCAGGTGCTCCTCCTCGACGAGCCGCTCGGCGCCCTCGACCTCAAGCTGCGCCGCCAGATGCAGCTGGAGCTCAAGCGCATCCAGACCGAGGTCGGCATCACCTTCGTGCACGTCACGCACGACCAGGAGGAGGCCATGACCATGGCCGACACGGTCGCGGTGATGAACGGCGGGCGCGTGGAGCAGCTGGGCGCCCCGGCCGAGCTGTACGAGAACCCGGGCACCACCTTCGTCGCCAACTTCCTCGGCACCTCCAACCTCATCGAGGCCTCGGTGGAGTCCGCCGGGTCCGAGGTGGTCGTCTCCGCCTCCGGTGCCACGCTCCGGCTGCCCGCCGCCCGCTGTGCGACCACGCCCGCCTCGGGCGGGAAGCTGCTGGTCGGGGTGCGCCCGGAGAAGATCTCCCTGGTGCACGCCGACGAGGAGCACACCATCGCGGCCGGCCGCAACAAGGTCCCCGGCCGGATCGCGGACTCCTCCTTCATCGGCGTCTCCACCCAGTACGTCATCGACAGCCCGGTCTGCCCCGGGCTGGAGGTGTACGCGCAGAACATCGAGCGGTCTGCGCGTCTCATCCCGGGCGCCGAGGTGATCCTGCACTGGAACCCGGAGCACACCTTCGGCCTCGACGCCGCCCAGGACATCGACGCGGGCATCGAGACGGTCGAGGAGAGCGCATGACCGCCCCTGCCGCGCTGCCGGAGGCCGCCGCCCCCGCCCAACCCCCGGTCCACAAACCGTCCGCGCGCAAACGGCTGATCCCGTACTGGCTGCTGCTCCCCGGCATCCTGTGGCTGCTGGTCTTCTTCGTGCTGCCGATGGTCTACCAGGCCTCCACCTCGGTGCAGACCGGATCCCTCGAAGAGGGCTTCGAGGTCACCTGGCACTTCCGGACCTACTGGGACGCCTTCACCGAGTACTACCCGCAGTTCCTGCGCTCCCTGCTCTACGCGGGCACCGCCACCCTGCTGTGCCTGCTGCTGGGGTACCCGCTGGCCTACCTGATCGCCTTCAAGGCGGGCCGCTGGCGGGGCCTGCTGCTGGTGCTCGTCATCGCGCCGTTCTTCACCAGCTTCCTGATCCGCACCCTCGCCTGGAAGACGATCCTGGCCGACGGCGGCCCGGTGGTCGGCGTGCTCAACAGCATCGGCTTCCTCGACGTCACCAGCTGGATCGGCCTCACCCAGGGGGAGCGGGTCCTGGCCACGCCCCTCGCGGTCGTCTGCGGGCTGACGTACAACTTCCTCCCCTTCATGATCCTTCCGCTGTACACCTCGCTGGAGCGCATCGACACCCGCCTCCACGAGGCGGCCGGGGACCTGTACGCCCGCCCCGCGACGGTCTTCCGGAAGGTGACCTTCCCGCTCTCCATGCCGGGCGTGGTCTCCGGGACCCTGCTCACCTTCATCCCGGCGAGCGGCGACTACGTGAACGCCGAGCTGCTCGGCTCCACGGACACCCGGATGATCGGCAACGTCATCCAGTCGCAGTACCTGCGGATCCTGGACTATCCGACGGCGGCCGCGCTGTCCTTCATCCTCATGGCCATTGTGCTGATCATGGTCACCATCTACATCCGCCGAGCGGGGACGGAGGACCTGGTCTGATGCGTTGGCTTCGCCGCAATCTCGTAGTGATCGCCGGTCTCGGCACGCTCGCGTACATGATCCTGCCGAACCTGGTCGTCACCGTCTTCTCCTTCAACAACCCCACCGGGCGGTTCAACTACGCCTGGCAGGAGTTCTCGCTCGACGCGTGGAAGGACCCCTGCGGGGTGGCCGACCTGTGCGGCTCCCTCTCGCTCTCGCTCCAGATCGCCCTCTGGGCGACCATCGGCGCCACCGTCCTGGGCACCGCGATCGCCTTCGCGCTCGTCCGCTACCGCTTCAAGGCGCGCGGGGCGGTCAACTCGCTGATCTTCCTGCCCATGGCCATGCCCGAGATCGTGATGGCGGCCTCGCTGCTCGCGCTCTTCCTCAACATGGGCATCCAGCTGGGCTTCTGGACGATCCTGATCGCCCACGTCATGTTCTGCCTCAGCTTCGTCGTCGCGGCCGTCAAGGCGCGGGTCCTGTCCATGGACCCGAGGCTGGAGGAGGCCGCCCGCGACCTCTACGCGGGGCCGGTGCAGACCTTCGTACGGGTCACGCTGCCGATCGCGGCACCCGGAATCGCCGCGGGCGCGCTGCTCTCCTTCGCGCTCTCCTTCGACGACTTCATCATCACCAACTTCAACTCGGGCAACACCGTCACCTTCCCCATGTTCGTGTGGGGATCGGCCCAGCGCGGTACGCCCGTGCAGATCAACGTCATCGGCACGGCGATGTTCGTCATCGCCGTCCTGGTGGTGCTCGTCGGCCAGATGGCCGGCAACCGCCGCAAGAAGGCACAACCGAAGTAGACCCCTGTAGGGAGTTGGAAGCCATGGCCCCAGTCGCCATGCGTAGTGCTGCGAAATCCCTTTCCGAAGCGAAGCCGGTCTCGTACTGGCTGGACGACCCCGGCAAGCCCGCCGCGCAGCCGGCGCTCACCACCGACGAGCGGTGCGACCTGCTGGTCATCGGCGGCGGCTACAGCGGGCTGTGGACCGCGCTGCTCGCCAAGGAGCGCGACCCCGGCCGGGACGTGGTCCTGATCGAGAGCAAGGAGGCGGGCTGGGCCGCCTCCGGCCGCAACGGCGGCTTCTGTGCCGCCTCCCTCACCCACGGACTCGCCAACGGGCTGGCCCGCTGGCCCGGCGAGCTCGCCAAGCTGGAGGAGCTGGGCGCCCGCAACCTCGACGCCATCGAGGAGGCGGTCGCCCGCTACGGCATCGACTGCGACTTCGAGCGCACCGGCGAGATCGACGTGGCCACCGAGCCCCACCAGGTCGAGGAGCTGCGGGAACTCTACGAGGAGGCCCAGCGGCTCGGGCTCGCGGGCGGCTCCGAATGGCTCGACGGCGACGCGCTGCGCGCCGAGGTCGACTCCCCGACCTTCCTCGCGGGCCTGTGGGACCGCGACGGCGTCGCCATGCTCCACCCGGCGAAGCTGGCCTGGGGCCTCAAGCAGGCCTGTCTGGACCTCGGGGTGCGGATCTACGAGAACACCCGCGGCCTGAAGATGGCCTCGGCGGGCCGGGGGATGACCGTCGAGACCCCCTACGGCACGATCCTCGCGCGCCGGGTCGCCCTGGGCACCAACATCTTTCCCTCGCTGGTGCGCCGCATCCGCCCGTTCACCGTGCCGGTCTACGACTACGCGCTGATGAGCGAGCCGCTGGACGAGGCGCAGCTCGCCTCGATCGGCTGGAAGAACCGGCAGGGGCTGGGCGACAGCGCGAACCAGTTCCACTACTTCCGGATCACCAGGGACCACCGGATCCTGTGGGGCGGATACGACGCGATCTACCCCTACCGCGGGAAGCTCGACTCCGAGTACGACCACCGGCCCGAGACCTACCTCAAGCTCGCGGAGCACTTCTTCACCGCCTTCCCGCAGCTGGAGGGCCTGGGGTTCAGCCACGCCTGGGGCGGCGCGATCGACACGTGCTCGCGCTTCTCGGCCTTCTTCGGCACCGCGCACTCCGGGAAGGTGGCCTACGCGTCCGGATACACCGGGCTCGGGGTGGGCGCCACCCGCTTCGGCGCGGACGTGATGCTGGACCTGCTCGACGGGGTCCCCACCGAGCGCACCCGGCTGGAGATGGTGAAGTCCAAGCCGATGCCGTTCCCGCCCGAGCCCTTCGCCTGGACGGGGATCACCCTGACGAAGTGGTCGCTGGCCCGCGCCGACCGCCACGGGGGGCACCGCAACCTCTGGCTCCGGACGCTCGACCGCCTCGGCCTCGGTTTCGACAGCTGATCCACGGCGGTCCACGGCGGTCTAGCGGTCCGCGGCGGTCCGCGGCGGTCCACCGCGATCACCGCGTGGATGCCCGCACGCCCCGGCGCACACCGCCGGTCACCACGTGACCCGCTTCACCACCATGGAGTAACGGAACCCGCGTCATAGCCGCGCCCGGCCGCGCTCTCTCCCGGTGAGAACCCTTCACCGCACGAGACGAGACGAACGGAGGCCGGGCGATGGCGACCCCGGGGGACAAGACGGCAGTGGAATGGCTCGTATCGGTGGCGCCGGACCCCGACGCCTGCCGGTGGGAGTGGGAGCGCAACCCCCTCGGGGTGGTCCTGCTGCCCGCCGGCCGGCGCTGGGACGTGCTGATCCTGCCCGGGGAGCTGGGGCAGGCCACCCTCGACGTACTGAACCTGCTCCTCGAACGGCCCGGCCCGGTGCTCGCCGACTTCGGCGACTCCCGGCTGGGCTTCTTCGTGCCTCCGGGCACGGCGTCCCGCTGGATCGGCACGGGCGTACGGGGCGCGGGCCGCGGGACCTGGATCGTGGTCCCGTACCCCGGCCGGGCGACCGGCGGGGTGCGCTGGCTGGTGCTTCCCGACGGGCAGGGGACGCTCACCGATCCGGCCGTGCTGGAGCTCGCGATGCACGAGGCGGCCGCGAGCGCCGTGGCGCAGGAGGGCCGGAAGCCTTGACAAGGGTATTGGTCTGGACCATCTTGGGCGACCTCCATCCCCCCATGCCCCGGAGGCAGTTGTGCGCAGAGCATGGTCCCTCCTCACGGCCGCAGCCCTGGCAGCGGCCGGCTTCCTCGCCGCGGGCCCGCCGGCCGCGGCGGCCGACGCCGATCTCGTACGCAACGGCGGCTTCGAAGCCGGACTCGACGGCTGGAGCTGCTCGGCGGGCAGCGGAGTCGTCGTCACCACGCCTGTCCACAGCGGGAGTTCCGCCCTCAAGGCCACCCCGGCCGGGCAGGACCACGCCCGCTGCGCCCAGACCGTCACCGTCAAGCCCGACTCGGCGTACACCCTCTCCGCCTGGGTGCAGGGCGCGTACGTGTACCTGGGCGCGAGCGGGACCGGCACCACCGACGTGTCCGCCTGGACCCAGACCCCCGGCGCCTGGAAGCAGCTGACGACCAGGTTCCGCACCGGCCCGTCGACCACCTCCGTGACGGTCCACACCCACGGCTGGTACGGCCAGTCCGCCCACTTCACCGACGACCTCGCCCTGGTGGGCCCCGACCCCGGCGGCCCCGGCCGGCCCCAGCCCCCGGCCGCCCCCACCGGCCTGACCGCGAGCGCCACCTCGTCGACCTCGGTCTCCCTGTCCTGGCCGGCCGTGCCCGGGGCCACCTCGTACACCGTCCACCGGGACGGCGCCGCGCCGCTCTCCGTCACCTCCGCCCCGGCGAGCGTGACCGGCCTCGCCGCGTCCACGACGTACACCTTCCAGGTCAGCGCGGTGAACGCGGCGGGCGAATCGCCGAAGAGCGCTCCCGTCTCCGTGGCCACGACGAGCGGCGGCGGGGGCGGCGGTGGCGGACTGCCCGCGCACGCGCTGGTCGGCTACCTGCACGCGAGCTTCGCCAACGGCTCCGGCTACGTGCGGATGGCGGACGTGCCCGCCTCCTGGGACGTCGTCAACCTCGCCTTCGGCGAGCCGACCTCGGTCACCTCGGGCGACATCCGCTTCCGGCTCTGCCCGGTCGCCGAGTGCCCGAACGCCGAAACCCCGGCGGAGTTCAAGGCGGCCGTCAAGGCCAAGCAGGCCGCGGGCAAGAAGGTGCTGATCTCCATAGGCGGCCAGAACGGCCAGGTGCAGCTCGCGACCACGGCCGCCCGCGACACCTTCGTCTCCTCCGTCAGCAAGATCATCGACGATTACGGGCTCAACGGCCTCGACATCGACTTCGAGGGCCACTCCCTCTCCCTGGCCGCCGGGGACACCGACTTCCGGGCCCCCACCACCCCGGGAATCGTCAACCTGATCTCCGCCGTGAAGACCCTGAAGGCCAGGTACGGCCCGGAGTTCGTCCTGACCATGGCCCCCGAGACCTTCTTCGTCCAGCTGGGCTACCAGTTCTACGGCTCCGGCCCCTGGGGCGGCCAGGACCCGCGCGCCGGCGCCTACCTGCCGGTCATCCACGCCCTGCGCGACGACCTCACCCTGCTCCACGTCCAGGACTACAACTCGGGCCCGATCATGGGCCTCGACAACCAGTACCACTCCATGGGCGGCGCGGACTTCCACATCGCCATGACCGACATGCTGCTCACCGGCTTCCCGGTCGCCGGGAACACCGCCCGCGTCTTCCCGCCGCTGCGCCCGGAGCAGGTGGCCATCGGCCTGCCGGCCACGGCGAACGCGGGCAACGGCCACACCCCGCCCGCCGAGGTGAACAAGGCCCTGGACTGCCTGACGAAGAAGACCAACTGCGGCAGCTACCCGACGCACGGCACCTGGCCCGCCCTGCGCGGCCTGATGGCCTGGTCGATCAACTGGGACCGCTTCGGAGGAGGGGAGTTCAGCCGGAACTTCGACGCCTACTTCGGTGGCTGACCCACCGCACGCCGAGCAGCAGGGGCGCGCACACCAGCAGGCTGGCCAGCACGTCCAGCGGCCAGTGCCAGCCCCGCAGGACCAGCCCGGCGGCCGTTGCCCCCATGAGGACGAGGGCGGCGGCCGTCGGCCATGCCCGGCGGGTGTACGGGCGCACGAGCAGGGCCGCGCCGACGTACGCCACGGCCGCCGTGGCCGTGTGGCCCGAGGGGAAGTAGCCGGCGGCCCAGGGCTCCAGCGGGCCCGGGCGGGCGGTCCACTGCTTGAACGGGATGACCAGGGCCGGCACCAGGGCCATCGCCAGCCCGGCCGCACCGGCCGCGAGGCGCCGGCCGCGCCGGGCGGCGTAGGCCATGGCGAGGACGAGGACGGGCACGGCGACGGGGACGTTGCCCAGGTCCGAGAGCCGTTCGGTGACGGAGTCGGGGACCGTGCGCACCAGTGCGCGGCTCAGCGCGTGATCCGGGGTCAGCAGCGGGCCGGAGACCAGCACCTGCCAGGTGACCAGGGAGAAGAGGAGGCCGCAGACGGCGGCGGCCAGGAGGGGAGTGGCCGGCCGTCCCGGAACAGGGGGGATGGTTCCGGGACGGCCGCCCGGATCGGGTTGCCGCTCGCCCCGGGGGGTTTGGGGCGGTCGGCTGTCCGATCGGTGAGGAGTGTGCGCGAACGCATGCCCAGTACGGCGCTGGGGAAGCCCGGTACTGGAATCGCCCCCGGTTTCCCGTGAGCGGGGTGTCTCACTCATCTGCAGAAACCGTACGGCAGCGAGAGGGGGGCCGACAGCAGGAACGCGCACCCGCCATCGGCCCCCCACACCTTCTTCACAGCGTCCGACCGTTACCGCCGGTAGGAACCGGGCGCTGCGCTCGCACGTTCTAGCCGATCGATCAGATGCCCGCGAACGCGGCCTCGAGGATGTCCAGGCCCTCGTTCAGCAGGTCCTCGCCGATGACGATCGGCGGGAGGAAGCGGAGCACGTTGCCGTAGGTGCCGCAGGTGAGCACGAGCAGGCCCTCGGCGTGGCAGGCCTTGGCCAGTGCACCGGCCGCCTCCGGGAACGGGGTCTTGGACGCGGGGTCCTTGACCAGCTCGATCGCGATCATGGCGCCGCGGCCGCGGATGTCGCCGATGATCTCGTACTTCTCCTGCATGGCCGTCAGGCGGGCCTTCATGAGGGACTCGATCTTCTTCGCCGCGGCGTTGAGGTCGAGCTCCTTCATGGTCTCGATGGAGCCGAGCGCGCCGGCGCAGGCCACCGGGTTGCCGCCGTAGGTGCCGCCCAGGCCACCCGCGTGCGCGGAGTCCATGATCTCGGCGCGGCCGGTCACGGCGGCGAGCGGCAGACCGCCCGCGATGCCCTTGGCGGTGGTGATCAGGTCCGGGACGATGCCCTCGTCCTCGCACGCGAACCACTGGCCGGTACGGCAGAAGCCGGACTGGATCTCGTCGGCGACGAAGACGATGCCGTTGTCGTTGGCGAACTTCACGATCGCCGGGAGGAAGCCCTTCGCCGGCTCGATGAAGCCGCCCTCGCCGAGCACCGGCTCGATGATGATCGCGGCGACGTTGTCGGCGCCGATCTGCTTGGTGATCTGGTCGATCGCCTGGGCGGCGGCCTCGGGGCCGCAGTTCTCGGCGCCGGTGGGCCAGCGGTAGCCGTAGGCGACCGGGACGCGGTAGACCTCGGGCGCGAACGGGCCGAAGCCCTGCTTGTACGGCATGTTCTTCGAGGTCAGCGCCATCGTCAGGTTCGTACGGCCGTGGTAGCCGTGGTCGAAGACGACGACGGCCTGGCGCTTGGTGTACGAACGGGCGATCTTGACGGCGTTCTCGACGGCCTCGGCGCCGGAGTTGAACAGCGCCGACTTCTTCGCGTGGTCACCCGGGGTGAGCTCGGCGAGGGCCTCGCAGACCTCCACGTAGCCCTCGTAGGGGGTGACCATGAAGCAGGTGTGGGTGAAGTCCGCGAGCTGCGCGGAGGCGCGGCGCACGACGGCCTCGGCGGAGGCGCCGACCGAGGTCACGGCGATGCCGGAGCCGAAGTCGATCAGGCGGTTGCCGTCGACGTCCTCGATGATGCCGCCGCCCGCGCGGGCCGTGAAGACGGGGAGCACGGAGCCCACGCCGCCGGCCACCGTCTCGAGGCGGCGGGCCTGCAGCTCCTGCGACTTGGGGCCGGGGATCGCGGTGACGATGCGGCGCTCCTGCGGGACAGCGGTCATAGAGGGCTCCTGGGGGGTGTTTTCGGACGCACTTGTGTCTTTGTCCGCAGGCTAGGCCCGGCGGAGGGGGTACTGCATGCTCCGTTCGGGAGTGGTGTCCGCGTGTCCTTGTCCGTGACGGCCATAGGAAGGACGCGCAGGGACTTCAACGGGCGGCGCGGCGAAACCCTGTGCGGGTACGGCCCATGGCCGCCGCCCGGCAACTACATTGAGCGGCGCAGCGCAGGAACGGGCAGGGGGCAGGGGTTTCATGGACACCGACGGCACGCACGGCCACAGCCAGGGCAGGTACGCGGGTCCGGGCGGCCCGACCGGCGGCCGCGCCGCCGGAGCACACGTGCCCCACCCGGCCGGTCCGCCGCCCGCGCGCCCGCCGCGTCCGGCCGTGGCCCCGCCGCCGCCCGCCCACGCCCCCCGCACGGGGGCGCAGTCCGTCGGCTCGCCCTTCAGCGCCTGGCTGCGCGTGCCCAGGCCGGTCGCCGCGCCGGGCGTCTGGCGCCACGGCTACGTCCCGCCCGTCCGCAAGCCCGAGGGGTCCAGCCGGGCGGTGCTCACGCGGGTCGTGATCGCCTTTCTGGTCTACTTCGCCTGCCGGCGGATGTTCCTGGAGGGAAGGCTGCCCTTCGCCGGGAGCCCGCTCTACCTCTTCACCCCCGAGAACTGGTGGAGCCACGGCCTGGTCAAGAACCCTCTCGACCACCGCGGCCTGGCCGCCCTCGAGATCTACGAGCTGATCGTCACCGTCGGCCTGTTCCTCGTCTTCGCCCGGCTCGGCGGCTGGCGTGCCGCCTTCGACCGGCTGATCGCCTCGCGCGGGCCCTGGTACCAGGCGCTGGGCGCCGCGGCCGGAGCCCTGGCGGTCGTGCTGCTGATCGAGACCGAAGTCCTCCCGGTCTACCCGCTCGCCTTCGGACACCTGCCGTACCAGGAGCTCGGCGAGGTCGCGGGCCCGCTGCTGACCTACGTCCTCTACGTGGTGATCTACCTTCCCCTGGTCTACGTCCTCGCCCGGTACGTCTTCGCCCGGTTCGGCAGCTGGCGCACCCTGCTCACGCGCACCGAATCCGCCCCGGCCGCTGCCGTCGCGGGCAGCCCCGAGGACCCGGTGGCCTGGCCGCAGCTGCGGGCCGCCGGACTGGCGGAAGCCGCCGACCGGTTGGCCGCCGAGGCCGACGCGGGCCGGATGAACGACGTCGACCACGCGCGGATCAGCCGGGCTTTCGCATCCGTCCGGGTCGATTCCTCGCGCCGGTCCGCGTTCGCGCAGTCCGTGCGCGAGAACGGCGCGGCAGCGTGCGCGCACCCCTCGAAGGCGCGTGATCTGCCCGTGCGTATCGCCGCACACGACCTGACCGTCGCCCAGGTCCGGATCGGCCTCGTCACCGACGCCGAACCCAACCCGGACGAGAGGTGGGGCACCGGACTGGCCCTGGACCCCTCGGTGCTGGCCACCTCGATGCTCGCCGTCGGGCCCTCCGGCGCGGGCAAGACGGCCCGCCTGGTCCGTCCGGTCGTCGAATCCCTGGCCCTCCAGGCGCTGGCCGGGGAGGCCGCGGTGATCGCCGTCGGCGCCGCAGGCGCCGGACTCGGCCCGGACGACGCCTACGACGTCGTGGTCCGCCCCGCAGACCCCGCCTCCGTCCACGACCTCGACCTCTACGGGGGCACCAGCGACCCCGACGAGGCCGCCTCCCTGCTGGCCGAGGCCTTCGTCGGCGACATTCCCGGGATCGAGGCCCGCCGGGCCGCGACCGCCCTCGCCCAGCTGCTGGGGCCATTCCGCGCCGCGTACGGACGCTTCCCCGCCGTGGCCGAGCTGCGCGAGCTCCTCGACAGGGTGCCCGCCGCCCTGGCCGCGCTGCGCCGGGACCTGGAGGCCGCCGGGGCTCAGGCCATGCTGCGCGAACTCGACGCCCGCGAACGCCAGTACGGCGCCCACGGCGACCCGGGCCCCGTGCTCGCCGACAGGGTCGGGCTCCTGGACCGGCCCGCCTTCCACGGCTTCTTCGACACCAGCGGCGTCGGGCGCCCCTTCTCGCTGCGCTCTCTGGAACACCCGGTCCGGGTCCGCGTCGATCTGCCCGAGCGGGCCCATCCCGACGCCTCGCGCATGCTGGCCCGGCTTCTGCTCGCCCAGTTCAACACCTCCGCCGCGGCGCGCACGGACCGCTCCCTCTTCGCGTGTCTCGTCTTCGACGACGCCTCGCACACCTTGACCCCGCAGACGCTGCGCGGCCTGCAGCGGCTGCGCTCGGCCAACGCGGGCGTCCTGCTGACGCTGCGCACGCTGGACGAGGTGCCGGAGGAACTGCGGACCCAGCTGCTCGGCGCGGTCGGCTGCCGGATGGCCTTCTCCGGGGTGACCACCTGGGACGGCAAGTACTTCTCAGAGGCGTGGGGCACCGAGCTCATCGAGACCAGGGACGTCACCAGCCGGGCGGTCTACGCCGACCGGGCCACGACCCGCTTCCTGCACGCCTTGCGCAAGCTCATCACCGGCAAGGAGGTCACCACGGACGCGGTCACGGTGCGCCAGGTCGACCGGGAGCGCTGGTCGGCATCTGCCCTCGCCAACACCGTGCCACCCGGGCACGCGGTCCTGTCGCTGACCTCGGTCCAGGGGGAGCGGGCGGCTCCGCTGCTGGTCCGGCTCGGCGGAACGGCCTGAACGGACCCGTACGAGGTGGCAGAATCGAGGGGAGCCGTTCATACGACACGGCGAAATCGGGCGCGGCTCCCCTGATGACCTTCTGTCGCCCCTTCCGCCGTCCCCTCCCGCTAAGGCCCCGGTAACCGATGCCGCTCACCCTCGCCTCGCTCGTCCAGCACTCGGCGCTCAAGCTCAGCGTCCGGGCGGGGGAGGGCCGCCTCGACACCCCCGTGCGCTGGGCCCACGTCAGCGAGCTCGCCGACCCCGTGCCCTACATGGAGGGCGGGGAGCTGCTCCTGATCACCGCGATGAAGCTGGACGCGGAGGACCCGCAGGAGATGGGCCGCTACGTACGCCGCCTCGCCGCGGCCGGAGTCGTCGGCATCGGCTTCGCGATCGGCGTCAACTACGAGGCGATCCCCGAAGCGCTGGTCGAGGCCGCCCGGAAGGAGGACATGCCGCTGCTGGAGGTCCCGCGGCGGACCCCCTTCCTCGCCATCAGCAAGGCCGTCTCCGCCGCCCTCGCCGCCGACCAGTACCGGGCCGTGACCGCCGGGTTCGAGGCGCAGCGGGAGCTGACACGGGCCGCGCTGTCCGCCGACGGGCCCGCCGAGCTGCTGTCGAAGCTGGCCGCGCACGTCCACGGCTGGGCCGCGCTGTACGACACCTCGGGCTCGGTCGTCGCGGCCGCCCCCGACTGGGCCGCCCGGCGCGCCGCCCGGCTCACCCCGGACGTGGAGCGGCTGCGGGAGCGGCCCGCGCCCGCGAGCGCCGTCGTCGGCGGCTCGGAGGACCGGGTCGAACTGCAGTCCCTGGGCACGGGCCGGCGGGCGCGCGGCGCCCTGGCCGTCGGCACCGGGGCCCCGCTGGGCACGGCCGAGCGGTACGCCGTGCACTCCGCGGTCGCCCTGCTCACCCTCACCACCGAGCGCTCCCGCTCGCTGCACGACGCCGAGTCCCGGCTGGGCGCGGCGGTGCTGCGGATGCTGCTGGCCGGGGAGTCCGAGCATGCGCGGGCCGTCGCCGGGGACCTGTACGGGGCCCTGCTGGAGGCGCCGTTCCGGCTGATCACGGCCGAGGCGGCGCTGCCGGGGACGGCCCAGCCGGAGGGGCTTGCCCTGCTGGCCGACACGGTGGAGTCGGCGGCGTCCCGCAGCGGGGAGCCGCTGCTGGTGGTCCCCGAGCCGGGCCGGCTGGTGGTCCTGGCCGCCGACGGGGGAGCGGCCGTCCAGGCGTGCATGGACCACGCGGAGGCCCTGGAGGCGCGGCGCGGCCGGGACACCGCCGGTCCCGAGCCCGACGAACTGGTGGTCGGCCTGTCCGCGGCAGCCGGTCCGGGCACCGTCGCGGCGGCCCTCAAACAGGCCGACCAGGCCCTGGCGGTGGCCCGGCGGCGGGGGCGGCCGATGGTGGAGCACGAGGAGATGGCGGCGGGCTCGGTCCTGCCGCTGCTGGCCGACGACGCCGTGCGGGCCTTCGCGGACGGCACCCTGCGCGCGCTGCGGGAGCACGACGCGACCGGGCGCGGCGACCTGGTGGCCTCGCTCCAGGCCTGGCTCTCCCGGCACGGCCAGTGGGACGCGGCCGCCGCCGACCTCGGCGTGCACCGCCACACCCTGCGCTACCGGATGAAACGCGTCGAGGAGATCCTCGGCCGCTCCCTGGACGACCCGGACGTCCGCATGGAGCTCTGGCTCGCCCTCAAGGCCTCCCCGGCTCCGTCGTAGGGGCGGAGCCCCAGCAGGGGACCGTGCAGTGCGACAGTGACAAAGCGGCGCGGCCCGGACAGCGGGTACTACACCCCGGATAAACCACGAAAGCCCGACGGCGTCCTACGGTGGTGGGGACAGGACCCACCGCACACATCCGAAGGGCCGGGATTCGCATGACTTCCACCCACGCCTTCTGGCTCGCCGGCCGCCTGGCCACCGGCGAGGACAGCTTCGACGTCCACTCCCCGTGGGACGGCCGCCTGGTCGGCACGGTCAGCGTGCCCACCGACGCCCAGGTCGAAGAGGCCGTGGCCGCGGCGTACGCCGTGACGGCGGAGTTCTCGGCGACCCCCGCCCATGTGCGCGCCGCCGCCCTGGACCACGTGTCCAAGCGGCTCGCCGAGCGCACCGAGGAGATCGCCCAGCTGATCTCCGCCGAGAACGGCAAGCCCATCAAGTGGGCGCGCGGTGAGGTCGGCCGTGCGGTGTCCGTATTCCGCTTCGCCGCCGAGGAGGCCCGTCGCTTCAACGGCGGAGAGGCCCAGCGCCTCGACACCGACGCCGGCGGCGTCGGCCGTCTCGCGCTGACCCGCCGCTTCGTCAAGGGCCCGGTCCTCGGCATCGCGCCGTTCAACTTCCCGCTGAACCTGTGCGCCCACAAGGTGGCCCCGGCCATCGCCGTCGGCGCGCCGATCATCCTCAAGCCCGCCCCGGCGACGCCGCTGTCCGGGCTGATCCTGGGTGAGCTGCTCGCCGAGACCGACCTCCCGGCCGGTTCCTGGTCGGTGCTGCCGGTCGCGAACGAGAAGATGCCCGCCCTGGTCAAGGACGAGCGCCTCCCCGTCATCTCCTTCACCGGCTCCGACACCGTCGGCTACGCCATCCAGCAGTCGGTGCCCCACAAGCACTGCACGCTGGAGCTCGGCGGCAACGCCGCGGCCGTGGTCCTCGCCGACTGGTCCTCCGAGGCCGACCTCGACTGGGCCGCGACCCGCATCGCGACCTTCTCGAACTACCAGGCCGGCCAGTCCTGCATCTCCGTGCAGCGCGTGATCGCCGACGCCTCCGTCTACGACCGCCTCGTGGAGAAGGTCGTCGCGAAGGTCCAGGCCCAGGTCACCGGCGACCCGTCCGACTCCGCCACCGACGTCGGCCCCCTGGTCTCCGAGGGCGCCGCCCAGCGGGTCGAGTCCTGGGTCGACGAGGCCGTGTCCGCCGGAGCCAAGCTGCTCACCGGCGGCAAGCGCGAGGGCGCCTCGTACGAGCCCACCGTGCTCGCCGAGGTCCCGGCGGGCGTCAAGCTCGCCACCGAGGAGGTCTTCGGGCCGGTCCTCACCCTCACGAAGGTGGAGAACACCGACGAGGCCTTCGCCGCGGTGAACGACTCGAAGTTCGGTCTGCAGACCGGCGTCTTCACCCGCGACATCCAGGTCGCCTTCCGCGCCCACCGCGAGCTCGAGGTCGGCGGCGTGGTCGTCGGCGACGCGCCGTCCTACCGTGCCGACCAGATGCCCTACGGCGGCGTCAAGCAGTCCGGTGTGGGCCGCGAGGGTGTCCGCTACGCGATGGACGACTACACGTACGAGCGAGTCCTGGTCCTGACCGGCCTCGACATCTGATCTCGTACGGCCAAAAAGCCGACGGCCCGAACCTACTGTGCGGGGGTTCGGGCCGTCCCCCTTTTCCATCCCGCCGACATTGGGTACGACTCACAGGTAGCACCGGCTGGTAATCCGGTGAACCATCCGACTCGGCGGCGAGGTGAGTCCCCTCATGTCCGCAACACAGCCCGCACAGCCCAAGGTGACCGAGCGCGAGGCACGGCAGGTCGCGGAAGCGGCTCGGGAATCGGACTGGCGCAAGCCCAGCTTCGCCAAGGAGCTCTTCCTCGGCAGGCTGCGGCTCGACCTGATCCACCCCCACCCGCTCCCCGCCGACGAGGACGTCCGGCGCGGCGAGGCCTTCCTGGCCCGGCTGCGGGCCTTCTGCGAGACGGAGATCGACGGTGCGCGCATCGAGCGCGAGGCGAAGATCCCCGACGAGACGGTGCGCGGGCTGAAAGAGCTCGGCGCCCTCGGCATGAAGATCGACCCCAAGTACGGCGGCCTCGGCCTCACCCAGGTCTACTACAACAAGGCGCTCGCCCTCGTCGGCTCCGTCAGCCCCGCCATCGGCGCGCTGCTCTCCGCCCACCAGTCCATCGGCGTCCCGCAGCCGCTGAAGATCTTCGGCACGCAGGAGCAGAAGGACGCCTACCTGCCGCGCTGCGCCACCACCGCCATCAGCGCCTTCCTGCTGACCGAGCCGGACGTGGGCTCCGACCCGGCGCGGCTGGCGACCACCGCGGTCCCGGACGGGGAGGACGCGTACGTCCTCGACGGGGTGAAGCTGTGGACCACCAACGGGGTGGTCGCGGACCTGCTCGTGGTGATGGCCCGGGTGCCCGAGAGCGAGCACCACCGCGGCGGGATCACCGCCTTCGTCGTCGAGGCCGACTCGCCGGGGATCACCGTCGAGCACCGCAACGCCTTCATGGGCCTGCGCGGTCTGGAGAACGGCGTCACCCGCTTCCACCAGGTGCGGGTCCCGGCGGCGCAGCGCATCGGCGCCGAGGGCTCCGGCCTCAAGATCGCCCTGACCACGCTCAACACCGGGCGGCTGTCGCTGCCCGCGATGTGCGTCGGCGCCGGCAAGTGGTGTCTGAAGATCGCCCGCGAGTGGTCGGGCGTGCGCGAGCAGTGGGGCCGGCCGGTCGCGAAGCACGAGGCCGTGGGCGCCAAGATCTCCTTCATCGCCGCCACCACCTTCGCCCTCGAGGCCGTCGTCGACCTGGCCTCGCAGATGGCCGACGAGAACCGCAACGACATCCGCATCGAGGCCGCACTCGCCAAGCTGTACGGCTCGGAGATGGCCTGCCTGATGGCCGACGAGCTGGTCCAGATCCGCGGCGGGCGCGGCTTCGAGACCGCCGAGTCCCTCGCCGCCCGCGGCGAACGCGCCGTCCCCGCCGAGCAGATGCTCCGCGACCTGCGCATCAACCGGATCTTCGAGGGCTCCACCGAGATCATGCACCTGCTGATCGCCCGCGAGGCCGTCGACGCCCACCTGTCGGTCGCGGGCGACCTCATCGACCCCGACAAGGACCTCGGCGACAAGGCCAGGGCGGGCGCCCGCGCCGCCGGCTTCTACGCCCGCTGGCTGCCCAAGCTGGCCACCGGCGCCGGCCAGGTCCCCGGCACGTACCGCGCCTTCCACCCCGCCGGCCACCCTGACCTCGCCACCCACCTGCGCTACGTCGAGCGCGGTGCCCGCAAACTCGCCCGGTCCACGTTCTACGCCATGTCCCGCTGGCAGGGCCGCATGGAGACCAAACAGGGCTTCCTCGCCCGGATCGTCGACATCGGCGCCGAGCTCTTCGCGATGAGCGCGGCCTGCGTCCGCGCCGAGCACCTGCGCGCCACGGGCGACCACGGCCGTGAGGCGTACCAGCTGGCCGACGCCTTCTGCCGGCAGTCCCGGATCCGGGTCGAGGAGCTCTTCGGCCGGCTCTGGACCAACACCGACGCCGTCGACCACAAGGTCGTCGAAGGCGTGCTGAGCGGCACCTACACCTGGCTGGAGGACGGCATCATCGACCCCTCCGGAGACGGCCCGTGGATCGCGGACGCCGCCCCCGGACCCTCGACCCGCGAAAACGTGCACCGTCCCCTCCGCTGACCTGCGATCATCGACAGTAGTCGGACTGATGTACGGGTACAGGTCAGGTACGGGTACGAGCGCGAGGCGGGCTGCGATGTCGACGGCCGTGGAAGACCGCAACAGCCGGCGGCTGGCCTGGTGCGTGGCGCACGTCCTGCGCCACGCCCCGGACCACGTGGCCGCCGGACTCCTCGACCGGCTCGAGCGCCACGACCCGGCGGCCCGCAAGTACCTGTGCCGCGACGAATGGCTGCCCGCCTCGGCCGTCACCCTCCTGCTGCGCGACGGAAGCGCGCAGGACCGGCACTACATCGCCCGCAACCCGCGCGTCGTCGGACGGCCGCTGCCCGGCCTGCCCGGCCCCGCGCGGTACGCGGCCCGCCCGGGGCCCTCCCCCGAACTGCTGGCACAGGTAGGCCCCGGCCCGTTCGGCCAGGACGACCTCGTCGCGCTGCTGCGCCGGCACGGCCGCCGGCCCCGGATCCCCCTCACCCTGCTGCGCATGCCGCACGACCCCCTCGACCCGGAGCCGCTGCTGCGCGAGCACGCCCGCGCGCCGCTGCCGCCCGGCGCCGTGGAGGCGCTGCTGCTGGTCGGCGGCCTGCCCCTTCAGGCCTGCCAGGCGCTGCTCGGCACCGGCACGCAGGACACCCACACGTACGGGCGCTCCTGGCACCGGCCCGCCGTACGGGCCGTCCGCATGGGGCTGCTCACCTTCGACGAGCTCGTCACCCACGTCGCCCCCGCGCACCGGACCCTGCTGCTCGCCTGCCTCGCCGAGACCAGCGGCCTGCGCTGGACCCTGCCCGAACGGGCGGGCATGCAGTCGGCCGCGGCACGGGTCCTGCGCCCGCTGGGGGACGACCCCCGGCTCTGGGCGGAGCTGCTCCGGCACGCCCACACCTTCCGCGGCGGCCTGCCCGAGCTCGTGACCAGGGTCGTCTCCGACACCCTGGCCGAGCCGGCCG
This sequence comes from Streptomyces sp. LARHCF249, assembly GCF_052871255.1. Lineage (NCBI taxonomy): Bacteria > Bacillati > Actinomycetota > Actinomycetes > Kitasatosporales > Streptomycetaceae > Streptomyces > Streptomyces sp. LARHCF249. The sequence continues at coordinate 120,552 of NZ_JBIXJQ010000015.1, forward strand.
CCGGACCGCCGGTTCCCGGGCTCACAGCGGCGGTGGGCCGGCTGGCCCCGAAGGCCGCCGAGCCGTTCGGGGGCGTGGAGCGCGAACTGGCCCTGGCGAGCCTCGCGGTGCCGATGGAATCGGTCCAGGAGGACATCCGCTGGGTGCGCAACTGCCTGGCCCGCGGGCTGCTCACCGGCGAGGACGTGATCCGGCACAAGCTGCCCGCCTGCTGGGCCCTGGACGAGGACCACTGGCTGGGGGACGTCGACCACCCCGACCGCCACGACCGGCCGGAGCCGGTGCTCGCCGCCCGGGCCGAGGCCGACCGGTTGTTCGCCGTGGCCCTCGGCGAGGACCCCGAAGCCTGGTGGCGGGTCGCCCGGACCCTCCCCGACTTCGGCGGAACGCTCCCGCACCTGCTCCTGCGGGTCACGGAAGGGGGCTCCGTGTCCGGCCGCTCCTGAGTTCCGGCAACAATGGGGGGCATGAGCGACAGCCCAGCCCCCCTCGCCGATCCGCACCTCCTCTTCGACCCCGCGGCCGGCCCCCGGGACATCGTCATCCTCGGGTCCACCGGGTCCATCGGCACCCAGGCCATCGACCTGGCCCTGCGCAACCCGGACCGGTTCCGGGTGACCGCGCTGTCCGCCGCCGGCGGGCGGGTCGAGCTGCTGGCCGAGCAGGCCCGGCGGCTCCGGGTCCGGGCGGTGGCCGTCGCCCGCGAGGACGTCGTACCGGCGCTGAAAGAGGCGCTGAGCGCCCGGTACGGAGCGACGGAGCCGCTGCCCGAGATCATGGCCGGGCCGGACGCGGCGGCCGAGCTCGCGGCCTCCGAGTGCCACACGGTCCTCAACGGCATCACCGGCTCCATCGGCCTCGCGCCCACCCTCGCCGCGCTGCGGGCCGGCCGCACCCTGGCCCTCGCCAACAAGGAGTCGCTGATCGTCGGCGGCCCGCTGGTGAAGGCCCTCGCGCAGCCCGGCCAGATCATCCCCGTGGACTCCGAGCACGCCGCGCTCTTCCAGGCGCTCGCCGCCGGGACCCGGGCCGACGTGCGCAAGCTGGTGGTCACGGCCTCCGGCGGGCCCTTCCGCGGCCGCACCCGCGCCGAGCTGGCCGCCGTCACCGTGCAGGACGCCCTCGCGCACCCCACCTGGGCCATGGGCCCGGTGATCACGGTCAACAGCGCCACCCTGGTCAACAAGGGGCTCGAGGTCATCGAGGCGCACCTGCTCTACGACATCCCCTTCGACCGCATCGAGGTCGTGGTCCACCCGCAGTCCTACGTGCACTCGATGGTCGAGTTCACGGACGGCTCCACGCTCGCCCAGGCCACCCCGCCGGACATGCGCGGCCCCATCGCGATCGGCCTCGGCTGGCCCCAGCGGGTCCCGGACGCCGCCCCCGCCTTCGACTGGACCAAGGCCTCCACCTGGGAGTTCTTCCCGCTGGACACCGAGGCCTTCCCGGCGGTGGGCCTGGCCCGGCACGTGGGCACCCTCGGCGGCACCGCCCCGGCGGTGTTCAACGCGGCCAACGAGGAGTGCGTGGAGGCGTTCCTGGCCGGTCGGCTGCCGTTCACGGCAATCATGGATACCGTCTCTGCCGTGGTGGACGAGCACGGGACGCCGGAGCCGGGAACTTCCCTGACGGTCCAGGACGTCCTCGAAGCAGAAGCCTGGGCCAGGGCCCGGGCGCGGGAGATGGCGGCGCGGGCCGCCGTGGAGGCGGGCGCATGACACTGCTGATGACGGTGGTCGGGGTCGTGATCTTCGCGGTCGGCCTGCTGGTCTCCATCGCCTGGCACGAGCTGGGACACCTCTCCACGGCCAAGCTCTTCGGCATCCGGGTGCCGCAGTACATGGTGGGCTTCGGCCCGACCATCTGGTCGCGTCGGAAGGGCGAGACCGAGTACGGGATCAAGGCCATCCCGATGGGCGGCTACATCCGCATGATCGGGATGTTCCCGCCCGGCGAGGACGGCAAGGTCACCGCCCGCTCGACCTCGCCGTTCCGGTCGATGATCGAGGACGCGCGCTCGGCCGCGTACGAGGAGCTCCAGCCCGGCGACGAGAGCCGGCTCTTCTACACGCGCAAGCCGTGGAAGCGCGTCATCGTGATGTTCGCCGGCCCGTTCATGAACCTCGTCCTGGCCGTGGCGATCTTCCTCACCACGCTGATGGCCTTCGGGCTGAACACCCAGACGACGACGGTCGCCACCGTCTCGGACTGCGTCATCCAGCAGAGCGAGAAGCGCGACAAGTGCGCCCCCGGGGACCCGGCAGCCCCCGCCAAGGCGGCGGGCCTCAAGGCGGGCGACAAGATCATCGCCTTCAACGGCCGCCCGGTCGAGGACTGGTCCGCCCTGCAGAAGGACATCCGCGCCACCGTCGGCCCCGCCACGATCACCGTGGAGCGGGCCGGCGAGAAGATCGGCCTCACGGCGAACCTGATCGAGAACAAGGTCGCCAAGACCGACGGCGACGGCAGGTACGTCAAGGACCAGTACGTCACGGCCGGCTTCCTGGGCTTCGCCCCCGCCTCCGGCTACGTACCGCAGTCCTTCGGCCAGTCCCTCGACCGCATGGGCGAGATGATGGCGGCCGGCGTGCAGTCGCTGATCGACCTGCCGTCCAAGGTCCCCGACCTGTGGAACGCGGCCTTCAACGGAGCCGAGCGCGCGCAGGACAGCCCCATGGGCGTGGTCGGAGCGGCGCGGGTCAGCGGTGAGATCTTCACCCTGGACATCCCCGCCCAGCACCAGCTGGTGTTCTTCCTCAACCTGCTGGCCGGCTTCAACCTCTCGCTGTTCCTGTTCAACATGCTGCCGCTGCTCCCGCTCGACGGCGGGCACATCGCGGGCGCCTTGTGGGAGTCGGTCCGGCGCACCGTGGCACGCGTCTTCCGGCGCCCCGACCCCGGCCCGTTCGACGTGGCCAAGCTGATGCCGGTCGCGTACGTGGTGGCCGGGCTGTTCATCTGCTTCACGCTGCTGGTGATGGTCGCGGACGTGGTGAACCCGATCAAGATCACCTGAGCAGTCCCGGGCGGGGCGGGGCCTACACGAGGAACCGGGGAGCCGGGCACGCATCGTGCCCGGCTCCCTACGTTCGGGTGGCACGCCCCCTCGGATGCGAGGGCCGCACCGTGATTGGCGTAATCTCGAAGCCTGGAGCCCGCCGATCTCGGGACCTTGATCCACACCTTGGGGTTGCACAGCAGATGACTGCCATCTCTCTCGGAATGCCGGCCGTGCCGACGAAGCTTGCCGACCGCAGGGTCAGCCGCAAGATCCAGGTCGGCTCCGTGGCCGTCGGCGGCGACGCACCCATCTCGGTGCAGTCGATGACCACGACCCGCACCTCCGACATCGGCGCGACGCTCCAGCAGATCGCCGAGCTGACCGCCTCCGGCTGCAACATCGTCCGCGTGGCCTGCCCCACGCAGGACGACGCCGACGCCCTCGCCGTCATCGCGAAGAAGTCGCAGATCCCGGTCATCGCCGACATCCACTTCCAGCCCAAGTACGTGTTCGCCGCCATCGACGCCGGCTGCGCCGCCGTCCGCGTGAACCCGGGCAACATCAAGCAGTTCGACGACAAGGTCAAGGAGATCGCCCACGCCGCCAAGGACGCGGGCACCCCGATCCGGATCGGCGTCAACGCCGGCTCCCTCGACGCGCGACTGCTGAAGAAGTACGGCAAGGCCACCCCCGAGGCGCTGGTCGAGTCCGCGCTGTGGGAGGCCTCCCTCTTCGAGGAGCACGGCTTCGGCGACATCAAGATCTCGGTCAAGCACAACGACCCGGTCGTCATGGTCAACGCCTACCGCCAGCTCGCCGCCCAGTGCGACTACCCGCTGCACCTCGGCGTCACCGAGGCCGGCCCCGCCTTCCAGGGCACCATCAAGTCCGCCGTCGCCTTCGGCGCGCTGCTCTCCGAGGGCATCGGCGACACCATCCGCGTCTCCCTCTCCGCGCCGCCGGTCGAGGAGGTCAAGGTCGGCAACCAGATCCTGGAGTCGCTGAACCTCAAGCCGCGCCGCCTGGAGATCGTCTCCTGCCCGTCCTGCGGGCGCGCCCAGGTCGACGTCTACAAGCTGGCCGAGGAGGTCACGGCGGGCCTGGAGGGCATGGAGGTCCCGCTGCGCGTCGCGGTCATGGGCTGCGTCGTCAACGGCCCCGGCGAGGCCCGCGAGGCCGACCTGGGCGTGGCCTCCGGCAACGGCAAGGGCCAGATCTTCGTGAAGGGCGAGGTCATCAAGACCGTCCCCGAGTCGAAGATCGTCGAGACCCTCATCGAAGAGGCGATGAAGATCGCCGAGCAGATGGAGAAGGACGGCGTGACGTCGGGCGAGCCGACCGTCGCGATCGGCGTCTGATCCTCCCGAGCAGTGCCCCGGCCCCGTTCCCGCAGCTCGCGGGCGGGGCCGGGGCTTTTTCGTGACCTGGGAGACCAGGCATCCGCAGGGCGCGGCGGGTACAGTGCGGAGATCAGCAGACTTGTACGGTGAGGCCCCAGTGTTGACGCAGACCACCACCCGGGTCCTAGAGCCCGGTGATCTCGACGCCGCGCTCGACGTCCTCGGACGCGAGCCGGTCGAGAACGCGTTCGTCACCTCCCGGGTCCAGGTCGCCGGGCTCGACCCCTGGCGCCTGGGCGGCGAGATGTGGGGCTGGTACGCCGACGGGGAGCTCCGCTCCCTGTGCTACGCGGGCGCCAACCTCGTCCCCGTCTGCGCGGAACGCGAAGCCGTCCGCGCCTTCGCCGACCGCGCCCGCCGCACCGGCCGCCGCTGCTCCTCCATCGTCGGCCCCGCCGAGCCCACCCGGCTGCTCTGGCAGCTCCTGGAGCCCAGCTGGGGACCCGCCCGCGACGTGCGCTCCCACCAGCCGCTCATGGTCATCGAGGGCCCCTCCACCACGGTCCGGGCCGACCCGCTGGTCCGCCGCGTCCGCAAGGACGAGATGGACCTGATCATGCCCGCCTGCGTGGCCATGTTCACCGAGGAGGTCGGCATCTCGCCGATGTCCGGTGACGGCGGGCTGCTCTACCAGGCCCGGGTCGCCGAACTCGTCGGCAGCGGCCGCTCCTTCGCCCGCATCGAGAACGGGAAGATCGTCTTCAAGGCGGAGATCGGCGCCGCCACCGCCGGCGCCTGCCAGATCCAGGGCGTGTGGGTGGCCCCCGAGTTCCGCGGCCGCGGCTACTCGGAGACCGGGATGGCCGCCGTCGTCGGCTACGCGCTGCGCGACGTGGCACCCGTGGTCAGCCTCTACGTGAACGACTTCAACACCGCCGCCCGGGCCTCCTACAAGCGGGTGGGCTTCCGCGAGGTCGGCGCCTTCATGAGCGTCCTGTTCTGAACCGGCCGAACCCGTACCGGCCGGTCCCTACCGCGAAGTAAGGTCGCCGCATGCTGCCTTCCGGAGTCCGCATCGGCCCCCTCGACCTCGCCGCACGGGTGGACGAGGCCCTGCGCGTGCAGGCCGTCGCCTTCGGCCTCAGCGAGGAGGAGGTCGGCATCCGGCGCTACATCGTGCAGCGCCACATGACCTGCCGCGGCGCCCGCGCGCTGGGGGCCTTCACCGAGGACGGGGCGCTCACCGGATTCGTCTACGGGATGCCCAACGACCGCACCCACTGGTGGTCCACCATCGTCGAGCCCTACCTGCGGGCGGGCGGCCACGAGGACTGGCTCGACGGCTCCTTCGTGATCACCGAACTGCACGTCCACCCCGGATTCCAGGGCCACGGCGTCGGCCGCGCCCTGATCACCGCCCTCACCGACGGCGCCGCCGAGCCCCGCTCGATCCTCTCCGCCATCGACACCGAAAGCCCCGCCCGCGGCCTCTACCGGGCGCTGGGCTACGTCGACCTCGCCCGCCAGGTCCACTTCCCGAGCGCGTGCCTCCCGTACGCCGTCATGGGCGCCCCGCTGCCACTGCCGCGGCCCTGAGCGGCGGCCCTGAAAAACCTCGTACCCCCGCCCGCACGGCCGCCGGTAATCTCCCGGCATGTCCACTCATCACGTGCAGCGCATGTCCCGACTCATGGCCAAGACCCTCCGCGAGGACCCGGCCGACGCCGAAACCCTCAGCCACCGGCTGCTGGTCCGCGCCGGCTACGTCCGGCGCAGCTCGGCGGGCGTGTGGACGTGGCTGCCGCTCGGCAAGCGGGTCCTGGACAACGTCTCGCGCATCGTCCGCGAGGAGATGGACGCGATCGGGGCCCAGGAGGTACTGCTCCCCGCGCTGCTGCCGAAGGAGCCGTACGAGGTCAGCGGACGCTGGTCGGAGTACGGGGACCTGCTGTTCCGGCTCAGGGACCGCAAGGGCGCGGACTACCTGCTCGGGCCCACCCACGAGGAGATCTTCACCCTGGTGGTGAAGGACCAGTGCACCTCGTACAAGGACCTGCCGGTCATGCTGTACCAGATCCAGACCAAGTACCGCGACGAGGCGCGGCCCCGGTCGGGAGTGCTGCGCGGGCGCGAATTCCAGATGAAAGACTCGTACTCCTTCGACGTGTCCGACGAGGGCCTGGCGGAGTCCTACGCGCTCCACCGCGCCGCGTACCAGCGCATCTTCAGCCGCCTCGGCCTGGACCACCGGATCGTGTCGGCCGTGTCGGGGGCGATGGGCGGCTCGGCGTCCGAGGAGTTCCTGGCGCCCGCGGAGGCGGGCGAGGACACCTTCGCGGACTGTCCCGCCTGCGACTACGCGGCGAACACCGAGGCGGTGACCTTCGCGCTGACCCCGGTCGCAGGCGAGCACGGCCCCGTGGAGGAGCTGGACACCCCGGACACCCCGACCATCGAGACCCTGGCGGCGCTGCTCGGCGTCCCGGCCTCGGCGACCCTGAAGAACCTCCTGGTCAAGGTGGACGGGGAGATCGTGGCCGTCGGAGTGCCGGGCGACCGCGAGGTGGACCTCGGCAAGCTGGGCGAACACCTGGCCCCGGCCGTCGTCGAACTCGTCACCGCCGAGGACTTCGAGGGCCGGCCCGACCTCGTACGGGGCTACGTGGGCCCGCAGGGCCTGGACAAGGTCCGCTACCTGGCCGACCCCCGGGTGGCGCCGGGCACTTCGTGGGTCACGGGGGCCAACAAGGCCGACACCCACGCCCGGAACGTCGTCTGCGGGCGTGACTTCGAGGTGGACCAGTACCTGGACGTGGTGGTCGTGGAGCCGGGCGACCCCTGCCCGCGCTGCGGCGCGGGCCTCCGGCTGGACCGCGCGATCGAGATCGGGCACATCTTCCAGCTGGGCCGCAAGTACGCGGACGCCTTCGGCCTGGACGTGCTCGGCAAGGAGGGCAAGCCGGTGCGGGTCACGATGGGCTCGTACGGCATCGGCGTCTCGCGCGCGGTGGCGGCGCTGGCCGAGCAGACGGCGGACGAGCGGGGCCTGTCCTGGCCGGCCGCCGTGGCCCCGGCCGACGTGCACGTGGTGGCGGCGGGCAAGGCCGTGCCGCTGGCACTGGCGGAGCAGGCGGCGGCTGCCCTCGCGGAGGCGGGGCGGAGGGTCCTGCTGGACGACCGCCCCGGGCTGTCGCCCGGCGTGAAGCTCACCGACGCGGAGCTCATCGGCGTCCCGTGGATCCTGGTCGCGGGCCGCCGCTCGGCCGACGGCATCGTCGAACTCCAACACCGCGCGTCGGGCCACCGCGAGGAGCTCACCCTGCCCGAGGCCCTGTCCCGCCTGACGTAACCGGCCTAGGGGGGAGTGTCGTCCGGCTCCGCCGGGGGCGGCGGCGAGCCGTCCAGCAGCAGGCCGTCCGGGGCGTCGGCCGTGGTCGGGGCTCCGCCGAGAGCCGGGGCGTCGGCGTCGGCCGGAGCCGGAGCCGCCGCCGGGGCTCCGGAAGGGGCAGCTCCCGGGGGGACGGGGGCCGCGCGTTCCAGGAAGCGGAGGAGTTCGACCGGGAACGGGAGGACCAGTGTCGAGTTCTTCTCCGCGGCCACCGCGACCACGGTCTGCAGCAGCCGCAACTGCAGCGCGGCCGGCTGCTCCGACATGACCCCGGCCGCTTCGGCCAGCTTGTGCGAGGCCTGGAGCTCCGCATCCGCGTTGATCACACGGGCCCGGCGCTCGCGGTCCGCCTCCGCCTGCCGGGCCATCGACCGCTTCATCGTCTCCGGCAGGGACACGTCCTTGATCTCGACCCGGTCGATCTGCACGCCCCACCCCACCGCCGGGCTGTCGATCATCAGCTCCAGGCCCTGGTTCAGCATCTCCCGGTTGGACAGCAGATCGTCCAGGTCCGACTTGCCGATGATCGACCTGAGCGAGGTCTGCGCCATCTGCGAGACGGCGAAGCGGTAGTCCTCCACCGCCACGATCGCGTTCGCCGGATCGACCACCTTGAAGTACACGACGGCGTCCACCCGGACCGTGACGTTGTCCCGGGTGATGCCCTCCTGGGCCGGCACCGGCAGCGTCACGATCTGCATGTTGACCTTCCGCAGCCGGTCGACCCCGGGGACGATCACGGTGAAACCGGGCGGCCGGATCTCGTCCCGCAGCCGACCGAAGCGGAACACCAAGCCCCGCTCGTACTGCTTCACCACGCGCGCGGCAGCGCCCAAGTACACCGCGACACCCGTCGCGGCGGCGATTCCCGCGGTCAGCAGTTCTTCGACCATGACGGCCCCCTGCCGGGCATGCCTTCCTACCTACGGTATGCCCTCACAACCAGGCGGCGAACTCCAGCAGCAGCTCCGCGTCCCGGCGCCGTCCGGCGGCCAGCGCCCTGCTCCCCGACTCCACCGCCCGGAACACCGTCCAGCCCCGCAGCCGGTCCCGGTCCACCTCCAGGGCGTCGGCCAGCCGGTTCACCCGGCGCCGGGCGCCCGCGGCCCCCGCCGAGGTGGCCACCTGGTCCTCCAGCCGGTCCCGCACCAGCCGCGCCAGGTCGTACGCCCGCTCGCCGACCACCGGTTCCGGGCCCACCGTCAGCCACGGCGCGCGCTCGCCGGCGAGGACCTTGCCCTGCCGGAAGTTCCCGTGCAGCAGCAGCTCCTCCGGCGCGGCCGCGACCAGCTCGTCACGCATCGCCAGGGCCGTGCCGGCCAGATCCCGGACCTCCGCCGGGGCCGCCCGCAGCGCCGCCGACTGCCGCTCCGTCCGCTCCCGCACCGTCTCCCAGACGTGCCCCGAGGGCGGCGCCACCCACAGCCTGCGCAGCGTGCCGCTGGCCTCCAGCAGCGCCTTGGCGTCCGGCAGCGACCGCAGCGATACCTCCGGGTGCAGCCGCTCCAGCAGCAGCGCCCCGTCCTCCTCGTGGTACCGCGAGTCGAGGACCCGTACCGCCCCGAAACCGCCCCAGTGCGCCAGGGCGGCCAGCTCCCGGTCGGGGCGGGCGTGCGGGGGCGCCAGCTTCAGCGCGGCCGGGGTCCCGTCGGCGTACTGGACGAGGACGACCAGGCTGCTGCGGCCGCCCGGGGCCTGCACCCGCTGGGCCTGCACCCCGCGCCGGGACAGCGCGGCCTCGGTGAGCTTGGGCAGCTGCTCCAGCCACTCCGCGTCCTGCGCCGATTCAGGCATCTCGCCGAGCGCCCGTACAAGCCGCTGCGGCGGTTCGAAAGCCATGCGTGCGTGGTCCCTTTCAGCTGTGCCGGGCCCGTTTCGCCACTTCAGCGCTTTTCGGTGAGCCCAGGGAAGGCTACGCCGACACCGCGCCAGCGTGCCGCGCGCACGGCCGCGGCGCTCAGCGCGTCGGCCGCCTCACGGCGCAGCGGGCCCTCCGCCGCCCGCACCAGATCGGAGTACGCGCCCGCAACGCGGTCCTCGATCTCGGCGGCCAGCCGCTCCGCGTCGGCGGGGGTGCGCACCTCGAACGGCAGGGCGTACGCCGCCTCCGCGGGCCGGGGCGCGCCGCCCAGCTCCCGCACGGTCCGGGCCAGCGAGTCCCGCCGCGCGAGGTGGCCGCCGTACGCCTCGCGGGCTTCCGTCGCGCGGGCCCCGGCGGTCCGGGCGCCGATCACCCCGTAGCCGTACGCGGCCGCGTGCTCGGCGGCGAGTGCGGCCTGTGCGGCCTCCAGGGCCCGGCCGGCGGGGGAGGGTTCGGGCTTCACTGCGCGGCTCCGGGGGTCGGGGTGAGCAGGTACGCGTGGACGGCGCCGCAGGCGGCCACCGAGGCCAGCATCCGGGCCAGCTCGCCCGGCGCCCCGGCCAGGTCGATGGTGCGGGCCTCCGACAGGCCGCGCTCGGCGTCCGCGAGGGCGGTCAGGGCGTCGGCGGGCTTCGGCGGCACCGGCTCCGCGCTCGGCGCGGGAGCGGCCGCCGCCCCCGTACCGCCGGACGGGGAGGCGGAAGCGGACGGGGACCCGGCGTCCGAAGGGGTGAGGGCCAGGGCCGCCGCGTGCGCGGCGACGGCTGCGCGCAGCGGTGCGAGCCGGGCCGCCAGCGCCGGATGGGCGGCGGCGGTGGCGTCGTAACGTTCCAGCAGCCGGGTACTCTCACGAACGGCCGCTTCCCGCATCCGCCGTTCGAGTGGAATCCCGATGTCCATGCCGGTCGAACCGGTGTCGGAGCACCCCGTGAGCAGCGCGGCGCCGGCCGCTCCGGCGGCACCGGTGAGCAGGCTCCTGCGCGAGGGCCTCGATGGCAGAGTCCAGGGCACGGCGACGTCCTCGGGGGTGATGGCGGGGCAGGGTGTGATCACGGTAACCCGGGGCCCCGTCCACAGGGCGGACGGCAACACCCTCCGCGACCGGATACCCTTTGACCTGACACGACGGAAACCACAACAGCACACGCGGCCGAGGAGTCACCCGGATGAGCACCACCCAGAGCGACAGGCTGCGCGGACTGCTGGAGCCGCTCGTCGCCGCCAAGGGCCTGGACCTCGAGGAGATCGAGCTGTCCAAGGCGGGCAAGCGCCGGATGCTGCGGATCATCGTGGATTCCGATGAGGGTGTGGAGCTGGACGCGTGTGCCGAGCTGAGCCGTGAGGTCTCCGACCAGCTCGACGAATCCGACGTGATGGGCGAGGACGAGTACGTCCTGGAAGTCAGCTCCCCCGGCGCGGACCGCCCGCTCAGCGAGCACCGCCACTACGTACGGGCGACCGGCCGTCTCGTGAAGTTCCAGTTGGCGGAGGGCGGGGAACTGATCGCCCGCATCCTCGGCGTCGACGACGAGGGAATGGACCTCGAGGTCCCGGGCGTGAAGGGCCGCAAGGCGACCGCCCGCCGCATTGCTTTCAGCGACATCGCCAAGGCGCGTGTCGAGATCGAGTTCAGCCGCAAGGACAAGAAGGAAGAGGAGGCGTAGCCGTGGACATCGACATGAGTGCCCTGCGGGGTCTGGTCCGGGAGAAGGAGATCTCCTTCGACCTGCTCGTCGAGGCGATCGAGTCGGCCCTCCTCATCGCGTACCACCGGACCGAGGGGAGCTTCCGCCGCGCACGCGTCGAGCTGGACCGCACCAACGGTCACGTGGTCGTGTGGGCGACGGAAGACCCGAGGGACCTCGAAGAGGGCCAGGAGCCCAAGGAGTTCGACGACACCCCGTCGGACTTCGGGCGCATCGCCGCGACGACCGCCAAGCAGGTGATCCTGCAGCGTCTGCGCGACGCCGAGGACGACCTGACCTTCGGCGAGTTCGCCGGCCGGGAGGGCGACGTCATCACCGGCGTGGTCCAGCAGGGCAAGGACCCGAAGAACGTCCTCGTCGACATCGGCAAGCTGGAGGCCATCCTGCCGGTGCAGGAGCAGGTCCCCGGTGAGGAGTACACGCACGGACTGCGCCTGAAGGCGTACGTCGTGCGCGTGGCGAAGGGCGTCCGCGGTCCGTCCGTGACCCTCTCGCGCACCCACCCCAACCTGGTGAAGAAGCTTTTCTCGCTCGAGGTCCCGGAGATCGCCGACGGCAGCGTCGAGATCTCGGCGATCGCACGTGAGGCCGGTCACCGCACCAAGATCGCCGTCCGGTCCACCCGCTCGGGCCTCAACCCGAAGGGCGCCTGCATCGGCCCGATGGGCAGCCGTGTGCGCAACGTCATGGCCGAGCTGCACGGCGAGAAGATCGACATCGTCGACTGGTCGGACGACCCGGCGGAGATGGTCGCGAACGCGCTGTCACCCGCCCGGGTGAGCAAGGTCGAGGTCGTGGACTGGGACACCCGCTCCGCGCGGGTGACGGTGCCCGACTACCAGCTGTCGCTGGCCATCGGCAAGGAGGGCCAGAACGCCCGCCTCGCCGCGCGGCTCACCGGCTGGCGCATCGACATCCGCCCCGACACCGAGGTGCCCCCGGGCGCCGACGCGGACGGCGGCGGGGAATAAAACCGGTACCGCCCGGGGTTGCCGGGCGGTAGACAGGGACCACGCGAAGGCCGTTACACCGGCCGGTGGATCACCACAACACAACAGCCGTTCGATTTTCGCCCGGAACTTGTCGGGGGAGGGTCGGTGCGGGGAGGTAGACTTAGGCGTGTCTGGCCGGACGCAAGCCCGCGCATGCCCCGAACGCACCTGTGTGGGGTGTCGGGAGCGAGCGGCCAAGAGCGATCTGCTGCGCATCGTGGCGATCGAGGGCGAATGCGTCCCCGATCCACGCGGTACGCTGCCCGGCCGGGGTGCATATGTGCACCCTGCCGTGGTCTGCCTCGACCAGGCGGTCCGCCGCCGGGCGTTCCCCCGGGCCCTTCGGTCCGCCGGAGCGCTCGACACGACGGAACTGCGCAACGCCCTGGCCGTCGAGGCCGAGGCGACACCGTAAGAAGAAGTAGTACGGCACGGATACCCCGTGCGGTCAGGTACCTCGCGAGTTGGAAGTAGGTCGAGATTGCGATGAGCACTCGATGAGTACGCGATGAGTACGCCCATGAAGTAGCGACGGTCCGGCGTAACCCGGACCTAAAAGGAGCGAAGTGGCTAAGGTCCGGGTATACGAACTCGCCAAGGAGTTCGGGGTGGAGAGCAAGGTCGTCATGGCCAAGCTCCAAGAACTCGGTGAATTCGTCCGTTCGGCGTCCTCGACGATCGAGGCGCCGGTTGTACGCAAGTTGACTGACGCACTGCAGGGGCCCGGCGGCAACGCCGGCAAGACCGCTGCAAAGCCCGGCGCGCCCCGCAAGGCCGCGCCCGCCAAGCCCGCAGCGCCCTCCCCGGCCGCTGCGGCACGTCCTGCTGCCCCGAAGCCCGGCGCACCGGCCCCCAAGCCGGCCGTCGCAGAGGCTCCGGCTGTCAGCGCCCCGGTGACTCCGGCCGCATCCGGCCCGCGTCCCGGCCCGAAGGCTCCGGCCGCCCCGAAGCCCGCTCCGGCGGCTCCCGTGGCGACCGAGTTCTCCGCGCCTCCGGCGGCTCCGGCCGCCCCGGCGCGCACCGAGCGTCCCGCCGCCGCCCCCGGTCCCCGTCCGGCGCAGCAGCGTCCGGCCGCCCAGGGTGGCCAGGCCGGCGCCCGTCCCGGCGCCCCGCGTCCGGCCGGCACCGCTCCCGGTGCCCAGGCCCCGCGGCCCGGTGGCCAGGCCCCGCGTCCGCAGGGCGCCCGTCCGGCGGGTCCCCGTCCGGGCAACAACCCCTTCACCTCCGGTGGCTCGACCGGCATGGCGCGCCCGCAGGCGCCCCGTCCGGCCGGCGCTCCGCGTCCCGGTGCCCCCGGCGCCGGCGGCGGTCAGGGTGCTCCCCGCCCGCAGGGCGGTCCCGGCGGCGCTCCGCGTCCGCAGGGCCAGGGCGCTGGTCGCCCCACCCCCGGCGGCATGCCCCGCCCGCAGGGCGGCGCCCCGCGTCCGGGTGGTGCTCCCGGCGGTAACCGTCCGAACCCGGGCATGATGCCGCAGCGTCCCGCTGCCGGTGGTCCCGGTCCCCGTCCCGGTGGCGGCCCCGGTGGCCGTGGTCCCGGTGCGGGCGGTCCGCGTCCCGGTGGCGCCGGTCGTCCCGCGGGCGGCGGCTTCGCCGGCCGTCCGGCCGGTCCGGGCTCGCGTCCCGGCGGCGGTGGCGGCTTCGGCGGTCCCCGTCCCGGTGGCGGCGGCTTCGGCGGCGGTCCGGCCGGTGCCGGTGGCGGCGGTCGTCCCGGCTTCGGTGGTCGTCCCGGTGGTCCCGGTGCCCGTGGTGGCACGCAGGGCGCCTTCGGCCGTCCCGGTGGTCCGGCCCGTCGTGGTCGCAAGTCCAAGCGTCAGAGGCGCCAGGAGTACGAGGCCATGCAGGCCCCGTCCGTCGGCGGCGTGATGCTGCCTCGCGGCCAGGGCGAGACCGTTCGCCTGTCGCGCGGTGCCTCCCTCACCGACTTCGCGGAGAAGATCAACGCCAACCCGGCGTCGCTCGTCGCCGTGATGATGAACCTCGGCGAGATGGTCACTGCCACGCAGTCCGTCTCCGACGAGACGCTCGAGATGCTGGCCGGCGAGATGAACTACGTCGTCCAGATCGTCAGCCCGGAGGAAGAGGACCGCGAGCTCCTCGAGGGCTTCGACATCGAGTTCGGCGAGGACGAGGGCGGCGAGGAATACCTCATGCCGCGTCCGCCGGTCGTGACCGTCATGGGTCACGTCGACCACGGTAAGACCCGACTGCTCGACGCCATCCGCAAGACGAACGTCGTTGCGGGCGAGGCCGGCGGCATCACGCAGCACATCGGTGCGTACCAGGTCTCCACCGAGGTGAACGACGAAGAGCGTCGCATCACCTTCATCGACACCCCGGGTCACGAGGCGTTCACCGCCATGCGTGCCCGTGGTGCCAAGTCGACCGACATCGCGATCCTCGTGGTCGCGGCCAACGACGGCGTCATGCCGCAGACGATCGAGGCGCTCAACCACGCCAAGGCCGCCGGCGTCCCGATCGTCGTCGCGGTCAACAAGATCGACGTCGAGGGTGCCGACCCGGTCAAGGTGCGCGGTCAGCTCACCGAGTTCGGTCTGGTCGCCGAGGAGTACGGCGGCGACACGATGTTCGTCGACATCTCCGCCAAGCAGGGTCTGCACATCGACTCCCTGCTCGAGGCCGTCGTCCTCACCGCCGACGCCTCGCTCGACCTGCGCGCCAACCCCGAGCAGGACGCTCAGGGTATTGCGATCGAGTCCCACCTCGACCGCGGCCGCGGTGCCGTTGCCACCGTCCTCGTCCAGCGCGGTACCCTCCGCGTCGGCGACACGATGGTCGTGGGCGATGCCTACGGCCGCGTGCGCGCCATGCTCGACGACAAGGGCAACAACGTCGAGGAAGCGGGTCCGTCGACCCCCGTCCTGGTCCTGGGTCTCACCAACGTCCCCGGCGCCGGCGACAACTTCCTCGTCGTCGACGAGGACCGCACGGCCCGTCAGATCGCCGAGAAGCGTGCTGCGCGTGAGCGCAACGCCAACTTCGCCAAGCGCGTCCGCCGGGTGTCCCTGGAAGACCTCGACTCGGTCCTCAAGGCCGGTCTCGTCCAGGAGCTCAACCTCATCATCAAGGGCGACGCGTCCGGTGCGGTCGAGGCTCTCGAGTCCTCGCTGCTCCAGCTCGACGTCGGTGAAGAGGTCGACATCCGCGTCCTGCACCGCGGTGTGGGTGCGGTCACCGAGTCCGACATCTCGCTGGCGATGGGCTCCGACGCCATCGTCATCGGTTACAACGTCCGTGCGGCCGGCCGTGCCGCGCAGATGGCGGACCGCGAGGGCGTCGACGTTCGCTACTACTCGGTGATCTACCAGGCCATCGAGGAGATCGAGGCGGCCCTGAAGGGTCTCCTCAAGCCGGAGTACGAAGAGGTCGAGCTCGGTACGGCGGAGGTCCGCGAGATCTTCCGCTCGTCCAAACTGGGCAACATCGCCGGTGTCCTCATCCGGTCCGGCGAGGTCAAGCGCAACACCAAGGCGCGTCTCATCCGCGATGGCAAGGTCATCGCCGAGAACCTCACCATCTCCGGTCTGCGCCGCTTCAAGGACGACGTCACCGAGATCCGCGAAGGCTTCGAGGGCGGTATCAACCTCGGTTCCTTCAACGACATCAAGATCGACGACGTCATCGCGACGTACGAGATGCGCGAGAAGCCCCGCGCGTAAGCGCGAGGCGGTTCGCACCGTGTCGTAACTCTGCACACCGGGGCCGGTCGACGGAATATCCGTCGATCGGCCCCGGCTGTTGCGTGTACGGTTCTGGTGACCCTGCCGAGCGACGGCCGGCAGGCCACCGAACCCGCACCGGCGGGATATCCGGAACTGCATGTACGTGGGGACTCTGTCCTTCGATCTGCTCCTCGGCGACGTCCACTCGCTGAAGGAGAAACGCTCCGTCGTACGGCCCATCGTCGCCGAGCTCCAGCGGAAGTTCTCCGTGAGCGCGGCTGAAGTGGGCGACCAGGACCTGCACCGCAGGGCCCGTATAGGGGTCGCCCTGGTGAGTGGGGACGCGGGGTTCCTCTCGGACGTACTGGACCGCTGTGAGCGGCTGGTCGCGGCGCGTCCGGAAGTGGAGCTGCTGTCCGTACGACGGCGCCTCCACGGTGATGAAGACTGATAGCAAGACATAAGAAGGAGACGGACCAGTGGCCGACAATGCGCGGGCGAAGAAGCTGGCGGACCTCATCCGGGAGGTGGTGGCCGAGAAGCTGCTGCGCGGCGTCAAGGACCCCCGCCTCGGTACGCACGTGACCATCACGGACACCCGGGTCACCGGCGACCTGCGGGAGGCCACGGTCTTCTACACGGTGTACGGAGACGACGAGGACCGGGCCAGTGCGGCAGCGGGCCTGGAGAGCGCCAAGGGCGTCCTGCGCTCCGCGGTCGGCCGGGCGGCGGGCACCAAGTTCACGCCCACCCTGACCTTCGTGGCGGACGCCCTCCCGGAGAACGCCAAGACCATCGAGGACCTCCTCGACAAGGCACGCTCCTCCGACGCCCAGGTGCGCGAGGTCTCCTCCGGTGCGCAGTACGCCGGCGAGGCCGACCCGTACAAGAAGCCGGGCGATGACGACGACGAGGACGCAGCCGCGGAATGAGCACCAACGCAGGGAAGACTCCGGACGGCCTTGTCATCGTCGACAAGCCGTCCGGCTTCACTTCGCACGACGTGGTCGCCAAGATGCGCGGGATCGCCAGGACCCGCCGCGTGGGCCACGCCGGCACGCTCGACCCGATGGCGACGGGCGTGCTGGTCCTGGGCGTCGAGAAGGCCACCAAGCTCCTCGGCCACCTCGCGCTCACGGAGAAGGAGTACCTCGGCACGATCCGCCTGGGCCAGAACACCCTGACGGACGACGCCGAAGGCGAGATCACCTCCTCCACGGACGCCACCGGGGTCACCCGGCAGGGCGTGGACGCGGGCATCGCCCGGCTGACCGGCGAGATCATGCAGGTCCCGTCCAAGGTCAGCGCCATCAAGATCAAGGGCGTGCGCTCCTACAAGCGTGCGCGGGACGGCGAGGACTTCGAGATCCCGGCCCGGCCGGTGACCGTCTCCTCGTTCCAGGTGTACGACATGCGCGAGGCGGAGGCCGAGGACGGCACCAAGGTCGTCGACCTCGTCGTCTCCGTCGTCTGCTCCAGCGGTACGTACATCCGGGCGCTGGCCCGTGACCTGGGCGCCGGCCTGGGCGTGGGCGGACACCTGACCGCGCTGCGGCGCACCCGGGTGGGCCCGTACAAGATCGACCGGGCGCGCACGCTGGACCAGCTCCAGGAGGAGCTGACCGTCATGCCGATCGGCGAGGCGGCGGCCGCGGCCTTCCCGCGCTGGGACCTGGACGCCCGGCGCGCCTCGCTGCTCGCCAACGGCGTGCGGATCGAGATGCCGGACGCGTACGAGCCCGGCCGGACCGTGGCGGTCTTCGGGCCCGACGCAACGCTGCTCGGACTCGTGGAGAACAAGGGCGGCAAGGCCAAGTCCCTCGCGGTCTTCGCCTGACTCATCCTTGATCCGGTTTTGTCGACGTGGGGGGGGGGGCGCCCCCAAACCCCCCCCCCCCCCCCCCCCACCCCCCCCCGGGGTGTAGCAAACACCCCCGCCCCCCAAAATAACCCCACCCACCCGC
>NZ_JBIXJQ010000015.1:138496-168788 GCF_052871255.1 Streptomyces sp. LARHCF249
CGGGGTCCGGGCTTCCCTCTGGCTGCCTCGGTTGGGGGGGGGGGGGGGGGCCGCCCCCCCCCCCCCCGCCCCCCCCCCCCCCACGACCCCCCTCGGGTAGGTCTCTATCCACCCGGACCCCGATATTCACCCGTCCGAGCAGGCGCTCGGAGTGAATGGAGGGAGCGTAAGGGGGCGCGTTCGCCTCACGTGCTTTTCGTGCTGATCTTCACCTGCCTACCGTCGTGAGCACGGGGCGTTGCGGGGGAATGGTGCGGCCATGGCGGAGCTCGTCACGATCTGCGATCTCGCCGGTCGGCCACGCGGCAGTGGATTCGTCGCCGACGACCGCGGGACGGTGGTCACCAGCCACGAGGCGGTCGACGGACTGGGCGAAGTCGTGCTGCACGCGCCCGGCCCGGCCGGACGGACCTGGCTGGCCGAAGCGGGAGACGTGACCGCCCTGCCGGGGCTCGCGCTGGCGCTCGTACGGACCGACGGCCTGGGGGTGCGGCCGCTGCCGGTCGCGATGCGCGAGGCCATCGCTCCGGGGACGTACGTACGGCTGCCCGCGCGGGGATGGCGGCAGGCGCGGGTGCTCGGGGGCGCCGAGGTCACCTACCCGGCCGCGGGCGGGCCGCACGCCGTGCCCGCGTGCGCCGCGATGGAGCTGGCGATCGGAACGGACGGGCGCGACGCGCTGAGCCAGGGCGGGGAGGCGTGCGGCGGCCCGGTCCTCGACGCGGAGACCGGAGCGGTGCTCGCCGTCCTGGGCACCGCGCTGCGGGCGGAACACCGGTCGGGGGGCTTCGCGGTGGCCCTGCGCGCCGCGGCCGTCGCCGACCCGGCCGGTCCGCTGGCCGCGCTGCTGGAACGCAACGCCGCGACCGTGCCCGCGTACGGGGCCGACCTGAACCTCGCCGGGGTCCTCGAACTGACGGGGACCACCGTGGGCGCGGCCTTCCCCCCGTCCGGGGCCGAGCCCGGCTTCGACCCCGTGGAGCGACCGGGGACCACCGCCGAACTCGAGGCCTTCACCGCGGGCGACCGCCTCGTCCTCGGCCTGGTCGGCGAACCGGGCACCGGCCGCACCACCGCGCTCGCGGCCCTGGCCGTACGCCGGGCCCGCGGGGCCCGGCCCGCCCCGACGGTGTGGCTGCGCGGCGCCGACCTGACCGGCCGGGACGCCTCGCTGGCCGACGCGGTGACGCGGGCACTGGCGTCGGCGGGCCGGATCGTCACCGCCGCGGGACCGGCCGCTGCCGCCGGACCGGTCGCAGGGGACCGGCCCGCTGTCGCCGGCGCGGACACCGGATCCGTGGCACCCGCTGCGGCAGCCCCCGCTCACGCCCCCGTCGCCGCGCCCGCCGGCGCCGACCAGGTGGCACGGGTGGCCGCAGCGGCCGGGCGGCCCCTGCTCGTGGTGCTCGACGCCCCCGAGGAGATGCCGCCGGAGCTCGCGCACCGCCTGGGCCCCTGGACCGAGGCCACCGTCGGATGGCTGCGCGCGGCCGGGGCGCGGCTGGCCGTGGCCGCCCGGCCCGAGCACTGGGAGCGGGCCGGGGCCCTCTGCCCGCCCGAGGTGCTCCACACCCCCGCCCGCCCGGCGCAGCGGCTGCCGCCCGCCCTCCCGCTCGGCGACCTCACCGCCGCCGAGGCCGAGACCGCCCGGGCCCGCCTCGGCATCCCCGAGGGCGCCGTCCGGGACGCCGACGCCCGGCACCCGCTCACCCTGCGCCTGCTCGCCGGGATCCGCGCCGCCGAGGTCACGGCAGGCCGCCCCGGCCGCGACGAGGTCTTCGCCGCCCACCTGGACCTGCTGTGCCTGCGCGCCGCCGTCCGCATCGCCGCCGACCAGGCCGCGGGCGCCGGGGGCGCCCGGGTGCACGGCCCCGGAGTGCGGCGGCTCGCCGCCCGCGTGGCCGGCCGGGTCCACGAGGCCGCCCGGCGCTGCCTGGGGCCCGGGCAGGGGGCGCTCGCCCGGGCCGACTTCGAGGAGCTGTTCCCCTGGCGCACCGGCTGGGCCTCCGCCGTGCTCACCGAGGGGCTGCTGGTTCCCGCCGGACCCGGCTACCGCTTCGCCCACGAGGAGCTGTCCGACTGGATCCAGGCCTTCCACCTGGACGTCCCCACTGCCCTCGCCTCCCTCGTCCACCGGCCTGCCGGGCCCGGCCTCCCCGTGCCCCGGCACCGGATCGGGCCCGTCCTGGAAGCCCTGCGCAGACTGCCCGCCGAGAGCCTGCGCGGCGAGCTCGAACGCCTGGTCCACCGGCTCAACACCTTCGCCGAGGGCGGGCCCGGCACGACCGGGCCCGACCGGGTCTGGTGGGCCGCCCGGCTGCTGCGCGAGACCCTGCTGCGGACGCCCGACGCCCACCCCCACCTGCCCGTCCTGCACGCCCTCGCCGAGCACGTGGCCCGCGCGGGCCCCGGCGAGTTCGGCGGCTGGTTCTGGAACCGGCTCCGGCTGCCCGAGCCCGACCGCCTCGACCTCCTGCGCCGGCTGCTTCCCGCCGACCCCGCCGAGGCCGTGCCCGCAGACCGCTACCTCGACGCCGCGGCCCGCCGGCTCGCCCGCGACCCCCGCCTCGCGCAGCCCCTGATCTGCGCCTGGTTCACCGACGAGCGGCGGCTGCGCGGCCGGCCCGGGGCCACCGTCGCCACCGCGGCCCAGGCCCTGCTGCACACCCACCGCCGCCTCGCCCTGGACGACCTCGCCGAGGCGCTCGTCACCGCCGCGCACCCCCGCGCCGACGAGCTGCTCGACGTACTGGCCGAGGAGGAGCCCTCCGCGATGTGCCGGGCGGTGCACCGCTGGGCCCACGACGAACGGCCCGGGCGGCGGGTCGCGGCCGCCGCGTACGGCCTCGCCGCCGCTCCGCACGTGCGCACCCCCGCCGACCGCGAGCTGCTGCGCCACGCCGCCCAGGCGCTGCTGGCCCGCCCCGACGCCGCCGCCCTGCACGGCAGCGCCCTGGCCACGCTGCTCCGCGACCCCCAGGTGCGCGGGCGCTACCTGCCCGACGCCCTCGCCTGCTTCCGCGCCCCCGAGCACGGCCCCCGGCTCCCCGCGGCGGCGCTGGTCGCGGCCCTGCCCGTACTGCCCGACCCCGAGGCGGTGTTCGACGCGCTGCGGGCCCGGGCCGACGGGGAGGTGGTGCGGGCCCTGGCCGCTCTGACGACGCCCGGGCTGGCCCGGCGCGCGGGGGACCTCGTACGGGAGCACCTCGCACGCCGTCCCGAGGACGCGCCCCACGCCGCCGCCTTCGTCGACCGGCGCCTGGAGCAGGGCCCGGCCGCCGGCCCCGTCCTGCGCCCGCTGGTGCTGGACCTGTTGCGGACCGCCCCGGCGGCGGTACGGGCCGAGCTGGCCGCCGTACTGGCCGCGCCGGGCTCGGAGCCCTCGTACGCGCTGCGGGGCGAGCTGGCCGACGTACTGCTGCGCAAGGAGACGGACCCGTGGGTGCTCGACGCGTTCCTGGGGGCCGTCGCGGCCGGGGCCGCCGCGCGCCCGGAAGACCGTACGAGGGAGCTGCTGCGGCGCACCGGGCGGCAGCTGCTCGGGGCTCCCGGCGGGCCCGCGGTGTTCGAGCGGCGGACGGTGGAGCTGGCCCGGTCCGACCCGGCCTTCGGGGCGCTCGTGGCGCGCTGGCTGGCGCAGGCGGGGCCGGAGGCGGCGGCCCTGCTGGGCGCGAGCGCGCGCCGGACCGTGGAGACCCTGAGCAGGCCGCTCGGGACGTGACGTGAACGCGGAGCGGCGGTGGCGGGGGCGCCGGTCCCACGCGGACGCCGATGCGTGGCCGCGGGCACCGGCATGGCAGTCTTAGACCTGTAATCGGCAATCAGTACAAGGCCTACACAGGTTCGGGCGAGGAGCGGTCACAGTGCAGCGCTGGCGTGGCTTGGAGGACATCCCCCAGGACTGGGGACGCAGCGTCGTCACCATCGGCTCCTACGACGGTGTGCACCGGGGTCATCAGCTGATCATCGGACGGGCCGTGGCCAAGGCCCACGAGCTCGGCGTCCCGTCCGTCGTCGTCACCTTCAGCCCGCACCCGAGCGAGGTCGTCCGCCCCGGCAGCCACCCGCCGATCCTGGCCCCGTACGACCGGCGTGCCGAACTGATGGCCGGGCTGGGCGTGGACGCGCTGCTGATCCTGCCGTTCACGGCGGAGTTCTCGAAGCTGTCCCCGGCGGACTTCATCGTGAAGGTGCTCGTCGACAAGCTGCACGCGCGGGCCGTCATCGAGGGCCCCAACTTCCGCTTCGGCCACCGGGCCGCGGGGAACGTGGACTTCCTGCGCGAGCTGGGCGGTACGTACGACTACGAGGTCGAGGTCGTGGACCTGGTCGAGCGCGGCGAGGCGGGCGGCGGCGTGCCGTTCTCCTCGACGCTGGCCCGCAGGCTGGTGGCCGAGGGCGACATGGACGGCGCGGCCGAGATCCTGGGGCGCCCGCACCGGGTCGAGGGCGTGGTCGTGCGCGGTGCGCAGCGCGGGCGCGAGCTCGGGTACCCGACGGCGAACGTCGAGACGCCGCCGCACACCGCGATCCCGGCGGACGGGGTGTACGCGGGCTGGCTGACGGCCGACGGCGAGCGGATGCCCGCGGCCATCTCGGTGGGCACGAACGTGCAGTTCGACGCGACCGAGCGGACCGTGGAGGCGTACGCGATCGACCGGATCGGGCTGGACCTGTACGGGAAGCACGCTGCCGTCGACTTCCTCGCGTACGTGCGGGGGATGGCCAGGTTCGAGTCGCTGGACGGGCTGCTGGAGGCGATGGCGGACGACGTGAAGCGGGCGCGGGTGCTGACGGACGCGTACGACGCGGCGCGCTGACGACGACGGCGCAGTGACGGGCAAGGGCCCGTACCGCCCCCTGTTCCGGAGGTGGTACGGGCCCTTCCTGCTGTCGGCGGGTCAGCCGAGGCGCGGGTCCCGCGGCGGCTGCGGCTGCTGGGGCTGCTGCTGCGGCGGGGCCGGCTGCTGCCAGGGCTGGCCGGGCTGCGGGTAGGGCTGGGCGTACGGCTGCTGCGGCGGCTGCTGGTACGGGGGCTGGCCCTGGGGCTGGCCGTACGGCGGCTGCTGTTGCGGCTGGGGGTGGTGCTGCTGGTGCTGCTGCGGGGCTCCCCAGTGGCCTTGCGGGGCCTGCTGCTGGGCCCGCAGGAAGTCCTCCGCCACCAGGGCCGAGAGGTTGAAGTAGGCCTCGCGGGTCTTGGGCCGCATCATGTCCAGATCGACCTCGGCGCCGGCCGCGAGGTGCTCGTCGAACGGCACCACGACGACGCCGCGGCAGCGGGTCTCGAAGTGCTGCACGATGTCCTCGATCTTGATCATCTTGGCGGTCTCGCGGACCCCCGAGATGACCGTGAGCGAGCGGGAGACGAGATCGGCGTACCCGTGGGCGGACAGCCAGTCGAGGGTGGTGCTGGCGCTGCTGGCGCCGTCCACGGACGGGGTCGAGATGATGATGAGCTGATCGGCCAGGTCCAGGACTCCGCGCATGGCGGAGTAGAGCAGGCCGGTGCCCGAGTCGGTCAGGATGATCGGGTACTGGCGGCCGAGCGTCTCGATGACGCGGCGGTAGTCCTCGTCGTTGAAGGTCGTCGAGACGGCCGGGTCCACGTCGTTGGCGATGATCTCCAGGCCGGAGGGCGCCTGGGAGGTGAACCGGCGGATGTCCATGTACGAGTTCAGGTACGGGATCGCCTGGACCAGGTCCCGGATCGTGGCCCCGGTCTCGCGGCGCACGCGACGGCCGAGGGTTCCGGCGTCGGGGTTCGCGTCGATGGCCAGGATCTTGTCCTGGCGCTCGGTGGCGAGGGTGGCGCCGAGGGCGGTGGTGGTCGTGGTCTTGCCGACGCCGCCCTTGAGGCTGATGACGGCGATGCGGTAGCAGGACATGACCGGGGTGCGGATCAGGTCCAGCTTGCGCTGGCGCTCGGCCTCGGCCGCCTTGCCGCCGAAGCGGAACCGGCCGCCGCCGTTGTTGTTGTTGCTCTTGGGCTTCTGCTTGTTGCGCAGCAGGCGGTCGGAGGACAGCTCGACGGCGGCCGTGTATCCCAGCGGCGCCCCGCCGGCCGGCTGGCCGGAGTAGCGGGGGTCGTGCTGCTGCGGGGGCTGCGGATGCTGTTGCTGCGGTCCCGTGGGCCACTGGGCGCCGGAGCGGGGATCGTGCTGCGGCACCGGGGCCGGGGCCGGGGCCGGGGAGACCGGAGCCGGAGCCGGAGCGGGCGGCTGGAACGTGTAATCGTCCGAGGCCGCGAACGCGGGCGGCTGCGACGGCAGTTGGCCACCGGGTCCCCCGAACGGGTTCTCGGCGCCGGCGTGCGGTACGTCCGCAGGGCTGACCGGCGCAGCCTGCTCCACGGCGGGCGCGGGCACCTCGGCCTCGGCCTGCGGCAGCGCCGGAGCCGGGTACGCGGGTGCCTCGACCCGGGCCGGAGCCGGAGGAGCGAACGGCGCGGGCACCTCGGCCTCGGCCGGGGGGAGTGCCGGTGCCTGGTACGCGGGAGGCTCGACCGGCGCCGGGGTGTCCGCCGGTGCCGGGGGCGTGAACGGCGCGGGCGCCTCCGCCGGAGCCGGATACGCGGGTGCCTCGACCCGGGCCGGGATCTCCGCCGGTGCCGGGGGAGCGGCCGGTGCGGGGGCCTCGGCCTCGGCCGGCGGCAGCGCCGGGGCGCGGAACGCCGGAACCTCGACCGGACTCAGGGGCGGAGCCTGGAACGGCGGGGCCGCGTCGACCGGAGCCGGGGGCTCGACCGGAGCTGGAGCCGGAGCCGGAGTCTGGGCCTGGGCCTGAGGCGGCACAGGGATGGGCAGGCCCGCGCCGTCGGACGGGGAACGCGGGGCCGGCGGAGCCGTCCGCATCGTCGGGGGCGAGGCCACGTCCGCCGGGCGGTGGGGCTCGAAGCCGCTGCCCTCGGGCAGCCCCGGTACCTGCGCGGCCGGAGCCGCGCCCTGCGTGTACCAGGCCGGCGGGGTGTAGTCGATGGTGAACTCGCCCGTCAGCTCGGGCTCCGCGTCGGACTGATCGTCCGTCGGGACGTCCCACGTCCCGCCGCGCCTCTCGTTCCGATCGCCGTTCACTGGTCCTCCTGGTCTGTCGAACACTGGTCCGGCGCCCACCTCTGCGCCGCGCCCACGCTCAGCCTAATCGCGGCCCGGTACCGGTGTCCGCCCCCGTCTGCCCTGCCCTGCCAAGCGGTCTCCGGGAAGGCCCCCGGGCCCGGCGCCCCGCCGCACTGCCGCATCATCCCGCGCCTAGTCGATCCGCCGGGCCGCGCCCAACAGGCCCGTCTCCGCTTCCGTCCCCTGCGTCATCACGAACTGCCGGTCCCGTGGCGTGCACCACAGCGTCACCCCGTCGCCCAGCGTCGGCAGGGAATCCACCGCGGGCCGCGGCAAGCTCATCAGCCGGCCGATCGTCTCCGCCTCGTCCGGCGACACCCGCTGCACGCCCACCAGCGACGACTGCTGCAGCAACCGCGGCGCCGTCGGGCTCAGATACGGCAGCAGCGTCAGCACCGACTGCCAGGGCCCGGCCACCACGCGCCCGCGCGGCGGCCGCATCCCGCAGTCCCGGATCACCAGCACCGGGCTGCCCGCCGAAGCGCCCTGCGGGGGCACCCGGCCCACCTCGTGCAGGGTCACGCACTGCTGCCCGCCGCCCGCCGACCGGGCCAGCCCGGCCCACACGTGCGCGCGCCCGGTCTCCACCGCCACGCGGGCGCCGGTGGCCGCCGCGCGCAGCGCCAGCACCTGCGCCGTCCACAGGCCGCCGATCAGCGTCACCTCGTACGGGGTCGGCCGGTTGACGCCGAGCACCGCCGAACGCCCCTCGGCGTCCACGCCGATGACGACCCCGTCGTCCCCGACGGGCAGCGAGAGGAGGTCGAGGTCCACGGCGGGCACCACATGGCGCTCCCGCCGCGGGCCGACCAGCCCGAAACCGCCCCTCATCGCGCACCCCCCAGCGGCAGTGAAGCCAGCAGCCCCGGTACCTGTTCCCGGTCGAGCCGGATCAGCCCGGTCTTCACGCCGCGCGCCGTCCGCTCCAATTCCCGCCGGGCGGCCACCAGTTCCTCGTCACTGCGCCCCGTCACCCGGACGTGCCCGGTCAGCGTCACGCCCTGGCGCTCCGCCGGGGCCATCGTCAGGCTGAAGTTCGTCGCGAGGGCCGGCAGCGAGGTCAGCAGCGCCACGAACTGCGGCAGCGGAGCCGCCCCGGCGCCGCCCAGCTGCGGCCAGCGTCCTATCCAGTACGTGGTGTGCCGCCGGTCGTCGCAGCGCCAGGTCCGCGGGGTCTCCTCCGTACGCCGTCCCGTACTGGCCGACCGCCCGGCCTGGGTGATGGCCATCGGGTTCGCGCACGAGGACGTGGCCAGCGCCGCCGTGAGCTCCTGCTCGGTCAGCACGGTGGCCTTGAACCCGGCCCCGGCCAGCCGGCTCGCCAACTGGTCGGCCGCCCGCACCACACACCGCTGGGCACCCGCCAGCCCGCCGCCGCGCGCGGTGACGGCCTCCGGGCACAGCTCCGGGTCGAGCTTGAGCGCGATCCAGGTGAGCCGCACCGCCGGGGTGCCGGTCCGGGCCTGCAACGGCGCGTAGTTGCGCGTGGCCATCGACTGGGCGGGCAGGTGCGGGGCCGGCGCGGGCTGGGTGTGCTGCACCAGCTGCGCGGACTCCAGCCGGATGCCGTCCACTTCGAGGATGTCCCGTACGACGGCCAGCGGCAGCGGCCGCGCCCCCCGGTCGGGCCGCAGCGCGGTGGCGTCCGTGTCCACCTGGACGACCGCGGTCAGGAACGTCCCGTCGCCGACCATGCCGACCGGCCGCCGGTCGCGGTCGCTGAAGGTGAGGGTGCGCAGCGCCGGATCGGCCTCGACGAGCGGGGCCAGCCCGGGCTCCGTGCCCGCGGGCACGGTGAGGGACGCGGCCCGGCGGCGCCGTGCGCGCAGGGCGAGCGCACCGGCGATCCACTCGGGCAGGGAGCGCTGGTGGCGGCGCACGACCGCGAGCATCACCAGGACGAGCGCGAGGGCGCCGGCGGGAACCAGCAGCATCGGTTCGACCACCCAGGCCACCAGGAGGACGGCCGCGGCCACCTGGAGCAGTACGAGCTGTTGCAATCGGAACGGGCCGAAGCGGCCGGAGCTCGACTTCGGATGCGGCGTCACCCCGCCGCGTGCGGGTGCGGCCGCGCCGGTCTGCGGCTGCGTTGCCGTGGCCATCACTCGCGCACTTCCCCTTTCCAGGGCCAGACCCCGTGAGTTCCGGCCCGGCGCGACGGCAGGCGCACGGCCCCGGAATCTCCCCAATCCACCCCAACAAGCCCTGATGCCCTGATGACCCTTGAATGCTGCGGTGCGGAAGGCGCTGAGAGGCAGCCTCACCCTACCCGGCCCCTGCATACCGTCGGTCAAGAGGCATAGTAGGTGCCCGGTCCGACAAACGAGGCTCGGGGACCGTACTCACCGACCGGGCCGTGCGGGGAGAAGCAGGCGGTCATGGCATCACGACGTGATGAGCTCAACGCGTACACCTTTGCGAAGCGGCGCACGGTGGCCGCGTTCCTCCAGCCGTCCGCGACGGGCACCGAGGAGGGCGCTCCGCGTCCGCTGCGCGCGGTCCTCCCGGGCGTGATCGTCGCCGCGGTCGTGCTCGCCGCCTTCGGCGCCTGGGGCATGTTCAAGCCCACCGCCCCCAAGGGCTGGGCGGACCCCGGAACCCAGGTGATCGTCGGCAAGCAGTCGACGACCCGCTACGTGGTCCTGACGACGAAGGTGAACGGCAAGGACCAGACCCGCCTGCACCCGGTCCTGAACCTCGCCTCCGCCCGACTGCTGCTGGATCCCTCGAAGTTCAAGGTGGTCCAGGTCGACGACAAGGTCCTGGACGCGGGCAAGCCGCCGCGCGGCCCCATCATCGGCATCCCGTACGCCCCCGACCGGCTCCCCGCCAAGGAGGACGCGGCGAAGGCCAAGCGCTGGGCCGTCTGCCAGCAGCCCGGCGGCAACAACCGCGGGGTGCAGACCGCCGCCTTCGTGCTCGCCGACCGCGAGGCGCACCTGACGGACGACGGGCGCAGGCTCACCGACACCCAGATGCTGTACGTGCAGAGCACCGGCGCGGGCAAGGAGCGCTACCTGGTCGACGCGACCGGTACGAAGTACAAGTTCCCCGAGGGCACTGCGGCCGCGGGCACGATGACCAACGCCCTCGTCGGTACCGGCGCCACCCCGCAGCCGGTCACCGAGCAGTGGCTGGCCACCCTCAACTCCGGCGACGACCTGTCCTTCCCGCAGCTGCCCGGCAAGGCCGGCGCCAACGCCGACGTCAAGGGCCTGGTGACCGCCGACAACAAGGTCGGCATGGTGCTCAGCGCCCAGACGGGCTCCGGCACCCAGCACTACGTCGTCCTGCCCGGGAAGGTCGCGCCGGTCTCCGAGTTCGTCGCGTGGCTGCTGATCTCCGCACCCGCGACCGACGGCCTCAACATGCACGGCAAGGCCCGCGAGGTCGACCTCCAGGCCCTCAGCCCGGACCCCGCGCCGTTCGGCGGCGACGTCAAGTGGCCGCAGCGGAAGGCGGAGCGGGTCAACCAGAGCGCACCGGCAGCCGCGGCCCAGGCCGGCGGCCCCGGCGGCCGCGACACCGTCTGCAACGTCCTGCGCACGGTCGACGGCCAGGGCAACCAGACCCTGAGCACCTGGGCCGGCACCGGCTTCCCCATCGACATCACCGCCAGCGGCACCAGCGCGTACGTCACCCCGGGCTCGGGGCTGCTCTACACGCAGATCCAGGGCAGGCAGACCACGGCCGGCGGCTCCCTCTTCCTGGTCACCGACACGGGCCTGCGCTACGCCGTCCAGGCCAACGGCGACAGCGACGCCGAGCAGTCGAAGATCGGGGCCCCCGACCAGCAGGCGAAGGGCGGCACGGGCGGCGCCGCCGGCGTCCCCGAACCCAGCCAGGCGCAGATCCGGCTCGGCTACGCGGGCGTCACCCCGGCCATGGTGCCCATCGCCTGGTCGGAGTTCCTCTCCAAGGGTCCGCGACTGGACACCAACTCCGCCCGCCAGCCGCAGGGTTCGTGAGGTAGCCGCCGATGACCCAGCTCCCGTGGCGGCGGTGCGCTCCGCTCGCCGTCGCCGCCTTCGCCCTCGCCGGGGTCTGCGCCGCCACGCCCGCAGCCTCCGCCGCGCCCGAGCCCCCGTACACCCTGCGCCCCGACGGCGCCGGCGAGTGCACCTTCCCCATGAAGAAGCAGATCGAGGACCGCCCCTGGGCCCTCCAGCGGCTCCTCCTCGACGAGCTGTGGGCCCACACCAAGGGCAAGGACAAGAACGGCAACAGCGTCCGCGTCGCGGTCATCGACACCGGTGTGGACCGGGCGAACCCGCAGTTGAGCGGCGCCCTCGACATCGGCGCCGGCAAGGACCTGATCGACCCCAAGGGCGGCGACGGAACCACCGACACGGTCGGCCACGGCACCAAGGTCGCCGGCCTGATCGCGGCCCGCCCCCAGGAGGGCACCGGCTTCGTCGGCCTGGCCCCCGACGCCACGATCATCCCGATCCGGCAGAACGACGGGCAGGGCAAGGGCAACGCCCTCTCGCTGAGCCAGGCGATCGACCACGCGGTGGCCAAGGGCGCCCAGGTCATCAACATCTCCCAGGACACCGACGTGCCGCTGACCGCGGACTCGGAGCTCGGCAAGTCGGTGCAGAAGGCCATCGACGCCAAGGTCGTGGTGATCGCCTCGGCGGGCAACGACGGCATGAGCGGCGAGAAGCGCAAGACCTACCCGGCGGCCTTCCCCGGCGTGCTCGCCGTGGGCGCCTCGGACCGCAACAACGAGCGGGCCGCGTTCTCCCAGCCCGGCGACTTCATCGGGGTTGCGGCGCCCGGCGTCGACATGGTGTCCACGGTCCCGGGCTTCGGCCAGTGCATCGACAACGGCACCAGCTTCTCCGCCCCGTACGTCGCCGGGGTCGCCGCCCTGCTCCGCGCCAAGCACGGGGACTGGTCGGCGCAGCAGATCGTGTGGCAGATCCAGAACACCGCCGAACGCTCGGTCAAGGGCCGCGACGACTACGTCGGCTGGGGCATCGTCGACCCGGTGCGCGCGCTCAGCCAGGACCGCGAGGCCCCGAAGGCGCCCGTCCCGGACCCCGGCCCACCGCCGGCCGCCGCCCCGGAGGCGGCCCCGCTCCAGGTCACCGAGACGGCCCAGGAGCGGGAGGAGCGGTTCGGCACGTACGCTCTCGGCATCGGCGCCGTCCTGATCGCCGTCATCACGGGGACGGCGACCATCGTCCGGGATGCCCGGAACCGCCGACGCCGTTTGCAGTGAACGGTCACAGTTCATCTACGGAAGCAACCCACTGGTGTTGGGCCGTGAGGCGGAACTGACTAGAGTGACGGCAGGCTTCACGAATGTGATCGGGGGATCGCGTGAAGCGGAGGGGGATGTCCGGGGCGCGTGATTCAACGCCGCGCTGGGAACGTCCGCTCCGCCACGCAATCCGCCGGTTCTGCCGGCGAATTGAGAAGTGAGGAGCATCGGATGACCACGAACACCTTCGGACTCGCGGACGATCCGGTCGTCAAGGCGGCCAACAGGATCTCCGAGACGGCCAACGCCGTCACCACCCAGGCCCGCGAGCTGGCGGACATCATCGCCACCGTCAGCGCCGGCTGGACCGGTGTCGGTGCCGCCGGATTCGCCAAGGCCCAGTCGGACCTCAACGTCGAGCACGACGAGATCCGCCGGCTGCTCGGCGTACTGCACAACGCCGTCTCGCAGACCAAGAACCTGAGCAACGCCCAGGACGAGGACGTGCGTGCTGCCTTCCGCGCCGTGGCCCCCTCCGGCGGCGGCACGGGCGGCCCCCGCTCCGGCCTCGACGGCATCTGACCCGCGTCGTTCCCAGCCACCACCAGAGCGAAGGAGAAGAGCATGTCCGGAAACGACGGCAACACCCGGGTACGGTACGAAACCGTCCAGCAGATGGCGGACCGCATCCGCGTCGTGTCGAACAACATCATCAAGGACCTGGCCGAGATGGAGCAGGCCGTGAAGGTGGTCACCGACACCTGGGACGGTGAGGCGCACCGCGAGTACGTGACCCTCCAGACCAAGTACAAGCGCATCGCCGACGAGATGCAGAAGAAGCTGGAGACGGTCGCCAAGCTCATCGAGCAGGGCAAGGGCGACTACCGCGCCACCGACGTGAAGGCCTCGCGCCTGTTCACCGAGGCCTACTGAGCCCCGGCACCCAGCCCGTACGTGCCGAAGGGGCGCGCCCGCACCGGGCGCGCCCCTTCGCCGCGTACTGCCGTCGCGCCCCGTCGCCTCAGGGCCGGTGGCGGTCGAGGTCGAACTCGCCGTCGCGGGCTCCGAGCACGAAGGCCTCCCACTCGGCCGCGGTGTACCGCAGCACCGTGTCCCGGTCCAGCGAGGACCGCATGGCCACCGCACCCTCGGGCAGCCGGGCGATCTCGACCCGCTCCTCGTCGGGGCTGCTCCCGGGCGGGCCCTCCCACTCCACGCCGCTGATGTCGAGCGCGTACAGCTCGTCCTTCTCCTGCTGGGTGCCCATGGTGCGGCCTTTCCCCTCGGTGGCGCCGTCTTCACCGCCGATTATCGGCCCTGCGCCGCCCGAGGGGACAGGTTTGCTCACATCCCCGGCATCCGCCCGAGCTGCACCAGCGAGGTGCCCCGCCGGCGCGAGGCGAAGTACGCCCGGCCCGGCGGCATCGGACGCGGCCGCACGTTGCCGATCAGGTCGCCCTCGGAGGGGTCGCCTGACAGGACGACGCCCTGCGCGCCCAGCTCCTTGATCCGCTGCATGAACGGCTCGTACATCGACCGCGACGCACCCGCCGAGTTCCGCGCGATGATGAAGCGCACGCCCGTGTCCCGGGCGAAGGGCAGGAATTCCACCAGCGGCGCCAGCGGATTGCCCTGGCTCGTGGCCACCAGGTCGAAGTCGTCGATGATGATGAACACGTCCGGCCCCGTCCACCAGCTGCGGTCGCGCAACTGCTGCGGAGTGACGTCGTTCGGCGGCTGCCGGCGGGCGAACACCCCGCCCAGCGCCTCCATGTGCATCTGCAGCGAGCTCGCCATCGGCGCGTACTCCAGCAGGTGCGCCTCCGGCAGCGCCCCGAGCAGGCTCCGCCGGTAGTCGCCCACCACCAGGCGAGCCTGCTCCGGCGCGTAACGCTCCGAGATCTGCCGGGCGATGAGCCGCAGCAGGTTCGTCTTGCCCGACTCGCTCTCGCCGAAGACGAGGAGGAAGGGGTCGGTGTCGAAGTCGACGAACACCGGCTCCAGGTCCGTCTCGTCGATGCCGATCGCGATCCCGCGGGCGGGCTGGTCCCCGCCCCTGGGCAGCTGGTCGGCGTGGAGCAGCCGCGGCAGCAGCCGCACCCCGGGAGCCGCGGGCCCCGCCCAGTGCCGCTTCACCGCGTCCACGAACGCCGCCGTGGCCTCCGACAGGTCCGCCGCGTCGTGCGAGCCGTCGATCCGCGGGAGCGCGCCCAGGAAGTGCAGCTTCTCCGGCACCTGGCCGCGGCCCGGCATCCCGGTGGGGACGTTCGCCGCGACCTTCCGGTCGAACTCCGAGTCCATGACGTCGCCGAGCCGCAGTTCCAGGCGGCTCAGCATCTGGTCCTTGAGCGCCGCGCGCACCTCCATGTACCGCGCCGCGGTGATCACCACGTGGATGCCGTAGCCCAGACCGCGGGCCGCGATGTCCGTGACCACCTGCTCCAGGCCCTCGTACTCGCCGCGGAAACCGCCCCAGCCGTCCACGACCAGGAACACGTCGCCCCACGGCTCACCGGGCAGCTCGCCCGCCGCCCGCCGACGCCGGTAGGTGCCGATCGAGTCGATGTTGTTCGAGCGGAAGAACTCCTCGCGGCGGTTGAGGATGCCCCCCACCTCCGCGACGGTACGGCGTACCCGCTCCGGGTCCAGCCGCGAGGCGATCCCGCCCACGTGCGGCAGCTCGGCGACCGACGACAGGCTGCCACCGCCGAAGTCCAGTCCGTAGAACTGCACTTCGCGCGGCGTGTGGGTGAGCGCGAACGAGGAGATCAGCGTCCGCATCAGCGTGGACTTGCCCGACTGCGGACCGCCGACCACCATCATGTGGCCCGCCGCGCCCGAGAAGTCCCGGTACAGCACCTCGCGCCGCTGCTCGAAGGGCTTGTCGATGAGGCCGAGCGGTACGACGAGCCCGCCGGGCCGCGTGTACCCCTCCGCGTGCAGTCCGCGCCCGGCGCTCGGCGCCAGCGCCGGCAGCAACTGGTCCAGCGGCGGAGCCTGGTCCAGCGGCGGGAGCCACACCTGGTGCGCCGGCACGCCCTGCCCCTCCAGCCGGCTCACGATCACGTCCAGCACCGTGTCGGCGAGCGCGTCGTCCTCCCGCGCCGACTGCGCCGCCAGGTACGCCGGGTCCGGAGCCGCGTACACCACCGGCACCGGAGCCGCGGTGAACAGCGCGGGCCGCCGCTCCACCGGGAACAGGCCCACCGACAGGTCCGGCCCGCCCGAGCGGTACGTACCCGAGACGTACGCCGCCTTGAAGCGCGTCATCTCGTCCGTACCGAACTTCAGGTAGCCCGAACCGGGCACCGAGGGCAGGTGGTAGGCGTCCGGCACGCCGATCGCCGTCCGCGACTCCGCCGCCGAGAAGGTCCGCAGGCCGATCCGGTACGAGAGGTACGTGTCCAGCCCGCGCAGCTTGCCCTCCTCCAGGCGCTGCGAGGCCAGCAGCAGGTGCACGCCCAGCGACCGGCCGATCCGGCCGATCTGGATGAACATGTCGATGAAGTCGGGCTTCGCCGTCAGCAGCTCGCTGAACTCGTCGATGACCAGCACCAGCGAGGCCAGCGGCTCCAGCGGGGCGCCCGCCGCGCGGGCCTTCTCGTAGTCGTGGATGTTCGCGTAGTTGCCCGCCGCGCGCAGCAGCTCCTGCCGGCGCTGCAGCTCGCCGCGGATCGAGTCGCCCATCCGGTCCACGAGCGTGAGGTCGTCCGCCAGGTTGGTGATGACGGCCGCCACGTGCGGCATCTGCCCCATGCCGGTGAAGGTCGCGCCGCCCTTGAAGTCGGCGAGGACGAAGTTCAGCGTCTCCGAGGTGTGCGTGACCGCCAGACCCAGCACCAGCGTGCGCAGCAGCTCCGATTTGCCCGAACCCGTCGCACCCACGCACAGGCCGTGCGGGCCCATGCCCTCCTGCGCGGCCTCCTTGAGGTCCAGCATCACCGGGGCGCCGTCCTCGCCGACACCGATCGGCACGCGCAGCCGCTCACCGGCCGACCGCGGCCGCCAGGTGCGGGCCACGTCCACCGCGGCCGCGTCCCCCAGGTTCAGCAGGTCCGTGAAGTCCAGGTTCGCCAGCAGCGGTTCGTCATCGTCCCCGCCGCCGGTGCGCAGCGGGGCCAGCTGACGGGCCAGCGCCTCCGCCGCGGGCAGCGACAGGGTGTCCGGCGCGCCCTCGTACGCGACCCCCGCGCCCGACTCCAGGCGCAGCCGGCCCGGCCGCACCACGACCGACAGCCCGCCGCGCGGCTCGTCCAGCTCGCCCGCGACCACCTCGACGATGGTGACGCCCTGCAAACCCTCCGCAGCCGCGAACACCGAGTCCGGCGGCACCAGACCACCGCGAGGCGAGTTGGTGTCGAGCACGACCACCAGGTGCGGCTGGTCCAGCACCGGGGACACGTCACGGCTGAACCGCGGCCGCCCCTCCAGCCGGGGCGCCAGCAGCCCCTCCAGCTCACCCAGGTCGTCGCCGAACAGCCGCTTCGTACCGGCCCCGTCCACCTGCCCGGGCACCTGCGTGTGCGGCAGCCACTTCGTCCAGTCCCACGACGCCGCCGCGCCCGGCGCGGCCACCACGGCCACCACCAGGTCCTCGGGGGAGTGCAGCGTCGCCAGCTGCGCCACCAGCGCCCGCGCCGTACCGCGCGCCGACTCCGGCTCGCCCGACACGGTCACGTGGTAGAACGCCCGGATCGACACCGCCATCGGCAGCCCGTCCAGCGAGGAGTGCACCTTCAGGAAGCGCTGCATCGCGCCCGCCGTCAGCGGCTCCAGCTCGTCCACCGGCGCCGTGTCCGGCGCCACCAGCGGAGTCGACAGGCGCTGCGAGCCCAGCCCGAGCCGCGCCTGGCCGAAGTCCGGGTCGCCGACCCGCCGTTCCCACAGCCGCGACCCCTCGGCCACCACCGACCACAACTGGTCCGGAGCCGGGTGCAGGTACAACTGCGCGTCGCGCTGCGCCCGCGCGGTCCGGCGTACCTGACGACGCGTCTGCGCAAGGTATTTGAGATAGTCCCGGCGCACATCGGCCATTTGCCCCTGCGTACCCCGGCGGTACCGCACCAGCTGCGCCACGACCATCGCCACCGTCGACGCGAGCATCAGCACACCCATGATGCGCATGAACGGCGCGGCGCCCGGCATGAAGAAGAACACCGCGGAGGAGCCCATTCCGAGCATCGGCAGGAGCTGCATCAGCATGCCCTCCTGCTGCCCCCGGGGAAGCTCCGGCGGCGCCTCCAGCCGCAGCTCGTCCGAAGGCACTTCGGGCGGCAGGGACCGCGGCGGTCGTTTGACGACGATCTGGCTCACCGGAGCATCAATCCCTCGAAAACGGACGGGACACCGCATCCGGCGCCCCCAAGTCCCGGGCGCGGAGGGGGTCTCCTCCACGCGTCGGTGATCCTACTTGCCGACAGTCGGGCAAGCGCCCGGTAGGGTGACGCGCGCAGTATGCGCATCCGCGAATCGCCCGCCGCCGCGGGCACCTACACGGGGGGGTCACACAGGTGAGTACGGCCGCAACGACGGGCTTCTGCAGGGTCACCGTCGTGGCCCCGGACAGCCGGATCGACGTCGCCCTCCCCGAGGACATCGCCGTCGCCGACGTCTACCCCGAGCTGCTGCGCCTCACCGGCCAGACCCAGCCCGTCGGCGCCCCGACCGGCTTCCACCTCGTACGCCGCTCCGGCACCGTCCTCGACGGCGCCCGCACCCTCGCCGCCCAGCAGGTCCTCGACGGCGAGGTGCTCAGCCTGCGCCCCTTCGCCGAGTCCCTGCCGCCCGCCGTCTTCGACGACGTCTCCGACGCCGTCGCCTCGGCCGTGGTCCGCGACCGGCACCGCTGGAGCGACGACATGCTGCGCGGCGCCGGCCTCGCCGGAGCCGCACTGCTCCTCGTCATGCTCGGCTTCGTCCTCTGGTACGCCGACCCCCTGCGCCACGACATGCACGGCCTGCCCGGGATCATCGCGGCCGCCGTCGGCGTCCTGCTCACCGCCGTGGCCAGCGTCCGCGCCCGTGTCTACCGCGACCGCGGCTCCGCCGTCGCCCTCGGCCTCAGCGCCCTCCCGCACCTGCTGATCGCAGGCAGCGGGATCATCGCCCCCGCCGCCGGCCAGGGACCCGGCCGGCTCCAGTTCCTGCTGGGCTGCGTGTGCGTCCTGGTCGCCTCCGTGGCCCTGGTCGCGCTCACCCCCAGCGGCGACGCCCCCTTCGTCGCGGCCACCTTCGTCGCCGCCACCGGCACCCTGGCCACCTTCACGGCCATCGCCACCGAGGCCTCCGCGACCGCCACCGCCGCCGCCTGCGCACCCGTCGCCATCGGCCTCGTCGCCTTCCTGCCCGGCCTCTCCGCCCGCTTCGCCCGCCTGCCCATCGGCTACGCCGCCCCGCAGAGCGCCGCGGATGAGTACATCGAGCACACGGCGACCCCGGACCGCTACGAGACCGAGCCGTACGGTGACCAGTCCGGCAGCGACCAGCACGACCAGGGCGCCCCGCTCGACGCCGAGGCGATCGCCGCCCAGGCCCGGCGCGGCCACGAGATGCTGCTCGGCCTGGTCGGCGGCTGCGCCGCGGTCGCCGTGGGGGCCGCCGCGGTCCTCGGCTTCTCGGACAACACCTGGGGCCGGCTGCTGGCCCTCGCCACCGGCCTCGCCATGCTGCTGCGCGCCCGGCTCTTCCGCTACACCTCCCAGGTGGTGTGCGCCCTGGCCGCCGGGCTCGTCGCCGTCGCCCTGCTGATCCTGGGCCTGGCCCTGCACCCGCCGGCCGAGCTGATCGAGGCCCTGGTCCGCAAGCAGGACCACAGCGGCCTGGACCTCCGTACGATCTGGCTGACCGCCGCCGTCGCCGCCGGCGCGGCCCTCCTCGCGGGTATTGCGCTTGTCATCCCCCGCAAGGGCCTGTCACCCTTCTGGGGAAGGCTGCTCGACCTCACCGAGGCGGCGGTCCTGCTCAGCCTGGTCCCCCTGGCCCTGGCCGTGCTGGACGTCTACTCCCGGGCCCGCGCTCTCACCAGCTGAGACGCCGCGACCCGGCAGCCTGGTACGCTGTGCGACGGCCGTTTGTGTACGCGCCCCCGGAACTCTCTGGAGGCTGCGCTCAGCGGACCCCGCCTCCCGAGTTACGGAAGATCCCCAGAGAATTCGACCTGGGGCACTCGGTGGCAACGAAGACCTAAACGAGGAGTACGCGTGCCGCTCGACGCCGCTACGAAGAAGCAGATCATCGCAGAGTTTGGTGCCAAGGAGGGCGACACCGGCTCCCCCGAGGTCCAGGTCGCCATGCTGTCCCGCCGCATCTCGGACCTGACCGAGCACCTCAAGACGCACAAGCACGACCACCACTCCCGTCGTGGTCTGCTGATCCTGGTCGGCCAGCGTCGCCGCCTGCTGCAGTACCTGGCCAAGAAGGACATCCAGCGCTTCCGTACGCTGGTCGAGCGCCTCGGCATCCGCCGCGGTGCGGCCGGCGCCAAGTAAAGCGCTGTGGAGGGAGCGGTTCCCACATCCGGGGGCCGCTCCCTTTGCTGTACGTGCGGACCGGACCGGACCCTTTGTAGTCTGGAAAAGACGTACGTGCGCGGCTGAGTCAGACGCGCACAACTGAAGAGGAGGAGCGCCCTCCCTACGCCGCCGGTCCTCGGTAGTGGCACCCGGAATGCCCCACGGGCACCGAACCGGGTGCTTCGATCGAAGACCGGCCCGCACCCAAGGCGCGCTTCTCCGCACCGTCCACCGCCACACGGGCGGCGGACGGAGACGACGAAAATGGAGAAAACGCTAGTGGAGAACGAGACCCACTACGCCGAGGCCGTCATTGACAACGGTTCCTTCGGCACCCGCACCATCCGCTTCGAGACGGGCCGTCTGGCCCGCCAGGCCGCCGGCTCCGCCGTTGCCTACCTGGACGACGACACGATGGTGCTTTCCGCCACCACCGCGTCGAAGAAGCCCAAGGACCAGCTCGACTTCTTCCCCCTGACGGTGGACGTCGAGGAGCGGCAGTACGCGGCCGGCAAGATCCCCGGCTCCTTCTTCCGCCGCGAGGGCCGGCCCTCCGAGGACGCGATCCTCACCTGCCGCCTGATCGACCGCCCGCTGCGCCCGTCCTTCAAGAAGGGCCTGCGCAACGAGATCCAGGTCGTCGCCACGATCATGGCGCTCAACCCGGACCACCTGTACGACGTCATCGCGATCAACGCCGCGTCCGCGTCCACCCAGCTGGCCGGCCTGCCCTTCTCCGGACCGATCGGCGGCGTCCGCGTCGCGCTGATCCGCGGCCAGTGGGTGGCCTTCCCGACGCACACCGAGCTCGAGGACGCCGTCTTCGACATGGTCGTCGCGGGCCGCGTCCTGGAGGACGGCGACGTCGCGATCATGATGGTCGAGGCCGAGGCCACCGAGAAGACCATCGCCCTCGTCAAGGGCGGCGCCGAGGCGCCGACCGAGGAGGTCGTCGCGGCCGGTCTCGACGCCGCGAAGCCGTTCATCAAGGTCCTCTGCAAGGCCCAGGCCGACCTGGCCGCCAAGGCCGCCAAGCCCGAGGGCGAGTTCCCGGTCTTCCTGGACTACCAGGACGACGTGTACGAGGCCCTCGCGGCCGCCGTCAAGGGTGACCTCTCCCAGGCGCTGACCATCGCGGGCAAGCAGGACCGCGAGGCCGAGCTGGACCGCGTCAAGGAGATCGCCGCCGAGAAGCTCCTCCCGGCCTTCGAGGGCCGCGAGAAGGAGATCTCCGCCGCCTACCGCAGCCTGACCAAGGCCCTGGTGCGCGAGCGCGTCATCAAGGACAAGGTCCGCATCGACGGCCGCGGGATCACGGACATCCGTACCCTCGCCGCCGAGGTCGAGGCCATCCCGCGCGTGCACGGCTCGGCGCTGTTCGAGCGTGGCGAGACCCAGATCCTGGGCGTCACCACCCTCAACATGCTCCGCATGGAGCAGCAGCTGGACACCCTCTCCCCGGTGACCCGCAAGCGCTACATGCACAACTACAACTTCCCGCCGTACTCCGTCGGCGAGACCGGCCGCGTCGGTTCGCCGAAGCGCCGCGAGATCGGCCACGGCGCGCTCGCCGAGCGCGCGATCGTGCCGGTCCTCCCGACCCGCGAGGAGTTCCCGTACGCGATCCGCCAGGTGTCCGAGGCCCTCGGCTCCAACGGTTCGACGTCCATGGGCTCGGTCTGCGCCTCCACCATGTCGCTGCTGAACGCCGGTGTGCCCCTCAAGGCCCCCGTCGCCGGTATCGCCATGGGCCTGATCTCCCAGGAGATCGACGGCAAGACCCACTACGTCGCCCTCACCGACATCCTCGGTGCGGAGGACGCCTTCGGCGACATGGACTTCAAGGTCGCCGGCACCAAGGAGTTCGTCACCGCGCTCCAGCTGGACACCAAGCTGGACGGCATCCCGGCCTCCGTCCTGGCCGCGGCCCTCAAGCAGGCCCGCGACGCCCGCCTCCACATCCTCGACGTGATGATGGAAGCGATCGACACGCCGGACGCGATGTCCCCGTTCGCCCCCCGGATCATCACCGTCAAGATCCCGGTGGACAAGATCGGTGAGGTCATCGGCCCCAAGGGCAAGATGATCAACCAGATCCAGGAGGACACCGGCGCCGAGATCACGATCGAGGACGACGGCACCATCTACATCGGTGCCTCCGACGGCCCGGCCGCCGAGGCCGCCCGCGCCACGATCAACTCGATCGCCAACCCGACCATGCCGGAGGTCGGCGAGCGCTACCTGGGTACGGTCGTCAAGACCACCACCTTCGGTGCCTTCGTCTCCCTCATGCCCGGCAAGGACGGCCTGCTGCACATCTCGCAGATCCGCAAGCTCGCCGGTGGCAAGCGCGTGGAGAACGTCGAGGACGTGCTCGCGGTCGGCACCAAGGTCCAGGTCGAGATTGCCGAGATCGACTCCCGCGGCAAGCTCTCCCTGGTCCCCGTGATCGACGGCGAGACCGCCGACAATGACGCTGACAAGGACGACTCCGACAAGTGATGTCGCGTAGTTCCCGTGTGACGGCCCGCCCCTCTTCGGAGGGGCGGGCCGTCACACGTACCCAAACCCTTCTCAAGGGGCAGAACGGCATCGGCATCGTCCGGCGCACCGTCCTGCCCGGCGGACTGCGCATCGTCACCGAGACGCTGCCCTCCGTCCGCTCCGCCACCTTCGGCATCTGGGCGCACGTCGGCTCCCGTGACGAGACGCCCACGCTGAACGGCGCCACGCACTACCTGGAGCACCTCCTCTTCAAGGGCACCGAGAAGCGCAGCGCCCTGGACATCTCCTCCGCGATCGACGCGGTCGGCGGGGAGATGAACGCCTTCACGGCGAAGGAGTACACCTGCTACTACGCCCGGGTGCTCGACACCGACCTGCCGCTGGCCATCGACGTGGTCTGCGACATGCTCACCGGCTCGCTGATCCGCGAGGAGGACGTCGACGCCGAGCGCGGAGTCATCCTCGAAGAGATCGCGATGACCGAGGACGACCCGGGCGACATGGTCCACGACCTGTTCGCGCAGACCATGTACGGGGACACCCCCCTGGGCCGGCCCGTCCTCGGCACCGTGGAAACGATCAACGCGCTCGGCGCCGACCGGATCCGCCGCTTCTACAAGAAGCACTACGACCCGACCCACCTCGTGGTGGCCGCCGCCGGCAACGTCGACCACAACAAGGTCGTGCGCCAGGTCCGCGCCGCCTTCGAGAAGGCCGGCGCGCTGACCCGCACCGACGCCGAGCCGATCGGCCCGCGCACCGGCATCCGGCGCATCCGCACCTCCGGCCGCGTCGACCTGGTAGGCCGCAAGACCGAGCAGGCCCACGTGGTCCTCGGCATGCCCGGCATCGCCCGCACCGACGAGCGCCGCTGGGCGCTGGGCGTGCTGAACACCGCCCTGGGCGGCGGCATGTCCTCCCGCCTCTTCCAGGAGGTCAGGGAGAAGCGCGGCCTGGCCTACAGCGTCTACTCGTACACCTCGGCCTTCGCCGACACCGGCCTCTTCGGCGTCTACGCGGGCTGCCGCCCCAACCAGGTCCACGACGTGCTCCGGATCTGCCGCGAGGAGCTCGACAAGGTCGCCTCCGACGGACTCGGCGACGAGGAGATCAAGCGGGCCATCGGCCAGCTCTCCGGAGGGACCGTCCTCGGCCTGGAGGACACCGGCGCGATCATGAACCGCATCGGCAAGAGCGAGCTGTGCTGGGGCGATCAGATGTCGGTCGACGACATGCTGGCCCGGATCGCCTCCGTGACCCCGGACGACGTCCGTGCGGTCGCACAGGATGTACTGGCCCAGCGGCCCTCGCTCGCGGCGATCGGCCCGCTGAAGGAGAAGCAGGCAGCCCGCCTCGACGAAGCGGTCGCCTAGTCCCGTACGCACGTAAGGAAGCAAGCAACATGAGCAAGCTGCGCGTGGCAGTCCTCGGCGCACAGGGCCGCATCGGCTCCGAAGCGGTCAAGGCGGTCGAGGCCGCCGACGACATGGAGCTGGTGGCGGCCCTCGGCCGCGGCGACAAGCTGGAGGCGCTGGCCGAGGCCGGCGCCCAGGTCGCCGTCGAGCTGACCACCCCCGCCTCGGTGATGGAGAACCTCGACTTCCTCATCCGCCACGGCATCCACGGCGTGGTCGGCACCACCGGATGGACCGAGGACCGCCTCGCCCAGCTGAACACCTGGCTCGCCGCTTCCCCCGGGACCGGTGTGCTCATCGCGCCGAACTTCTCCATCGGCGCCGTGCTCACCATGAAGTTCGCCGCCCAGGCCGCCCGCTACTTCGAGTCCGTCGAGGTCGTCGAGCTGCACCACCCGAACAAGGTCGACGCCCCCTCGGGCACCGCGACCCGCACGGCGCAGCTCATCGCGGCCGCCCGGGCCGAGGCCGGCCTCGGCGCCCAGCCCGACGCCACCGCCACCGCACTCGACGGCGCCCGCGGCGCGGACGTCGACGGCGTCCCGGTGCACGCGGTCCGCCTGCGCGGCCTGCTGGCCCACCAGGAGGTGCTGCTCGGCGGCGAGGGCGAGACCCTGACCATCCGTCACGACTCCCTGCACCACAGCAGCTTCATGCCGGGCATCCTGCTCGGCGCCCGCCGCGTGACGCAGACCCCGGGCCTCACCTTCGGCCTGGAACACTTCCTCGACCTCGGCTGATCCGGTAGTCCTCCCATGCGCGCGAAGATCACGTACTTCCTCACGGCCGCCGTCCTGGTCGTCTACTTCGTCCTGGCTGGCAGCCGGGGCCTGATGCTGATCCGGCAGGGCACCTGGCTCACCGTCACCTTCGGCGTGGCCGTGCTGATCCTGCCGGTCATCGGCGTCTGGTTCCTGTGGAAGAACACCCAGTTCGTCACCCGGGCCAACCAGCTCGCGACCGAGCTGGAGGCTGAGGGCGGACTGCCCGTGGACGAGCTGGAGCGGGACCAGTACGGGAGGATCCTGCGGGACTCCGCCGACGAGGTCTTCGCGCGCCGCAAGGCCGAGACCGAGGACGCGCCGGGGGACTGGCGCAGCTGGTTCCGGCTCGCCGTCGCCTACCACGACGCCCGTGACACCCCGCGGGCGCGCAAGGCCATGCAGCGGGCGATCGCCCTGCACGAGGGGCCGGGCCGATGAGGCTGCCCGTACGGGCCTGATACCCGTACGGGCTTCCCGCGCGTGCGCCGCGCCGGATCAGGCGGCCACGGGCCGGTATTCGTCGGCCCAGGCCCCGACCGTGTCCGCAGCCCGGTCGAAGGCCTCGGACCGCGACAGGAAATCGGCGCTGTGGTCGGTCAGCAGCGCCGGCAGCTCCGCGCCCCCGCGGGTGGCGACGGTCAGCGCCTGCCCCTGTACGGTCCGCGGCAGACCGAGCCAGCGCACCGGCTGCTGCACCGTGCGGAGCTCGGTGATCTCGCCCCACGCGATCGAGCGGGTCCCGAAGAACCCCACCCGGCGCAGTCCCGTACGGCTCACCCAGACGCCCGCGCGCAGCAGCCGCAGCGCGGATCCGATGACGGAGAGAGCGGCGACGAGGCAGACCGCGGCCCCGCCCCAGGCGCCGGCGAAGGCGACGATCATCGTCGACAGCAGCATGAACGCCGACAGCAGGAGCAGCAGCGCGGCGATGCCCACCCGCCAGGGCCCCGGCCGGTAGGGGCGCCGCCAGCGGCCGTGGTCGGCGTGGGCCGGCACCTCGTCGCCGTAGTCGTCCGCGTCGGACACACCGTCGGCCGTCAGGAAGGGCAGGGGCACGGCTGGACCTCACTCACATGCACGTTCGGTTGGGCTGTGACCGTGAGGCTACCGCCCCTGGGAGGCCTCCGACTGCTGCGACTTCTCCGGTGCCTTGCTCGGCTGCAGTGCGGGCATGCCGAAGACCAGCGAGCCGGCCAGCCCGGCAACCACGGTCAGCCCGACCAGACTACGGGCGGCGAGCTGGGTCCTGCTCAGGCGCTCGCGCGGCGGCGGAGTGACGTTGCTGCGGAAGCGGTCGGCCTCGGCGACGAAGGCGAACGGGACGGGTTCCCCGCGGCGGAACATGGGGGCCACTCTCCTCACGATCGGTGTGCGTTCTCTTACGTAGGACGTCCG
Source organism: Streptomyces sp. LARHCF249 (assembly GCF_052871255.1). Taxonomy (NCBI): domain Bacteria; kingdom Bacillati; phylum Actinomycetota; class Actinomycetes; order Kitasatosporales; family Streptomycetaceae; genus Streptomyces; species Streptomyces sp. LARHCF249. The sequence goes on from NZ_JBIXJQ010000015.1 coordinate 164,408, forward strand.
AGAGGCCCAATCGGTGCCGGTTTTGGGCACATTAACGAGAATTGATGGCGCGGCGGGCCGCGGGGGGCGACGTAGAGTGGGCGCGCCCCAGGACGCACGTTTGGAAGGACCCCGGTGAGCGAGACCGCCGCTTCAGATCTGAAACCCAGCTTCCGCAGTGATGTGACGGTGGAGCTGGTGAAGCACTCCGCCGCCGACTCCGACGTGCTGTGGGCCGCCCGCGTCTCCACGGCCGGCGAGCAGTCCCTCGAGGAGCTGCAGAAGGATCCGGAGCGCTCCAAGGGCCTGATCAACTACCTGATGCGGGACCGCCACGGCAGCCCCTTCGAGCACAACTCGATGACCTTCTTCATCAGTGCCCCGATCTTCGTGTTCCGGGAGTTCATGCGGCACCGCGTGGGCTGGTCCTACAACGAGGAATCCGGTCGCTACAGGGAGCTCGAGCCGGTCTTCTACGTCCCGGACGCCGAGCGCAAGCTCGTCCAGGAGGGCCGCCCGGGCAAGTACGTCTTCGTCGAGGGCACCGGGGCGCAGCAGGAGCTGACCGGACGGGTCATGGAGGACTCGTACCGGCAGGCGTACGAGGCCTACCAGGAGATGCTCGCCGCCGGCGTGGCCCGCGAGGTTGCCCGTTCGGTCCTGCCGGTCGGACTTTTCTCCTCGATGTACGCCACCTGCAACGCCCGCTCGCTCATGCACTTCCTCGGTCTGCGGACGCAGCACGAGCTCGCGAAGGTCCCGTCCTTCCCGCAGCGGGAGATCGAGATGGTCGGCGAGAAGATGGAGCAGCACTGGGCGAAGCTCATGCCGCTCACGTACGCGGCCTTCAACGGCAACGGCCGCGTTGCCCCGTAAGGCCCGGTACGTGGGTAACGCACGCATGTGCGACTCAAGTCCTAAGTGTCCGTATTGCGGCGTTTCGTAAAGTTCATCTAGGCTGATCAAACGGACCCGGCACTGCTTGAACCCCCGAGCAGGCAGTGCCGGTGTCCAACACTCGGACCCACGTCCCCCGAGGGGACACTGCGAGCATGGCAGCGAGTAGCGTGTTACCCATGGCTCCGATCTCGACTCCGCAGACCCCCTTCGGGCGGGTCCTCACCGCCATGATCACGCCGTTCACGGCGGATGGCGCACTCGACCTCGACGGCGCGCAGCGGCTCGCCGTCCACTTGGTGGACGCAGGCAACGACGGCCTGATCATCAACGGCACCACCGGTGAGTCGCCGACCACCACCGACGCGGAGAAAAACGACCTCGTACGAGCCGTCCTCGAAGCCGTCGGAGACCGCGCCCACGTGGTCGCCGGCATCGGTACGAACGACACCCGCCACACCCTCGAGCTCGCCCGCCAGGCCGAGCGCACCGGCGCCCACGGCCTGCTCGCCGTGACCCCGTACTACAGCAAGCCGCCGCAGGAGGGGCTCTACCGGCACTTCACGGCGATCGCCGACGCCACCGAGCTGCCGGTCATGCTCTACGACATCCCCGGCCGCAGTGGTGTCCCGATCGAAACGGAAACTCTCGTCCGGCTGGCCGAGCACCCCCGTATCGTTGCCAACAAGGACGCCAAGGGCGACCTCGGCCGCGCCGGCTGGGCCATCGCGCAGAGCGGCCTGGCCTGGTACTCCGGCGACGACATGCTGAACCTGCCGCTCCTGTCGGTCGGCGCGGTCGGCTTCGTCTCCGTGGTCGGCCACGTGGTCACCCCCGACCTGCGCGCCATGCTGGAGGCCCACCTGGGCGGCGACGTCCAGAAGGCCACCGAGATCCACCAGAAGCTGCTCCCGGTCTTCACCGGCATGTTCCGCACCCAGGGCGTGATGACCACCAAGGGCGCGCTGAACCTGCAGGGCCTGCCCGCGGGCCCGCTGCGGCTCCCGCTGATCGAGCTGACCGCCGACGAGACGGAGCAGCTCAAGCGCGATCTCGCCGCCGGCGGGGTACAGCTCTGACAACAGACTTCACAACTGAACAAGCACGACCGAAACAGACAACAGCAAGTGCACGAATGTCATGCGCGCCACGTGCCTTCCGGGGCACGTGGCGCGTGTGGTGAGGAGAGACTTTTGAGCCATCCGCATCCTGAACTCGGACCGCCGCCGAAGCTGCCCAAGGGCGGCCTGCGGGTCACCCCCCTGGGTGGCCTCGGCGAGATCGGCCGCAACATGACCGTCTTCGAGTTCGACGGCCGTCTGCTGATCGTCGACTGCGGCGTCCTCTTCCCCGAGGAGGAGCAACCGGGCATCGACCTGATCCTGCCGGACTTCACGTCCATCCGGGATCGCCTCGATGACATCGACGGCATCGTGCTCACGCACGGCCACGAGGACCACATCGGCGCCGTCCCCTACCTCCTCCGGGAGAAGCCGGACATCCCGCTGATCGGCTCCAAGCTGACGCTGGCCCTCATCGAGGCGAAGCTCCAGGAGCACCGCATCCGCCCCTACACCCTCGAGGTGAAGGAAGGCGAGCGCGAGAACCTGGGCCCCTTCGACTGCGAGTTCATCGCCGTCAACCACTCCATCCCCGACGCCCTGGCCGTGGCCATCCGCACCGGTGCGGGCATGGTCGTGTGCACCGGCGACTTCAAGATGGACCAGCTCCCGCTGGACAACCGCCTCACCGACCTGCACGCCTTCGCGCGTCTGAGCGAAGAGGGCATCGACCTCCTCCTCTCGGACTCGACGAACGCCGAGGTCCCGGGCTTCGTCCCGCCCGAGCGCGACATCTCCAACGCGATCCGCGGAGTCTTCGCGAGCGCCCAGAAGCGGATCATCGTGGCGTCGTTCGCCAGCCACGTGCACCGCATCCAGCAGATCCTCGACGCCGCCCACGAGTACGGCCGCCGCGTCGCCTTCGTCGGCCGCTCGATGGTCCGCAACATGGGCATCGCCCGCGACCTGGGCTACCTCCGGGTCCCGGCCGGCCTCGTCGTCGACGTCAAGACCCTCGACGACCTCCCGGACGACGAGGTCGTGCTGGTCTGCACGGGCTCCCAGGGCGAGCCGATGGCCGCCCTGTCCCGCATGGCCAACCGCGACCACCAGATCCGGATCGTCCCCGGCGACACCGTGATCCTGGCGTCGTCCCTGATCCCGGGCAACGAGAACGCGGTCTACCGCGTGATCAACGGCCTGACCCGCTGGGGCGCCAACGTCGTGCACAAGGGCAACGCCAAGGTGCACGTTTCCGGCCATGCCTCCGCGGGCGAGCTGCTGTACTTCTACAACATCTGCAGGCCGCGGAACCTGATGCCGGTCCACGGTGAATGGCGCCACCTGCGCGCCAACGCCGAGCTCGGTGCCATGACGGGCGTCCCGAAGGACCGCATCGTCATCGCCGAGGACGGCGTGGTCGTCGACCTGATCGACGGCAAGGCCCGGATCTCCGGCAAGGTCCAGGCCGGCTACGTGTACGTGGACGGCCTCTCGGTCGGCGACGTCACCGAGGCCTCGCTCAAGGACCGCCGGATCCTCGGCGACGAGGGCATCATCTCGGTCTACGTCGTGGTCGACAGCACCACGGGCAAGGTCGTCAGCGGCCCGAACATCCAGGCCCGCGGCTCCGGCATCGAGGACTCGGCCTTCGGCCCGGTCGTCGCGAAGATCGAGGAAGCCATCGCCAGGGCCGCCGCCGACGGCGTGGCCGAGCCGCACCAGATCCAGCAGCTCATCCGCCGCACGATGGGCAAGTGGGTGTCGGACAGCTACCGCCGCCGCCCGATGATCCTTCCCGTCGTCGTCGAGGTCTGACCCTCGCCGTAGCGACGTCACCGGAGCGGGGCAACCGGATTTGCATCGGGGGGCCCCGCTCCAGTACGTTTACGTCTCCACCCCAGCACGGCCACCGGGTATACATGTGTGCCCGGCCCAGTCATGCGGGCGGGTGGGAATCCGGACCCAGGGAGACCTGATAAAGTTTGGTCCACCCGAAAGGGAAAGGCCCTCCGAAGGCCATCGGAATTCGAATCCAAGCCGGAACGGCACGGAAATGAATCTGATAGAGTCGGAATCGCCGGAAAGGGAAAGCGCGAAAGCGCAGGACCTGGAAAGCAAGCGAGACCGACTCTGATAGAGTCGGAAACGCAAGAACACAGAACGAAAGCCCGGAGGAAAGCCCGAGAGGGTGAGTACAAAGGAAGCGTCCGTTCCTTGAGAACTCAACAGCGTGCCAAAAATCAACGCCAAAAGTTGATACCCCGTCCACTTCGGTGGATGAGGTTCCTTTGAAAAAGACCTGTGAGGCTTCCTTGTGGAGTGCTTGCAGGCAATTACACAGCGAGGACGCAGTGGACGGTCGGTCTTATTCCGACATGATCGTCCCGCTCTGCGTGTGTGTGCACCCGATTACGGGTAAACATTCATGGAGAGTTTGATCC
>NZ_JBIXJQ010000016.1:0-148036 GCF_052871255.1 Streptomyces sp. LARHCF249
GCCGCCGGGGCGGTCGCGGTGTGGCGCAGCGCGTTGGCCTTCGCCTTGGGCTTGCCGGTGGTCAGGTCCAGCCTGTCGAGGAGCAGGCCCGCGATCGCGGTCGGGGTCGGGTAGTCGAAGGCGAGCGTCGAGGGCAGCGTCACCCCGGTCTCGGAGGACAGGCGGCGGCGCAGTTCGACGGCCATCAGGGAGTCGATGCCGAGTTCCTTGAGGACCTGCTGCGCACCGATCCCCTCGGCGGTCGCGATGCCGAGGACCACGGCGGCCTCGCGCTGCACCAGCCGGATCAGCGACGTGAGCCGCTCGGCCTCGGGCTGCGCCGCCAGCTGGTCGCGCAGGCCCGAGGGAGCGCTCGCCGCGCTGCCGACGCGCTTCTTCGGCGCGCGGACGAGGGCCCGCAGCAGGGCGGGCAGTTCGTCGGGGCGCCGTTGCAGGGTGACCAGGTCGAGCTTGACGGGGACCAGGTGCGGGTGCGGGGAGCCGAGGGCGGTGTCGAGGGCGGCGAGGCCCTGCTGCTCTGTGAGCGCGCCGATGCCCATGCGGCGCATGCGGCCGAGTTCGGCCTGGCCGAGGGTGGCGGTCAGACCCTGTCCGGCCTGCTGCCACAGACCCCACGACAGGCTCGTCGCGGGAAGGCCGCTCGCCCGGCGGTGGGCGGCCAGGGCGTCCAGGAACGTGTTCGCCGCAGCGTAGTTGCTCTGTCCCGCCCCACCCAGGACACCGGCAGCCGAGGAGAACAGGACGAACGCAGCCAAGTCCAGGTCCTGCGTCAGCTCGTGGAGGTGCAAGGCGCCTTCGGCCTTGGGCTGCCAGACCCGCGCCAGACGCTCCGCGTCCTGCGAGACGAGGAGACCGTCGTCCAGTACGGCGGCCAGGTGGAACACCGCCGTCCACGGGCGGTCCGCATCCGCGAGCAGACCGGCGACCTCGGCACGGTCGGAGACATCGGCCGCGACGATCCGTACGCTCTCGGCGCCGGCCGACTCCAGCTCGGCCACCAGATCACCGGCCCCCGGAGCCTCCATACCCCGCCGGGAGGTCAGTACGAGATGACGCACACCGTGCACCGACACCAGGTGGCGGGCAACCGCCCGGCCCAGCTCACCCGTACCACCCGTCACCAGAACGGAACCGTCGGGGTCCAGGCGCGGGGCGTCGGACGCCTTGGCCGTACGGACGAGGCGGGCGGTACGGATCTCCCCGTCGCGGAGCGCGATTTCCGGCTCGTCGGTGAGGGTGAGGGCCGGGGCCAGCGCGAGGTCGTCCCGGGCGCGGTCGGTGCCGAGGTCGATGAGGCGCAGCGTCCGGTCGGCGTGTTCGGCACGCGCCGCGCGGAGCAGACCCCACAGGGCGGCGTGGGCCAGGCCGGGCATGCCGTCGCCGGGGGCAACGGCGTTAACGCCGTTAACGGCGGAGCGGGTCAGCCAGACCAGCTCCGTCTGTTCGAGACCCGGTTCGGCCAGCAGGAGTTGGAGGATCCCGAGGGCGGAAGCGGTCAGCTCACGGGCGTCGGCGGCAGATGCGTGGCCGGTGGCGTCGACGAGGACGCGGGCCGGGGCGTCGGCTCCTTCGGCGAGGTGGGCGAGGAGTGCGTCGACGTCGGCGAACACCTGCGCGCCGAGGGCGGCGGCGATCCCGGCGTCGCCCTCGAGGGCCCAGGTCTCCCCGGCCGGTTCCGCGTCGCCCGGGGTCCGGGTGGGGCGGAACTCGACGTGGTACAGGTGCTCGGCCCGCTCGCCGGCGCGGATCTGCTCGGCGCTCGCCTCGCGGATCGCGAGGCCGCGGGTGCGGACGACGGGGTGGCCGGCGCCGTCGGCGACGCTGAGGGTGAGGTGCTCGTCCGCGCCCGACGCGACGTCGATGCGTACGCGGAGTTCGGTGGCGCCGGCGGCGAGGAGTTCGACGCCCGTCCACTCGAACGGCATGAACACGCGCTGACGTGCTTCTTCGTCGCGTACGCCCATGAGGGTGTGCAGCGCGGCGTCGAGGAGGGCCGGGTGAACACCGAAGTCATCGGCCTTCAGGCCCTCGGGGAGGCGGATGAGACCGTACGCCGTGTCGCCCTTGCGCCACAGTTCCGTCAGGCCCTGGAAGGCAGGGCCGTAGTCCAGACCGCGCTCGCGGAAGCCCTCGTAGAAGCCGTCGAGATCGACGGACTCGGCGCCCGGGACCGGCCACTGGGCCAGCTCGGCAAACGTGTCGCCGTCGGCGGGCGCGGTGAGGTCCGCGGGCTCCGCGAGTTCACCGGTCGCGTGACGGCGCCATTCCTCGTCGCTGCCCTCGGGCCGGCTGTAGACGGTGACCGGGCGGCGGCCGGTGCTCTCGGGTGCGCCGACGGCGACCTGGAGGCGGACGGCGCCGTCCGTACCGAGCAACAGCGGCTCGGTGAGGACGAGTTCGGCAACGCCCGGGGCGCCGACGTGGTGGGCGGCGGTGAGGGCCAGTTCGAGCAGGCCGGTGCCGGGGACGAGGACCGAGCCGAAGGCTGCGTGACCGGCCAGCCAGGGGTGCTCGGCGAGGGAGATGCGGCCGGTGAAGAGGTACCCCTCACCGTCGGCGAGGGAGGTGACGGCACCGAGCCACGGGTGCTCGGAGACCTCGAGGCCGACCCCGCGCACGTCGCCCGAGCTCTTCGGGGTGTCCAGCCAGAAGTGCGTGCGCTGGAAGGCGTACGAGGGAAGCTGTACGAGGTTTCCGGAGCCCAGGACGACGTCCCAGCCGAGGTCGTGGCCTTGGACGTGGAGGAGGCCGAGGTTGCGGAGCAGCTGGGCCGGCTTGCCGTGCCGGCGGGCGAGGGAGCCGACGACGATGCCGCCGCGCTCGGCGCTGCCGTCGGTGAGCGGCATGGACAGGACCGGGTGGGCACTGATCTCGACGAACACGCCGTGGCCGTCGTCCAGGAGCCGGTTCAGGGCCCGGTCGAAGCGGACGGGTTCGCGGAGGTTGCGGCACCAGTACGAGCCGTCGAGCGTGGTGCCGTCGGCGACCTCACCCGTGACCGTGGAGTAGAAGGCGATGTCGGTGCCGGTCGGGGCGATGCCCTCGAAGCCCGAGGCGAGACCGGGGAGCAGCGGGTCCATCTGCGCGTTGTGGGACGCGTAATCCACATTGATCTTGCGGGCGTAGACGTTCTGCTCGGAGAGCTCCGCGACGATCTTCTCGATCGCGTTGGCCTGGCCCGAGATGACCGTGGAGCCGGCCGTGTTCACCGCGGCTACGGAAAGAGCCTCCCCGTACGGGGCGATGAACTCCTCGACCTCGGACAGCGGGCGTTCGATCAGCGCCATGCCGCCCTGACCGGCGCAGGCGAGGACCGCCTGCGAGCGCTGCGCGACGATCTGCGAGCCCTGCTCCAGAGTCAGAGCACCGCTCACCACAGCCGCGACGACCTCACCCTGCGAGTGGCCCACGACCGCTGACGGCTCCACACCGAGGGAGCGCCAGACCGCCGACAGGCCCACACCCATGGCGAACAGGGCCGGCTGGACCACGTCCACCCGGTCGAACGGCGGGTGATCACCCTCCTCCCCCGCCAGGACTTCGCGCACCGACCAGCCCGTGAACGGACGCAGGGCCGCGTCACACGCGTCAATGGTGTCGGCGAACACCTGATTCTGGGCGAGGAGTTCACGGCCCATGCCGACCCACTGCGAGCCCTGGCCCGGGTAGACGAAGACGACCTTCCCGCGCTCACGCGCGGACCCGGTCACCACCGCGTCGTGCGCGTGGCCCTCGGCCAGCGACCGCAGCGCCTCCACCAGACCGGCAGTGTCCGCCGCGACCACACTCGCCCGCGACTCGAAGTGCGAACGGTGACGGGCGGCCGTGACCGCGACGTCTGCCAGCGGGACCTCGGTGCGCCCGGACAGCCAGTCCGCCCAACGGCCCGCCTGCTCCCGCAGCGCGGCCTCGTCACGGCCCGACACGACCACCGGAAGCGGGGCGGCTGCGGTCGGTTCGGCCGAGGGGGCCGGGGTAGCGGTCGGGGGCTCCTCCAGGACCACGTGGGCGTTCGTACCGCTCAGGCCGAAGGACGAGACGCCCGCACGGCGGATGCGCTCGGCGCCCCGCTCCCACGCACGCGCCTCGTTCAGCAGCTCGAGGCCGCTGCTCTTCCACTCGATGTGCGGGCTGGGCTCCTCGGCGTGCAGGGTCTTCGGGAGCACGCCGTGCTGCATCGCCAGGACCATCTTGATCACGCCGATGACACCGGCGGCCGCCTGCGCGTGCCCGAGGTTCGACTTGGCGGAGCCCAGGTAGACGGGACGCTTCCCGTCCCGCTCCGGGCCGAAGACCTCGGCCAGCGCGCCCGCTTCGATGGGGTCGCCGAGCGGGGTGCCGGTGCCGTGCGCCTCGATCGCGTCGATGTCGGCGGGGGTCAGCCGGGCCGCTTCCAGGGCGTCGTGGATGACGCGCTGCTGGGAGGGGCCGTTCGGGGCGGTCAGGCCCTGGCTGCGGCCGTCCTGGTTGACGGCGGAGCCGCGGATCACGGCGAGGACCGGGTCGCCGTCGCGCTGCGCTGCCGACAGCTTCTTCAGGACGATCACGCCCGCGCCCTCGGCCCAGCCCGCGCCGTCGGCGCCGGCCGAGAAGGACTTGCAGCGGCCGTCGGCGGCCATGCCCTTCAGGCGGGAGAACTCCACGAACAGCGCCGGGGTGCTCATCACGGTGACGCCGCCGGCCAGGGCGAGCTCGCACTCGCCCTGCCGCAGGGCCTGGACGGCCAGGTGGATGGAGACGAGGGAGGAGGAGCAGGCGGTGTCGACGGTGACGGCCGGGCCCTGGAGGCCCAGCGTGTAGGAGACGCGGCCGGAGACGACACTGCTGGCGTTGCCGGTGCTGTACCCGTCGAGGGCGTTGAGGTCGTGGCCCTGCTGGTTGCCGTAGTCGGAGCTCATCGTGCCGAGGTAGACGCCGGTGCGGCTCTCGCTGAGCGAGTCGGGGCGGACTCCGGCCCGCTCGAGGGCCTCCCACGAGGTTTCCAGGACGAGGCGCTGCTGCGGGTCCATCGAGAGTGCCTCGCGCGGCGAGATGCCGAAGAAGGAGGCGTCGAAGCCCTCGGCTCCGTCGATGAAGCCGCCCTCGCGGGCGTAGCTCTTGCCGACGGCCTCCGGGTCGGGGTCGTAGACCCCGAGGCTGTCCCAGCGCGAGGGCAGGCCGCCGACGGCGTCGCCGCCGGAGGCGAGCAGCTCCCAGAAGCCCTCCGGGGTGTCGATCCCGCCGGGCAGCCGGCAGGCCATCGACACGACCGCGATCGGCTCCGTACGCGAGGCCCGCTCGGCGTTGAGTTCCTTCTCGGTCTCGACGAGCGCGTTCGCCGTGCGCCTCAGGTACGCCTCGAGCTTTTCCAGCTTCTCGGATTCGGACGCGCTCATTCGCTCACTCCAAGCTTGCGATCCAGGAACTGAAGGAGGTCATCGGTGCTGTCGCCGCCAAGGTCGGCTTCGGTCTCGGCTTCTGCCGCGTCGGCGGTGCCGGCCGCGGCGGAGGCCTTGGCCAGTCCGTCCCGCAGGGCCAGCAGGCCGGCGGCCAGGCCCGGCTCCTCGAGTTGTTTCGGTGTCGCGGAACGCAGGAGTTCCACGAGGTTGTCGATCTGGTTCTTCGTCACGCGCTGTCCGGGCCGCGCCCCTCCCCCGGTTCCCACGGCCAGCTTGTCGAGGAGCAGGCCGGCGATGGCGGTGGGCGTCGGGTAGTCGAAGGCGAGCGTGGACGGCAGCGAGATGCCGGTCTCGGCGGAGAGGCGGCGGCGCAGCTCGACGGCCATCAGGGAGTCCATGCCGAGCTCCTTGAGGACCTGCTGGGCGCCGACGCCGGCGCTGCCGGGAGCACCGAGGACCACGGCGGCCTCGCGCTGCACCAGCTGGGCGAGCCGCGGCAGGCGCTCGCCCTCCGGCAGGGCGGTCAGCTGCTCGCGCAGTCCGTTCCCTGCGGTCGCCGTCTCGCCGCCCGCGCGCTTGCGCGGGGCGCGCAGGAGGGCGCGCAGCAGGGCGGGTGCGTCGCCGCCGTTGTCCAGTTCGCGTTGCAGCGGCGTGAGTTCGAGGCGTACGGGGACCAGGTGCGGCTGGGCCGAAGCCAGGGCCGCGTCCAGGGCCGCAAGAGCCTGCGGTTCGCTGAGGGCGGCGATGCCGCGCCGGCGCATGCGGGCGAGTTCGGCCTGGCCGAGGGTGGCGGTCAGACCGTGACCGGCCTGCTGCCACAGACCCCACGACAGGCTCGTCGCGGGAAGGCCATCGGCACGGCGCTGGGCGGCCAGGGCGTCCAGGAAGGTGTTCGCCGCCGCATAGTTGCTCTGACCCGCCCCACCCAGGACACCGGCAGCCGAGGAGAACAGGACGAACGCCGCCAGGTCCAGGCCCTGCGTCAGCTCGTGGAGGTGCAAGGCGGCTTCGGCCTTGGGCTGCCAGACCCGCGCCAGACGCTCCGCGTCCTGCGAGACGAGGAGACCGTCATCCAGTACCGCAGCCAGGTGGAACACCGCCGTCCACGGGCGGTCCGTATCCGCGAGCAGACCGGCGACCTCGGCACGGTCGGAGACATCGGCCGCGACGATCCGTACGCTCTCGGCGCCGGCCGACTCCAGCTCGGCGACCAGATCCGCGGCCCCCGGAGCCTCCGGGCCGCGCCGGGAGGTCAGTACGAGATGACGCACACCATGGACAGTGACCAGGTGACGGGACACGGCCCGGCCCAGCTCACCCGTACCACCCGTCACCAGGACGGAACCATCGGCCGCGAACTCCGGCAGCTCCCCGCCGGTCTCCGCACGCACCAGACGCGCCACCCGGATCTCGCCGCCGCGCACCGCCAGCTCCGGCTCACCGGTGACCGACAGGGCCTGGGGCAGCAGGGCGTCGTCGGCCGCGCCTTCGGTGCCGAGGTCGATGAGGCGGATCACCCGGTCGGCGTGCTCGGCACGGGCCGCCCGGACCAGGCCCCACAACGGGGCGTGGGCCAGGTCGGCCACGCCGTCGCCCGTGTCCACGGCCGAGCGGGTCACCCAGACGAGCTCGGTCGAGGCCAGCCGGGGTTCTGCGAGCAGACGCTGGAGCGTGGTGAGAGCGGAGGCGGTCAGCTGCTCCGCGCTCCGCCCTATCCCTCGCGTCGCATCCAGAACCAGTCGAAGGGGTAGCTCGGCCCGCTCATCGATCTGGGCAAGGAGTACATCCACATCAGCCACATAGTCGGCCTCCAGGGTTGTGAACATCTCGGCGTGGTCGCCGAGAATCCATGTGCCGCCCGCCGGGGCGTCCTCGTGAGCCAGCGCGCCGCGGGCGGCGAAGTCGATGCGGTAGAGGTGCTCGGCGCGCTCGCCGGCGCGGATCTGCTCGGCGCTCGCCTCGCGGATCGCAAGGCCGCGGGCCCGGACGACGGGCTGCCCGGCCGGGTCGGCCACCCAGATGCGGGTGTTGGTGCGGGTGTCGTCCAGGTCGATGCGCACGCGGAGCTCGGTGGCACCGGCGGCGAGGAGCTCGACGCCCGTCCACTCGAACGGGAGCAGCACCTGTCGGTCGTTCGGGTCCTGGCCGCGTACGCCCATGAGGGTGTGCAGCGCGGCGTCCAGGAGGGCCGGGTGAACACCGAAGTCGTCGGCGGCCAAGCCTTCGGGCAGACGGATGAGTCCGTACGCCGTGTCGCCCTTGCGCCACAGCTCCGTCAGACCCTGGAACGCCGGACCGTAGTCCAGGCCGCGCTCACGGAAGCCCGTGTAGAAACCGTCCAGATCGACGGACTCGGCGCCCGCGACCGGCCACTGCGCCAGCTCGGCGAACGCCTCGCCGTCGGCAGGGGCGGGTGCCTCCGCGGATTCCGCGAGTTCGCCGGTCGCGTGACGGCGCCAGCCGGAGTCGGAGACCTCGTCCGGACGGCTGTAGACGGTGACCGGGCGGCGGCCGGTGGCGTCGGACGGGCCGACCACCACCTGGAGCCGGACGGCCGAGTCCTCGGTCAGGGTCAGCGGCTCCAGCAGGGTGAGTTCCCCGACCGACTCCGCGCCGACGTGGTGGGCGGCGGTGAGGGCCAGTTCGAGCAGGCCGGTGCCGGGGACGAGGACGGTCCCGAAGGCCGCGTGCTGTGCCAGCCAGGGGTGCTCGGCGAGGGAGATCCGGCCGGTGAAGACGTGTCCTTCGCCGTCGGCCAGCGCGGTGACCGCGCCGAGCCACGGGTGCTCGGGCACGTCGAGGCCGACGGAGCGGACGTTGCCGGTGGGCTTGGCGGCCTCGAGCCAGTAGTGCTCGCGCTGGAAGGCGTAGGTGGGGAGTGGTACGAGGCTGCCGGTGGCGGCGCCGAGGACGCGGTCCCAGTTCAGGTCGTGGCCCTGGACGTGGAGGAGGCCGAGGTTGCGGAGCAACTGGGCCGGCTCACCGTGCTGACGGGCGAGGGAGCCGACGACGATGCCGCCGCGCTCCGCACTTCCGTCGGTCAGCGGCATGGACAGCACCGGGTGGGCGCTGATCTCGACGAACACGCCGTGGCCGTCGTCCAGGAGCTGGTTCAGGGCACGGTCGAAGCGGACCGGCTCGCGGAGGTTGCGGCACCAGTACGTGCCGTCGAGCTCGGTGCCTTCGGCGACCTGGCCGGTCACCGTCGAGTAGAGGGCGATGTCCGTCCGGGACGGGACCAGGCCCTCGAAGCCGGCGGCGAGACCGGGGAGGAGGGGGTCCATCTGGGCGTTGTGGGAGGCGTAGTCCACGTTGATCTTGCGGGCGTAGACGTTCTGGTCGGAGAGCTCCGCGACGATCTTGGTGATCGCGTCCGCCACACCGGAGATGATCGTCGAGCCGGTGGTGTTGACCGCGGCTACGGACAAGGCGTCGCCGTACGGGGCGAGGAATCCTTCCACCTCGGCCAGCGGGCGCTCGATCAGCGCCATGCCGCCCTGACCGGCGCAGGCGAGGACCGCCTGGGAGCGCTGAGCGACGATCTGCGAGCCCTGCTCCAGAGTGAGAGCACCGCTCACCACGGCGGCGACGACCTCACCCTGCGAGTGGCCCACGACCGCTGACGGCTCGACACCGAGGGAACGCCAGACGGCGGAGAGACCGACGCCCATGGCGAACAGGGCCGGCTGGACCACGTCCACCCGGTCGAACGGCGGGTGATCGCCCTCCTCACCGGCGAGCACCTCGCGCACCGACCAACCCGTGAACGGCCGCAGCGCGGCATCACACGCGTCGATCGTCTCCGCGAAGACCGCGTTGGAGGCGAGCAGCGCACGGCCCATCCCCACCCACTGGCTGCCCTGGCCCGGGTAGACGAAGACGACCTTGCCGCGCTCGTGCGCGGTCCCGGTCACCACCGCGTCGTGCGCCGTGCCCTCGGCCAGCGCGCGCAGCGCCTCCACCAGACCCGCGGAGTCCGCGGCCACGACACTGGCCCGCGACTCGAAGTGCGAACGGTGCCGGGCGGCAGTGATCGCCACATCGGCCGGCGGGACATCGGCGCGCGCGGACAACCAGTCCGCCCAACGGCCCGCCTGCTCCCGCAGCGCGGCCTCGTCACGGCCGGAGACGACCACCGGAAGCGGTGCCTCGGCGGCGGCCGCGGCGCCCGGAGCGGGAGTCGCCGCGGGCGGCTCCTCCACGATCACGTGGGCGTTCGTGCCGCTCAGACCGAAGGAGGAGATGCCCGCGCGGCGGGTGCGCCGCGCGCCCCGCTCCCACGCACGCGCCTCGTTCAGCAGTTCCAGGCCGCTGCCGTCCCAGGCGATGTGCGGGCTGGGCTCGTCGACGTAGAGGGTCTTGGGCAGGGTCTCGTGCTGGAGGGCGAGGATCATCTTCATCACGCCGACCACGCCCGCGGCGGCCTGCGCGTGGCCGATGTTGGACTTGGAGGAGCCGAGGTAGACGGGCCGGTCCTCGTCCCGGTCGGGGCCGAAGACCTCGGCCAGCGCGCCCGCCTCGATCGGGTCGCCCAGCGACGTACCGGTGCCGTGCGCCTCGATCGCGTCGATGTCGGCGGGCGTCAGGCGCGCCGCTTCCAGGGCTTCCTGGACCACGCGCTGCTGCGAGGGGCCGTTGGGGGCGGTCAGTCCCTGGCTGCGGCCGTCCTGGTTGACGGCCGAGCCGCGGATCACGGCCAGGACCTCGTCCCCGTCGCGCTCGGCGGCGGACAGCCGCTTGAGGACGAGGATGCCGACGCCTTCGGCCCAGCCGGCGCCGTCGGCCTGCGCCGAGAAGGACTTGCAGCGGCCGTCGGGGGCCATGCCCTTCAGGCGGGAGAACTCGACGAAGAGAGCGGGACTGTTCATGACGGTGACGCCGCCGACGAGGGCGAGCTCGCACTCCCCCTGGCGCAGCGCGCCCGCCGCCAGGTGCAGGGCCACCAGCGAGGACGAGCAGGCGGTGTCGACGGTGACGGCCGGGCCCTGCAGGCCCAGCGCGTACGAGACGCGGCCGGAGACCACGCTGGAGGCGTAGCCCGTGCTGGTGTAGCCGTCGAGGGCGTCCAGGTCGTGGCCCATGTGCCCGTAGTCGGAGGTCATGGCGCCGAGGTAGACGCCGGTGCGGCTCTCGCTGAGCGAGTCGGGGCGGATGCCGGCCCGCTCCAGGGCCTCCCACGAGGTCTCCAGGACCAGGCGCTGCTGCGGGTCCATCGAGACGGCCTCGCGCCGCGAGATGCCGAAGAACGAGGCGTCGAAGCGCTCGATGTCCTCGATGAAGCCGCCTTCGCGCGAGTAGCTCTTGCCGACGGCCTCCGGGTCGGGGTCGTAGACGCCGAGGCTGTCCCAGCGCGAGGGCAGGCTGCCGACGGCGTCGCCGCCGGAGGCGAGCAGCTCCCAGAAGCCCTCCGGGGTGTCGATCCCGCCAGGGAGGCGGCAGGCCATGGACACGACCGCGATCGGGTCGTCCGCCGCCGGGGCGGTCGCGGTGTGGCGCAGCGCGTTGGCCTTCGCCTTGGGCTTGCCGGTGGTCAGGTCCAGCCTGTCGAGGAGCAGGCCCGCGATCGCGGTCGGGGTCGGGTAGTCGAAGGCGAGCGTCGAGGGCAGCGTGACCCCGGTCTCGGACGACAGGCGGCGGCGCAGCTCCACGGCCATCAGGGAGTCGATCCCGAGCTCCTTGAGGACCTGCTGCGCTCCGATCCCGTCGGCGGTCGCGACACCGAGGACCACGGCGGCCTCGCGCTGCACCAGCCGGGTCAGCGACGTGAGCCGCTCGGCCTCGGGCAGCGCCGCCAGTTGGTCGCGCAGGCCGGTCGGCGTGCCGGCGGACTGCCCGGCCCGCTGGCGTCGGGCGCGCAGCAGGCCGCGGAGCAGGGACGGAACCGCCGCGCCCCCGTCCAGCTCGCGCTGGAGCGAGGTGAGTTCGAGGCGTACGGGGACCAGGTGCGGCTGGGCCGAAGCCAGGGCCGCGTCCAGGGCCGCCAGGCCCTGCGCCTCGCTCAGTGCGGCGACGCCCTGGCGACGGAGGCGGGCGAGTTCGGCCTGGCCGAGGATGGCGGTCAGACCCTGTCCGGCCTGCTGCCACAGACCCCACGACAGGCTCGTCGCGGGAAGGCCGCTCGCCCGGCGGTGGGCGGCCAGGGCGTCCAGGAAGGTGTTCGCCGCCGCGTAATTGCTCTGTCCCGCGCCGCCGAGAACGCCGGCGGCGGAGGAGAAGAGCACGAACGCCGCCAGGTCCAGACCCTGCGTCAGCTCGTGCAGGTGGAGCGCGGCTTCGGCCTTCGGCTGCCAGACACGCGCCAGACGCTCCGCGTCCTGCGAGACCAGCAGACCGTCGTCGAGTACCGCGGCCAGGTGGAACACCGCCGTCCACGGGCGGTCCGTATCCGCGAGCAGACCGGCGACCTGGGCCCGGTCGGAGACGTCGGCCGCGACGATGCGCACGGACTCGGCCCCGGCCGACTCCAGCTCGGCCACCAGATCACCGGCCCCCGGAGCCTCCATACCCCGCCGGGAGGTCAGTACGAGATGACGTACACCGTGCACCGACACCAGGTGGCGGGCAACCGCCCGGCCCAGCTCACCGGTACCACCCGTCACCAGGACGGATCCGTCCGCCGCGAACTCCGGCAGCTCCCCGCCGGTCTCCGCACGCACCAGACGCGCCACCCGGATCTCGCCGCCGCGCACCGCCAGCTCCGGCTCACCGGCGACGGACAGGGCGCGCGCCACGTCCGCCGCCACGGCGGACGGCTCGGCGGACGGCTCGGCGTCGATGTCGACGAGGCGGATCACGCGGTCGGCGTGCTCGCTGCGGGCCGTGCGCAGCAGTCCCCACAGGCCCGCACGGACGAGGTCGCGTACGGGGCCGTCGGCGTGGACCGCGCCCCGGGTCAGCCAGATCAGCTCGGTCCGTTCGAGGCGGGGCTCGGCGAGGAGGCGCTGCAGCAGCTCCAGCCCGGCGGTGGCCTCCGCGAGGGCGGTCGTGCCGATCAGGCTGGTGGCGTCGACGAGGAGGCGGTCCGGGGCGTCCTCGTCGGCGCCGAGGGCGGAGACGGCGGCGAGCAGTGCGTCCGCGTCCGGGTGGGCGGCGTCGAAGCCGAGCGTGTCGTCGCCCAGGACCCAGGTCGGGCCGTCCTGCGGGGCCTCCTCCAGCACGGGCGGGGCCTGGAAGGCGACCTGGTAGAGGTGGTCGACGGTCTCGGCGGCCTTGAGCTGCTCGGCGCCCGCGGCGCGCAACTGGAGTCCGTCGGCGTGGGCGACGGGCCGGCCGGACGGATCGGTGGCGGTGACGCGCACGCTGTTCTGCCGGGGGTCGAGTGCGACGCGTACGCGGAGCTCGGTGGCTCCGGCGGCGAGGAGCTCGACGCCCGTCCACTCGAACGGGAGCAGCACCTGCGAGGAGTCGGTCCCGGTGCTCGTGTCCTGGACGCCGACCAGGGCGTGCAGGGCCGCGTCGAGGAGTGCGGGGTGAATGCCGAACTCGTCGGCCTTGAGCCCCTCCGGCAGTTGGACCCGCGCGTACGCGGTGTCGCCGGCGCGGTGGAGCTCGGTCAGGCCCTGGAAGGCGGGCCCGTAGTCGAGGCCGCGGGCGCGCAGGCGGTCGTAGAACCCTTCGAGGTCGACGGGCTGGGTGCCGGGGACGGGCCACTGGGCCAGCTCGGCGAACGTGTCGCTGTCGGCGGTCGGCGCGTGGGAGAGGGAGCCGGCCGCGTGCCGGCGCCACGGGGCGTCGTCGGCGGCGTTCTCCGGGAGGCTGTAGACCGCGACGGGGCGGCGGCCGGTGCGGTCGGGGGCGCCGACGGCGACCTGGAGGCGGATCGCCCCGTCCGTGCCGAGCAGCAGCGGCTCGGTCAGGACGAGTTCGGAGACGCCGGGGGCGCCGACGTGGTGGGCGGCGGTGAGGACGAGCTCGAGCAGGCCGGTGCCGGGGACGAGCGGCGTACCGAAGGCCGCGTGCTCCCGGAGCCAGGGGTACTGCGCGGAGGAGAGCCGGCCGGTGAAGAGGTACCCCTCGCCGTCGGCCAGCGCGGTGGCCGCGCCGAGCCAGGGGTGCGCCGAGGCGGTGAGGCCCAGCGAACGGACGTCGCCTGCCCGCTCGTCGGACTCGAGCCAGTAGCGCTCGCGCTGGAAGGCGTAGGTGGGGAGCGGTACGAGGGTTCCCGTGCCGGTTCCGAGCACGCGGTCCCAGTTCAGCTGGTGGCCCTGGACGTGGAGGAGGCCGAGGTTGCGCAGCAGCTGGGCCGGCTCGCCGTGCCGGCGGGCGAGGGAGCCGACGACGATCCCGCCGCGCTCCGCACTTCCGTCGGTCAGCGGCATGGACAGCACCGGGTGCGCCGAGATCTCGACGAACACGCCGTGGCCGTCGTCCAGGAGCCGGTCGAGGGCACGGTCGAAACGGACCGGCTCGCGCAGGTTGCGGCACCAGTACGAGCCGTCCAGGTCCGTGCCTTCGGCGACCTGGCCGGTGACGGTGGAGTAGAAGGCGATGTCGGTGCCGGTCGGGGCGATCCCCTCGAACCCGGCCGCGAGGCCGGGGAGGAGCGGGTCCATCTGGGCGTTGTGGGAGGCGTAGTCCACATTGATCTTGCGGGCGTAGACGTTCTGCGCCGACAGCTCCGCCACGATCTTCACGATCGCGTCGGCCTGACCCGAGATGACCGTCGAGCCGGCCGTGTTCACGGCGGCAACGGACAGCGCGTCACCGTACGGGGCGATGAGCTCCTCGACCTCGGCCACCGGACGCTCGATCAGGGCCATACCGCCCTGACCGGCGCAGGCCAGGACCGCCTGCGAGCGCTGCGCCACGATCTGCGAACCCTGCTCCAAAGTGAGAGCACCGCTCACCACCGCGGCGACTACCTCACCCTGCGAGTGACCCACCACCGCGGACGGCTCCACGCCCAGCGAGCGCCAGACGGCGGAGAGACCGACGCCCATGGCGAACAGGGCCGGCTGGACCACGTCCACCCGGTCGAACGGCGGGTGATCACCCTCCTCACCGGCGAGCACTTCACGCACCGACCAACCCGTGAACGGCCGCAGCGCGGCATCACACGCGTCGATCGTCTCCGCGAAGACCGCGTGGGAGGCGAGCAGTTCACGCCCCATGCCCACCCACTGGCTGCCCTGGCCCGGGTAGACGAAGACGACCTTGCCGCGGCGCGCGGCCGAGCCGGTCACCACCGCATCGTGGGAGCCGCCCTCGGCCAGCGCGCGCAGCGCCTCCACCAGACCCTCGGTGTCGGCCGCGACCACGCTCGCCCGCGACTCGAACTGCGAACGGTGCCGGGCGGCGGTGACCGCGATGTCGGCGAGCGGGACTTGGGTGCCGTGCGCCGACAGCCAGTCCGCCCAGCGGCCCGCCTGCTCCCGCAGCGCGGCCTCGTCACGGCCGGAGACGACCACCGGAAGCGGGCCGGCCGGCAGGCCGGCGGCGGCCGGTTCGGCGGCCTCCCGGGCCGGGGCCTCCTCCAGCACCACGTGGGCGTTCGTACCGCTCAGGCCGAACGAAGAGACGCCCGCGCGGCGGGTGCGCTCGGCGCCCCGCTCCCACGCACGCGCCTCGTTGAGCAGCTCGAGGCCGCTGGTGTCCCACTCGATCAGCGGGGTCGGCTCCTCGGCGTGCAGGGTCTTCGGGAGTACGCCGTGCTCCAGCGCCAGCACCATCTTGATGACACCGATGACACCGGCGGCCGCCTGCGCGTGCCCGATGTTCGACTTCGACGAGCCCAGGTAGACCGGCCGGTCCGCCTCGCGCCCCGGTCCGAAGACCTCGGCGAGCGCGCCCGCCTCGATCGGGTCGCCGAGCGACGTACCGGTGCCGTGCGCCTCGACCGCGTCGATGTCGGCGGGGGTCAGCCGGGCCGCGGCCAGCGCGTCCTGGATCACCCGCTGCTGCGAGGGGCCGTTGGGGGCGGTGAGGCCCTGGCTGCGGCCGTCCTGGTTGACGGCGGAGCCGCGGATCACGGCCAGGACGCGGTCGCCGTCCCGCTGGGCGGCGGACAGCCGCTTGAGCGCGATCACGCCCACGCCCTCGGCCCAGCCGGCGCCGTCGGCGCCCGCCGAGAACGACTTGCAGCGGCCGTCGGCCGCCATGCCCTTCAGGCGGGAGAACTCCACGAAGAGGGAGGGGGCGCTCATGATGGTGACGCCGCCCGCGAGGGCGAGTTCGCACTCGCCCTGGCGCAGGGCCTGCACCGCGAGGTGCAGGGCGACCAGCGAGGAGGAGCAGGCGGTGTCGACGGTGACGGCCGGGCCCTGCAGGCCCAGCGTGTAGGAGACGCGGCCGGAGACCACGCTGGAGGCCTTGCCCGTGCTCACGTAGCCGTCGAGGGCGTCCAGATCGCGGCCCAGGTGGCCGTAGTCGGAGCTCATCGTGCCGAGGTAGACGCCGGTACGGCTCTCCATCAGCGAGTCGGGGCGGATGCCGGCCCGCTCCAGGGCCTCCCACGAGGCCTCCAGGACCAGGCGCTGCTGCGGGTCCATGGAGAGGGCCTCGCGCGGCGAGATGCCGAAGAAGGAGGCGTCGAAGTCCTCGGCCCCGTCGAGGAATCCGCCGTCCTGGGAGTACGTCTTGCCGACGGCCTCGGGATCGGGGTCGTACAGGTCCAGGCCGGTCCAGCGCGAGGGCAGGCCGCCGACGGCGTCCCCGCCGGAGGCGAGCAGCTCCCAGAAGCCCTCCGGGGTGTCGATGCCGCCCGGGAGCCGGCAGGCCATCGACACGACCGCGATCGGCTCGGACTGCTTCGCCTCGAGGTCCGCCGCGCGCTTCTGCAACGCGCGGATCGCGGGCAGTGCAGCCTGCATCCGGTCCTGGTTTGTTTTCGACACCATCGAGCGCCTCTCTGCGCGGCCACCGCGAGCTTTCCGGTCCCCGCCGACAACACGGGGACCGGATCAGCCAATCGGCAAACACTTGAGCCCGGGTCAACGTGACCTGGTGTGCCCGGTGGCGCGGCCTCGGAGGCCTTGGTGGAGGCCCGGACAGGGGCCTGGGCGGAGGCCTTAGTCGAGGCCGAATCCCTCGGCCGCGAACAGGGCGTCGAGCTCGGCGTTGAGGTCCTCGACGGAGCGTTCGCCGTCGTCGGCCCCGTCGTCCGTGCCGTCGCCGGCGACGCCGAGGTCCTCGATGGCCGCCGTCGGCGTCGCGGCCGTCGTCGCAGCGGCCGCCGCCGGAGCCGGAGCGGGGAGGTTCAGCCGGCTCAGGATCAGCCGCGAGATGTGCTCGGGCGTCGGGTGGTCGAAGGCGAGGGTCGCGGGCAGCGGTACCCCGCTCTCCGTCGCCAGGCGCCGGCGCAGCTCCACCGCCATCAGCGAGTCGAGGCCGAGCCCCTTGAGCACTTCCTGCGGGGAGAGGGAGCCGGTCGAGTTCAGGCCCAGTACGGCGGCCACCTCGCGCAGCACCAGCTCCGTGACCAGGTCGGCCCGCTGGTCGTCGGGCACGGCGAGGAGCCGTTCCCGCAGGCCGGCCGGCCCGCCCGAGACGGCGGCGGGGGCCTCGGCCCGGCGCGGCCGGGCCCGTACGAGGGACCGGAACAGGGCGGGCGCCGCCCTGCCCTGGTCCACCTCGCTCTGCGCGGCCCGCAGGTCGAGCTGCAGGGGTACGAAGTTGCCGGCCGGGCGGGCGAGCGCCGCGTCCAGCAGGTCCAGGCCGTGCTGGAAACCGAGCGGGGCGATGCCCTGGCGGCGCATCCGGTCCAGTTCGGTCTTGCCGAGGTGCGAGGTCATGCCCACCCCGGCCTGGTGCCACAGGCCCCAGGCGAGGCTGGTGACCGGGCGTCCCTCGGCCCGGCGGTGGGCCGCGTACGCGTCGAGGCAGGCGTTGGCCGCGCCGTAGATGCCCTGTCCGGCCGTGCCGACGGTGCCGGCGGCGGAGGAGAAGAACACGAACGCGGCGAGGTCCAGGCCCATGCCGGCGGTCAGCTCGTCGAGGTGGACGGCGCCGGTGATCTTGGGCTCCATCACATGAGCGAGCCGCTGTGCGTCCTGGCCGAGGAGTAGACCGTCGTCCAGGACGCCCGCGAGGTGCAGGACCGCCGTCCAGGGCCGACCCTCCTCAGCAAGACCGAGCACCTTCTCCACGTCATCGCGACGACCGACATCACAGGCCTCTACCCGCACGCATTCCGCGCCTTCTTCCGTGAGCTGATGTATGAGTTCCGCGGCTCCGGGCGCCTCGGCGCCCCGCCGTGAGGTGAGTACGAGGTGCCGGACGCCGTGCCGGCGGACCAGATGGCGGGCGACCTCGCGGCCGAGCTCGCCGACGCCGCCCGTGATCAGGACGGTGCCCTGGGGATCGAGGGTGCGCAGCTCGCCGGTGCCGGCTCCGGCGGTCCGGTCGGCCGTGACCAGGCGGGCGGCCAGCAGCCGCCCGCCGCGCAGGGCGAGTTCCGGCTCGTCGGCGCAGGCCAGG
This sequence comes from Streptomyces sp. LARHCF249, assembly GCF_052871255.1. Classification (NCBI taxonomy): domain Bacteria; kingdom Bacillati; phylum Actinomycetota; class Actinomycetes; order Kitasatosporales; family Streptomycetaceae; genus Streptomyces; species Streptomyces sp. LARHCF249. Next base: position 17,793 of record NZ_JBIXJQ010000016.1, read on the forward strand.
GCGGCCTCGACGGCGTCCTTGGTGCTGTCCTGGCCGAGGTCCAGCAGGCGCAGGCCCTGGCCCGGGTGTTCGGCGCGGGCGGACCTGACCAGGCCCCACAGGGGTGCGTAGGCCAGTCCGTCGAGGAGGTCTCCCTCGACGGCGCCGATGCTGCCCCGGGTGGTGAAGACCAGCTCGGTGTCGGAGAGCCGCTCGTCGGCCAGCAGGGTCTGGAGCAGGGCGAGCGTGTACTCGCCGCCCCGGAACACGGCCTCGGACGGGCTCATGGCGGGCGCCCGTCCGGTCGTGTCCACGATGATGCGGGCGGGCGCCGGGCCGCCGGCGGCCAGCCGGGCGGCCAGGGCGTCGGTGCCGGGCAGCGCCTCGATGCCGAGCAGCGCGGCGAGTTCGCCGGTGCCGCCGACCACGAGGTCCGCGGTGCGGCGGCCGGCGGCGGTGGCGGCCGCCGGTACCGGCTGGAAGACCAGCCGGTGCAGGTCCTGGGCGCCGGTGGAACGGGCGGCGCGCAGCTGGTCCGCGGTGGCCCGCCGCAGGTGGAGCGCGCCGGCGCGGACGACGGGTGCGCCCGCCGCGTCGGCGGCCCAGACCCGGACGGACTGGCCGGCCTCGGACTGCTCGACGTCGATGCGGACGCGCAGTTCGCCGCTGCCCGCCGCGAACAGCTCGACGTCCGTCCACTCGAACGGCAGCAGCGCTCCCTCGGGTTCGTCCTGTCCTGCCGTCGCGCCCTTCATCACGTGCAGGGCGGTGTCGAGCAGGGCCGGGTGCACGTTGTACTCGGCGCCCGCGGCCGGGTCCGGGAGACGGACGAGCCCGTACGCGGTGCTGCCCTTGCGCCACAGTTCGGTCAGGCCCTGGAAGACGGGGCCGTAGTCGATGCCCTGGGCGCTGAAGCGGTCGTAGAACCCGTCGAGTCCGACCCGCTCGGCGCCGGGCACCGGCCAGCTGCGCAGGTCGGCGAACCCGTCGCGGCCCTCCTGCGCGCTGGGGGCGTCCGGGCCGGCGGGGTCGAGCAGCAGCTCGCCGCTCGCGTGGCGGGTCCAGGCGCGGCCCGGGCCGTCCGGGCGGCTGTGCAGGGTGATCGGGCGGCGTCCGTCGTGCGGGGCGCCCACGGTGATCTGGAGGCGTACGGCGTCCTCGATGACCAGCGGCTCGGCGAGGGTGAGTTCGGCGATGCCGGCGGCCCCGGCCTCCTGGGCGGCGGCCGTGGCCAGTTCGAGCAGGCCGGTGCCGGGGACGATGACCGAGCCGAAGACGGTGTGGTCGCGCAGCCACGGCTGGTCGGTGAGCGAGAGGCGGCCGGTGAAGACGTGGCCGTCGGCGTCGGCGAGTTCGATGCCCGCGCCGAGCCAGGGGTGCCGGGAGGCTTCCAGGCCCAGGGAGCCGGCGTCGCCGGAGGTCTGGGCGACGGGGAGCCAGAACTGCTCGCGCTGGAAGGCGTACGAGGGCAGCGGTACGAGGTGTCCGGCGCCCAGGACGCGGTCCCAGTCGAGGTCGTGGCCCTGGACGTGGAGCAGGCCGAGGTTGCGCTGCAGCTGGGCCGGGGTCCCGTCGCGACGGCTGAGCGAGCCGACGACGATGCCGCCGCGCTCGGCGCTGCCGTCGGTGAGCGGCATGGACAGGACCGGGTGGGCACTGATTTCGACGAACACGCCGTGGCCGTCGTCCAGGAGCTGGTTCAGGGCTCTGTCGAAGCGGACCGGCTCACGGAGGTTGCGGCACCAGTACGAGCCGTCGAGTTCGGCGCCGTCGGCGACCCGGCCGGTGACGGTGGAGTAGAAGGCGATGTCCGCGGACTGCGGGACGATCCCGGTGAAGCCCTCCGCCAGGGCGGGCAGCAGCGGGTCCATCTGCGCGTTGTGGGACGCGTAGTCCACATTGATCTTGCGGGCGTACACGTTCTGGTCGGACAGCTCCGCGACGATCTTCGCGATGGCGTCGGCCTGGCCCGAGATCACCGTCGAGCCGGCCGTGTTCACCGCGGCCACCGACAGCGCGTCACCGTAGGGGGCGAGGAAGCCCTCCACTTCGGACAGCGGGCGTTCGATCAGGGCCATGCCGCCCTGGCCCGCGCAGGCGAGGACCGCCTGCGAGCGCTGCGCGACGATCTGCGAGCCCTGCTCCAGAGTCAGAGCACCGCTCACCACAGCCGCGACGACCTCACCCTGCGAGTGGCCCACAACGGCGGACGGCTCCACACCGAGGGAGCGCCAGACCGCCGACAGGCCCACACCCATGGCGAACAGGGCCGGCTGGACCACGTCCACCCGGTCGAACGGCGGGTGGTCGCCCTCCTCACCGGAGAGCACCTCACGCACCGACCAGCCCGTGAACGGACGCAGAGCGGCGTCACACGCGTCGATCGCCTGCCGGAAGGTCTCGTTCTCCGCGAGCAGCGCCCGACCCATGCCGACCCACTGCGAGCCCTGGCCCGGGTAGACGAAGACGACCTTGCCGCGACGCGCGGCCGAGCCCGTCACCACCGCGTCGTGCGAAGCGCCCTCGGCCAGCGACCGCAGCGCCTCCACCAGACCGGCAGTGTCTGCCGCGACCACGCTCGCCCGCGACTCGAAGTGCGAGCGGTGACGGGCGGCCGTAGCCGCCACGTCGGCCAGCGGAACTCCGGGACGTGCCTCGGCCCAGTCCGCCCAGCGGCCCGCCTGCTCGCGCAGCGCGGCCTCGTCACGGCCCGACACGACCACCGGGTACGAAGAGGCCCTCGCCCCGGTGTCCTGGGCGGCGGGCGGGGCGGTCGCGGCGGCCGGGGGCTCCTCCAGCACCACGTGGGCGTTGGTACCGCTCAGGCCGAAGGAGGAGACGCCCGCGCGGCGCGGGCGCGACCGGTCCCGCTCCCACGGGGTGAGCGAGTCGACGACCCGGACGGGGAGTTCGTCCCAGGCGATGTTCGGGTTGCGCGGAGAGCTGTTGAGGGTCGCCGGGAGGGCGTCCTGGCGGAAGGAGGCGAGCATCTTGCAGACGCCCGCGACACCGGCCGCCGACTCCAGGTGCCCGATGACGCTCTTGGCCGTGCCCAGCCCGAGCTCGCGGCCCGGCGTGCGGCCTTCGCCGTAGACGGCGGCCAGCGCCTGGACCTCGATCGGGTCGCCCAGCGAGGTGCCCGTGCCGTGGCATTCGACGTAGTCGACGTCGGCGGGCGCGAGGCCCGCCGAGGCGAGGGCGGCGCGGATGACCTTCTGCTGGGAGGTTCCGTTGGGGGCGGTGATGCCGCTGCTGGCGCCGTCGTGGTTGATGGCGGTCGCCCGGATCACGCCGAGGACCGTACGGTTCTGCGCCTGCGCGGCCGAGAGCCGCATGAGGGCGAGCACGCCGACGCCCTCGCCGCGGCCGTAGCCGTCCGCTTCGGCGGAGAAGGTCTTGCTGCGGCCGTCCGGGGACAGGGCGTGCGAGCGGCTGAGCGCGATGAAGGCGCCCGGGTCGGCGAGCACCTGCACGCCGCCGGCCAGGGCGAGTTCGCACTCGTCGCTGCGCAGCGCCTCGCAGGCCAGGTGCAGGGCGACCAGGGAGGAGGAGCAGGCGGTGTCCACGGACAGCGCGGGGCCCTGGAGGCCGAGGTGGTAGGAGAGGCGGCCCGCGTTGAAGCTGGGCAGGGTGCCGGTCAGCGTGTAGGTGTCGGGGGCGCCGCCCTGCCGGTACTTGCCGTACTCGCCGACGCCCGCGCCGACGAACACGCCCGTACGGGAGTCCCGCAGCTCGCGGGGCCGGATCCCGGCGTCCTCGAGGGAGGTCCAGGCCGCTTCGAGGAGCAGGCGGTGCTGGGGGTCCATCGGCTCGGCCTCGCGCGGGCTGATGCCGAAGAAGGCGGCGTCGAAGTGGGCGACGTCGTCGAGGAAGGAGGCGTGGCGGGCGTACGTACGGCCCTCCGCGTCCGGGTCGGCGTCGTAGAAGGACTCGATGTCGAAGCGGTCCGCGGGCACGGTGGTGACGGTGTCGCGGCCTTCGGCGAGGACGGTCCAGAGGCTGTCGAGGTCGTGGGCGCCGCCGGGCATGCGCAGGCCGACGCCGACGATGGCGAGGGGCTCGTCCGCGTGGCCGGAGCGGGAGCCGGCCCGGGGGCCGGCCGGGGCGGCGGCGGGGGCCGCGGGGGCGAGTTTGGCGAGCAGCCAGTCGGTGGCGGTGCTGAGGTTCGGGCAGTCGAAGGCCAGCGTCTTGGGGGTGGTGACGCCGGTGCGCTTCTGGACGCCGGCGGCGAAGTCGATGGACATCATCGAGCCGAAGCCGAGGTCCTTGAACCCGCGTTCCGGGTCGAGGGATTCCGGGTCCTTGATGCCGAGTACGGCGGCGGCCTCGGCGGCGAGCACGGCCCGTACGCGGGCCGCGCGGTCCGCCTCGGGCAGGGCCAGGACGCTGCTGAGGAAGGGGTTGGTGTCGCCCCCGGCTGCGGCTGTGGCGGCGGCTGCGGCGGCCGGTGCGGTACGGGCCTGCGCGATCTCGTCGAGGAAGCGGCGCGGGCGGGCTTCGCCGTAGCCGGCGGCGGCCTTGGGCCAGTCGATGTCGGCGACGACCAGGGAGCGGCCCGAGGCGAGGGCCGCGTCCAGGGCCGTCAGGGCGCGGGCCACGGCCATGGGGGCGAGTCCGGCGGCGCGCAGCTGGGCCTCGGCTGCGCCGTGGGTCATGCCGCCGTCGGCCCAGGGGCCCCAGGCGAGGCTGAGGGCGGGGACGTCGGAGGAGCGCAGGGATTCGGCGAGGGCGTCGAGGGCGGCGTTGGCCATGGCGTAGTTGGCCTGGCCGAGGTTGCCGAGGACGCCGACGACGGAGGAGTAGAGGACGAACGCGTCGAGGTCGTGGTCGCGGGTGAGCTCGGCCAGCAGGCGGGCCGCGCCGAGCTTGGGCGCCGCGGCGGCGGCGAGGGCCTCGGTGTCGAGGCGGTCCAGGAGGCGGTCGTCGAGGATGCCCGCGGTGTGGAAGACGGCGCGCAGGGGCGGCTGTTCGGCGTCGAGGCCGTCCAGCAGCCGCTGGGTCTGGCCGCGGTCGGTGAGGTCGCAGGCGGCGAAGGTGACGCGGGCGCCGGCGGCTTCGAGGCGGGCGGTGAGCTCGGCGGCTCCCTCGGCCGCGGGGCCCCGGCGGGAGACGAGGACGAGGTGTTCGGCGCCGCGCTCGGCGAGGCGCTGGGCGAGGTGGCCGGCGAGGGCGCCGCTGCCGCCGGTGATGAGGACGGTGCCGCGGGGCGTCCAGGGGGTCGCGGCGGGCACGGTGGCCCGGCGCAGCCTGCGGGCGTACGCGCCGACGGGGCGCAGGGCCAGGTGCTCCTCGGCTCCGGCGGAGTCGGCGCCCGGCGCGTTGACGGCGTTAACGGCGTTAACGCCGTTAACGGCATTGACGGTTGCGGCGAGGCGCGGGGCCTGGGCCAGGGCCTGGGCGGGGTCGGCCGGGAGGTCGACGAGGCCGCCCCAGCGGGTGCCGTGCTCCAGGGCGATGACGTGGCCCAGGCCCCAGGCGAGGGCCTGGTCGGGCCGGGGCGCCGGGTCGGCGGGGGCGGCGTGGACGGCGCCCTGGGTGACGAGCCACAGCGGGGCGCGGACCGCGGCGTCGCCGAGGGCCTGGACGAGGGCCAGGGTCTGGGCGGCGCCCGTGGTGGTGGCCGGGTGGGCGGGGTGGGCGGTGGTGTCGAGGGGGGTGAGGGCGAGTACGCCGGCCGGCTGCCGGTCCCCGAGTTCCGCGGTGAGCGCGGCCAGCGGGGCCCCGTAGCCGGTGCGGTCGTCGTGGGCCGACAGGACGTGAACGGTGCCCCCGGCGGCGGTGAGCGCCTCGGCGACGGCGTCGGCGAGCGCCTGGGCCGCGGCAGGGGTGACCAGCAGCCAGTGGCCCGCGGCGGCGGGGGCCGCGGGGAGCGCGCCGACCGGTTCCCAGCTCTGTTCGTACAGCCAGTCGGCGACCGTGTCGGCGGAGTCCTGGCGTTCGCGCCAGGCGGCGAGGTGGGGCAGCAGGGCGGCGACGGCGGTGCTGTCGGTGACGCTGTCGGCGATGCCGAGGAGTTCGGCGACGCGGTCGGCCGCGCCGCTTCCGACGGCCTGCCACAGCGCCTCGTCGGCGGGCGGGCGGCCGCCGCGGACCCGGTCGGGGGCGTCGATCCAGTGGCGTTCGCGCTGGAAGGCGTACGTGGGCAGGTCGGTGACGGTGGCGGAGGTGCCCGTGAACACCTTGCACCAGTCGACGTCCTGGCCGTTGACGTGGAGCGCGCCGAGGGCCTGGACGAGGATGCGGGCCTCGTCGCTCTCGTCGGCCCGCTGGGAGGCGATGAAGGGGACCTCGCGCTCGACGCAGCCGGCGCCCGTCGCGGACAGCACGGCGGCGGGGCCGCATTCGAGGTAGCGGGCGATGCCGGCCCGCTCCAGGGTGGCCATGGCGTCGAGGAAGCGGACGGGTTCGCGGACCTGGCGGACCCAGTACTCCGCGGAGCGCATCCCCTCGCCGGGGGCGAGGCCGGTGTCCGACCAGGTGCCGGTGACGGTGGAGACGAGCGGGATCTCCGGGGCGTCGAACACGCACTCCTGGGCCACGTGCCGGTAGGCGTCGAGCATGGCGTCCATGTGCGGGCTGTGGAAGGCGTGGGAGACCTCCAGCCGGCGCGTGCGGCGTCCCCGGGCGGCGAACCGGCCGATGACGGCGGTGACGGCGTCGGCGTCGCCGCTGACGACGGTCTGCGCCGGCCCGTTGAGCCCGGCGACCGCGATCCGCCCCGCCACGTCCGCGAGGACGTCCAGCACCTCGGCTTCGGACGCCTCGACGGAGGCCATGGCCCCGCCGGGCTCGCAGGCCTGCATGAGGCGGCCGCGGGCGGCCACCAGGCGGGCCGCGTCGGCCAGGCCGAGCACGCCGGCCGCGTGCGCGGCCGCGAGTTCGCCGACCGAGTGGCCGGCCAGGACGCGCGGCTCCACGCCCCAGGCCTGCCACTGCCGGAACAGGGCGACCTCGACGGCGAACAGGGCGGGCTGGGTGAACTCGGTCTCGTGGACGAGCGCACCGTCGGCGCCGTCGGGGTCGGCGAACAGCACGGCGACGAGCGGGATCCGCAGGTGCCGGTCGAGTTCCGCGCACACGTCGTCGAAGGCCTGGCGGAAGGCGGGCAGCGCGCCGTACAGGGCGCGTCCCATGCCGAGGCGCTGGCTGCCCTGCCCGGTGAAGAGCACGGCCAGGTCGCCCTGGCGGGCGGTGCCTTCGGTCAGGGCCCGGTGCGGCGCTCCCTGGGCCAGGGCGCGCAGGGCCTCCGCGGCCTCGTCGGCGGTGGTGGCGACGGCCACGGCCCGGTGCTCCAGGTGCGAGCGGCGGCCCGCGGCGGTGTACGCGGTGTCGAGGAGGGTGGCCGTCGAGGCGCCGGCCAGGTGGTCGGCGAGGGCGGCGGCGTTCGCGGCGAGGGCGGCGGGGCTCTTGCCGGAAACGGTCACGGCGACGGGCGCGGTGGGGGCGGGGCGCTGGGGCCGGCCGGTGACGGCGCCCCAGTCCACGTCATAGCCCTCGCACCACAGGCGGACGGCGACGTCCTCGAGTGACCGGCGGGCGGAGCGGTCGCGGCGGCCGGTGACCAGCACCGAAGAGGGGCCGGGGGTGGTCTGCCCGGTGCCGGTTCCCGCTTCGGCCAGTGCGGTCAGGGTGCGCTTGAGGGAGTGCCGGGCGACGGGGTGCGGGGCGATCTCGACGATGGCGAGGCCGCGTTCGTCGGCGAGCGCGGTGACGGCCTCGGTGATCAGCATGGGCGCGCACATGTTGCGGGCCCAGTACGCGGCGTCGAGGGCGGTGCCGTCGGTGAAGCCGTTGGTGACGGTCGACCAGAACGGGATGGCGGCGGGGCGGGTGCGCAGGGTGCCCAGGCGGCGTTCGAGTTCGGGGGCGAGGGCGGTGAGCTGCTCGCTGTGGGAGGCGTAGTCGATGTGGACGCGCTGGCAGCGCACCCCGGACTCGGCGAGCTCTCGTTCCACGGCGGCCACGGCGTCCAGCGGCCCGGACAGGGCGGTCTGGCCGGGGGCGAGGTGGCCGGCCAGCGAGATCCGGCCGGGGTGGCGGGCGACGAGCTCGTCGGCGCGCTCCAGCGGGAGTTCGCAGAGCAGCAGGGCTCCCTGCCCGGCGGCGCGTTCGGCGATGAGCTGCGACCAGGTGCCGATGAGGCGGGCGCCCTCGGCCAGCGGCAGGGCGCCGGCCACGACGGCTGCGGCGGCCTCGCCGATGCTCTGGCCGAAGACGGTGCACGGCTCCAGGCCCCAGGCCTCCAGGGTGCGGGCGAGGGAGACCTGGACGGCGAACAGGACGGGCTGGACGACGTCGGTGCGGTCCAGCCGGGAGGTGTCGGGTCCGGCGAGCAGCTCCTCGAGGACGGACCAGCCGGTGACCTCGCGGATCGCGGTGTCGCAGGCGTCGAGTGCGGTGCGGAAGGCGGGTTCGGCGAGCAGGTCTCGGCCCATGCCGAGCCACTGGGAGCCGTGGCCGGAGAAGAAGAAGGCCAGCGAGGGGCGGGCGCCGGGGGTGCGCGGCGTACGGGTGTCGAGGCGCTCGCGCAGGGCGTCGGCGAGCTCGTCGGGGTGGCTCACGGCGGCGACGATGCGCTGGCTGCCGGCGGCGCGGGCGAGGAGTTCGGGGGCGTACCAGCCGTGGCCGGCGCGGGCGCGGGCGGTCAGGGCCCCTGCGGCCTCGCGCAGCTCCTCGTCGGTGTCGGCGGCCAGCGGTACGAGCAGGCGCCGGCGGTAGGGGGCTTCTTCGAGGGCGATGTGGGCATTGGTGCCGCCGAAGCCGAAGCCGCTGACGCCCGCGTACCGGCGGCCGCCGTGCGGCCAGGGGCGGCGCTCGGCGACGACCTCGAGGCGGCTCGCCTCGAAGTCGATGTGCGGGTTGGGGGTGTCGAAGTGGAGGCTGGCGGGGAGTTCGCCGTGGTGCAGGGCGAGGGCGGTCTTCATCAGGCCGACGACGCCCGCGGCGGGTTCCAGGTGGCCGAAGTTGGTCTTGGCCGAGCCGATGCGCAGGGGCTCCTCGCGGCCCTCGGCGAAGACACTGCCCAGGGCCTCGGCTTCGATGGGGTCGCCGAGGAGGGTGCCGGTGCCGTGGGCCTCGACGTAGGAGACGTGCCGGGGGGCGACGGCGGCGTCCTGCCAGGCGGCGCGCAGGACCTCGGTCTGGGCGCGGGGGTTGGGGGCGGTGAGGCCGTTGGAGGCGCCGTCGTTGTTGACGGCGCTGCCGCGGATGACGGCGTAGATGCGGTCGCCTTCGGCGAGGGCGTCGGACAGGCGGCGCAGGACGACGATGCCGCAGCCCTCGCCTCGGACGTAGCCGTTCGCGGCGGCGTCGAAGGCGCGGCACTGGCCGTCGGGGTTCATGCCGCCGAACTTGGTCATGGCGACGGTGGTGTTCGGGCTGAGCATGATGTTGACGCCGCCGGCGAGGGCGAGGTCGGACTCGCCGGAGCGCAGGCTCTGCACGGCGAGGTGGGTGGCGGTCAGCGAGGAGCTGCAGGCGGTGGCGACGGCGAGGGCGGGGCCGTGCAGGCCGAGGGTGTAGGCGATGCGGGCGGGGATGATCGAGTTGTCCCAGCCGGTGGCGGAGTGGGTCTCGATGTCCTGCGGGTCGGCGCCGGTGGCCAGGTGGTACTCCTGCGCCATCGTGCCCATGAACACGCCGGTGCGGGTGCCCTCGAGGTCGCCGTGGACGATCCGGGCGTCCTCGACGGCGGCCCAGGCCGTCTCGAGGGCCATGCGCTGCTGGGGGTCCATCTGGCGGGCTTCGGCGGGTGAGATGCGGAACAGCTCGGCGTCGAAGCCGGCGACGTCGTCGAGGAAGCCGCCCCAGCGGGTGGTCATGCGGCCGGGGGCGCGGGGGTCCGGGTCGAGCCACTCGTCGGCGTTCCAGCGCTCGCGCGGGACCTCGCGTACGGCGTCGATGCCGTCGAGGAGGCTCTGCCACAGCGCGTCGGGGGTCTCGATGCCGCCGGGCAGCCGGCAGCCGAGGCCGACGACGGCGATCGGTTCCTGCGCGTGCGCGCGGGTACGCGTGCGGGGGGAGGCGGCGCCGGCCGCCGCGGGGTGGTCGTCGCCCGCGAGGTGTCCGGCGAGGGCGGCCACGGTGGGGTACTGCCAGGCGACCCAGGCGGGGACGGGGCGGCCCAGCCACGTGGCGATGCTCTCCAGCATCGCCACGATGGAGACCGAGGTCATTCCCAGGTCCCGCAGGGAACGGTTCTCGTCCACCGACTCGGCGCCGATCTCCAGGAGTCCGGCGATCGTCTCCCGCAGCCGGGCGGCTATGTCCGCGGCGACGGGCACGGGTGCGGCAGCGGTGCCGCTGTTCACCTGGGCGTTGCTCATCTGGGCATCCTTGGAGATCGTTCGAACCGAGGCCTCGGCAGAAGGCAGAAGACGGGGAGGCCGGGCGCGGCGACGCGCCCGGCCGTGAGGGTCAGTCCCGGCGGCCGGTGACGGCCGGCTCGGCGGTGCCCGCGGGGGCGGCGGGTGCGTTGCCCGGCTCAGGGGTGAGCGGGCCGCTGCCGCCGTACTGGGCGCGCAGGGCCGGGCTCAGGGTGCGGGACCCGGCGATCTGGGCGTAGACGCCCACCGCTTCGGTGGGGGTGCGCTTCATGGTGGTGCGGTCGACGGCGTAGAGGCCGAAGCGCGGCTTGTAGCCGCCGAGCCACTCGAAGTTGTCCATCAGGCTCCAGTGGTAGTAGCCGCGGACGTCGACGCCCTCGGCCCGGACCCGCTGGATCTGCTCCAGGGCGCGGACGATGAACTCGGCGCGGCGCGTGCCCGAGGCGGTGGCCATGCCGGACTCGGAGACCAGCAGCGGCAGGCCCTTGTAGCGGCGGCTGAAGTCCTTGAGGACGGGGTAGAGGCCCTGCGGGTCCGACTCGTAGCCCATGTCGGGGATGAAGTACGTCGGGTCCTTGAGCGGGAAGCAGGGCGGGGCGCCGCACACGTCGACGTTGATGACGGGCAGGGTGGTCGGCCCGGGGGTGGTCGGATCGGTGACGCCGGTGCGGTCGTAGAGCTGGATGCCGAGCCAGTCCAGGGTGTTCTTCCACTCCGGGTGCTGCTCGTCGGGGGTGCCGTCGTAGTTGGCGTCGAAGGTGCCGTTGCGCAGCGAGTCGAGGAAGTTCAGCTCGAAGAAGCGGCGGAAGCGGTCCCGGGCGGCGATGTCGCGGGGCTCGGTGCTGATCTTGCCGTCGCGGACGGCCTCGTACTGCTTGACGCTGGCGGTCAGGCCGACGCTGGCGCCCGGGTCCACCTGCTTGATCGCCTTGTACATGGCGGCGTGCGCGGAGATGTACGTGCGCACGGCGGGCGCGAACTTCGTGTCGAAGTTGGTGGGGAGGTTGGCCTTGCCGGGCGGGCCCGCGCCGAAGGCGTGCGAGAACATCATGTACACGCCGGGCTCGTTGAGGGTCACCCACTCGCGGACCCGGTCGCCGAACCGCTGGGCGAGCAGCGTGGAGTGGTCGGCCATGGCCTTGACGACGAGCGGCCCGCCCTGGGGGTGGTCGAGCCCGCAGAGGTTGGTGTCCGAGGGGCCGGCCGCGCAGGTGAGGTCCTCGGGGTTGTCCACCCACACCGGGTTGGCGAAGTGGTGGATGGTGACGACCGGGCGGATGCCGCGGGCGACGAGGGCGTCGATCACCTTGTTGTAGTGGGCGATCGCCTGCTCGTCGATCTGGCCGCGGCGGGGTTCGATGCGCGCCCACTCGATGCCGAAGCGGTACGAGTCCACCTTCAGGGCGGCGATGAGGTCGATGTCCTCGATGGCCAGCGTGTAGCCGTCGACGCCCTCTCCGACGGCGGGGCTCTTGCCCATGCCGCCTTCGGCGACGGGCTGGGTCCACTTGTACCAGTCGGTGTGGGTGTTCTGGTCCTCGATCTGGGTAGCGGAGCTCGAGACACCGAACCGGAAGCTGCCCTTTCCGAACGGCGAGGAGAGGGAGCCCGGCTGGGCGAACCGCGCCGATCGCTGGGCCAGGGAGGATGCTTCCTCGGCGGCCGCCGTGGGGGCCACAAGTCCTGCGGTGAGGAGCACCGCCGCCGCGGTCTGCAAAAGTCGTTTCACGATGCCTTCCAGAGGGGGCCGAGGGCTGAGTCGTCCGCCCCCACCCTCGTGAGACCGTCTCGAAGAGCGCTGGAGGCGCCGTACAGCCGCGAAGGGGCCTACCGCCGGGCCGTGTTGGCCGCTGCTGCTTCATCGGGGGACTGCTGGCCGCCGGCCTGCTCGCCGCCCGGCCCGGCTCAGGGGCCGGCCGCTTCGACGTTGTCGACGGCGGTCGAGAACTCGCGGCCGTTCGCGCCGCGGATGTAGGCCAGCTCCACCCAGTGCTCGATGCCGGTGGCGGAGACGTTCTCGTTGATGACGGCCATCAGCTCGCCCTCGACGCCGGAGGCGATGTCGCGGACGCGCTTGCGGAGCAGGCGGTGCGGCACGTACGCGTACGCCTCAGCCATCGGACGGCCCCTCGGTACCGGGGAAGCGCTCCGGGCCGGCGTGCGCGCGGTCGAGGAGCTCGGGGCGGGGCCCGGCCGCCGCGCAGATGCCCACGTGGGCGTCATCCGGGGTGTCGATGCTGAGCACGCCTCGGGTACAGCGTGGCGTGGTGCGGCTGGTCACAGAGGTCACTCCCCTACCGTCGTCAGCGGGTGGTCAGGACGACCGTAGGGGCGGGCTCGGTGCGGCAGGGACACAGATTGTGCCCCCTTGGTTACGCCGTCAGCAGGCCGAACCTGGTAGCGAGTTCGGATGCCCTGCGGCGCCGGGCGGGGCTCTTGGCCTCGGCCTCCTCCAACACGATGCGCTTGGCGTATCCGTTGTACTGGACGGTTTCCGGTGCCGCCTCGTGGGCCTGCGCCAGCGTGGCCAGTGCCACGTCGGGCTGCGCGTCCAGGTGGTAGGCGCGGGCCTGCTCGATCCGGTGCCGGGCCCGTCGCGGCCGGGACGGGATCGCTTCGGCCTCCGCGCGGGCTGCCTGCCGCGCCGACTCCCCTCCGGCGTGCAGTTCCACGGCCACCGTGACGGCGTGCGCGCCGATGACTGCCCGGGAGAAGGAGGTCACGGGGTGGAAGTACCCTGCGGGCAGGCCCTCGGCCAGTGCCCGGGCCTCGTCCCAGTACCGCCACGCCGTACCCGTTTCGCCGCGCCGGGCCGCGGTCAGCCCGGCCTCGACCGTGAGTGCGCCGGCCACCGCCCGTACGTCCGCTCCGGCATCGGGGAGGAGCGGCTCCAGGTAGCGGAGGGCCTCCAGGTTGACGGCGTCCGCCGCATCCAGGTGGGCGCTCTCGCGGTGCGCCTGCGTGGTCAGCCACGCGGCCAGGCCGATGGCGTGCGGGTCCTCGGAGTCCTGCGCGGCCATCATGCCGCGCTCCGCGACCCGCCACACGAGGGGGGCGTCGGGCTGGTAGGCACAGAAGAACTGGGCGAGGAAGTACACCTGCGCCAAGGATGCCTGTGCCGCCTTGCGGTCGGCGACCGTCTCGGCCTGCCGTACGGACGCCTGCGCGTCGCGGACCAAGTCGGGAAGCAGGGAGCCGATGACGTCGCGGTGGTTGGGAGCGGAGTGCCGGGCCGACCATGCGCGGGCGAGTCGGGCTGACAGGTGCGCGGCGGGCGGGGCTTCACGGCCGCCGCCGAGTTGCAGCGAGTTGAGGGCCTCGCGCACTGCGGCGAAGCGGGGATGTCCGGGGCCGGTGAACAGACTGACCTGCAGGGACTGATCGCCGGTGAGGTCGGACAGGTCCCGGACCCGCAGCACTTCGGCCAAGCGGAGGATGACGGGCAGGTGGGGTGTCTTCAGACGCCCCGTTTCGAGAGCTTTGACCCACGAACCGGACCGGCCGGTGAGACCGCCGAGTTGGTCGCGGGTGAGTCCTCTCCGGGTACGGAGAATCAGGAGTCTCTGGCCGAAGAGCAACTGATCGCGGTACGGGTCCGGCGTAGCTTCGGTGGACATGGGCCTTGCCCCTCTCCTTGCAGCTCGACCTTGACAGGGTATGGGGCAGGGCCGCCTTCGGTGTCCCCTGCGACGGCACGCTCGGCGTAGGTATCCGCCGCAGGGTGCCATCCCAGCGGCCGGCCTGCTGATCTCTTCCAACCAGACGGCAACACCTTCGGCAGAGCTAGCCTCGGCGCCAGATGACGTAGTGGCGCTCCCGGACATCCCGGTCGACGTGCCAGCCGGGCGGGGCGTCGCGCCAGCTGTCGGTGGCCAGGGCGCTCTCGTCGGAGAGGGGGAGCGCAGCGACGTTGGCCTGGGCCGGCACGGCCTCGTTTTTGTTCAGGGCGCGGGACCAGACCCGGCCGTCGAGCACCATGAACGTCATCGTCGCGCGGATCTCCCAGACGAGGCCGTCGTCCATCACCATCCGGTCGCCGGGCCGGATGCCGGCCGCCTCGATGAATCCGCTGGCGATCCACTGGGTCCCGCTGGTCCGGGGCTTGGTGATGTGGTCGGTGACGGCCGCGCTCCCTGCGCCGGCGAACACGGCCAGCGACATCCCGATGGCGCCGGTGGCGAGCGCGGCCCTGTGGTTGCCGCCGAGCAGGCGCAGCATCAGGACGACGGCGAGCACGATCAGGGCGATCACGGTGGTGCGGCCGGCGTGGAAGCTGCCCCAGTCGCCGTTTGCGGGCCAGAGGCTGGCGAGGAAGGTGGAGTCCGGCAGGCCCCAGAGGACGAAGTGGGACGTGTGAAGCTCCTTGCCCGCCATGTGGAGCAGCACCGCCATGAGTGCCAGCGTCACACTTGAGGCGGCCGTGCCGAGCGCGGCGATCTTTTTCCAGCCGCGGACGTGGTAGAGCGCCGCCATCGCGACCAGCACGTACACCGCGGCCAGCGGGGACAAGTAGCGGGCGTAGGTGATGGTGTCGATCCGGCCGTCGGCGGGCAGGCCAGCGGCCGCCGCCAGGGTGATGCCGCCCAGCAGCGCCACCATCAGGAAGGCGACCACACGGTTGGCCAGGCTGAACCGCTTGCTGAACACCGCGTATACACAGACCACGAGGGCCAGCGCGCCCAGACCCCACGTGGAGGTCATGAAGTACCAGAGGTGGCCGATCGCGCGCATGAAAGTGCGGCGCATCAGCCGGGTGTTCGCGAGGGTTTCGAAGACGGCGTTGCCGACTTCGCTCGGGCGGGCACCGTCAATCCGCGACATCAGCCAGGCGGTCATCAGCCGCTTGACGACGAACAGAACGGCCAGCATGGCCAGCGCCAGCGTACTGGCCATGCGTGGTGCCCAGTTGAAGGCCAGCGCCACCAGCAGCACCACGGCAGTCAATGCGATGATCACACCACCACGGTCATGGGTGAGCAGGCAGTACCCGGCGGCGAAGCCGGCCAGGAGGCCGAACCAGCCCCTGCGGCGCCCGCTGCCCTCGGAGAAGAGGCCGTGCACACCGATCAGCCACAGCATTACCAGGACCGGCAGTGGGGTGTCGGCCATCGCGTACTGCGTGTAGAAGAGCACCGTCGGGAGCATCACCGCGGCAAGGCCGGCGGCGTACGAGACCGGCCGGGAGATGTTCAGACAGCGCAGTGCCCAGTACGCGAGGGGAAGCATCAGGCAGCTGATGAGGGCGTTGATGCCCATGATCAGGTGGTACGCGTGAACCGGGTCCTGGGTGATGCGCATGGCCGGCGAGATGAGCAGCGAGTACCCGCCTGGGATGATCTGATCACCGGGAATCTCGGTCGTCGGTCTGCCGGCCATGATTCTGGCCATCACCAGGTACATCTGCTCGTCCGGGCTCACCGTCGGGTGGTCCTGACCGGTGACCAGGGAGAGCCGGAAGAGCACGTTGAGCGCGTATCCGACGGCGAGCGCCGACGGCACCACCCAGCGGGCCTGCCACCACCCTGCGCGGGGATGGCCGTCCGCCGAGGGATCCCCCGCGCAGCGGGCGTCTTCGGTCCCGGCAGTGGGCGAGGGTGTCAGTTGCGTCATAACCAGATTTCCGTGAGATGCCTGCACTGCGGAACGCCCGGCTGTAGCACGACCCCTGACAGGCGTACGCCGATGCGCACCAGGCCGGTGAAACCGTCAGCCGAGGCGCCGGCCCCGCCCTGTTGGACCGCGGAGCGAGGCCAGCATCCCGGTGCGACGAAGGGTCAGCCACCAGCCCCGAGGGGCGAGGCCAGGTCGGCGGTGTGCCAGCGTTGTGCGTTGGAGGTGTTGCAGTCGGACAGGGCGAGTTGGCTGCCGTTGTCGATGCGGGCGTTCGGGAGGTCGAGGCAGCGGCCGGACTGCGGGTTGTAGAAGCCGCTGGTGGCCGTGGGGAGCCACTGCTGGCCACCGGCGCCGTCACAGGTGGCGAGCTGGACGAGGGTGCCGTTGGCGGTGCCGCCGCCCGCGGCGGTCACGCACTTGCCGACCACGCGCATCTCACCGTTCTCGCGGATCTCGAACAGTTGGGGGGCGCCCGGGTCAGTGTTGCAGTCCCAGATCTGGATACGGTTGCCCTCGGCCGTGCTCCCGTGGTTGTCGTCCGCGCATTTGGTGCTGCTGACCGCCGAGACGAGGGTGGTGCTAGTGGCTGAGGGGACGGTGGAGTGGTTGTAGACGGCCACGTTGCTGATCCGGCCCTTCCAGAAGGATGTGGGCTGGCCCCGGTCCTTGAAGCGGCCGAGGACGAGGGGTCCGGTGGCGCTCCAGGCGTTTGACTTGGGGTGATGGCCCGTGCCGGCGAGGGTGCCGTTCACGTAGAGGGCGATGAGGCCGGTCTGGTCGTCGTAGGTGGCGGTGAGTTGGGTCCATGAGCCGGTCCGGACCATGGCGGCGGCGTTCACGACTGCGGTCTGGTCGTAATCCCAGACATCGGCATCCTTCTTGGCCATTCCGAAGCGCCAGGTGCCGTCCTGGTCGTGCCAGAGGACGAGGCCGCTGGAGCGCTGACCCTCCTGAGCCAGGAGGGGTGAGGGCTCGTTGGAGTTGGCCCAGGTGGAGATCGTGAAACTGCGGGTGGTGTCGACGGCCGGGCCGGCCGCGGTGACCGTGCCGGTCGTGCCGTCGAGCGCGACGACCTTGGTTGCCGTGCCGTTGACGGTCTCGTCGGTCCAGGTGGCGCCGGTGGCGCTGAGGGTGGCGTTGCTGCGTCCGCGCAGGTCGGCAGCGGTGCTTCCCGTGCCTTCGTTCAGCTTCCAGTGGGAGCGGGAGATCCGGGCATCGCCCATGGTGTGACCGGTGCGGAGGCTGCTGACCTTCCCGGAGGTGGCGACGCCATCCCAGGTCATCAGCCGGTGGCGGCTGTCCAGGCCCCACAGGTCGGGGACGCCGTCTGCGCTGGTGTCGCCGGAGGAGCCGATGACGGGATGGGTGGCCGCTTTGAGGCCAGAGCCGATCTTCGTGCGCTTGGTGTGGTCGCCGAGAGCTGCCGGATTCCCGGGGACGTTGGCGTATTGGTAGACGTCACCCGTGCTGTTGTCGCGGGCCCAGAGATCGGGAAGCCCGTCACCGGTGGCGTCGCCGGGCGCGATGAGGGTGAGGTTTTCCCAGCCAGACAGGCTCAGAACGAGCACGATGGGATCGCGCAGCTCGCCCGTCGTACCGGCACCCTGCAGAAGTACCAGCTGCGCGGCGCCTGTGCCGCCGCTCTCCACGGTGAGGAGGTCGTTGCGAGGGGTGGCACCGGCCTCCGGCAGGGCGTCACCGACGGCCAGGAGCTGCTTGACCCTGGTCCAGTCCTCCGCGTACTCGCTGCCGCAGGTTTGGCCGGTGGCAGCGACGGTGCAGTCCTCTGCGTAGGGCCGCTGTACCGGTACGGACTTGGCGGAGTTGTAGTACAGGCCTCCGTTTGCCGCGAGGCCGCCCTGGGTGAGGGAGTTGCGGTAGAGCCTCAGTTGCCCGTCCCTGTGGACCCACAGGTCATCGATACGGATGCCGTTTCCGCCGCGGTGGGAGGTGAGTGTGCTTCCACCCCATCCCTTTCCTCCGGGGCTGTTCGCCACGTTCGAGGCGAGTACTCCGCCCGCTGCGGGGTCGACCGCGGTCGGGTAGACGACAAGGTCCCCGTTTTGCGTGGGTGCGATGAAGTCGACGCGCTCGTCGCCGGTGATGTCGCCGAGTGTCGTCTTGGCTGCCGGATTGTCAGGGACGTAGAAGGTGTAAGTCTGCTGCTGGGAGCGGTTGCCCGCCCGGTCCACGGACTGGACGCGCAGGATGTTGGTGCCCCAGGTCGTGGGAGTCAGTGGGATGGCCGCGGCGCCGTCGGCGGACGCATCAACCCGGTTCGCGCCGCCGACGGGGATCGTCGAGTTGAAGGACCACTCGTAGTACAGGACACCGCTGAGGGTGTCGGTGGCCTTGACCTGGAAGGTCCCGGGCTGGCCAATGTGCTTCGTGGAACCCGGCAGGGTCCCCGACGGCGGGTACTCGGCGGAGGTGACGACCGGGACCGACGGCGGCTGGGTGTCCATGGTGAAGGTGCAACCGGCCACCCAGCTGGATGTCATGTCGCCGTCGCCGCTCTGCACGTGCCACGTGTAGGAGTGGCCGTCCAGCAGGCCGGTCGGGTGTGCGGAGACCCAGTGGGTTCCGCTCGCCTGGCCGATCCAGCCGCTGTCGAAAGCGAGGCTGGAGTCCGCGGTGTCGTGGATCAGGAAGCGGGCATCGTTCTGCTGTCCGTCAGGATCGCCGACCCAGGCGCCGATGCTCAGGCCAGCGTAGTTGGTGGCGCCGACCCAGCCGCAGCCGTTCCCGTTCGGGTTCTGGGGTGCGGGAAACGTGCCCAGTTCCCACGGGTTGTACGGGGCGCGGTTGTACTCGATGTAGAGGAACGGCAGGTTGTTGCGGTCGCGGGTAAACCTCTTGAAGGAGGTGTTGCCGCTGGTCTTGGACTCGTTGGAGGCGAAGAGGCCGTAGGTGACGCTACCGCGCCACTCGTTGGCGGCGAGGTGCTCGCGTACGTCCCACTCCCCGCGCGTGGTCGCGTCCGGGCAGCCGGGGCCGCCCGCGCTGTTCAGCGAGGTCGTGCGCAGGACCTCCCAGTCGCGGGGCTGGGTGCTCCAGGAGATGTCGGAGAGCAGCGGCTCGGTGGAGTGCAGGTCCACGTTGTACGTGTTGCTGCAAGTGGCGTCGGCCGCGTACGACTGGATTGCGGAGAAGGCGGCCTTCTTGATGCTCTTGTCCCGCAGGTCGCTGGTGTCGACCTGGACGTAGTAGCGCTCCAGGCCGGTCCGGGTGCGCCACCGCTGGTAGCCGACGCCCGGGTCGTAGGTGTCGCTGTAGTCGTCGTAGCTGACGGTCGTGGGGTAGGCCTCCTGGACCCAGGCCCAGTGCTGGGTGCCACGGTTGGTGGGCTGCCAGGCCGGGTCGATGTAGACCGGGTAGGCGGTGGCGGGGTCGCTCAGGAAGGAACGGTCCGGAGTGAGGGTGACGGTGTCCTTGCCGAGGTCGGTCTGGAGCCGGGTGACCTTGGCGAAGTCTCCCGGTCCATCGCTGTCCGAGACGGGCTTGGCCGCCTCGTCGGCCGTGGCAGGCGGCGTGCCCTCCGAGCCCGTGACTGCCTGGGAGAACGCGGTGGCCTTGGAGGGCTTGGCCGACGGAGCCTGGACGGACGCGGTGGAGTCCCACATGGTCGGCGCCGGTGCCTGGAAGACGGTACGGCCCGCGGCATCGGCGGCCTTCAGGTTGCCGTTGACGTCCGCGGAGACGGTGACGCCCTCGCCCTTGAGGCCGGTGGCCAGCTTGGCGAGCTTCGGGTGCTTGGCGGCCTCGGCGGACTTCACGACGAGGATCTGGGAGATGCCGCCGCCCTCGTCGGCCGTCACCCTGAGATCGGTGCCCGGGACCACTTCGCGATAGACGGCACTGTCCCCCTCGAGCAAGGGGGCGGGAAGAGGATCCGGCCAGCTGAGTACGAGCTGCTTGCCGTCCTGGTTCAGGGTGGCCAGCGGCGCGGTACCCCCACCGGACAGGATCAGGCTGCTGGCCGTTGCCTTCGGACGGAGTGAGCCGTCGGCCGCCTTGACGAGAGTGGCATCGAGGTCGACCCACTCGCCGCCGCGCTTGGTGCGTAACGGGGCGACGCTCCGGGTCATACCCAGAGTGCCGTCCGGATTGGCCGTCAACGTGTCCGTCTCGGTCGTCGCAGCCGCCACGGGCACGGGCTTCCCCGTCCGTTTGGCCTCCGCCAGGGCGGCGTTCTCCGCGCGCTCCCGCTCGGTCGTCGGTCGTTCAGGCGGTGTCTGAGCGCTCCCCGCGCTCGACTTCTCCGCCGCTGAGACGGCTGGTCCGGCGCCGACCGATGCGACGGACAAGGCCAGAGCGACCAGCCCCGCCAGCGCGACCGGCCGGCGGACCGGTCGCATTTCTCTTCGTATGCCCCCCACGGCAAACTCCCCGATGTGATCGTTACCGACAACTGGGCCTGAACGCTAACAGCCTGGCGGCGCAGACCGTTGCCAATATGAATTCGGAGGATGGTATTCCATGTGGCTTTTAGTGGAATCGCGACCAACCAATCGAGGGAATCCAGCCATCGCGCATACGAAGGGTCGAGTTTCGGGCAATCTTACGAATCTTGCAGGTCGGTGGGGTGGCTTGTCCAGATTGGTTCGGGTTGAGCGAATTCCCGGCAGGCTAAGATCTCGGCCCAATTGATCTACTCGGCGACCGTGGGGGGCGTGCCGTGTCGGCACCAGCTGGACTGCGCACGATAAGAAGACGCTCGACGATCCAAAAACGCATCACAGTTCCGCTTTTAGTCGCGCTTTCGCTGCTCGTGGGCGCGGGGACGGCCCAGGCCGCACAGTGGCAGCCCAAAGATCAACGCCGCTGGTCACCGGGCACATTGAGCAAAACCGAATCGGTCTCCGGAAAAACTGCTCCGAAGTCCGACCCGAAGAGGCCGAAGGGCGACGGCGCGGCCGCCTGGCGCCCTCGGGACGTGTTCTGGCCACCCGCCTCCAAGGCCGAGGTGGATCTGGCCGCCGCGCCGCCTGCCGCGCCGCCTGCTGCGCCGCGCGGTTCGCTCTTCACCAAACCGGCGCCCTCCAGCGGCGGCCCGGTGGCGCCTGCCGCAGACCCGAACCGCGCTGGAGCCGCGCCAATTTGGGTGAGCCCCACTGCAGACAAGGACGCACCTCGCACCGGCAAAGCCGCTGTGCAGCTGACGGACCGGACGGCCGCCGAGAAGGCCGGTGTCCAGGGCATGCTGCTGGCGGTCCGGCCTGCCGATGCATCGGTGAAGGGCGGCCCAGTCAAGGTCTCGGTGGACGTTTCGCACATCGCGGGGGCGTTCGGCGGCGACTGGCTCTCCAGGGCACGGCTGGTCACGCTCCCCGAGTGCGCGCTGACCACTCCCGAGCGCGCGGAGTGCCGCAGGCAGACTCCTATGCAGACAGCCAGGAACGGCGACCGGATCGGGCTGCTCAGCACGGAGGTTCCACTCAAGAGCGACTCCGTGGCAGAGGGCGCCCGTACCAATGCTGCTTCGACCGATATGGGTGTGGCCGGCGGGGCTACGGTGCTCGGCGTGACGACCGCCCCCGGCGGCCCGGCGGGCACGTACACGGCCACGAGCCTGGCACCGTCGGGCAAGTGGAGCAGCGGCGGTAACACCGGCGGCTTCTCCTGGTCGTACCCCATCGCCGTACCGGACGGACTGGGCGGCGGAAAGCCGGCCATCTCGCTCTCCTACAGCTCACAGTCCGTGGACGGCCGGACGGCAGCCACGAACAACCAGTCCTCATGGATCGGCGAGGGCTGGGACTACTCGCCCGGCTTCGTGGAGCGCAGCTTCAAGCCCTGCGCCAAGGACGGCCAGGCCGAATCCAGCGAACAGTGCATCGCCGGCCACAACGCGACGATCTCCCTGAACGGACGGTCTTCGACCCTCGTACGCGACGACACGTCCGGCGCCTGGCGGCTCGAGAACGACGACGCCTCGAAGGTCGAACGCCTGACCGGCGCGGCCAACGGCGACAACAACGGCGAGTACTGGAAGATCACCACGCCGGACGGGACCCAGTACTACTTCGGTGTCGGCCGCAAGCCCGGCAGCTCCACCGCGCCCGCCACCAACTCCGCCTGGACCACCCCTGTCTACGGGAACAACGCGGGCGAGGAGTGCAACAAGCCGACCTTCGCCGCATCCTCGTGCCTTCAGGCCTGGCGCTGGAACCTCGACTTCGTCGTCGACCCGCGCGGCGGCGTGACCACCCACTGGTACACCACGGAGACCAACCGCTACAAGCAAGGGGTCTCGGCGGCGACTCCGGACGGCACGCTCACCCCGTACACGCGCGGCGGCACCCTCACCAAGATCACTTACGGTTCGAAACTGGCAGACGCGGACACCGTCATGCCGACCGCCCAAGTCCTCTTCGAAACCTCCGAGCGCTGCCTCCCGGAGAAGGACGTCTTCGACTGCGCCCCGGCGAAGCTGACCAAGGCGAACGCCACCAAATGGCCCGACGTTCCCTTCGACCAGAACTGCGCGACCACGGGCATCTGCGAGAACTACTCCGCCACGTTCTGGACCACCAAGCGCCTCACCAAGATCACCACTCAGGTCCTGAACGGCACGGGCGGCTACGACAACGTCGACTTCTACGAGCTGACGCACGAGTTTCCGAACCCGGAGGACAAGACCGCCCCCGCTCTGTGGCTCGCCTCCATCCGGCACACGGGCCATGACGGCGCGACCACCACCGAGCCCGTCACCTTCACAGGTGACTTCCTGAACAACCGCGTCGACTCAAGTGTCGACAACAGGCCTGCGATGAACCGGCGTCGCATCGTCGGCATCACCTCCGAGACCGGCCAGGTGACGGACATCGGCTACGCCGATCCGGACTGCGCCCCGGGCGCCGGGCTCCCGTCCTCCAAGGACGGCAACGTCACCCGCTGCTTCCCGGTCTATTGGAACCCGGACGACAAGAGCCCGCTCGACCCGACCCTGGACTGGTTCCACAAGTACGTCGTCACCCGCGTCACCGAACTCGACAACATCGGCGGCTCCCGCCCTCAAGAGGTCCGCTACGAGTACGTCGGCGGCGCCGCCTGGCACCGGGACGACGAGGAACTGACTGAGGACAAGCGCCGCACCTGGAACCAGTTCCGCGGCTACGAACAGGTCATCACCCGCGCCGGCACCGCCCCTGACCCCGTCTCCAAGACCGCGGCCTTCTACCTGCGCGGCATGGACGGCGACGTCAAGGCCGACGGCAGCAAGCGCACGGCCACCTTCACCGGTCTGGCCGGCAACACGGTCAAGGACAGCGGCCCGCTCGCGGGCACCGTACGGGAAACCCAGACCTTCGCCGCCGACGGCGGCGAACTCATCATGGTGGCCCAGAACGAGCCGTGGCTCTCCCCTGTCACCGCCACCCACAGCCGCGGCACCAAGCTCCCGGTCCTCACCGCGCAGATGCAGCGCGACGGTTCCTCCCGTGAGAAGAAGCTCCGCGCCGACAAGACGTGGCAGACCACCTCGGAGACCGTCAAGTACGACGAGACCTACGGCATGGAGGAGTGGACCCGCGACCAGGCAAACGGGCTTCCGGACACCTGCACCAACCTCTCCTACGCCCGCAACACCGCCACCTGGATGATCGACCGCGTCTCTGAAACCATCGAGACCCAGAGAAGCGACTGCAGCGCCACCGAGACCGAGGCGAACACCCTCAGCCGTAGCCGGACCTACTACGACAACCAGCCTCACGGCACACTGAACGGTCCGGGTCAGGCCACCAGCACCGAGGAACTCGACCGCTTCGAGGCCGGCCAGCCGAAGTACAGCCTGAACGGCACCACCACCTACGACGCCTACGGCCGCGTCACCAGCGCCACGGACGCCGCGGGCGCGAAGACCACGACGGTGTACGAGCCGGCAGCACCGGCCCGCGCCACCACGATGAAGGTCACCAACGCCAAGGACTGGACCACCACGACCACCTCGCACCCTTTGCGGGGAGCGCCGGTCAAGACCGTGGACCAGAACAACCGGACCACCGAGGTGGAGTACGACGCGCTAGGCCGTACGACCGCCGTCTGGCTGCCGGGCCGCGCGCGCAGTGCCAGCGCCAGCAAGGTGTTCACGTACGACGTCAGCAACACCGCGACGAGCTCTGTCACCACCCAGACGCTGCGGTCGGACCTGTCGTACGCGACCTCTATCAGCATCCTCGATTCACTGGGACAGCAAGTGCAGGTCCAGTCGGTACCGCAGAACGGCGAGGTGGGCCGCCGGGTCGTCACCGACACCTGGTACGACAGTCACGGACGTGCCGTCAAGACGAACAATGCCTACGTCAACGCCGACTCCGCCCCGGTGAAGACCCGCTTCATCGCCAACGAAGACATGGTCCCCTCAACGACCACCACCCTTTTCGACGGCCTCGGACGCCCGACAGCCAGCGTGCTCTCCTCCAAGGCACAGGAGCAGTGGCGCACCGTCACCGCCTATCCCGGTGCCGACCGCACCGACACCACCCCACCCAAGGGCGAAAGCGCGAGCAGCGTCATCACGGACGCCCAAGGCCGTACCGTCGAGCGGCGCAAGTACAAGACCGGCAAGCCTGAAGGCGAGTACGACGCCACCCGCTACGCCTACAACACCGACGGCAAGCTGACCCGGATCACCGACCCGGCCGGCAACGCCTGGACGTACGACTATGACCTCCACGGCCGCCAGATCCGTGCCATGGACCCCGACAAGGGCACGTCCACGGTCACGTATGACGCGGCCGACCGGCCCGTATCGTCCGTGGACGCCCGAGGCAAGACGGTCTTCACCAGCTACGACATCCTCGGCCGCCCGACGTCCCGCAACCTCAACGCTGCCGACGGACCGAACCTGGCGACCTACGAGTACGACACCGTGCTCCCCGGTCAGCTGACCGCCTCGACCAGCTGGGTGGACGGCAAGGCCTGGCGCCAGGAGACCACGGGCTACGACATCGGCTACCGGCCCACCGGCACGAAGCTGACCGTGCCGGCCGGCGAAGGAGCCCTCACCGGCACCTACACCGCCACCACCAGCTACGACCCCATCACGGGCCTGGAGCGCCGCACCGTCGTTCCCGCCGCTGGGGGCCTGCCGTCCGAGCGCCTCACGACCAGCCGCAACGCCAACGGGCTGCCCGTCTCCTACGGCGCGGACAGCGTCAACTACGTCAACTTCACCGACTACGACGAACTCGGCCAGGTCCGCCGCACCACCTTCGGCGACGACCCCAAGCAGGCGAGCTTCACGAACGTGCTCGACCCGGCGACCGGACGTCTCCTGAGCACTGAGTTCAAGAAGCAGGACACGAACACCGCGGTCGACATCACGAACTACACCTACACGCAGGCCGGCGATGTCACCTCGATCACCAATACGCAGGGCGCGACCCGCGACACCCAGTGCTTCACCTACGACTACCTCCGCCGCCTGACCCAGGCCTGGACCGACACCGGCACCACCACAACCCAGCCGGGCCCGTCCGTCCCGGGCATCGGCGGCTGCACCAACACCGCTCCCCAGCCCGGCAAAGTCGGCGGCATAACCCCATACCACCAGTCCTTCACCTACGACGTGACGGGCAACCGCACTTCCAGCGTCGACCACGACCCGGCAGGCGACGCCGCCAAGACCGTCACCACGGCCCATACCTACCCGGCTCCCGGCTCCTCTCGCCCACATGCCCCGATCTCCACCAGCAGGACGCTGGGCACGGGTCCGGCCGTCACGGCCGAGACGACATATGACGCGGCGGGCAACACGGTCACCCGCCCCGATGCCGCAGGATCAACCCAAACCCTGAGCTGGACGCCCGAAGGCAAACTCGCCTCAGCCACCACCAAGGCCGGCACCTCCACCTACGCCTACGACGCGGCGGGCAACCGCCTGCTGCGGAAGGACCCCGGCAAGACGACCCTCTACCTCGGTTCGACCGAACTCACCCTCAACACCGCCGCCAACACGGTGACCGGAACCCGCTACTACTCCACACCCGGCGGCACCACGATCGTACGGACCTCCGACGGCAAGGTCTCCTACGTCGCAGTCGACCACCACAACACCGGCACCACCGCGATCGACGCAGCAACACTCCAAGTCCAGCGCCGAGCGACGAAGCCGTTCGGCGAGGAGCGCGGCGCCGCGCCGGCCGCCTGGCCGGGTGAGCACGGCTTCGTCGGAGGCACCCAGGACAAGACCACAGGCCTTACCCACCTCGGAGCGCGCGAGTACGATCCGGCCCTCGGCCGCTTCCTCTCCGTGGACCCGTTGATGGTGGTGGACGACCCCCGCCAACACAACGCCTACCAGTACGCCAACAACAGCCCCCTGACCGAGTCCGACCCGACCGGCGAAGCGCTCGAAGAGTGCAAGAGCGGCATGTACACCTGCACCAAGGGTGGAACCCAGCCCACCGGATACGGAAACAACTACGAGCGAGAAGTTACCAACAGCGGCGGAACACTCGCACCCGAATATGTGAAACAAAAGGCACGCAACAAATACGCCTGCCGAAAAGACCCCAGCTGCAAGTCCTATAAAGCGTACCGGTCAAACTCCCCTAAGAAGGCTGAGAAGAAGACCCTCTGGGACTCCCTGAAGAATGGTGTAGTCAAGAAGTGGGACAACACGCTTGGGAGTGAGGACTGGTGGAGACATAAAGGCGTAAACGTCGTAGTCGGTTTTCTTGCGGCGGCGGGAACGGCGGCTTGCATTGCATCCGTGGTATGCGGTGGCGGCTTGTTCTTGGTGGGCGCGGCTTACCTATTCACTGCCGGGGTGGCCGCCCATATGATGGTTGCGTCTGAAGAAGAGCGAGCTCGAGGGGCTACGCAATTTCTTCTGCCTACCGCGAAGGCTGAGGCAATGGGGATGATTGGTGGGGCGACCTTTGGTCGAGGAATTTTGGGCGGCCTTCTGATGGGCCCCAAGCAGGGAATCGCCGGCCCGGGACTCACGACCCGAGGAGCCTCTGACCCTCTCTTCGCTGGTCTCGGCAGGACCGACTTCGCCAGCATGAGGGGAAGGGTAGTTTCGTACATGAAGAATCTCTTCTAGGTTAATGTGGCGCCCTAGGATTGTGCCGCTGCCCGGGGTTGCTCCGGGCGGCAGCATTTTTTATTCCAAAACCCGCCTGAAAGGTAAAATGACTGCAGGTGGCAATGACGTGGATCCCGCTAGCGAAAGCCTTGGATGGTCATATTAACCTCCGGATGTGCGGTTAGGCTGATGAGACCTAGGATGCTCCATCCGCTTGTCAAGCCATTGCTGGACTCTGCCATCAAGGGTTACTAGCTAAGTAGGCTAAGGCTTATTCCGCCGAAGAGGCGAAAATTCCACGGTGAGGTCCGTGCGAATGTGCTCCGATGTGGGCAAAACGCAATCGCCTGCGTGGATAATCCTCCGGCCTTCTCTTAGGTGCGTATGGTTGGCCCCGCTTGCGGTCGCGGCCCTAATGGCGCAGCTGGGCCTATCAGGGGTGCAGACTCAATACTCACACCGAGGTCTTATTTATGCCGATATGGATTGTTCCCCCAGCGCGATAGGCTGATGGTGACGTATTGGCGCCTGGTGCAACGGGATCCCCCACGGGTGGACCGACCGTCTAGGTCGGCTCGATAGTGGATAGGTGTGCCCTGCCGATATGCTGTGCAGTCAGGATGTCCTGCTGATGGATGGGGAAACAGGTATGGACTTTGTGGTGGGGGCCGTCCTCCTGGCCATGGTTGGGTGGGCCGCTGGTGCTGCGACGCGGGCAGTGACTTCCCGAAGAGCCGGTCGGCGAGCAGAGACCGTTGCTGGAGGTGCGGATGTCTATGTCCCTTGTAGATTGGCTTGGAAGGCCGGAAATGGTGTGCGGGGTTTCGTCTACGGGACGCTCGCTAGTGACGCTCTTGGCGCGTACTTCACGCGGCCGTTGCACCGCCTGATCCGGGTGCCGGTGGGTGGTCGGATCTCGCGCCATGCCCACTGGCGGCCAGGCACGCTGATCCTTCAGTACCGAACGCCGGAAGGGGAGGCGATTCGGTTCCTGTGCTATGACGCTGACTGCGACACGGTTGTCCGGTACTTGCGTGTTCCGAACTCGGCTGCCTTTGACTAACGATTGGCGTTAGGCAGGTGGCTGGGCATGTGAAGTGACCCGCGGAATGTGGACACGGGTGAGGCAAACAGTAGGTCTCGCCCAGTACCGGGGGTAGCCCCAGTCGGCAGTCGATGCGGGCCGCGGTCACGGCGTGCCATAAGCTGCCTGTGTTGCAATTGTAGCTGGATCTACAGGAGTCTTACTCATGGAGCACGGCTCTGAGCGGGAGAGTGGCGATGGCTCGGCACCTGCTCGATATAACCAGGATATTCACGACGAACGCCACTCCGTGCGCGAGGCTCTGCGCGCGGATCTCCCCGCTGCCCACATGGGCCTGGGAGTAACGGTCATCATCTTGATCGTGGTTGCCAGTTTCTCCGGTTTTCGATGGACCTTGATCGTTGCCGGTGCCTTCGTGGCCTGGTTCATTCTTGCGCTGGCAGTGGTTCGCGTCGGCAGCGGCCGTGGCTGGGACGCAGTTCGACGGGCCTACATCGCCACGTTCGGCTGGGGCAACTGGATCTAACCGCGATCTTTCGTGACGGTCCGTCGGTTTCTTCGGCGGGGCCGTTTCGGTTGTTCGGGCTGGGTGGTGGCCAGGCTGATGGCCCCGCTGTCGCGTCGGGTGGGTGCCGGGTTCCACGGCTCCGGTCGGGATGGTGCTGCTTGCAGGGACGGGAAAGTGCTGGTCAGCCGGGGTTGGGGAGAGCTTCGAGCCGTGCCAGGGCGTCGGTGATCACGTCGGTCCAGGGCCAGTGTCGTGCGAATCTCAGGTGCTGGCGGCGGGCGGTCGTGACTATCTGGGCGGCGGCGGAGAAGAGGCGGAGCCGGAGGCGGCGGGGCTCCCACCTGCGGGGTTGGCTCCGTTCACGTGAAGTAGCAGCGAGGGTGTTGTACGTGAAATTGACGAGGAATGTTTCCCTGACTGCCTGGCGGGCCCCTGCCCGCCAGGAGGCCGTATATGCAAGCGGTAGCACGCCTCTGGGCAGAGTCATTCTGACCCGGCGGCCTGGAGACCGAGCGAACGTCGAATCGGCCGCAGAAGCGTGGGAAGACTGGGACGTGTCCCTCCAAGGCGAGCAGAGACTGAAAGCTCACGGGCTTGCAGCTCCGGGTTTCTTGTCCCGCAAGCTACTGCGCAGCGGGATCGCAGTTAGCCTGGACAATGAGGCTTGCCGGGTTACGGTCTCTTCCGCCTACTCCCGACCGAAGCGATCGGTCTGCTTTACGGGACCTTCTGTCAATCTGGCTTTCACTACGAGGGGCCTGAGCATTGATCTGCTGGAACGTGGTGAGGCCCGGGCTGCGAGGAAGGCTGGGGACTGGCAGTTCGCCGCCCCTACGGCGGCTGCTGTTCTTGCCGCATGTCTATTCGAGTGGGCAGAAATGGACTTTTTTCTCCGTACGCCCGGTCTTCGGCTGCTCTAAGAACGCCTAACACAATGAGGTGGGTCGGTCCTGGTGGCCATGTCCGTTCGCTGGGTTGGGTGTTGTCCAGGCCATGGGGGCTTCACCGTGGATCGTGTCGGATGACCTGTGGGAGCGGATCGAGCCGCTATTACCGAAGAGGGAGCGACGGTTCAGGTACCCGGGCCGCAGGCCGGTACCGGACCGGCAGGTGCTGTGCGGGATCCTCTTCGTGCTGCACACCAGCATCCAATGGGAACACTTGCCCCAGGAGCTCGGCTTCGGCTCAGGCATGACCTGCTGGAGACGGCTGCGGGATTGGAACGAGGCAGGTGTCTGGCAGCGGCTGCACGAGGTGCTGCTGGCCGAGCTGAATGCTGCCGCTCGGCTCGACTGGTCGAGGGCATTCGTCGACTCCAGCCACGTCAGGGCATTAAAAGGGGGCTCCAGACGGGCCCGTCGCCGGTCGACCGGGGACGAGCTGGCTCAAAGCATCACCTGATCACTGACGGACACGGCACACCGCTCGCGGTCATCCTCACCGGTGGCAACCGCAACGATGTCACCCAGCTCATGCCCCTGCTCGACGCCATCCCACCCGTCCGAGGCAGGCGCGGCCGGCCACGCCGCAAGCCCCAGGCCATCTTCGCCGACCGCGGCTACGACCACGACATCTACCGCGATCAGGTCCGGGCCCGCCGGATCATCCCGGCCATCGCCCGACGCGGCACCGCCCACGGCAGCGGCTTGGGCGTCTACCGATGGGTCGTCGAGCGCGCCTTCGCCTGGCTCCACGGCTTCAAACGACTCCGCGTCCGCTGGGAACGCCGAGCTGATATCCACGAAGCCTTCCTCAAGCTCGCCTGCTGCTTGATCACCCACCGCCAAGTGCTATCGCTTACCTGACCAGCAACCGCCCATGCCGGAAGACGGGTCCGGCAGACTGATCGCATGAACCGCGACGACCTGGAATCCGCACTCAATCAGGACGGTAGTCCCTCCGCACGTGCCGCACTGGCCGAGCTCCAGGCAGGTTCGGCCTTCGAGCTCTTCCAGAGCCAGACCGCCTCCGCACACCAGCTCTGGGACATCTGGTCGCACCGGCATCAGGTCATGCTCGACACCGGAGTTACCCCTCGTCCCGGGCTGGCCGCAGCCGTCGACAGACTCCATGCCGCGGGAACAGCCCGGATCTACCTGGCGACGATCACCGGCTCGCAGCGACGCTTCACAATCTTCCTCACGGAAGACCTCACCCGTTCCATCGCCTGCATGTAGTCAGCAACCTCATTGTGTTAGACCCTGAGACTCATCGCGGCAGCACCGGCGCCCTGACCGTGGTGAGCGAGTACAGCAGCGGCCGATCCGCACCACCACCGTGGCCGTCCCGGCCCGCGGCTCGGTGGTGCCGGCCAAGGCCGGCCGCCGGATGATAATGCCAGGCGAGAAATGAAGGCGAGGCATGAAAAAGCGGCCCGTTATTCTATTGTCACTGGCTTTGCTTCTGTTCACCGCAGGAGCAGCTGGATTATCAATCACCCAATCGGGAGACGAGAACGATCGCAAGATCGTCAATGCGGATATCGTCGGAATCTGGGTTGGATCCAAGGGGGGCAAATTTGAGATCAGGGAAGATGGCAAGGCTGCACTGAACGGGATCAAACAAAATCCGAGCTGTTTCCCTCCGGAGGATGCCAAATCTCAGGAATTGGCCACGGGTGAGGGGGTATGGGAATTTGCCCGATATCCTGACGAGAGTCCCGGTGTGCGTATTGACTACAGGGTCCCGAACCCGCAGTCCCCGGTGTGTAATATTTGGGCGGTGTGGGTAGGAGGAGATCCAAGCGGGGAGATCCACCTGCTTCATGACGTCGCGCGCGGTGAGCGATTTTCAAGGCCGTCAAATGCGAGATGACGCTCTATAAGTTCAGGTGTTCGGAGCCCTCGTCAGGCCACTGACGGGGGCTCCGCCCGTGTGCGGTGCAGATGTCCCAATGCGGGGCAGGCTTCATTCCCGCCGGCGCCAGGAGCAGCCTGTGTCCTGAAACTCCAGCGGCGCAGTCTCTACCGCTTCCGAGCCTGCAGTGCTGCGCACTAACCACGACCTCGCAGCCGTGCGCCGGAGATGGCTCGACGCGGACACGGGCCCCTCGCATGACTCGATCCGGCTGCGTGCCCCCGGGGCCCGGTCGATACGGTGCGGGCAACAGCTGTTACTCATGGCGCGGAAGGCCCCCCACCTCGGTGGGGGGCCTTGCGTCTTTGGGCGGCTTCGGGCCAGGTCAGGCGACCTGGAGCTTCGGGCGTCCCGTGGGGGCGGGCGGGGCCTGGTGGTAGGTCGGGAGCTTCAGGTTCGGGAGGTCCCCCGCCTGGATGCGGACGAGGGCGGCGCGGAACGCCGCCTCCATGGACTCCGGGGTCTCGTACTTCGCCGCGAGCGGGTGAAGACTGTAGGAATTACCGGCGCGCTCCTCGCTGCGCGGCCGCAGGACGATGTTCAGGTCGCACAGTGGCGCCATGAGCCCGCTGACGGCCTGCGGCGTGACCCCGTACTCGGCGGCCATGTCCTTCTGCCGGACCGGCAGCGTCCCCCCGAACTCGCTGCGGGAAATGAGGTACTGGAGGAACTTGACGGCGGACCCTGACAGCGGCAGGGCCCAGATGCGCTCCGCGACGATCGGAGACATGACGTTGGCCATGGGACAACCTTCCTCGTGAGCGATCGCCCGTGCTCTGGCCGGGCAGCGCCATCACCCGGTTCGCTTCCTTGCCTGGAGATCTTCCTTGACCCCGAAGTCGAGGTCCAGCTCTTCCTGATGGGCCCCCTCCGGTCCCACCGCGTACGGAAACGCCTCGGGGTCGTGTTCGTGCCTCTCGCCGATCTCGGCGAGGACCTCGTGCTGGGCCGTGCTGTTGCCCTGGAACCACAGGCGCACGTTGATCTGGATCCGGCCGTTGCCGGCCTTTTCCACCCAGTTGTAGCCGCAGAGCGCCTGCACGGCACGGTTCACCGTGGAGCGCGTGATCATCTTGCCGCCCTTCTGCGCGGCAATCTTGTTCAGCCCGTCCGTGATCTCCTGCTGCGTGTACTGGGTGATGCCGGTGCCCGGCACCTGCCCTCCGGCCACGAAGAGGAACACGCAGAGCTGGGACTTGGTGATGCTGTTCGCGACGGCCAACTGGGCCAGCAGCTGCGTGAACCAGTTGCTGGCCAGGCTGTAACCGGCTCCCCCGGCCATGTCGTGCACGGCCTTGGGGTCAGCCGTGTACTCGAAGTGGATTCCCTTGAGCCGGCGACGGCCGCTGGGGTCGGCGGCGTGTGCCACCTTCTCTCCGAGCTGCTGCCCGAGGACGGCCAGGATGTCGCCGTACTCGGCCTCGCTGCCCGTGGCGGCAGGGACGGGTACAGGCCGGGGCCCGCGCTGTTGACGACGGGCGGGCGGATCAGATGTCACAGGACCTCCTCGTTCCTCAGGCGGTCCGAGACTATCCAAAAATCAACGCGTGCTTGTCTTTTGACGGGTCGACGCGTCGGAAGACGCCGCCGATCCGGGATCTGTTCGACTCGGACCTCGAAAGTACACAAGGCGTGAAGTTTTTCTGTCCGCAAGCGCCGAAAATACACGGCTGCTTGAGTTGGCGTGTCACAATGAGAGCACATTGGTGTAGACAGCAGGCAGTTTTCGAGGGGCTGTCCGCCGGTAGGCCCAACCCTCTGACCTGCGGCGATCCGGAGCCCATCGGCCTCTTCTGGAAATCAACCGGTGCTTGATTTTTTCGCGAAATGTGCTCGCTGGGTACACATTTGGGTACTCGAAGTGTGTCCTGGGGGACACGTGCGCTGTGACAAACCAGCTAGTCAGAGGCCTGCAAATCGGGGCGCTCTCTTACTACAAGAGCAACCCGCCACGGACGTCGGCCAACCAACCGGTATATGACGCACCATCACCGTGACAGCCACTCACATGCGTCCCGCCGACTGAACCCGCTCGAACCTGCACCACCGAATGTGAGCCCCGACGCTCGGTTCGCCGAACGAGCACAGCCAGTGGCCACCCGCACCACCTCCGGCCTCAGCCACGCTTCCCTGTTTCACAGCACGTCCGACACGCAGTCGCCCATGATGACCGGCCACCCCGGCGGGGCACCGCAAGCCCGCCAGGGCTGAGGAGCTACCGACCCTGGGCGTGCTCGGCCGAGGGGCCTCGGAACGCAGCTGCCCCCGGCCATGGATGCGGCCGGGGGCAGGGGTTGCTTCGGGGCGGGGGTCAGCCGGCGTGCTGGGCGAGGTACTTTTCGATGGCGTCGGCGGCGACCGACGGGCCGTCGACCTGGCGCATCGCGGCGCCCATGGTCTCGACGCGGGCGGTGACCGCGCTGTCGCCGGCCACGGCCGCGACGGCGTCGCGCAGGCTGTCGACGGTGGTGTCGTCCTTGGCCAGGTGGCGGCCCAGGCCCAGCTCGTCGACGCGCAGGGCGTTGGCCTTCTGCTCGTTCATCTGGGGGATCACGACCATGGGCACGCCGTTGTACAGGGACTCCATGACGCTGTTCATGCCGCCGTGGGTGACGAACAGCTTGGCGTGGCGCAGGACTTCGAGCTGCGGCACGTGGCGGCGCACGTCGAAGTTGGCGGGCAGCGGGCCGAGGTCGGCGGCGTCGATGTGGTCGCCGACGGCCATGACGACGTCCCACTCGGTGTCGCCGAACGCGGTGACCGCGGTGCGGAAGAACTCGGCCCAGCCGGTGGCGGCGGTGCCGAGGGAGATCAGCAGGACCGGGCGGTCCGCGGAGGCGGGCTCCCACGAGCCCTGGAACGAGCGGTCGCCCAGGCAGGGGCCGGCGAAGACGAAGCGGTCGTCGAAGGTGTCGCCGTCGTAGTGGAAGTCGCGCGGCAGGAAGATGACGCCGAGCTTCTCGATGTTCTGGAAGAAGGCCATCGGGTCGGCCGGCAGGTTGAATTCCGGAAGGAGACCGGCGAGCTTGCCGAACATTTCCATGACCTGCGGGTCGGCGTATGTGGCCAGCGGGAACTTCTCCTGGATGGAGAAGTGCTCGTTGGCCCCGTAGGTGGGGTAGAGACGGACGAGCGGAATGTCGTGCTTACCGCCGTAGAAACGCCCGCCCCACGACATGAAGTCGTGGACGATGACGTCGGGGCGGTTCTTCTCGTAGAAGGGGCTGACCTGCTCGACGAGGCC
The DNA here is from genome assembly GCF_052871255.1 of Streptomyces sp. LARHCF249. NCBI lineage: Bacteria > Bacillati > Actinomycetota > Actinomycetes > Kitasatosporales > Streptomycetaceae > Streptomyces > Streptomyces sp. LARHCF249. Next base: position 52,398 of record NZ_JBIXJQ010000016.1, read on the forward strand.
GGTCGCGTCATCGAGACAACGCATTCCCTCGCCCGCGTTGGACTCCTCCGTGTAAGGGGAGCGGTAGAACTCACCGAATACGGAGTCGAAGCGGACGGCCTCGGCGCCGACCGCCTCTATTGCGGGCACGAAGTGGTCGGTCACCGTGCAGGTGACCCGATGCCCCCGCTTGACCAGTTCTTCGACGACGCCGAGCGTCGGATTCACGTGGCCGATGGCCGGAAAATTGAAGAACGCAATGTGCGAAGGCATGAAAACCCCTCTTCCTGGAACCGCGGTACGGGCGAACCGTGTGCCACGGTAGCAGTGGCTCCGGTATCCCGAATCCGGGTGGATCCGGGATACCGGAGCTTTCCGGCCAACCGGGAGGAGTATGGCTAGAAAGGCACCGACTTGCCGAGCGCGACGCGCAGGCAGCCGATCTGGCCGCAGTGGTAGGCGTCGTGCATCTGGATGATGGACAGCGCCTTTCCGAGGTTCTTCAGCCGGTCGTCGCCGAACGGCTCGAGCGGGGACTCGCTGTCGAGGTCCTCGGGGCGCAGCCCGGCCACGAAGGCCCGCATCCGCGCGTGCACCTGCTGGTAGAGCTCGATCATCTCCGCCAGCGAAGGCCCCCAGGACCAGTCGTTGTTGTCGTTGCCCGCGTAGTGCCGGGAGAACTCCTCGGTGACGAGGGACTCGGTGCCCTGGTGCAGGGTGGAGAAGTAGTCCGTGGCACAGATGAGGTGCCCGAGGAACCAGACCAGCGGCTTGTGCGGGGCCGGCGCGAGGCGCGCGGTCTCGTTGTCGAAATCCTCGGCGAGCTCCAGCACCATGCCGTAGGCGAGGTCGAAATGGTGCAGGAAATGGGTGGTCAGCGACTGGGACGGCGCCTCGGCGGTCACGGTCATGCGGTTGCTCCTTCTCTTGTCGTTCTCGAGTGGGGCTCAAGGGGTCCTCGAGCGGTCCTCGGTGATCTCAGGCGGAACGGTCCCCGTCGTACGACTCGAATGCGCTCGGGCCGGGCGCCCGGACCTCGTCGAGTTTTGCCTTCGCATCGTCGAAGGTCGGCAGTTCCAGGGTTTCCTCGGAAACCCAGTTCGCGCCTTCCCAGTCGTACATGAGCTCCCTCACCTGGCGCGCCGCCGCCATGTGCGGACCCGATTTCAGGAATCCCTTCAGCGCCTCTTCGTCTTCCCAGATGCTGAGGCTCCGGGTGCTGTTGAAGTTCTTCTCGGATATCGCGAGCGTCACGGCCAGCAGGCCGGATCGGACATACAGCTCGGCGAGAATGGCCTCGTTCAGGGCGATGGCGGCGGGCTCGTGTCCGGGCTTCGGCCAGCCGACGGACGTGGCGATCAGGTGCCGCTTGCGGAGCGGTTCCTTCAGACGGCCGGTTTCCTCGTCGACCGCGGGTCCCACCCACGGGGCGACCACGTTGAGGTCGGACTCGTCCCCGGCCGCGAATTCCCGGAGGGAAACCGGTACCGGCCGCGGCTGCGGTGCTGAATTCTCGGACATTGGGTGTTTCACCGTTCCTTGCGTCGTACGACAAGCCGCTTGATTTCCGCGGCCTGGAGGTGGAGCACACCGAACTCGGGCTTGCGCACGAGTTCCAGCTCCGGGAGCAGCGGCAGCACGGCGTGCAGCACGGCCCGCAGCTCCAGCCGGGCCAGGTGGTGGCCCAGGCAGACGTGCTCGCCGTGTCCGCCGAACGCGATCTGGTCGCTGGCGTCGCGGGTCACGTCGAAGCGGTACGGGTCCTCGAAGACCGCCTCGTCGCGGTTGGCCGCCGGGTACCACATGGCGACCGTCTCGCCCTTGCGGATGAGCTTGCCGCCGATCTCGGTGTCCTGGGTGGCGGTGCGCACGAAGTTCACCGCGATCGACGTCCAGCGCAGAATCTCCTCGACGGCGCCGTCGATCAGCGACGGGTCCTCGATGAGCTTCCGCACCTGGTCCGGGTGCTCCAGCAGGGCCTGGATGCCGCCGGTCGTCGCGTTGCGGGTGGTGCCGATGCCCGCGACCAGCAGGTTGAAGATGGTGTAGAGGATCTCGTGGAAGGACAGCGCCTCCCCCTCGATGCGCGCCCGGGCCAGCCGGCTGAGCACGTCCGTGCCGGTGCCGTCGATCTCGGCCATGCGCTGCTGGACCAGGCCGGCGACATAGCCGTTGAGGGCGCCCATGTTGCGGGCGAAGGCGGCCTCGGCGTCCTCGCCGTCGCGCTGGTTGTCGGGGTCGCCGGGGGCAGTGGTGCCCTCGGTCCACTCGAAGATGTCGTCCCAGTCCTTCAGGGGCGCCCCGACCAGTTCGCAGATCGCCGCGACGGGCAGCCGCGCGGACAGGCTCTTGGCCACGTCCGCGGTGCTGCCGTCCTCGTCGAGCAGGCGGGTGAAGGCCTGCGCGTACTCGGCGGCGAGCTCGTGGAACCGCTCCTCCAGCTCCTTGATCGCCTTGGGCGTGAAGCAGGGGGCCATGACCTGGCGCAGGTGGCGGTGGCGCGGCGCGTCCATGTACGACAGGGCCGGCGGCATGTCCGGGGCGTGCCCGAACATCTCGGCCCGCGCCTCCAGCTGGGCCTCGAACATCTCCACGGCTTCGGGGGTGTCCAGGGTGACGCGCTGGGCGCTGGAGAAGAGCTTCGGGTTGCGCGAGACGTACGCGACGTCCTCGTGCCGGGTCAGCACCCAGAACGGCTCGAAGCCGGGGCGCCGGTACCAGAACACCGGCTCCTCGCGGCGCAGCAGGTCGAACTCCGCGTACGGGTAGCCGCCGTTCGCGGCGTAGGCGGCCTCATCGGTGATGTCGAGGGTGTCGAGAGTGAGCATGACGGTACGTCTCCTTCAGCGTGCGGTGGTCTCGAGGAGGAAGGAGACGACCGACGCGAGGGTCTCCGTCCGGCGGTCGGCGGTGTCGGCGGCGCCGTCGAGGAGGCGGGCGCCGGGCACGTCGGCGGCGAGCCGCTTGGCGAGGGCGGCGGGCGCCAGCGTGCTGTCGCCGGGCAGCACCAGCAGCGGCGCGGGGAACTGCGCCATCGACTCCTCCGGTACGGAGAAGTAGGCGGAGCCCTGCGGCCAGACGCCGTCGCGGAACCGGACGACGCGCACGATGTAGCGCTCGCGGCGCAGGGTGCGGACCTCCTCGCGGAACTCGGGCGAGCCCTCGAGCCCGCGGGCGTACGGGCCGGCGCCGGGCCGGACCGCGAAGCCGCCGCCCCGGGCGGCCTCCTCGATGACGCCGTCGATGCCCTCGGCGCGGACCAGGCGCATCGGCTCGTCGAAGGTCGCCAGGAAGTCGCCGAGGGTGTTGCCCTCGGCGAGTCCGACGGGCGCGTGGGCGACGACGGACGCGATCCGCTCGGGGGCGTCCTGGACGAGGCGCCAGGCCTGGGCGGTGCCCGCGCCGGAGGCGGCGACGTGGGCGCGCTCGACGCCCAGTTCGTCGAGGACGGCCAGCAGGTCGGCGGCGGTGCGCCCGTAGCAGAAGGGCTCGGCGGGGCCGGTGCTGGAGCCCTGGTGGCGCGCGTCGACCGTGATCACCTGGAACTGCCCGGCGAGGGCGTCGGCGGTCTCGGTGAAGGCGGCCCGCTCGGTGTCGCACTGGCCGGGGATCTCGCCGGGGCCGATGAGCAGGACGGGGAAGCCGGTGCCGCGCACCTCGTAGTGGATCCGCGCCCCGTCCGGGCGCACGGTCTCAGGCATGGTTCTCCTCCAGGCTGGTGGCGATCGTGGCGATCGCGTTCATGAGTTCGGCCGCCATGGCCTCGGGGTTGGTGATCGGCGCGGCGTGGGAGCCCTCGATGGCGCGGGGTACGTAGAGGGCGCCGGCCAGCTCGCGCCACACCTCCATGGACCCTTCGGGCAGCACCGGGTCGGCGGTGCCGGACACCGCGAACAGCGGTACGTCCAGGGCCGGGCGGTTGGCGCCGCGCAGCACCGCCCGGTGGTTCTCGGCCAGGACCGTGTCGGTGCGCAGGCGCTGGACGTACTCGGCGAGCAGTTCCTCGCTGGCGAGGACCTCGTCGGGCAGCAGCCCCTCCAGGAGGGCGGCCAGTTCGCGCGGGTCGGCGCCGTCCAGGTCCCCGGTGAGCTCGCCGAGCCGGTCCAGGCCCGGGGTGAGCGGGGCCAGCGGCGGCAGCGCGCAGGCCGCGACGAGGGCGAGGGGCGGCACGCCGGGCCGGTGGGCGAGGCGGTGCGCGACCTCCCAGGCCAGCCAGGAGCCCTGGCTGTGCCCGTACAGGACGACGGGCGCCGCGCCGGCGTCCGGGGCGAGCCGGCCGGCGAGGGCGGCGACGACCTGGTCGGCGAGGGCCATCATGTCGGTGACGGGTTCCTCGTCGGAGCGGCCCTCGCGGCCCGGCAGCTGCACGCCGAGGAGTTCGACGTCGTCGGGCAGGTGGCGCACCAGCGGCACGTGGCCGCCGGTGGTGCCGCCCATGCCGGCGACGCAGACGATCCGGGCCCGCGGGTTCTCGGCCGGCTTGAGGACGCGCAGCCAGGGGTTGTCCCGGCTGCCGCCCGCCGCCGGGGCCGGGGGTGCGCTGCCCTCGGGGGCGAGCGTGGCGCCGAGGTGGGCGGCGATGCCCTCGCAGGTGGCGTGGCGCAGGATCGCCTCGGTGGTGACCGCGAGGCCCGTGCGGCGGGTCAGTTCGTTGCGTACCTTCACGGCCATCAGCGAGTCCAGGCCCAGCTGCTGGAGCGGCCGGTCCGCGTCCAGCTCCGCCTCCGGCATCCCGAGGACGGGGGCGACCTCGCCCTTGACCAGGGCCGTCAGCGCGGCCTGGCGTTCGGCGGGGCTCTGCCCGGCCAGGGCCGTGCGCAGTTCGGCTCCGGCCGATGCGTCGGGCGCCTGCTCGGCCTCCGGTTCGCGGGCCTCGGGCAGGGTGTCGAGCAGCGGGCGCGGGCGGGCCGCCCGGTAGGCGGGTGCGAACGCCGCCCAGTCGATGTCGGCGACGCCGAGCGCCGCCAGGCCGGCGCCGAGGGCGATGTCGAGGGCGTCCAGGGCGAGTTCGGGTGCCATGGTGCGCAGGCCGCGGGAGCGGGCGGCCGCCTCGGCCTCGGCGGTGACCATGCCGCCGCCGGCCCAGCCGCCCCAGTGCAGGACGGTGGCGGTGAGCCCCTGGGCCCTGCGGTGGCGGGCGAGGGCGTCGAGCGCCGTGTTGGCGGCTCCGTACGCGGCCTGCCCGGCGCCGCCCCAGAGGCTGGCGCCGCTGCCGTAGAGCACGAACGCGTCGAGCTCGCGGCCCGCGAGGGCCTCGTGCAGGTGCCAGGCGCCGTGCACCTTGGCCGCGTTCTCCTCGGCGGCGGCCTCGGGGGTGAGGCTGGTGAGGGCGGCCGGGCGGGACAGGCCCGCCAGGTGGGCGACGGCCCGCAGCGGGCGCCGCGCGTCGCCGGTGCGGGCGAGCAGTGCGGCGACCTGGTCGCGGTCGCTGACGTCGGCCTGCTCCAGGGTGAGTTCCACGCCCAGGGCGGCGAGCTCGGTGCGCAGCAGCTCCGTCTCGGGGGCCGCCCCGGCGCGGCGGGAGGCGAGCACGATGTGCTCGGCTCCGCGTGCGGCGAGCCGCCGGGCCAGGTGCAGGCCGAGGGCTCCCTGGCCGCCGGTGATCAGCGCGGTGCCGTGGGTGGACCACGTCCCGGGCCCGGCCGGGCGCGGGGCGGTGCGCCGCAGGCGGCGTACGTGGCGGCCGTCGGCGCGCAGCGCCACCTGGTCCTCGTGGTCGCCCGCACCGAGGCAGGCCACCAGGGCGCCGGCCCAGCCCGGGTGGGGCCGCGCGGGCAGGTCCACGGTGCCGCCCCAGCGCAGCGGGTCCTCCAGCGCGGCGACCCGGCCGAGGCCGGTGACCAGCGCCTGCAGGGGTGCGGGGGTGCCGGCGCCGTCGGTGTCGGCCGCGCCGCGGGTCAGCGCCCACAGCGGGGCGGTGAGCCCGAGGTCGCCGAGTGCCTGGAGCAGGGTGAGGGTGGTGGCGAAGCCCGCAGTGGAGCCGGAGCCGTCGGGGGTGGCGTCGAGGGAGCCGAGGGTGAGGACTCCGGCGGGCGGCTCGGGCAGCGCGGCCAGGGCGGCGGCGAGCGCCGTCCGGTCGGCGACGGCCTCGATGCGGTACGGGGTGGCTCCCGCGGCGCGCAGGGCGTCCTCGACCGCGTCGGCGGCCCCGGTCTCGGCGGCGGTGGTCACCAGCGCCCAGGGCCCGGCCAGGGAGGTCGGGCCGGCGGGCGCCGGGGAGAGCTCCCAGGCGTCCTCGTACAGCCAGCCCGCGACGGTCTCGCGGGACTCCTGGCCCTGCCACCAGGCGGACAGCAGCGGGAGCAGTTCCCCGATGCCCTCACGGAGGCGTTCGGGCGCGTCGAGCAGCTCGGCCAGCCGGGCCGGGCCCTCCTCGCGGACGGCCTCCCAGAAGGCCTGGTCGGCGGCGGCGCGGGGGGCGTCCTCCGCCTTCGGCGGGTCGATCCAGTACGAGCGGCGCTGGAAGGCGTACGAGGGCAGTTCGGCGACCTTGGCGGCGGGGGCGGCGGTGTCCAGGATCCGCTCCCAGGGCACCCGGTGGCCGTGGATGTGCAGTTCGCCGAGGGTGCGCAGGAATTCGGAGCGCTCGCCGTGGCCGCGGCGCAGGGTGCCGGCCACCAGGGCCCGCTCGCTGCCCTCGGTGAGCGGCATGGCGAGCACGGGGTGCGGGCTGACCTCGATGAACACGTCGTGGCCGGCGTCGATCAGCTGCTGCTGGGCGAGGTCGAGGCGGACGGGTTCGCGCAGGTTGCGGCACCAGTAGGCGGCGCCGAGTTCGCGCCCGTCGAGGAGGGTGCCGGTGACGGTGGAGTAGAACGGCAGCCGGCCGCTGCCGGGCGCGAGGTCCGCGAGGTCCGCCTCGAGGCCGGGGAGCAGCGCGTCCATCCAGTGGCTGTGCGAGGCGACGGGAGCCTCCAGCTTGCCGCACACGATGTCCTCGTCGTCGAGGGCGAAGAGCAGGTCCTCGATGGCGTCGGCGTCGCCGGACAGGGCCACGGAGGTGGGGGTGTTGACGGCGGCGACGGAGACGGCGTCCCCGTACGGCGCGATCCGCTCCTTCACCTGTTCCAGCGGGAGTTCGACGACGGCCATGGCGCCGACGCCCGCGACCGCCTGCAGGGCGCGGCTGCGGACGGCCATGATGCGGGCGCCCTCCTCCAGGGTGAGCGCGCCGGCGACGACGGCGGCGGCGACCTCGCCCTGGCTGTGTCCGGTGACGGCGTCGGGCTCGATGCCCAGCTCGCGCCAGGCGGCGGCGAGGGCGACGTACATGGTGAACATCACGGGCTGTACGACGTCCAGGCGGCGGGCGGAGAGTTCGGGGCCGCCGGCGCCGCCCAGGACGTCGGTGACCGACCAGCCGAGCTCGGGTGCCAGCAGGGCGTCGCAGTCCCGGACGGTCCGGGCGAAGGCGGGCGACTGCTCGAGGAGGGTGGATCCCATGCCGTCCCACTGGCTGCCCTGGCCGGGGAAGACGAAGACGGTGCGGCCGCGGCCCCGGGCGGTGGCCCGGCTGACGTTCGTGTGCGAGCGGTCCTCGGCGAGGGCGCGCAGCGCGGCGGCGGCCTCGTCGGCGGTGGCGGCCGTGACCAGGGCCCGGTGGCCGAAGTGGGTGCGGCGCAGGGCCGCCGTGTGGGCGACGTCGGCGAGCGGGACGGCGCGGTGGTCCTCCAGCCAGTCGGCCCAGCGGCCGGCCTGCTCGCGCAGGGCGGCCTCGGTACGGGCGGAGAGGACGACGGGCAGGGACCCGGCCGCGGGCGCCGCCGCCCCGGTGGCGGCCTGCGCGCCCGCTGCGGGCGCCTGAGCCCCCGCCGGGGCCGGCGCCTGCTCGAGGACGACGTGGGCGTTGGTGCCGCCGATGCCGAAGGAGGAGACGCCCGCGCGGCGCGGTCCGTCCTCCTGCCAGGGCTTGGTCTCGGTGTTGACGTAGAAGAGGTTCGGGTCGAGGCCCATCTCCGGGTTCGGGTGCTCGAAGTTGAGGCTGGGCACCAGCTCGCCGTGGTGCACGGCCAGCGCGGCCTTGATGAGCCCGGCGATGCCGGCGGTGGCGTCCGCGTGGCCGATGTTGGTCTTCACCGAGCCGATCGCGCAGGGCTCCGCGCGCTCGGCGGAGCCGAAGACCTGCTGGAGGGCCTGCACCTCGATGGGGTCGCCCAGCGAGGTGGCGGTGCCGTGCGCCTCGATGAAGCCGACGCTGTCCGGGGTGACGCCCGCCGCGGCCTGGGCCTCGGCGATGACGTACGCCTGGCCCTGGACGCTCGGCGCGGTGAAACCGGCCTTGGCGGCGCCGTCGTTGTTGACGGCGCTGCCGCGCAGCACGGCGTAGACGGTGTCCCCCGCCTCGACGGCGTCGGACAGCCGGCGCAGGACGAGCATGCCGACGCCGCTGCCGAAGACGGTGCCCGCGCCCTTCTCGTCGAAGGCGCGGCACTTGCCGTCCGGGGAGACGACCAGGCCCGGCTGGTGGACGAAGCCGCGCTTGAGGGGGATGGTCAGCGAGGAGGCGCCGACCAGGGCGACGTCGGACTCTCCGCGCAGCAGGCTCTCGCGGGCCAGGTGGGCGGCGACCAGGCCGGTCGAGCACGCCGTCTGCACGGAGAGGGCGGGGCCGCGCAGGTCGAGCTTGTGGGCGACGCGGGTGGCCAGGTAGTCGTTCTTGTTGCCGATCATCGAGCGGTAGAAGGAGGACAGGTCGCCCGAGGCGTCCTGGTGGTAGCCGCCGAAGCCGGTGCCGCCGAAGACGGCCACGTTGCCGTCGAACGCGGCGGGCACGATGCCGGCGTGTTCCAGGGCCTGCCAGGCGGCCTCCAGGAACAGCCGGTGCTGCGGGTCCATGACCTCGGCCTCGGCGGGCGAGTAGTCGAAGAAGGCGGCGTCGAAGAGGTCGGCGCCGTCGATCAGGCCGCGGGAGCGGACGTACGCCGGGTCGGCCAGCTCCTCCTCGGTGGCGCCGGCCGCGCGCAGTTCCTCGTCGCTGAAGTGGGTGATCGACTCGACGCCGCCGCGCAGGTTGCGCCAGAACGTGTCGACGTCGGGGGCTCCGGGCAGCTTGCAGGCCATGCCGACGATGGCGACGGCGTCCTCGCCGGAGCGCTCGCGGCGGGCCGCCGACTCCTGTCGGGCGAGCGTGGCGTGCGAGCCGTCGCGCAGGTACGCGGTGAGCTGGCGGACGGTCGGGTAGCGGAAGAGGGTGGAGAGCGGGAACTCCCGGCCCAGACCCGCGCAGATGAGCTTGTGGGCCTCCAGCGCGCTCATCGAGTTGGCGCCGAGGTCGAAGATGCCCTTGTCGGGGTCGACGACGGGGATGCCGAGCACGTCGGCCCAGGCGCCGGACACCAGGGACTCGATGCCGCCCTCGCCCGCGGGCTCCCGGCCCTCGGCGGTGCGCGCGGCCGCAGCGGCGGCCGGCGCCGGTGCGTCCAGGCGCAGCAGGGCGTTCCGGTCGACCTTCTTGTTGGGCGTGTGCGGCAGTTCGGGGAGGTGGACCAGCCGGGACGGGACCATGTACGCGGGCAGCCGCTCGGCGAGCGCGGCGAGCAGCTCCTCGTCGGCGACGGTGCGGCCCGGGGCCGTGGTGAGGTACAGGCACAGCCGGGGGTCGCCCGGCACGTCCTCGCGGACCACGGCGGCCGCCTCGGCGACGCCGGTGTGCTCGGCGGCGACGGCCTCGATCTCGCCGAGTTCGATGCGGTGGCCGCGCAGCTTGACCTGCGCGTCGGCGCGGCCGCAGAACTCCAGGGAGCCGTCGGCCCGGTAGCGCACGACGTCCCCGGTGCGGTACATGCGGGCGCCGTCCCCGGCGAACGGGTCGGCGAGGAAGCGCTCGGCGTCGAGCTCGGGCCGGTTCAGGTAGCCGCGGGCGACGGCGAGGCCGCCGATGAACAGCTCGCCGCGGGTGCCGCGCGGCACCCGGCGGCCGGCCGCGTCCAGCACGTACAGCACGTTGCCGTGCAGCGGCAGGCCGAGCGAGACCTCGCCCGGTACCGCGTCCCAAGCCGCCGACCAGACGGTGGTCTCCGTCGGCCCGTACATGTTCATCAGGCCGCCGGGGCACAGCCGGTCCAGCTTGCGGGCCAGGCCCCGGTCCAGGGCCTCGCCGCCGACCAGCATCCGGTCCAGGCCCTGGACGAGGGCGCGGCCGTCGGCGTCGGCCAGCAGCATGCGCGCCAGCGAGGGCGTGCACTGCAGATGGGTGGGGGCGTACGGGAGGTAGTCGGCCCAGCCGGCCGGTCCGCCCCGGCCCACGACGACCCGGTAGCCCCGGGTCAGGGTCCACAGCAGTTCCAGCGTGGAGATGTCGAAGGACAGGCTGGTGACGGCGAGCCAGGTGTCGCCGGGGCCGCCGCCGACCCGCTCGTCCATCGCCGTGCAGAAGGTGGCGAACTGGGCGTGCTCCAGCTGGACGCCCTTGGGCAGGCCGGTGGAGCCCGAGGTGTAGATGACGTACGCGAGGTCGGACAGCCCCGGGAGCGTGTCCGGGTCGTCCGGGATCCCGCCCTGGTCCGGGGCGTGCGCCAGCGCGTCGGCCAGCAGGACCGCCACGTCGTCGGAGGCGACGTCGGCCGAGCCCTCGCGGGTGGAGACCACCAGCGACAGGCCGCTGTCGCGGATCACGTGCTCCAGGCGGGCCTTGGGGTACTCCGGGTCCAGCGGTACGTACGCGCCGCCCGCGAGCCAGGTCGCGAGCACCGACACCACGAGGTCCGCCGAGCGCGGCAGGTGGATGCCGACCAGCGTCTCGGGGCCGGCTCCGGCGGAGCGCAGGTGCCCGGCCATCTCCGCCGCCCGCGCCACCACCTGCCCGTACGTCCAGGTGCGGTCGCCGTCGACCAGCGCGGACGCGTCGGGGGTGCGGCGGGCCTGGGCCAGGATCCGCTCCAGGGCGGTGGGGCCGGCGGCCTCGCCGGACACCCGGCCGCCGCGCTCCTCCAGCCAGGCCAGCTCGTCGCCGGAGATCAGCTCCAGGGCGCCGATGGGCCGGGCCGGGTCGGCGACGGCGGACTCCAGCAGGGTCCGGAAGTTGTCCGCGAGGCGGGCGGCCGCGTCGGCGCCGAGGACGCCGGGGAGGAACTCCACCTCGCCCACCAGCCCCTCTCCGTCGGGGGCGAGGGTCAGTCCGACGGCCGACTTGGCAACCCCGCGCGGACCGCCGCCCACGGCGGCGTCCGCGGACGGCACCCAGGCGCCGCGTCCCTCGCCGAGCGCGGGCAGGCTGCTCGCCCGGTAGTTGAAGACGGCGCTGAACAGCGGGTTGTCCTCGCCGGTGCGCTCGCCGCCGACGGCCTTGACGAGCTCGGTCAGCGGCAGGTCCTGGTGCTCCATCAGTTCCAGGACCCGCGGCGCGGCCTGCGCGAGGACCTCTTCGAAGCTGGGGTCGCCGGTCAGCTCGCAGCGCAGCGGCAGGGTGGTGACGAGGAAGCCGAGCAGGCCCTCGGTGCCGGCCAGCTGGCGGTTGGCCCAGACGGTGCCCAGGCCGAAGTCGTACGCGCCGGTGGTGCGGGCCAGCAGGACCGCGAAGGCGCTCGCGTACACGGTGTAGGGGGTGACCCCGGTGCGGGTGGCCAGTTCCTCCACCCGGGTGCGCAGTTCGGCGGGGAGGGTGAATCCGGTGGTGCCGCCCTCGCTCGCGCCGTCGGCGGCGGGCAGTTCGAGGCGGCCCATGCCGGTGAGCCGCTCGCCGATCACGCTCAGGCCCCGGGCGAAGCGGCCCTCCTCCAGGGCGCGCTGCTCCCAGGCGGCGAAGTCGCCGAGCTGGAAGGCGGGTTCGGGGGCCTCGGGGGTGCGGCCCTCGGCGTAGGCGGTGTAGGCGGCGTGGAGCTCCTGCGTGAAGACGGACAGGGACCAGCCGTCGGTGACGGCGTGGTGCAGGAAGATGCCGATCAGCTGGCCGCCGTCGTGGGTGTCGGCGAGCAGGCAGCGCAGCAGGGCGGGGCCGTCGAGCGGCATCGGCCGGCGCTCCTCCTCGCGCACCCGGGCGTCGAGCTCCCGCGGGTCGAGGTGGCTGAGGTCCTCGTGGGTGAACTGCGGTTCCGCTTCGGGCCGGACGATCTGGGCCAGGGCACCGTCGCGGGTCGCCAGCGAGGTGCGCAGCGCCTCGTGGCGGGCGGTCACCCAGGTCAGGGCGGAGCGCAGCGCGGCGGGGTCGAGCCGCTCCTCGGTGCGCAGCACGAGGGGGGTGTGGTACTCGGCGCTGCCGGGGCGCAGCTGCTCCAGGAACCAGAGCCGGCGCTGGCCGTCGGTCGCGGGGTGCTCGTCGCGCCGCCCGGAGCGCTCGAGGGCCGTGGTGGGCGCGCTCTCCAGTGCGCCGAGGGCGTGCGCGAGCAGGTGCCCGGCGATGTCCTGCGCGGTGGGGTGCTGGAAGGCGAGGTTCGCCGGGAGGGCGGCGGTGGTCAGCTCGGTCAGCCGGTTGCGCAGCTGGAGCGCCATGATCGAGTCGAGGCCGAGCTCCTGGAGCCGCTTCTCTGCGGGGACCGGCTCGGTGGCGCCGAGGACGGCGGCCGCCTCGCGCCGGACGAGCTCGGTGAGGACTTCGAGGCGTTCGCCCTCGCCGAGGGCGGCGAGGCGGGCGCGCAGGGCGGCCGGGCCGGTGGCGTCCTCGTCCGCGGTGTCCTGGGCGGCGCGGCCGAGGGCGGCGATCTCGGCCTCGTCGAGGCGGCGGTAGCCGGGGACGTCGGTCCAGTAGGGCTTGCGCTGGAAGGCGTACGTGGGCAGGTCCGCGAGCCGGGCCGCGGAGCCGTCGGCCGGGGCGAACACCCGGGTCCAGTCGGCCTCGTAGCCCTGGGTGTGCAGGGCGCCCAGCGAGCGCAGCAGCTGGTCGAGGCCGCCCTGGTCGCGGCGCAGGCTGCCGACGACGGCGCCGTCGCTGTCGGCGGTGGCGCTGGTCAGGGGCATCCCGAGGACGGGGTGCGGGGATATCTCGACGAAGACGCCGTGGCCGTCGGCGACGAGCTGCGCCAGGGCGAGGTCCATGCGGACCGTCTCGCGGACGTTGCGGCACCAGTAGGCGCCGTCGAGGGCGGTTCCCTCGACCACGGTGCCGGTCACCGTCGAGTAGAAGGGCACGGCCGACGCGCCGGGGCGCAGGTCGGCGAGCTGCTCGGCGAGCCAGGGCAGCATGGGGTCGATGTGCGCGCTGTGGCCGGCGGTGTCGGACTGGATGCGGCGGCAGAAGACGTCGCCGCCTTCGAGCTCGGCCAGCAGGCGCTCCACGGCGTCCACGTCGCCGGACACCACGGTGGAGCCGGCGGTGTTGACCACGGCCACCGACAGGGCGGCCCCGTACGGCTCGATGAGCTCGCGGGTGCGCGCCACGGGCAGTTCGACCAGGGCCATCGCGCCGCGGCCGCTGCACTCGCGCAGCTGGCCCTGCGAGCGCAGCGCGGTCAGCCGGGCTCCGTCGGCGAGGGTGAGGGCGCCGCTGACGACGGCGGCGGGTACCTCGCCCTGGCTTGAGCCCACCACGGCGGCCGGCTCGACGCCGAGCGAACGCCAGACGGCGACCAGGCCGATCATCACGGCGAACAGGGCGGGCTGGAGCACGTCGATGCGCTCCAGGGTGAGTTCGGGGTCGGCCTCGCCGCGCAGGAAGGCCGCGACGGACCAGCCCGTCCACGGGGCGAGGGCCTCGTCGCACTCCTGGACCGCGTCCCGGAACACCGGGCTCTGCTCCATGAGTTCGCGGCCCATGCCGAGCCACTGCGAGCCCTGGCCGGGGAAGACGAAGACCGCCTTGCCGCGCTCGCGCGCGGTGGCAGAGGTGACGGCCGGGTGCGGCAGGCCCGCGGCGAGGGCGGTGAGCGCCTCGGCGGCCTCGGCGGGCCCGGCCGCGAGGACGCTGGCGCGGGCCTCCAGCGGGGTGCGGTGCAGGGCGGCGGTGCGCAGGACGTCCGGCCAGTGGGCGTCGGGGCGGGCGGTGAGCCAGTCGGCCCAGCGGGCGGCCTGGGCGCGCAGCGCCGCCGTGTCGGAGCCGGAGACCAGCAGCGGGCGGGGGCCGGCCTGGGCCCCGGCCGGGGCGGGCTCGGGAGCGGGCCCGGCGGATGCGGCTTCGGCCCCGGCCTCGGCGGAGGCGGGGGCGGGGGCCTCCTCGACGATGACGTGCGCGTTCGTGCCGCTGATGCCGAACGAGGAGACGCCGGCCCGGCGCACCCGCTCGCCGCGCTGCCACGGCCGCAGCTCCTGCACGAGCCGCAGTCCGCTGTCCTCCCAGGGGATCTGCGGGCTCGGCTCGGCGGCGTGCAGGGTGGGGGGCAGCGCCTCGTGGCGCAGCGCGAGGATCATCTTCATCACGCCGACGACACCGGCGGCGGCCTGGGTGTGGCCGAGGTTGGACTTGGAGGAGCCCAGCCACACCGGCCGGTCCCCGTCGCGTCCGGGGCCGAAGACCTCGGCCAGGGCGCCGGCCTCGATGGGGTCGCCCAGCGGGGTGCCCGTGCCGTGCGCGTCGATCGCGTCGATGTCGGCGGGGGTCAGGCGGCCGGAGTCGAGCGCGTCGCGGATCACCCGCTGCTGCGCGGGCCCGTTGGGGGCGGTCAGGCCCTGGCTGCGGCCGTCCTGGTTGACGGCCGAGCCGCGGATCACGGCCAGGACGGGGTCGCCGTCGCGCCGGGCCGCCGACAGCTTCTTCAGGACCAGGATGCCGACGCCCTCGGACCAGATGGCGCCATCGGCCTGGGCGGAGAAGCTCTTGCAGCGCCCGTCGGGTGCCATCGCGCCGAGCCGGCTGGACTCCACGTACATGGCGGGCGAGCTCATCACGGTGACGCCGCCGGCCAGGGCCAGTTCGCAGTCGCCGCCGCGCAGGCCCGCGACCGCCGAGTGGATGGCGACCAGCGAGGAGGAGCAGGCGGTGTCGATGGTCAGGGCCGGTCCCTGCAGACCGAGCGCGTAGCTGATGCGGCCCGAGACGACGCTGCCGGAGATGCCGGTGCCCTGGTAGCCGTCGAGGACCTCCAGGGGCGCGTTGCCGGTGTCGTAGTCGGAGCGCATGGCGCCCAGGTAGACGCCGGTGCGGCTGCCGGCCATCGTGTCGGGGCGCAGCCCGGCCCGCTCCAGCGCCTCCCAGGAGGCCTCCAGGACGAGCCGCTGCTGCGGGTCCATGGAGACGGCCTCGCGCCGGGAGATGCCGAAGAAGTCGGCGTCGAACTCCTCGAGCCCGTCGAGGAATCCGCCCTCCTGCGCGTAGCTCTTGCCGGTCGCCGTGGGGTCCGGGTCGTACAGGTCCAGGCCGTCCCAGCGGGCGGGCAGCGGGCCGATGGCGTCACGGCCGGTGGCCAGCAGCTCCCAGAACTCCTCGGGCGTGGTGATGCCGCCCGGGAGCCGGCAGGCCATGGCGACGACCGCCACCGGCTCGTGCCGCTCGTTCTCCAGCTCGGCGTTGCGCTGCTGCAGCTGGATCACCGCAGCCATGGCCCGCCGGAGCCGGTCCTCGTTCGCCTGGGCGCTCATCTTGGCCATCCGTCTCGTTCTGTGGCACTGCCGTCTGGGGTCTGGGGGAAGGGGAGGAGAGGAGTCGGGTCAGTTCCCGAGCGTGACGTCCATGTACGGGGGGAACTCGGGGATCCGGGAGAAGTCGTTCTCCAGGACCGAGATGTCGCCCTTCTTCGCGATCTCGCGGAAGCCGGCGAACTTGTAGGTGATGTACATGGTCCGGTTGCGGTCGGTGGGCACGAACTCGGCGCGCAGCTTCGCCCCGGCCCGGTGGGCCTCGCGGATCAGGTGGCCGAGCAGGACGGATCCGACGCCGCGGGACATGACGCGGCAGGACATCAGCAGCAGCTTGACGGTCCACACGTCCTCGCCGCGCTCCACGAGCGAGAGGCCGATCTTGCCGTAGGTGCCGTACTTGTCCTCCAGGCCGGCGACCAGCAGGTCGTGGTCCGGGGAGAGGCGGAAGGCGTCCAGCTCCTCGTAGGAGTAGGTGTATCCGGTGGCGTTGAGCTGGTTCGTACGGACCGTCAGCTCCTCGGCGCGCTGGAGGTCGCGCTCCTCGGCGGGGCTGATGGTGAAGCGCATGCCGAGCGAGGCGAGGAACTCCTCCGAGGTGCCCTCGTGGGACTCCTCGGCGGCGTTGCGCTGCGCGTCGGCCCGGTAGAGGTGGCGGCGCTCGCGGGAGTCGGCGGTGACGAACCGGGGGTGCATCTCGGGCAGGTCCGGGATGCCGGCGGCGTCGACGGCGTCGATGCAGCGCACCTGCGGGTGGGCGAAGGCGACCTCGTCGCGTTCGAAGGGCTGGTCGTCGACGAAGGCGAGCGTGTCGATGCCGATGTTGATCGCCTTGGCGACGGCCTGCACGGACTCGGACTTGTTGCCCCAGTTGATCTGCGGGTAGAGGAAGTACTCGGCGATGCCGAACTCCTCCAGTTTGGCCATGGCCGCGGCGTGGTCGTTGCGGCTGGCGACGGAGTGCAGGATGCCGCGCTCGTCCAGGATCCGCAGGGTCTCCACCACTTCGGGGCGCAGGGTGACCTGGGCGTCCTCCAGCAGGACGCCGTCCCAGACGGTGTTGTCGAGGTCCCACACCACGCACTTGACGGTGGCCGTCTTGAGGGCGGGGGCGGTCGTCGTCTCGGTGGTCGTCGTCGTCATCGGTCACTCACTTCCACGGGCTGCGGCGGCGGGGGTGCGGCGGAACGGGGCCCGCTCCTGGAAGGCGTACTCGGCGAGGCCGACCTGGTGGAGCTGGGAGCTGCCCTCGATGACCTCCATGACCTTGGTGTCACCGAGCAGGCGCTGTACGGGGTAGTCGGGGCCGCAGCCGTTGGCGCCGTGGATCTGCACGGCGTCGGTGGCTGCGCGGGCGGCGGCGGTGGAGGCGAAGTACTTGGCCGTGGAGGTGGCGGCCAGGGCACCCGGGTCGCGGGCGTCGCGCAGCCGGCCGGCCTCCAGGCTCAGCAGCCGGGCCGCCCGGGCGGAGGTGTACATCTCGCTGATCATGCGGCGGACCAGCTGGTGCTCCCTGATGGGGACGCCGAACTGGACCCGCTCGGCCGCGTAGTCGGTGCTGGCGTCCAGGCAGGCGTCGAGGATGCCGACGCAGCCCCAGCCCACCGTGTACCGGCCGAGGTCCAGGGCCGCGCCGGTCACGTGGGAGACGCCGAGGCCCGGCCGGGCCAGCAGGTTCTCGCCCGGGACGCGGCAGTTGTCGAAGTACACGTTCGCGGTCATCGAGGCGCGGATGCCGATCATGTCCTCGATCAGCTCGGTGCGCAGGCCCGGGGTGTCGCGTTCGACGAGCAGGGCGGTGGGGCCCTGCTCGCCGCGCCCGACGACGAGGAACAGGTCTGCGGTCTCGCCGTACGTGATCCACTTCTTGTGGCCGTCGAGGATCCAGTCCTCGCCGTCGCGGGTGACCCGCGTGGTGACGGCGGAGGCGTCGCTGCCGGTGCCCGGCTCGGACACGGCGAGCGCGGCGACGCGCTCCCCGCGGGCGAGCCGGGGCAGCCAGGTGTCCTTCTGGGCGCGGGTGCCCCAGCGGGCGACTGCGTGCGCCACCATCGTGTGCACGGTCAGCAGACTGCGCAGCGAGGAGCAGGCGCGGCCGAGCTCGGCCGCGAGCAGGCCGAGCGTCACCGCGTCGCGGCCGCCGCCGCCGTACTCGGCCGCGACGTGCAGCCCGAGCAGGCCCTCGTCGGCGAGCAGCCGGACGGCCTCGGGCGGGGTGCGCTGGGCCCGGTGCCAGGCGTCGGCGTACGGGGCGACGCGGCTGTCGGCGAAGGCCCGGAACTCCTTCTGGGCCTGCGCCTGCTCCGCGGTGAGCATCGTCGTCATCTGGGGTCGGCTCCGCTCGGCCTACTGGGGGACCGACGCGGCCAGCTTGCGGCTGACGAACGCGTCGAGGGCGCTGATGGAGCGGAAGTACTCCAGCTCGAGGTCCTCGTTCTCGACGGTGATGCCGAACTCGTGCTCCACGAAGGAGACGAGCTGCATCGCGAACATCGAGCTGACGAAGCTGAGCTCGAAGATGTCCTGGTCGTCCTTGAGGTCCTGCACCGGGATGAAGCGGGAGAGGTACTCCGCGATCCTGGCCTTGTTGTCCGTGCTCATCTCGTTCCGTCCTGTCGTCTTCGGTGCGGGGAGGGGCGGGGGCGGTCGGTACGCACGCGCGCCCGGCCGGCGGTGTCAGCGGTACGTGTGGAAGCCCTGGCCGCTCTTGCGGCCCAGCAGGCCGGCGGCGACCATCTTCTTGAGCAGGGGCGCCGGCCGGTACTTGCTGTCGTTGAAGCTCTCGTAGAGCACCTCGACGGACTTCAGGATGGTGTCGAGACCGATGAGGTCGGCGGTCTCCAGCGGGCCCATCTTGTGGTCGAAGCAGGTCTTGAAGATGCGGTCGACGTCGGCCGGGGGCGCGACGCCGTCCTGCACGAGGAAGACGGCCTCGTTGATGGTGAGCATCAGGACGCGGTTGGAGACGAAGCCTGGGACGTCCTCGACGACGATGCACTCCTTGCCCAGCTCCGCGAGGAAGCGGCGGGCGGTGTCGATCGTCTCGGGGGTGGTGTGGTGGCCGCGGATGACCTCGACCATCGGCTTGAGCGGCACCGGGTTCATGAAGTGCATGCCGACGACGCGCTCGGGGCGGCTGGTGACGGAGCCGACGCGGGTGATGGAGATGGCCGAGGTGTTGACGGCGAAGACGACCTCGGGCCGGCAGATCCGGTCGAGCTCCTTGTACACCTTCTCCTTGACCGCCCACTCCTCGGTCACGTTCTCGACGACGAAGTCCGCCTTGGCGAGCAGCTCGTAGTCGGTCGTGAACTCGATCTTCTCGAAGACCTCGGCGGGGTCCACCGCGGCCTTGCGGTTGAACATCGCGAAGGCCCGCAGGCTGCTGCGCAGCTCCTTGCGCGCGTTGTCGAGGATCTCCTCGGAGACGTCGACCAGGACGACGCGGTGGCCGGTCTGGGCGAGGTTCTGTGCGACGCCGACGCCCATGACGCCGGCTCCGACGACTCCTGCTGTCGTGAATTCCATTGGTGGTCGACTCCGTTTAGCGTGCGCCGCGTACGGCGTAGATGTTGTGGATGTCCGTGCCGGCGTACAGCTCGTCCTGCTCGGCGTGCGCGGTGAAGCCGCGGCTCTCCAGGAGCGCCACGAGCCGGGCGACCTCGCCGTCGGCGTCGTGCGCTTCCAGCACCATCTGCTGGATCTTGGGCCAGTCCTCGTCGGCGATGCCGTCGATGACCTGGCGCTCGCTCTTCTGCACGTCGATCTTGATGAGGTCGATGCGCTCGATGTTCTGCTCGCGGATGACGGCGCTCAGCGGGCGCAGCTTCGCGGTGAACTCGATGGCCTCGAAGCGCACGTCCATGAGCTCTTCGGTGTACTCGGCGAGCTGGTCGGCCGCCTCGTCCCCGCCGGCCTCGCGCTGGTTGGCGATGATCGTGCGCAGGTTGTGCTTCTCCTCCGCCTCGTCCGGGTGGAAGGAGGACATGCCGGAGCTGCGCGGGTAGAAGGTGAACTGCGCCTCGGACTCGGCGTCGGAGATGCCGATGTTGAACAGCCGCGCGTCGACGCCGTGTTCGGCGACGTTGCGGCTGAGCAGCTCGAACAGCGGCGGGGCCGGCTCGAAGGTGTAGGCCGTCACGTCCTTGGCCTCGTAGTGCGCGAAGAGCGTGAAGAGGCCGATGTTGCCGCCGACGTCGACCACGGTGGCGCCGTCGGGGAGGGTGATCCCGTTCTTGGCGTAGACGCGGTGGTCGAAGATGTCCTCGTAGAAGTGGAGGGTCTCCGCCTCGTTCTGGTGGGAGATCATCAGGCCGTTGGGCAGACGGAAGCGGGCGAGCGAGCTTCCGGTGTGCGAGGAGCCGGAGCCGTCCCCGGCCAGCGCCTCCTGCGGGTCGCGGCCGGCGCGCAGCGCGTCGATGGCGGTCGCGGTCCGCGCGAGGGTGGCCCACTCGTAGATCTGGCGCAGCGTCGGCTCGACGGAGAAGGCGCGGGTGATGCGCAGGATCAGGCGGGTGGCCAGCAGCGAGTTGCCGCCGAGCTCGAAGAAGGAGATGTCCCGCGGGAGCTGCTCCTCGGTCTTGAGCAGCCGGGCCCACAGGGCGTGCAGCTCCTGCTCGGTGGCGCCCGGCTCGCCCTCGGCGGCGGCCGGAGCCGGGGCCGGGGCGGCGGTGCCGTCGGTCACGAGGTCCTGGGCGGGGTGGACCGTCCAGTCCACGGCGCCGCCGGCCAGCCACAGCCGGCCGAGCGCCTTGAGGGCGACGGCGGTGTCGGAGCGGCGCTCCAGCGGGTGGCGCATCGAGGCGATGACGGAGCCGTTGCCGACGCCGCGGACCTCGGTGGCGAGGCTGGCGAGGGTCTGGCCGGGGCCGGCCTCGAGCAGGACGTGGTCCTCGCCGATGGCGCGCAGGCCGTCGGCGAAGCGGACCGGGCTGACGAGGTGGCGGGCCCAGTAGCGGGGGTCGGTGGCCTGCTCGTCGGTGATGAGCTCGCCGGTGACGTTCGAGACGTACGGGATGCTCGGCGCGTTCAGGGTCAGGGTCCGCGCGAGCGCGGTCAGCTCGTCCGCGATCGGCTCCATCATCGTGGAGTGGAAGGCGTGCGTGGTGGCGACCCGGCGGTTGATGACCTCGCGCGTGCGCAGGGAGGCCTCCAGCGCGGCAATGTCCTCCTCGGGGCCCGCGACCACGCAGAACGCGTCGCCGTTGACGGCGGACAGCGAGAGGTTCGGTCCGAGCAGGGCCACGGCGTCCTGCTCGGGCAGCATGACGGCGAGCATGGCGCCCTGCGGCAGCGCGTCGATGAGCGCGGCGCGGCGGGCGACGAGGGTCAGCGCGTCCTTGAGGGAGAGCACCCCGGCCAGCGTCGCGGCGACGTACTCGCCCAGGCTGTAGCCGGTCAGGACGGCGGGGCGGGCGCCCCAGCTGCGCCACAGTCCGGCGAGGGCGTACTCGATGACGAACAGGGCGGGCTGGGCCAGCTTCGTGGCGTTCAGCCGGCGCTCCTCGGCGCTCACCGGTCCGCTGTCGCGGCCGAGCATGCGGCGCAGGTCCATGGCCGGCGCCTTCGCGGCGTCGCCGGCCGGCTGCGCGGCGGCCGGCTCGGCGGCGGCCGGGAAGATCACCTCGCGGATGTCCAGGCCGAGGTCGGGGGCGAGCAGTTCGGCGCAGCGGTCGACCTCGGCGCGGAAGACCGGGAAGTCCCGGTAGAGGTCGCGGCCCATGCCGAGGTAGTGGTCGCCCAGGCCCGGGAAGAGGAAGGCCAGCGGCGCGGAGGTGGCGCCGGTCTCCTTGGCACCCAGCTCGGCCGGGCCCTCGGGCCCGGTCAGGACGGCGCCGCGGTGCGTGCCGGAGGCGGCGCCGGAACCGGCGGAGCGCCGGGTCACCGGGGCGGCGGCGGCCGGGGCGGCCGCGCCCTTGAGGGCGGCGAGTCCGGCGTCGAGGGAGGCACCGTTGGTCCCGCTGACCAGGTCGAGGTGGAACGGGAGCGGACCGGTCGGCGGGCCCGCCGCTTCGTGCCTCTCCTCGGCGGTGATCGTGTTGGGGGTCATACCTCTCCTTGGGTGTGTCGGAAAACCGGGCGAACGGCCGACGCGCGGCCGCTCAGGCCAAAACAGCGGGTGCCGCAGGTGCACGCAAAGCAACCCCGGCCTGGGGGACCGGGGCTGCACATGTCTGAGGAGCGCCCGCGTGCCGCCCTGGTATCTGTCCGAGGATTCCGTCGTGACCAGCCTGGTCAGGACTGCTTGAGCAGAGCCGGAGCAATGGTGGACGCGGCCGTCGGCAGCTAGTGCTGTGACCGGAAAGGTTCACCGAGTCGCGGTGCCCGGCAAACCCTTCCGGCCACAGCACTAGGCGGCGTGGGTCGGGAGCCGGGACTCGGCGTAGGACTTGGCGAGGTTGAGGGTCGCCGTGCTGTTGCGGCCGAGCGCCTCGCGGACGTAGCGGCGGCATTCTGCGATGCCGGCCTCGGGGCCGAGGACCCGGGCGATGTTCTCCTCGCGCAGCACGACGCTGTGCTGCGAGGTGACGGTCACGCCGGACTCGTCCTCGACGAGCGACCACTCGCCGGTGTGGGCGGACATCAGCAGGGGCGTCGCCGTCTGCTTGTAGACGATGCGCCGGGCGTGGGGGAAGCAGATGCGCACCGACTCGGTGGTGTGGGAGCTGCCGTCGGCGGTCAGGGTGTCCATGGACATGACCTGCACGCCCGGCTCGGGCTCGGTCAGGTCCAGGCGCGAGACGTGCGGGACCAGCGCGGGCCAGTCCTGGACGCGGTGCAGGAACTCGTAGACGCGGGTCGCGGCCGGGCCGTCGACGCGTACGGAGTCCTCGAAGGACATCACCAGGTCGTCGAGGCGCTCCCAGCCCTCGGCGAGCTGCTTGATGTTGCCGAGCTCGGCGCGGCTGTTGGTGTCGGTGGCGCTCTCGACCCACGCGGCCGAGTCGGCGTCGTCGCCGGCGACCGTGAAGTCGTGGAGCAGGACCAGGCGGCAGGAGGCCGCGCCGCGCGGTTCGGCGATCCAGGTGCCGCCCATCGACTCCAGCGGGGAGGCGGGCACCTCCTGGCGGAACTCGATGCGGCGCTGCGCCACGTCCAGGGTGCGCCGCGAGGTCCAGGACTTGATCTGGCCGCCCGCGGTGGCCCACATGCGCAGGTGCTCGCGGGAGCCGTCGGACTCCAGCTGCTCGACGTGCACGTTGGGCGGGAAGTACAGCGGCCACTTGGCCGCGTCGGCGATGAGGCCGTAGACCACCCCGGCGGGGGCGGCGATGGTCACCTCGTGCGTCGTGCGGTGCACACGCTCAGCGGGCATCGTGGAGTTCCTGCTTTCCGGATCAGAAGGTGCCGAGGCCGCCGCAGACGTTGAGCGCCTGCGAGGTGATGGACGAGGCCACGTCGGTGGTCAGGTAGCCGACCAGGCCGGCCACCTCGTCCGCCGTGGAGTACCGGCCGAGCGGGATCTTCGCGGTGAACTTCTGCTTGATCTGCTCCTCGGAGGTGTCGTACGCGGCCGCGTAGCCGGTGCGCACGCGCTGGGCCATCGGGGTCTCGACGTATCCGGGGCAGACCGCGTTGACGGTGATGCCGGTCGGGGCGAGCTCGTTGCCGAGCGACTTGGTGAAGCCGACGACGCCGTGCTTGGAGGCGGAGTAGGGGGCGCCGAGCACCACGCCCTGCTTGCCCGCGGTGGAGGCGATGTTGATGATCCGGCCGTAGGGGGCGCCCTCGAGGCCGCCGTTCTTGAGGACCTCGCGGGTCAGCAGGAAGACGCTGTTGAGGTTGGTGTCGATGACGTCGTACCAGAGCTCGTCGGTGAGCTCGGCGGTCGGCCCGCCGCCGCTGCGGCCGGCGTTGTTGACGAGGACGGAGATCGGCCCGAAGGCCTCGACGGCGGCGGCGACCAGGGCCTTGACGGACGCGGGGTCGCGGACGTCGGCGGCGGCGCCCTCGACCTCCAGGCCCTCGGCCCGCAGGTCCTCGACCGTCTGCTTGACCTGCTGCTCGGTACGGGCGCAGAGGAAGACGCGGTGCCCGCGGCGGGCGAGATCGCGGACCACGGCCAGCCCGATCCCGCTCGTACCCCCGGTGACCAGGGCTACCCGCTTCGTCTCGGTCGTCATCGGTGTACCTCCAGAACGGCGTTGATGGTCCGACCGTGTCCTGAACCCCTCGAAGCCCGCACGAACCCCGCTTGAGGGCCGGTCGCGGACGGCGCGCAACGCGCGGGACGGCGACGCGGACGGCAACCGCATCGAGGCGTCTTCGAATCCCGCTCGACCCGGAGCGGCGAGGGTGGGGACACTCACCAGATCGGAGTCCTCCATGACCATCCAGGCCGGCATCGGACAGCAGGCCGCCGCGGCCTTCGGCGCGCTCTACGCCGAGGTGCAGCAGTTCTACGCCCACCAGATGCAGCTGCTGGACCTCGGTGAGGCGCAGCGCTGGGCCGAGACGTTCACCGAGGACGCCGCCTTCGACGTGCCGACGCTGCCGCAGCCGGTGCGCGGCCGGGCGGGCCTGGTCGCGGCGACCAGCCGCGCCGCCGCCCAGCTGACCGAGGCCGGCCAGCGCCACCGTCACTTCATGGGCATGTTCGACGTCTCCGAGCGCCCGGACGGCTCCGTGCACGTCCGCTCGTACGCGATCGTCTACGCCTCCGACATCGGCGGGGACTCCCAGGTGCACCGGGTGTGCGTGTGCGAGGACGTCCTGGTGCGCGTCGAGGGCGCGCTGCAGGTCGCGACCCGCCGGGTGACCCGCGACGACCTGGCCTGAGCGGGCTCGTGCCCGGGCTCAGGCGTGGCAGGCGGGCAGCCCGCCGTTGAACTCGGCCATCTCCCGGAAGAGGGCGCCCACGTCGAGCGGGGCCCCCGGGGCCGCCCCGGCCAGCTCGGCGTACGCCCGGTGCAGGTTCGGTACGAGGCGCTCTCCGTCGAGCAGGTCCGCGAACGGGCCCCGGCCCGCCTCGGCGGCCAGCTCGAGCGGGGTCAGCCCGGCCGCCGCCCCGTGCTCGGCGAGCTCGGCGATCCAGCGGAAGTAGGCCTCGTTGGCGTCGATCAGCTCGGGGCCGCCGACCGGGCCGTGGCCGGGGACCACGGTCTCGGCGCCCAGGGCGCGCAGCCGCTCCATCGCGGCGAGGGACCCGGAGACGGACCCCATCAGACAGAAGGGGGCGGCGTTCGACATCAGCAGGTCGCCGGCGAACAGCACCCGCTGCTCCGGCAGCCATACGGCGGTGTCGTTGGTGGTGTGCGCGGCCGGTCCCAGGTGCAGCAGTTCGGCCCGTACGCCGCCGATGTGCAGGGTGAGTTCGTCGCGGTAGGTGACGTCCGGGAGCGCGAGTTCCAGGTCGCCCCAGCAGACCTCCGGCCACAGGCCGGTCAGGTGCAGTCCGGCCAGGTCCATCATGGCGCGGGTCTGCTCGTGGGCGACGACCAGGGCCTCGGGGAAGAGGTAGTTGCCGAAGGTGTGGTCGCCGTGGAAGTGCGTGTTGACCAGGGCCCGCGGCGGCTCGGGGACCAGCCGCAGCACCTGCTCGCGCAGGGTGCGGGCGCGGCGCTCGGTGGCGGCGGTGTCGACGAGCAGGCTCTGCCCGTTCGCGCCGGTGACCAGGCCCGCGTTGTTCAGGCACCAGCCGCCGTCGCCCTGGACGTACGCGTACACGCCGTCGGCGATCTCCGTGGTGGTGGCGGACGGGTCCGGCTCAGGCATGGACGGCCGTCCGGCTGCGCAGCCGCTCCAGCAGCGCGAGGGCGCCTCCGTCGTGGATCACCGCGCGGGCGCCGGCCAGTGCCCCGTGCCAGTCGCCGGTGGCGTGTCCGGCGACGGCGAGGGCGGCGGCGCCCAGGCACACGGTGTCCTCGGCCTCGCGGGGCCCCTCGCCGCCGAGCACGGCGCGGAAGTGGGCCGCCGGGTCGGCGCCGCGCGGGCGCAGTCCCTCCAGGGTGCCGGGGCGCAGCCCGAGCAGGGCCGGGTCGAGGGTGAACTCGTCCTCGCCGCCCGCCTCGTAGACGTGCACCCGGTTGGTGGCGCAGCCGAGGAGCCCGCCGGTGCCCAGGTCGTTGCCGGCCAGCCAGATCCGGCGGCCGGCGGTGCGGGCGGTGTGCGCGGCGGCGGTGCGCAGCGCGGGCGCGGGGCGGGCGCCGCCGACGCCGGTGACCTGCGCGGAGACCGGCACGTCGGCGAGGAAGGGGGCGAGTGCGCCGAGGCCGCGGCCGAGCCCGCGGATGTCCAGCGGCGAGGCGGCGCGGGCCAGCAGGGCGAGTTCCGCCGGGTAGGCGAAGGACCCGGCGAAGGCGATGCCGCAGCCTTCGAGGGTCTCGTGGGCCTCCTCGTACGACCGGGCCGTCGGGATGCCGAGGCGCTGCGGCAGGTCGGCCGGGTCCGTCGGGGAGGTGAAGGCGCGCAGGCCGGTCCTGACGACCGGGGTGCCCATCGCGGCGGCGACCAGCGCGGCCGCGGTGGCGGTGTCGAAGGTGCGCGGGCCGCCGCCGTCGGCGGTGACGGCGACCGCGCCGTCGAAGGCGCCCGGGCCGCCTGCCGCACGGCCCGCGTGGCCGGGGCGGCGTTCGACGAGCGAGTCGAGCAGGGCGGTCAGCGTGGTGCGGCCGGGCAGCGCGGTGGACAGCGAGGCGAGCAGGGCGACGGCCTCGCCCTGGCGCGGCCCGCGCTCGTGGTGCGGTCCGCGCGCGTGCAGTTCGTCCCAGAACGAGCGCCACACGGGCAGGTCCACCGGCCGGTCCTGCCCGATGACGGCGGCGACGGCGTCGTGCATGGTTACGCGGCCTCCGCCTGCAGGCGGGACGCGTCCGCGATGAACTCGTCGATGGCCGCGACCGAGCGGAAGGCCTCCGGGTCCAGCTCGAACTCGTCGGTGTTGATGTGGTGGACGTCCTCCAGCCACGCGATCACCTTGAGCAGGCCGAGGCTGTCGACGACGCCCGCCGCCAGCAGGTCGAGGTCCGCGTCCAGCTCACCGGCGGGGACGTCCGGCAGGAACTCGCGGACCATGAACTCCTTGATGGCCTGGATGCGTGGCATGTCGGTTCTCCTTGGTGGGGTGGGTACGGGCGGCCCGGGCGCGGCCGGGCGGCTCAGGCGGTGACGCCGACGGAGAGCACCCGGTTGACGAGCTCGAGGTACTTGCGGGGGGTCTCGGCCTCGTCCATGGCCTCCTCGTCGAGCGAGATCTCGTACTGGCGCTCGATGAGTCCGGTGGTCTGCAGGAGGGCCAGCGAGTCGTAGCCGAGGTCGAGGAAGAGGGTGTCGAGGACGTGGTCGCCGGCCATGTCCACGCCCTCCTCCGCGCCGGCGCAGTCGCGCAGCAGGCGCATCAGGTCGGTCAGCTCCAGGTGCCGCATGGGTTCTCCTCTTGGCGGTTCGGGTTCGGGTTCGGGTTCGGGTTCGGGTTCGAGGTGCGGGGTGCGGGGTGCGGGCGGGGTGCGGCGGGCGGCGTCAGGCGGCGCGGACCACGGCGGCGGCGTTGAAGCCGCCCCGGCCGCGGGCCAGCACCAGGGCGGTGCGCAGGACGCCGCCGGTCCGCGGGGCGCCGGTGACCAGGTCGAGCGGGCAGTCGTCGGCGGGCCGCACGGTGCCGGTGGTCGGCGGGACCACCTGGTCGCGCAGGGTGAACAGGGCGGCCGCGAGGTCGAGGGAGGCCCCGCCGGAGAGCAGCCGTCCGGTCATCGACTTGGGGGCGGTGACCGGGACCCCGCGCGGGCCGAACAGGGCGGTGATGGCCTCGGCCTCGGCGCGGTCCGCCGCGCGTTCGCCCGCCGCGTCGGCGAAGACCACGTCGACCTCGGCGGCGTCCAGGCCCGCGTCGGCGAGCGCGAGGCGGGCCGCGTCGGCGAGCCGGGGCGTGTCCGGGCCGTCGAAGGTGGCCGCGTATCCGGCGAAGGAGCCGTACGTGCGGGCGCCGCGGGCGCGGGCCGCCTCGGCGTCCTCCAGGACGAGCAGGGCGCCGCCCT
Source organism: Streptomyces sp. LARHCF249 (assembly GCF_052871255.1). Lineage (NCBI taxonomy): Bacteria > Bacillati > Actinomycetota > Actinomycetes > Kitasatosporales > Streptomycetaceae > Streptomyces > Streptomyces sp. LARHCF249. The sequence goes on from NZ_JBIXJQ010000016.1 coordinate 79,790, forward strand.
CGCCGACGACGTGGCCCGAGGCCTCGGCGTCGAAGGGCAGGTAGGCGCGGGCCGGATCGGGGACCTGGCTCATCCGGCCCTCGGCCAGGTGCGCGGCCCAGCCCCAGGGGCAGAGCGAGGCGTCGACGGCGCCGGTCACCATCAGGGCGGCGCCCTTGCGGAGCTGGCGCCGGGCCTGGGCGACGGCGTCCAGGCCGCCCGCGCCCTCGGTGACGAGGACGCCGCTGGGGCCGCGCAGGCCGTGCCGGATGGAGATCTGGCCCGAGTTGACGGCGTAGAACCAGGCGAAGGACTGGTACGCGCTGACGTACTGGCCGCCCTTGCTCCACAGGGCCTCGAGCTCGCGCTGGCCGAACTCGTAGCCGCCGCCGGCGGAGGCGGTGACCACGCCCGCGGCGTACTCGGGCAGCTGCGCGGGGTCGGCGCCCGCGTCGTCGAGGGCTTCCTTGGCGGCGGCGAGCGAGAGCCGGGTGACGCGGTCGGTCTGCGGCAGCAGCCGGCTGGGCACGTGGTCCGCGTCGACGAAGCCCGGGATCTCGCCGGCGAGGCGTACGGGGTAGCCGCTCGCGTCGAACCGGGTCAGCGGCCGGATGCCGCTCTCGCCCCGCAGGACGGCGGCCCACCAGGCCTCGGCGCCCAGCCCGTTGGGGGCGGTGACGCCGACGCCGGTGAAGACGGCGGTGGCGGTCCGCGCCTCCGGGGCGCCGGAGGGGGCGGGTGCGGCGGCGGTCATGCGGCTTCCTTCAGGCTCGGGCGGTTCAGGACCATGGCGCTCTGGAAGCCGCCGAAGCCGCTGCCGACGCTGACGACGGCGTCGGTGCGGTGCTCGCGGGCGGTGAGCGGGGTGTAGTCCAGGTCGCAGTCCGGGTCGGCCTCGTGCAGGTTGGCGGTGGGCGGGACGGTGTTGTGCACGATGGCCAGGGCGCTGGCGGCCACCTCCAGGGCGCCGATGGCGCCGAGCGAGTGCCCGATCATCGACTTGATGGAGCTGACGGGCACCTCGTAGGCGCGCTGTCCCAGGCTGCGCTTGAAGGCCGCGGTCTCGTGCTTGTCGTTCTGCTTGGTGCCCGAGCCGTGCGCGCTGACGTAGTCGATGGCGGAGGCGTCCAGCCGGGCCTCGGCGAGCGCGGCGGTGATGGCCTCGGCCATCTCCGCGCCGTCGGAGCGCAGTCCCGTCATGTGGTAGGCGTTGCTGCGGCTGGCGAAACCGGAGACCTCGGCGTAGATGCGGGCGCCGCGGCGGCGGGCCCGCCCCAGCTCCTCGAGCACCAGGACGGCGGCGCCCTCGCCGAGGACGAAGCCGTTGCGGGTGCGGTCGAAGGGCCGCGAGGCGGTCGCCGGGTCGTCGTTGCGGGTAGAGGTGGCGCGGATCGCGTCGAAGCAGGCCACGGTGATCGGCGAGATGGGCGCCTCGGTGGCGCCGGTGACCATCACGTCGGCGGTGCCCTCGCGGATCAGCTCGACGGCGTGGCCGACGGAGTCCAGTCCGGAGGTGCAGCCGGTGGAGACGAGCGCGACGGGGCCCTGCGCGCCGCTGTCCCGGGCCACTTCGGCGGCCAGGGAGCTGGGGGTGAAGTAGTCGTAGAGGTGGGAGACGGCCCGGGTGTGGTCCACGTTCCAGCGCCGGCCCAGCTCGCTGACGGCCGCGTACTCGTTGTCGAGCCCGGTGGTGCAGCCGACGGCGCTGCCGAGGCTGACGCCGGTGCGCAGCGGGTCCAGCCCGTCGGCGACGCCGCTGTCGGCGATCGCCTCGCGCGCGCTGGTGAGCGCGAACAGCGCGGCGCGGTCCAGGCGGGCGGCCTCCCGCGCGTCGAAGCCGTGGTCGGCGGGGTGGAAGTCGGCCTCGGCCGCGATCCGGGACCGGAAGGAGGACGCGTCGAACAGGGTGATGGCCCGGGTCGCCGTCCGGCCGGCCGTGAGCAGCTCCCAGAACGCCTTGGTGCCCACTCCTCCCGGGGCGACGACGCCGATCCCGGTGATGACTACCCGTCTCATCGACTGTCCTTCACTGTGTTTCCTCCAGGCCCGGCACCGGGCGTCGGGCTCGCACCGCACTACGGGTTCAGTACTGCGAGCCTCGCGCTCCGGGCTGGAGCACGGCTAGAAGATCCGTGCAAAGGCATGGACGAGGCGCCGGGAATCAGCCGCCCCAGCGCAGCAGCGCGGTGCCCACGCTCATGCCGCCGCCGAAGCCTGCGAGCAGTACGAGGTCGCCGTCGGCCGGTCCGCCGGGCCCGCGCACGGCGTGGTCCAGGGCCAGCGGGATGGAGGCGGCGCCGGTGTTGCCGTGGAACTCCACGGGCAGGTGGACCGTGGCCCGGGTCAGGCCGAGCGGGCCCGTCAGGGAGCGGAGCATCTCGCCGTTGGCCTGGTGCGGGACGAAGTGGGCCACTTCCCCGGGCCCGACGCCGAAGGTGCGCAGGATCTCCTCGACCGCACCGGGCAGTTCCCGTACGACGAAGTCCCGTACGTCGCGCCCCCGCATCGCGAAGTAGTGCTCGCCGCGGGCCACCGTCTTCAGGGCGGCCGGCTTGCGGCTGCCGCCGGCGCCGACGCCGATCAGCCCGTGCAGGCTGCCGTCGGTGCGCAGGCCGGTGCCGAGCAGCCCGTACCCCTCGCGCACCGGGCCGAGGACGACGGCGCCCGCGCCGTCGCCGAACAGGGGGGCCGTCCTGCGGTCGGCGGGGTCGACGATGCGGGAGTACACGTCGGTTCCGACCACGAGCACCGGGCGGCGCCGGCCGTCGGCCTCGGGGGCGGCGAGGAGCCGGGCGCCGGTGTGCAGGGCCGCGGCGAAGCCGCTGCAGACGGCGTTCACGTCGAAGGCGGCCGCCTGGCGGGCGCCGAGCCGGTGCTGCACGAGGGCGGCGGTGGCCGGCTGGGTGTGGTCGGGCGTCGAGGTGGCGACCACGATCCAGGCGAGGTCCCCGGGGTCGGTGCCGGCGTCCTCCAGTGCCCGCAGGGCGGCCGCGGCGGCCAGGTCGGAGGCGGCCTCGTGCGGGGCCGCGTACCGGCGTTCCCTGATCCCGGTCTTGCGCTCGATCCACGCGGGGGTCACGCCGACCCGGGCGGCGATCGTCTCGTTGGGCACGATCCGCTCGGGCAGGTACGAGCCGGTGCCGAGGATGCCGATGGATCCCAGGCCGGGCGAGTGGACGCTCACGCGGCCACCGCCGAGGGCAGCAGCAGCGCGTCGGTGACGGCGGCCGCGACCTCCTCGAGGCGGTCGCTGAGGTAGAAGTGGCCGCCTGGCAGCACCCACAGCCCGAACGCGGAGCCGGTGTGGGCGCGCCACGCGTCGACCTTGCCGACCTCGGCCATGGGGTCGGCGTCGCCGGTCAGCGCGGTGATCGCGGTGCGCAGCGGCGGCCCGGGCGCGAAGCGGTACTCGCGCACCGCCCGGTAGTCGGTGCGCAGCGGCGGCAGCAGCATGCGCCGCACCTCCGGGTCGTCGAGCAGTCCGTCGTCCGTGGCGTTCAAGGCGCGCAGTTCCCGGACGACCTCCTCGTCGGTGCGGGGGAACCAGGCCTCGTAGCTGTCCTGGCAGGGGGCCGGGCGGCCGGAGACGAACAGGTGGGCGGGGCCCTGCCCGGCCGCCTCGGTCCTGCGGGCCACCTCGAAGGCCAGCATCGCCCCCATGCTGTGCCCGAACAGGGCGTACGGGCGGCCGTCGTCGAGCGGCAGCAGCTCGGCGGTGATCCGGTCGGCGAGCCGCTCCAGCGAGGTCTCGCCCGGTTCGGAGCGGCGGTCCTGGCGGCCCGGGTACTGGACGCCGTACACGTCCACGGCGGGCGAGAGCACGGAGGCCAGGGGGTGGAAGTAGCTTGCGGACCCGCCCGCGTGCGGCAGGGCGAACAGCCGGACGGGCGCCTGCGGGGCGGGCCGGTAGTTCCTGAACCAGGGACTTCCGTCGGTCGTTCGCGTCATCGGATCTCCTCATTCCCGGACAGAGCTCGAAACCCAGCCTGCGGGTGCCCCCGCCGGGTCCGGATCCCCTGGAACCCCCCTGGCCGCGGCGCCGCCCGGGCCTAGGGGAACGTCTGGGGTGCCGGGGCAGGGGGGCGCGTTCCTACGTTTGGCTGAGGCGCTCCTCGACTTCAAGGGACATCACGTGGACGAGATCATCAGTGCTCTGCTCTCCGAGGACGCGGCCCCGGGTGACTTCCAGCACCTCCGGCTGCCGGAGAGCTACCGCGGCAATGTGGTCCGCAAGGAAGACACCGGCATGTTCGAAGGCATGGCGACGGCGGACAAGGACCCCCGCAAGTCCCTGCACCTCCAGGACGTGCCGACCCCCGAACCGGGCCCCGGCGAGGCGCTGATCGCCGTCATGGCGAGCGCCGTCAACTACAACACCGTGTGGTCGTCGATCTTCGAGCCGCTGGCGACCTTCGGGTTCCTGGAGCGCTACGGCCGGCTCAGCGAACTGACCAGGCGCCACGACCTCCCGTACCACGTGCTGGGCTCCGACCTGTGCGGCGTGGTGCTGCGCACCGGCCCCGGCGTGAACCGCTGGCAGCCCGGCGACCGGGTGGTGGCCCACTGCCTGTCCGTGGAGCTGGAGTCCGCCGAGGGCCACAACGACACGATGCTCGACCCCGAGCAGCGCATCTGGGGCTTCGAGACCAACTTCGGCGGCCTGGCGGAGCTGGCACTGGTGAAGTCCAACCAGCTGATGCCCAAGCCCGAGCACCTGACGTGGGAGGAGGCCGCCTCCCCCGGCCTGGTCAACTCCACCGCCTACCGCCAGCTGGTCTCCCGCAACGGCGCCGGCATGAAGCAGGGCGACAACGTCCTGATCTGGGGCGCCAGCGGCGGACTCGGCTCGTACGCCACCCAGCTGGCCCTGGCCGGCGGCGCCAACCCCGTGTGCGTGGTGTCCAGTCCGCAGAAGGCCGAGATCTGCCGGCGGATGGGCGCGACCGCGATCATCGACCGCAACGCCGAGGGCTACAGGTTCTGGAAGGACGAGGACACCCAGGACCCGAGGGAGTGGAAGCGCTTCGGCAAGCGCATCCGCGAGCTGACCGGCGGCGAGGACGTGGACATCGTCTTCGAGCACCCGGGCCGCGAGACCTTCGGCGCCTCCGTGTACGTGGCCCGCAAGGGCGGCACGATCGTCACCTGCGCCTCGACCTCCGGCTACCGGCACGAGTTCGACAACCGCTACCTGTGGATGTCGCTCAAGCGGATCGTCGGCTCGCACTTCGCGAACTACCGCGAGGCGTGGGAGGCCAACCGGCTGATCGCCAAGGGCAAGATCCACCCCACCCTGTCGAAGGTCCACTCCCTGGAGGACACCGGCCAGGCCGCGTACGAGGTCCACCAGAACCTCCACCACGGCAAGGTCGGCGTCCTCGCGCTGGCCCCGCGGGAGGGCCTGGGCGTACGGAACCACGAGCTGCGCGCCACGCACCTCGACGCCATCAACCGGTTCCGGACCGACCTCGGCACCGACACCGGGACCGGCATCGGTACCGGGCCCGAGGAGGCCGGACAGTGACCACCGAGCACACCCCGATCACCGGGATCGTCGGACTGGGCACCCTCGGCGAGGCCTTGCTGCGCCTGGCCCACGAGGCCGGGCACGAGGTCATCGGTGTCGACACCGCCCTGGACGCGCTGGACCGCACCGCCCGGCGGCTCAAGGCCGCCGACGCCGCGCGCGGTGAGGGGGCCGACGGGGCCGGCCGGCCCGCCGTGACCCTGACCACGGACCCATCCGCCCTGTCCCGGGCGGAGCTGGTGATCGAGGCCGTCACCGAGGACGAGGCCGTCAAGAAGGCCGTGCTGGGCGACCTCGTCGCCCGGTGCGCGCCCGGCGTGCCCGTACTGACCACCACCACGACGCTGTCCGTGCCCCGGCTGGCCATCGGCTCGGGCAGCCCCGGATCGGTCGCGGGCCTGCGGTTCTTCACGCCGCCCGCCGCCGGCGGGCCCGTCCTGCCCGTCCATTCCCCGCTGGCCTCGGCCGCCACCGCGGCGGCGCTCGACGCCCTGGTGGAGGAGCTGGGCCTGCGGCCGGTCGCCGTCGCCGCCCCGTCGGCCGCCGACGCCGACGACCTGGTGCTGGCCTACCTCAACCGCGCCGCGATCCTGTGCGACGAGGGCTACGCGAGCGCCCGGGACATCGACACCGCGATGCGGCTGGGCTGCGGTCTTCCGCTGGGCCCGCTGGAGACGCTCGACCTCATGGGCATCGACTCGGCCCACGCGGCGCTCCTCGCCCGCTGGCGGCGCACCGGGGACTGCGCGTTCGAGCCGTCGCCGCTCCTCAGCCGGATGGTCACGGCCGGCCGTCTGGGCCGCAAGAGCGGCGAGGGCTTCGCCGCGTACGACGAACTGGGCGCCGTGGTGGCGCCTGCGGCCGGCGGCCCGGGCGCGGGACGGGCCCGGCCGGTCACCCGCGTCGGCGTGGTCGGCTCGGGCGCCATGGCCCGCGGCATCGCCGAGGTCATGGCGGCCGGCGGCCGGCACACCGTGCTCGTGGCGCGCGGCGCGGAGCAGGCCGAGCGGGCCCTGGCGGCGGTCGGGGACTCGCTGACCCGCCGGGTGCGCAGGGGCCGGATCTCCCCCGCGGAGCGGGAGTCGGCGCTGGCCCGGCTGGAGACGTCCACCGACCTGGCGGCGCTCGGCGGCTGCGATCTGGTCGTGGAGGCCGTCGTCGAGGACCTCGACGCGAAGCTGGTCCTGTTCGGCCGCCTCGGGGAGGTCTGCGCACCGGGCACCGTCCTGGCCACCACCACCTCGAGCCTGTCCGTCGCCGCCTGCGCCGAGGCGTCGGGCCGCCCGGCCGACGTGATCGGCCTGCACTTCTTCAACCCGGCCCCGGTCATGCGGCTGGTGGAGCTGGCGCACACCGCCGAGTCCCACGAGGACGCGCTGGCGACCGCCCGGACGCTCTGCCGCGACCTGGGCAAGACGGCCGTGGAGTGCCCGGACCGGACCGGGTTCATCGTCAACCGGCTGCTGTTCCCGTACCTCGGCGACGCGCTGGACCTGCTCGAGCGGGCCGGCACGGACATCGCGGCGACGGACGCGGCCGTCGAGCAGGGGTACGGCTACCCGATGGGGCCGTTCGCCCTGCTGGACACGATCGGCCTCGACGTCTCCCTCGCCATCCAGGAACGGCTCTTCGACAGCTTCGGCCTGCCGGAACTGGTCCCCTCACAGCCCCTGGCCGAACTGGTCGCGGCGGGCGCCCTCGGCCGCAAGAACCAGCGGGGCTTCCGCACGGGCGAGCGCCGCGGCTGACCGCGCGGCTCAGGCAGCGCGGCCCGGGCCGACCAGCTCGGCGAGGTCGGTGCGGGAGCGCACGCCCAGTTTGCGGTAGACCTTCGTCAGGTGCTGCTCGACCGTGCTCGCGGTCACGAACAGGCGGGCGGCGATGACCTGGTTGGTGCAGCCCTGGGCGGCCAGGACCGCCACCCGCCGCTCCGCCCGGCTCAGCCGTGCCACGGGGTCCTGGTGGCCGGCCGCCGGGGGGCTCCAGTCGAGGGCCTCGCACGGCTCGATGCCCCAGCGGGCCATCAGGTCCCGGCAGGCGTGCAGATCGCCGAGGGCGGCCACCGGCTGCTGCGCGGCGAGCCGGAACCGGCCGCGGGCGAGCAGGTAGTGCGGGGCGACACGGGTGCGGAACATCGCCTCCGGAACGGGCACGCGCAGCAGCCGGGCCGCCTCCTCGTGGTCGCCGAGCCCGGTCGCGGCCAGCACGGCCGCGGCCAGCGGCATCCCGACGGCGATCCCCCAGGCCCCGGGCGCCAGCAGGCCCAGTGCCCGCTCCGCTTCGGCGGCCGCCTCCGCGTGCCGGCCCAGGCGGCCGTGCACCAGGGCGGCGGCGGCCGCGGCCACCGCCCGGCGGGCGGGGGTGTCCAGGGCTCCCGGCGTGGTCCGCGTCTCGCGCAGCAGGGCGTGCCAGTGCTCGGCCCGGTCGCTCTCCCCCACGTACAGCAGGGCGCACAGGGCCGCCGTCACCCCGGGGGCCGGGTGCTGGCGCGATACGAGCGCCGCAGCGGCCCGTTCCACGGCGGCCGTGTGGTCGGCATCGCCGGCCGGCCCGAACGCCGGCCCGAACTCCCGGCCGTCGGGCGGGCCGTCCGCCGGATCGTCCACCGCGCCGTCCGCCGCGCCGTCCGCCCGGCCGTGCCGCGGCCCGTCCGCCGGGCCCAGTTCCGGGTAGACGTACGCCGCCCCGGCGCGCAGCCGCCGTGCCCGCTCTCCCCCGCCGGGCGCGTCGAGGGCCTCGAGGGTGTCGAGCGCGCGGGCCGCGGCGCCCGGGCGGCCGTGCCACAGCAGCAGCCCGAGCGGGCCGGCGGCCCCGTCCGCCGCGAACCGCCCCGCGTCCAAGGCCTGTTCGAGGGCCGGGAGGTGGCGGGTCACGGCGGCGGGGTCGCTCTCCCACTCGGCGCCGGCCAGCGCGTCGAGCAGCGCAGCCCGGCGCTGCGGGTCGGGGCAGCGGCGGTGCGCGGCGTCGAGGAAGCCCGCCGCCGCCTTGGGCCGGGCGGCCCGCAGGGCCTGCTCGGCCGCCTCGGCCAGAACGTCGACGGCCCACGGCTCCGCGGCCGCCGGAGCCGGCCCGTCGGCGTCGACCAGGTGCCGGGCCACGGTCTCGGCCCCGGCTCCGTCGGCGCGCAGCAGGGCGACGGCCTCCGTGTGCAGCCGGGCGCTCTCGCCGGGCGGGAGCTCCTCCAGTACGGCGGCCCGCACCGCCTCGTGGCGCAGCCGTCCGGAGTCCAGCAGCCCGGTGTCGGTGAGGACGTCCATCAGCGGCCCCACGGCCCGTTCGTGGACGCCGAGCAGCCGGGCGAGCGTGGTGAGGGTGGCGGAGGGGCCCAGTACGGCGAGGGCCCGTGCCGCGTCCCGGGTGCCGTCGGGGCGCAGGCAGCCGGTGACGGCCCGTTTGAAGGCGGCGGCGGCCACCGGGCGGACGGAGCGCAGCGGTCCGCAACTCAGCCGGTCCTCGGCGAGGGCGTGCAGCAGCCGCGGGTTCCCGCCGGTGGCCCGGTGCCAGGCGGGGGCGAGCCGCCGGGCCTCGGCCGGGTCCATGGCCCCGCCGTCCGGGGCGCGCAGGAACCCGGCGACGCCGTCCTCGTCGAGGGTGGTGAGGGCGATGGCCAGGCACCGGGGGTGGCGGGCGAGTTCGGCGACCGGCAGCGCGGCGGCCGGCCGGTGGGGCGGCTGGTAGGCGGAGCCCGCGCCGAGCAGCATGACGCGCGCGGCTCCGATCCGGCCGCACAGGTACAGCAGGCAGCGCGCGGAGAGTTCGTCGGTGTACTCGATGTCGTCGACGGCGACGACGACCGGGGCGGTGGCGGCCAGCTCCGTCAGGACGTCCCGTACCACCGGCAGGGCGGCCGCCGGTTCGGGATCGGGCCCGGTGAATCCGGGTACGGCGCTCAGCAGCTGTCCGGCGACGCCGAGCGGGATGCCCTGTTCCGCCGGGGAGGCGGAGGCGTGCAGGACGAGGGCCCCGGCGTCCGCCGCCTCTGCGGTGAAGGCCCGCACCAGCGCGGTCTTGCCGGTGCCGGGGCTGCCGGTGACCAGGGCGGCCCGGCCCTCGCCGCGCCGGGTCACGGCGAACAGCTCCCGGAGCCTGCCGAGTTCCCGGTCCCGCCGCACCAGTTCCTGCGGCCTTGGTGTCATCGGCTCTCCCCCCGTGCGGTGCCGCTCCCGGCAGTGTGCCGGGGCCGGGCGAAAAGCCGCTGGTGGGCGACCTGAGGCGCGCTCGAGCCCCGGCCGGGAAGCCGCGGAGCCGGACACCGGACGGGAGCGCCGGCGGTCAGCGCTCGGCGGTCAGCGGTCAGCGGTCAGCGGTCAGCGGTCAGCGGTCAGCGGTCAGCGGTGCGGGCGCTTCTTCAGGGCCCGGGCGCGGGTGCGGACGCGCTGCTTGTCCTCGGACCGGGCGCGGGCGTCCTGGCGCAGTTCCAGCATGCGCTGTTCGCGGCGCAGCTTCTCCCAGTTGCCGAGCCGGTCCGCGTCCAGGGAGCCGGTGACGACGGCGGTCCGGACGGCGCAGCCCGGCTCGTCCTGGTGGCCGCAGTCGCGGAACTGGCAGTCGCCGGTGAGGGACTCGACGTCCGCGAAGGCCTTGTCGATGCCCTCCTCGGCGTCCCACACGGCCAGTGCCCGCATGCCGGGGGTGTCGATGAGCAGGCCGCCGCCGGGCAGCGGGACCAGCTCGCGGTGCGTGGTGGTGTGCCGGCCCTTGAAGTCCGAGCGGACCTCCTGGGTGGACAGCACCTCCTCGCCGCGCAGCCGGTTGGTCAGCGTGGACTTGCCCACGCCGGACAGGCCCACGAGGGCGACGGTACGGCCCTGTTCGACGTACTGGTCCAGGGCGTCGAGGCCCTCGCCGGTACGGGAGGAGACGGTGTGGACGGGGGAGCCGAGCGCGATGCGCTCCACCTCCTCGGCCGCGGCGGCCGGATCGGGGTGCAGATCGGCCTTGCTCAGCACCACGACGGGCTGGGCTCCGCTCTGCCAGGCGACGGCCAGGTAGCGCTCGATGCGGCGCAGCCGCTGCTCGCCGGTGAGGGCGGCGACCACGAAGACGGTGTCGACGTTGGTGGCGACGATCTGGGACTCGGTCCTGCGGTTCGCGGTGCCGCGGACGAAGGCCGAGCGGCGCGGCAGGACGTCGAGGATCAGGTGGGGGGCGGGGCCGCCGACCACGACCCAGTCGCCGGTGGCCAGCTGGGCCCCGCCCAGCGGCGGTTCGCCGTGCTGGAACAGCCGGGGGCCGAGCTGGGCGCGCAGTTCGCCGCCGGGCGTCAGGATGGTGGCGGCGCCCCGGTCGACCTGGCCGACGCGGGCGGGGAAGCGGGTTTCGCCGGGGGCGGCGCCGCCGAGTGCGGCCAGGTGTCCGGGCCAGGCCTCGGCGAGGGCCTCGTGCCAGCCGAGCGGGGCGAGTGCGGCGGAGTCGGGTTCCGACGTCATCAGCTGTTCTCCGTGGGCTGGGGCTTCGGCTGCTTGGTCGGGGAGGGCTTGCCCTCGCAGCCGCAGCCGCCGCGCTGGACGGTGAGGCGGCGGCGCGGCGCGGGGGCGGCGGCCGGGGCGGCGGCTGTGGTGCCGGTCGTGGTGCCGGTCGTGGTGCCGGCTGCGTTCGAGGGGGTCTGCTCGGTCATGCGTTCTGCTCCTGCTTCCGGGTCGGTGCGGAGTCGCCGATGCGGCTCCGCACGAAGGCGATCTGGGCTGACATGGCGTCCGCGCCGACCTCGGCGCGGGCACTGGCGTGGCCGGTGGAGCGCAGCCGGAGGTCGACGTCCGCGCCGCGGGCGGCCAGCGCCCGTACGTATGACTCGATCTGGCCGACCGGGCAGCGCGCGTCGCGGTCCCCGGCCAGGACGAGCAGGGGTGCGCGGACCGCGTCGGCGTACGTGTGCGGGGAGGCGGCGGCATAGCGCTCGGGCACCTCGTCGGGGCTGCCGCCGAACATGGCCCGGTCCACCCAGCGCAGGCTGTGCAACTGCTCGCGGTAGGCGGCCGGGTAGTCGCCGACGGCGCCCTCCGCGAGCCCGCAGGCCCACAGGCCGGGCTGGGTGCCGAGGCCGAGCAGGGTCAGGTAGCCGCCCCAGGAACTCCCCGCGAGCACGCAGCGGTCGGGGTCGGCCACGCCGGATGCGACCAGGTGGGCGCGGACGGCGGCCACGTCGGAGAGTTCGGTGAGCCCGACGGCCTCGCGGTGGCCGAACTGCCAGGCGGTGCCGTTCTCGGCCGAGCCCCGGTAGTTGACGCGGGCCACCGCGTAGCCGGCGTCGTTCCAGGCGGCGGCGGGGCCGTTGTACTCGTCCCCGTCGGCGGTGTGCGGGCCGCCGTGCAGCAGGAAGACCGTCGGGTACGGGGCCCGGCCGGCGGCCGGCACGCTGAGGAACACCGGGACCGTCAGCTCCCCGTGCGGCACGGGGACTTCGGTGACCGGGGCGGCCGGTACGACCGGGCCGGGCACGGACAGCAGGTCCTTGCCGGCGAGGTCGCGCAGGACGGGCGGGGTGGTCGCCGAGGAGAAGGTGTACCAGCAGTCGCCGTCGGGCCGGGCCACCGCGGTGTGCACGGTGCCGCGCGGCACGGGCAGCTGCTCCAGGTGCCCGTCGGCGAGCCGGTAGCGGTAGAGCTCGCTGCGCCCGTGCGTGCGGTGGTGGAGCAGCAGCGCGGTGCCGTCGGGCACGAACCCGGCGCGTACGTCGCCGGGCAGGCCGGTGTCGATCTCCCGCACCTCACCGGTGACGGGGTCCCACAGCAGCGGGGCGGGGCGGCCGCCCCGGGTGTGCGTGGCCAGCACCAGCCGGCCGCCGGGCAGGAACGGGGAGCCGTACGGAACGACGTGCAGCCCGCTGTGCGGCCAGTCGCTCAACTCCCCCACCAGCGCACCGTCGGTGTCCAGCACGCGCAGCGAGGGCCGCAGCGGATCGCCGTACTCGGCGTGCAGCACCAGCACGTACGCCTCGTCGTCGCTGAGGCCGCCGAGGTAGAGCGGGGTGTCCGCGCCGTACAGCGGTTCGGCCCGGTCCGCGCCGGCCCGGAGCAGGTGGATGTCCGTACGGCCGTCGGCCGCGGTGACTCCGGCGACGGCCAGGCCCGAGGCGCCGACGGCCAGGCCCTCGGGCGTGCCGGGCGGGACGCCGGGCAGGGCGGGGACCGCGGGGCCGCCGCGCAGCGGGGCCCGCATCCAGGTGCCGTGCTCGGTGCCGTCCTCGTCGTGGTACCACCACAGCCAGCGTCCGGCCGGGTCGAGCAGGCCGAGTTCGACGCCGTGCGGGGCGTCCGTGAGCTGGCGGATCCCGCCGCCGGCCCGGTCCCAGAGGTAGAACTGCGCGGTGCCGGTGGCGTTGCCCCGCAGCGCGCAGACCTCGGGCCGCAGTCGGCCCCAGAAGGGGAGTTCGACGGCGGGCGCGGTGCACCGGTCCACCGGTCTCGACTCCGGCTCGAGCGCAGCGGTATATACAGTCACCAGGCCATTATGCAGAAGACGAACAGGCCTAGGAAGAGCGAATATCCAATTCGAGCCACAGGGTGGCCGGGTGAAATTCCCATGGCGCCGTCCCTGCGCTTTGTGCATTCCTCTTCCATTTCTTCGGGCGCGGCTTGAGAACCGAGCGAAGGGGGTCGGTCGGTGGACCGGGGGCGACTTTCCCGAGGCGAGAGCCTGTTCACGGCCACGGACGCGGCCGGCACCGCCCGCCGGGCCCGCCGCGTAATCGTGTGTACCGGCAGCCGGATCCCGTACTCGCCAACCGGGGTCTCCGGTATCGAACGGGCCGAGAACAACTCCTCCTTCGCGACCTTTCTCGACGGCGAGCTGAAAACCATCGAGAAACCGGACGACGGACGACTCCGGGTCGATCCGGATTTCTCTCCATGCGACGGGGACACGTTTTCAAAGACCGTCCGCGACGGCCGGTTCCCGGTGCTGCGCCCCGACCGGGGCGGCGAATTCACGGACACCCGCCACGTCCCGGAGGACCGGGAGAACGAGTGGGACGAGGAGAGCGGCCTCAAGCCGGCCCGGGAGGCTCTCCTTCGCATGCTGGACCTCGTGGGCCGGAGCTGACGCAAGGAGACCTCACATGCCCTCCGCAGTTCTTCCCGGCCCGCTGACCCGCACGGACATCGGGGAGGGGATCCGGAAGCAGGGCTGGGTGTTCGCCCCGGGAACCGGCTTCGACACCGGTCCCGGGGCGCAGGAGTTCCGGCAGCTGAGCCGGGCCTACGAGGACCTCCGGCCGGACGAGTACCTGGCCGACGGCGGGGCGTACCGCTTCCGCCGGCACGTCCGCTACACCCACCGGGCGGCCTCGCAGGGGGTGCTGCGCGCGCACCCGCCGGGCCCCTACCACCAGAGCGCCGAGGTGAACCCGTTCGCGGGCGGCTCGCCGCGCCTGTTCGCGCCCGTCACCGGGGCGGTACGGGTCAACCCGTTCCTGCACCGGCTGCTGCTGCACGGCGTCGGCGTGTTCTCGGAGCTCGACGGGGCGGAGCCCGGGCGGACCCTGGACTGGGAGGTGGACGTGCACCTGGTGCGCATCCGGGCCAGTGCCAGGGAGCAGGGCCTGCCCTCCCCCGAGGGCGTGCACCGGGACGGCTTCGACTACATCTCCCTGCACCTGATCGGCCGGGCGGGGGTGACCGGCGGCCGCAGCATCATCTGCGACCCCTCGCAGCGCCCCCTGGCCCGCCCGCTGCTGGCCGCACCGCTGGACTCCCTGTACGCGGACGACCGCCGGATCCTGCACGGCACCGAACCGGTCCGCCTGGACCCGGCGTCGGGCCGCCCGTACGGCTACCGCGACATGCTCCTGACCAGCTATCGCCGGATCGGCTGACCTGCTCGCTAGACCGCGATCCCGGCGGGAACCTCGGGCTGCTTCTCGGCGGATGCCTCGGCCCGGGCGGCCGGCCGGGGCGCCGTCGCGGTGGTCGGGGCGGGGGTCAGGTTCGGGGGGAGGTCTCGCAAGAGGTTGTCGGGGGAGGGCCAGCGGCGCTGGATCCACTCGTAGAGCGGGGTCGCGGCCAGGGTGGTCACGATCGTCATCAGGGCCATGACCGTGTAGAGCTCGGTGGTGATCAGGCCCTTGTCCCGGCCGATGTTGAGGAGGATCAGCTCCGTCAGGCCGCGGGCGTTCATCAGCGTGCCGAGCGAGGCCGCGTCGCGCCAGGAGGTGCCGGCGGAGCGCGCGGCCAGGGTGCACGCGCCGCCCTTGACGGCGAAGGCCACCACGAGGACGAGGCAGAAGGTGCCCAGGACGACCGGGTCCAGCAGGGCGTCGAGGTGGGTGTTCAGGCCTGCGTAGACGAAGAAGACCGGCAGCAGCACGTGGACGGTGATCGGCTCCAGGCGGGCGCGCAGGTCGTCGGCGAAGGCGCCGCGGGGCATGCAGGCGCCGAGGACGAACGCGCCGAAGACGGCGTGGACGCCGACCCATTCGGTGAAGGTGGCGCAGACCAGGAGCAGGATCACGACGGCCCCGAGGGCGCCGGACCGGTTCAGCGTGCCCGGCTCCTCCAGCCGCTCCGCGCGGCGGGCCAGGCGCTTCTTGGCGTACATCACGACGGCGACGTACACGAGGCTGCCGCCCAGGGCGAGGGCCGCGAGCAGCGGGTCGCCGGTGGTGCCCGCGATGACGACGGCGAGCAGGATCCAGGCGGCGGCGTCGTCGACGGCGGCGGAGGCCAGGGCGATCGTGCCGACCTTGGTCCGGGTCAGCCCGCGCTCGTAGATGATCCGCGCGAGCAGCGGGAAGGCGGTGATGGAGCAGGCGGCGCCGACGAACATGGCGCCCTGCCAGGCGGCGACGCCCTCGGGGAAGAAGGTGTCGCTGCCGGCCAGCTGCCAGCCGAGGAAGCCGCCGATCAGCACCGGGGCGAGGATGCCCGCGGCCGAGGCGAGGGCCGACTGCTTGAGGTGTCCGGCCAGGATCGAGTGGTCGAAGGACAGTCCGACCAGGAACATGTACAGCACCAGGCCGAGCTGGCCGACGACGAAGAGCGTGCTCAGGGCCGGGTGCTGGACGCCCGCCTCCGTGCCGGGCACGGCCAGCACCTTGGGGAAGAGGTCCTGGAACAGGGCCGGGAACACGTAGCCGAGCAGGGTGGGGCCGAGCAGGAAGCCGGCCACCATGTCGGCGACGACCTGCGGCTGGCCGAGCTTGCGGAACAGCAGCCCGACCAGCCTGCACATGACGAGCACAGTGCCGAGCTGCACGAAGAACAGCATGGTCAGTTCGTTGTTGCTGGGCATTGCCAGGCGCTCCCTTTCGGGATTCAGGGCCGGGAGGCGTCCCAGGAGAATCCCGCGAACGCCGGGCGGCCGGTGGGGTCCTGCGGCGCCGGGGCCTCGGGGACGAGCGAGCAGACGGGGGCCTGCGGACCGGCCGCCGCGAGGCGGCGCGCGGCACGGGCGGCCTTCTCGGCCAGTAGCGCTGCCGTACCTGGCTCGTAGAGTGCGCGGTCGTACTGGAGGAGCAGTCTCAATCCGCTCGAGGAACGCATGAACTGGAACGAGAGGTCGAACAGGCCCTCGTCCAGCGGGATCGGACCGCCCGTCAGCCGCAGCGTGCCCGGCCCGGTGTCGATCTCGTCCCAGAGGGTCACCCACACGTCGAAGAGCGGGTTGCGCCCGGGCACGCGCGGCGGGTCCAGCGCGTGGACGAGGTCGCTGAACGGCAGCCCGCCGTGGTCCATCGCGCCGACCGTCTTGCCGGCGAGGTCCGCGATCAGCTCCGTACAGGGCAGTTCCCCGTGGACGGCGGTCCGCAGGACCACGGTGTTGACCAGGCAGCCCACCGCGCCGGCCGGCCCGAGGGACGGGCGGCGGCTGACGGCGGTGCCGAGGCTGATGTCGGCGGCGCCGGTCGCCTCGTGCAGGGCGGCGGCCACGGCGGCGGCCAGCACGCCGAACAGCCCCGTACGGTGGCCGCGCGCGAGCCGCTCCAGCGCGCCGAGCTCCCGCGCGTCGAGCCGGACGGTGGTGACGGCGGTGCCGCGGCCGGCCGGGCCGGTGCGCGGATGGTCCACGGGCAGCGGGAGGGGAGCTGCAAGCGGTGTCAACTGCCGTTTCCAGTAGTCCAGTTGGGCGTCGTACGACTGCTCGTGCGGGCTGGGCACCGGCAGCTCGGGGGCGGCTTCGGCCTCCGGTCCCCCGGCCCCGGCCAGCGCGCGGGCGATGACCTCGAGCGAGGTCTGGTCGGCGATGATGTGGTGCAGGACGACCAGCAGCCGGTCCCGGCCGCCGGGGCGGCGCAGCAGGGCCGCGCGCACCAGCGGCCCGGCCGCCAGGTCGAAGGGCCGGTGGGCCCACTCCCGTACGAGGGCCTCGCGCGCGGGCTCGTCGGGCAGGTCGAGGACCTCCAGGCGGGCGGGCGCCGGCGCGGGGCCGGGCACCGGCTCGCCGCGCTCCTCGCGGAACACGGTGCGCAGCTGCGGCTGGAGTTCCTGGAGCCGGGCGAAGGCGGCGCGCAGGGCAGCGGGATCGGCCGTGCCGTGGCAGTCCAGCAGCATGGGCACGTGGTAGGCGGCGGTACCCGCCTTCCCCGCGCGCCGGGCGCGGTCCTCAAGCCACAGCCAGCTCTGGACGGCGGAGGCCCGTCGCGGGCCCCCGGCCGGGGAGCCGGCGGAGTCGGAGGCGGGCGCGGAGGCGGAGGCGGCGGTGCCGACGCGGGGCGCGAGCCTCGGGGCGAGGGCGGCGACGCTCGGGCAGTCGAACACGTCGCGGGTCCGCACCGGCGCGGAGAGCCGCCGGGAGGCGGCCGCGGCCACGGAGGCGGCCTTCAGGCTGGTCCCGCCCAGGAGGAAGAAGTCCCCGTCGTCCCCGACGGGCCGGCCGAGCGCCTCGGTGAACAGGGCGCGCAGGACGGCCCGTACCTCATCGGCGCCCTCGCCCCCGGCCTCGCCGGACGGCGGCCCGGCCGGGGTGTCCGGCAGCGGCCGGGCGGCCAGTTCGCGGCGGTCGATCTTCCCGTTGGGGGTGCTGGGCAACCGCTCCACGGGAACGACGGCCGCCGGGACCATGTAGTAGGGCAGCCGCTCGGCCAGCCGGGCCCGCCAGTCGGCGGGCAGCGGGCCGTCGGTGACGACGTATCCGGCGAGCAGCGGCTGCGCCGTGCCCTCGGGCACGACCACGGCGGCTGCCGCGATGCCCGGCAGCGCGGCGAGCGCCGTCTCCACCTCGCCGGGTTCGATGCGGAAGCCGCGGATCTTCACCTGCCGGTCGGCGCGCCCCCGGAAGTCGAGGGTGCCGTCCGCCCGGTGGCGGGCCAGGTCTCCGGTCCGGTAGAGCCGGGCGCCGGGGCGGGGGTCGCCGGGGTCGGGTACGAAGCGTGCCGGCACGTCCCCGGGATCGCCCAGGTAGCCGCGGCCCACGCCGATGCCGCCGATCCACAGCTCGCCCTCCACGCCGGGGCCGACCTGTGCGCCGGAGGCGTCGCGCACGGAGTAGCGCAGGTTGGCCATGGGGCGCCCGATGGTGGGCGGCTCCTCGGGGAGGCCGGGCGGGCAGCGGTGCCAGGACTGGAACACGGTCGCCTCGGTGGGCCCGTAGACGTAGATCAGGTCCCGGCCCGGGGCCCAGCGGTCCACCAGCGCCCGGCTGAAGGACTCGCCGCCGGTCACCACCGTCCGTACGTCCGGGAAGGCGGCCGGGTCCAGCTGGGCCAGCAGCGCGGCGAGCAGGAAGACGGTGTCGGCGCGGCGTTCGCGGACGAGCGCGGCCAGGGCCTCGGCGGAGGCGACGGGCTCGTCGAAGACGACGACGGCCGCGCCGGCCCACAGCGGCGCGAGGATCTCCCACACCGAGACGTCGAAGGCGGGGCTCGCGAACTGCAGCACGCGCCGGTCCGGGCCGAGGCCGAAGGGGACGGCGGTGGCCTCGAGCAGGTTGACCAGGGAGCGCTGTTCGATGGCCACGCCCTTGGGGCGGCCGGTGGAGCCCGAGGTGTGGATGACGTACGCGAGGTCGTCCGGGCCCGGCGCCGGGCCGCCGACCGGCGGAACGGACACCCCGGCGGCGGGCGCGGCCGGGGTGTCGGGGGCGTCTGGGGCGTCGAGGTCCACGGTGAGCACGCCCGGGCCGGGGAACAGCCCGGCCAGCGCGGCGGTGGTCAGGGTGAGCGGCGCGGGGGCGCTGTCGACCAGCTGGGCGAGCCGCTCGGCCGGGTGGTCCGGGTCCAGCGGCACGTACGCGGCGCCGGCCCGCAGCACCGCCAGTACGGCCACGACCAGCTCCGCGGAGCGGGGCAGGCAGACCCGGACCAGTACGCCGGGCCCGGCGCCGCGGGCGCGCAGCCGGACGGCCAGATCCTCGGCGCGGGTGTGCAGTTCGCCGTGGCTGAGGGAGCGGTCGCGGGCCACCACGGCGGGCCGGCCGGCGACCGGGCGGGCCCGCTCGGCGAGCAGCGCGGCCACCGGCCCGTCCGGGACGGGGGCGGCCGTGTCGTTGAGGGCGGCCAGGGTCCGCTGCCAGGCCACCGGGGTACCGGCGGGGTCGGCGCGGTCGGCGGTCACGGCGCCGGGGTCGGGGGTCACGGCCGCTGCCTCCAGGGAGTGTCGGGGTGGGCGACCAGGGCGGCCAGCGCCTGCCGGGTGCCTTCGACCAGGCGTCCGGCGGTCGAGCCGTCGAAGAGCTCGCCCTTGTACGTGAGGACGCCGTCGGCTTCGTCCTCGCCGGTGCGCAGCGACCACACGAGGTCGAAGGCGGTCGCGGTGGGCCGGGTGGCGGCGATGGTGCCGTCGGGGGTGAACAGGGCGCCGGCGGCCGGGGCCGCGTCCTCCTGGGCGACCACGAGGACCTGGCTCAGGCGGGCCCGGTCCACGCCGAACTCGCCCTCCGCGAGGGCGGATACGGCGTCCAGGCCCGCTCCGGGCCGGTCGTGCGCGGCGAGCAGCGCGTCCCCGACGGCGCGGGCCAGTTCACGGTAGGTGCCGGCGGCGCCCGTCGGCACCCGCAGCAGGGCGGTGGCGGTGAGCGGGCCGACGACGTCCGCGAGGCCGGGCCGGGACCGGGTGCTGAGGACGGTGGCGAGCCACACCTCGTCCGGGGGCCCGTCCGTGCCGTCGCCGCCCCGGGCCAGGGCCGCGACGAGCGCGGTGAGGCCGAGGGCGAACGGGCTCAGGCCGCCGGCGCGGCCGAAGGCCCCGGTGCCCGGGGCCGGGAAGGCGAAGGGCAGTTCCGTCGGCATCAGCGCGCCGCGCACCAGGCGGGGCCGGTCGTAGGGCAGCGGGAGCCGTGGCGGCTCGCCGCCGGCCAGCGCGCGGCGCCAGTCCTCGTCCGCCCCGGCCGCGGTGCGCTCCTGCTGCCAGCGGGCCACGTCGGCCAGCCGCAGCGGGGGCTCGCCGGCCCGGTCGGCGGGCCAGCGTCCGGCGGCGAACTCCTCGTAGGCGGCCTCCGTCTGGTGCACGAGCAGTTCCATGGAGCGGCCGTCGACGGCGATGTGGTGCACGGCCAGCAGCAGGACGTGCTCATGGGCGCCCAGGCGCACGAGCCGGGCCCGCAGCAGCAGTCCGGCCGCGAGGTCGAAGGGCTCCTCCAGGTGCCGCTGGGCCAGCGCGTCGAGTGCGGCCGCCCGGTCCGCCTCGGGCAGCGCCGACAGGTCGTCCTCGGCCCAGCCGGTGCGGGGCACGGTCAGCGGCTGCCAGCGGGGGCCGGCGTCGGTGACGACGAGCCGGGAGGAGAGGGCGTCGTGGCGGGCGGCGGTGTGCTCGACGGCCTGCCGCAGGGCGTGCGGGTCGACGGTCCGGCCGGAGGCGCGCAGCGCCTCGAACACGACGAACGCGGCGGGGGCGGCGCCGCCTTGCAGGGCCTGCCAGATCTCGGCCTGTTCGGCGCTGAGCGGGGCGGGGCCGCCGGCCGGTCCGCGCACAGGACCGTCCGGTCGCGCGAGGGCGGCGGCCGGGGCGGGGACGGCCCCGCCGATGGCTTCGGCGATCGCCGCCGGGGTGCGGGAGTCGAAGACGAGCCGGGGCGACACGTCCCGGCCGAGCGAGATCCGCAGCCGGGCGGCCACGGCGACGGCGTCCAGGGACGCGCCGCCGAGGTCGAAGAAGTCCTCGTCCGGGCCGACCCGTTCGTGCCCGAGCGCCTCGGCGACGGCCTGGGCGACGAGCTCGACGGGACCGGCGGCGGGCTGCGCCGCCGGGGACTGCCGGGCCGGTTCCGGCGCCTGCGGTCCCTCCTGCGCCGTGAGGACGTGGACGGTCGCCGGGGTCAGCCGCAGCGGCAGCGCCCGGCGCAGCAGGGTGCGCAGCGCGCCGGGGCTCACGGTGTGCCCGGGATGCGGCGTGACGCGGGCGGTCAGGGGCCCCGGCTCGCCCGGCGCCGCGGCGCGGACCTCGGCGGCGCGCACCGACGGGTGGGCCAGCAGCAGCATTTCGGCCTCGGCCGGGTCGAGGTGGGTGCCGGGACGGTCCGGGTCGGGCACGAGCCGCCCGGCGCGGCCGCGCGGCACCAGCTCGCCCCGCTCCGACCAGTGGGCGCGCAGCCCGCTCGCCCCGGCGCCGGTGCTCAGGTCGCCGGGGACGCCGACCGGTACGGGCCGCCCGGCGGCGTCGGTGATCCGGGCGCCGGGGTGGGCGGCGCAGGTGTCGGCCAGCGCGGCCAGTTCCGCGACCTCGGCGTCGGGCAGCGGCGTACCGGCCGGGGTGCGGCCCGGGTCGGCGGCCGCGCGCAGCAGCAGGTCGGCCCAGTGCCGCAGCAGCCGGGTGGCGCGGGCGGCGCTGAACAGCGCGCCGTCGTACTCGGCGGTGAGTTCGAGCCGCTCCGCGGAGTTGTCGAGGTGGAAGCTGAGTTCGAACTCGGCCGCGTGATCGGCGTACTGCTCCCGCCGTACGGTCAGTCCCGGCCCGGCGTCCAGCTCGCTGCCGTCGCCGGTACCGGCCGCGCCGCGCTCGTCGGCGGTGAACATGACCGTGAACAGCGGCGTGCGGCCGCCGTCGCGGGCCCCCGGCAGCTCGGCCACGAGCCGCTCGAAGGGGTGGGCCCGGTGGGCCATGGCCGAGGCCACGGCGGAGCGGGTGGCGGCGGCGCGCTCGGCGAAGCCGAGGTCCGGTGCCACCTCGCAGGTCAGCACCACCGTGTTGAGGAACGGGCCGATCACCCCCGCGTAGGCGGGGTCGTCGCGGCGGGTGACGGGGGTGCCGACGAGGATCCGGTGCTCGCCCGTGAACCGCTGGAGCAGTTCGGCCAGGGCGGTCAGCCCGGTCCCGTACATGCTGGTGCCGCAGGTGCGGGCCAGCGCCCGCACGGCCTGGCTGTCGCTCTCGGAGAGCCGCAGCCGGCTCGAGCCGCCGGGGCCGGGCGCGGCGCCGCGCTCGCCGTCGGCCGGCAGCAGCGGGAAGGGCAGCGGGCCGGCCAGCTCGGCGTGCCAGTGGGCGCGGTCCCGCTGCGCCTGGGGGTCTTCCAGGGCGGCGGCCTCGCGGGCGATGTGCGTGAGGTAGCTGCCCTCGGCGGGCCGGGGGGCGGCCGTGCCGGTGCGCAGCGCCCGCAGCCGGTCGAAGATCCGTGCCGCCAGCAGGACCGCCGATTCGCCGTCGCAGGCGATGTGGTGGACCGTCAGCGCGAGGAGCGCCCTGGTCGGGGAGAGCCGCAGCAGGACCGCGCGCAGCGGCGGCTGCCGCTCCAGGTCGAAGGGGCGCCGGGCCTCGGCGCGCAGGGTCGCGGCGGTGTCGGTGCCGGGTGCGGGCCACAGGACGGTGAGCGGCGGCCGGTCCCCGTACACGAAGCGCTGGCGGGGTTCGCCGTCGCGGACGAAGAAGCGGGCGCGCAGGAGCTGGGCGCAGGCGGCCTCGTCGGCGAGGGCCTGGGCGACCTGGCGCTCGTCCAGGGGCCCGTCGATCCGGAAGACGTCGGTGAGGTGGTGGGCGCTGTCCGCGCCGTCGTCGAGCCGGGCGAGGGTCCACAGCTGCCGCTGGGCGGCGGACAGCGGGTGGTCGGCGCCCTCCTCGGCCGCGGCGGCCGGCTGCGGGCCGGCGTCGTCTTCGCCGCGGCCGCGCAGGACCGCGCAGGCCTCGCGGACCGAGGGGCCGTCGAGGAGTTCGTCGATCCCCAGGACCAGGCCGTGGCGCTGTTCGAGGGCGGCGATGACGTCGACGGCGAGGAGGCTGTGGCCGCCGCAGGCGAAGAAGTTGTCGTCGGGGCCGATCGAGTCGACGCCGAGGGTCTCCCGGAAGACGGCGCCGACGCGCTCCTCCAGGCTCTGCGGGGCCTCGGGCGCGGCGGCCGGGGCGGGCTCGTCGGCGGGCTCCGCCTGCTGGGCGCGCTCGGCCAGGGCCCGCCGGTCGATCTTCCCGTTGGTGGTGAGCGGCACCCGGTCCAGCGGCAGGACGCGGTCGGGGACCAGCGGCGCGGGCAGCACGGTGCCCGCGTACGCGTGGACGGCCGCGGGGGTCTCGGCGGCGGGGCCGGTGACGAAGGCGACCAGCGAGGGCCGGCCGCCCGCGCCCGGGCAGACCACGGCGACGGCCGCCTCCACGGCGGGCAGCGCGGCCAGGGCGGCCTCCACGTCGCCGAGTTCGACCCGGTTGCCGCGGATCTTGACCTGGTCGTCGGCGCGGCCGAGGAACTGCAAGGTGCCGTTGGGCTGCCACCAGCCCCGGTCGCCGGAGCGGTAGCGCCGGCCGCCGGGCTGCTCGGGCGCGGCGGGGAAGGCCGCCGCCGTGAGCTCCGGCCGGTGCAGGTAGCCGTCGGCGAGTCCGGGGCCCGAGAAGTGCAGCTGGCCGGGGAAGCCGGGGGGCACCGGCCGGTCCGCGCCGTCGAGCACCTCGACGGCGGTGTGGGACAGCGGCCAGCCGATCGGCGTGCCGGGCAGCGGGTGCGCGGGGTAGTCGAAGGCGGTGGCCCCGACGGAGTTCTCGGTGGGCCCGTACTCGTTGACCAGCCGGGTGCGCGGCAGCTGGAGCTGGTGGCGGGCGACGAGTTCGCCGGGCATCGCCTCGCCCGCGACGGTGACCACGCGCAGGGTGCCGGCGGCGGCCAGCTCGTCGAGGACGGCGGCGTAGAGGCTGGGCACGAGGGTGACGTGGGTGGCCGTGTACCGCTCGGCGAGCCCGCGCAGGTGGGCCCCGTCGAGCCGGCGCACCCCGTCGACCAGGACCAGCGCGCCGCCCGCGCCGAGCACGGAGAACACGTCCGAGACGGAGCTGTCGAAGGACAGCGCGGGCACCTGGAGCAGGCAGGTGTCGGGGGACAGCCGGTGGTAGTCGTGCTTCCAGGCGAGGTAGCTCTCGATCGCCGAGTGGCGGATGACGACGCCCTTGGGCTGCCCGGTGGATCCGGAGGTGTAGATGACGTACGCCGTGTCCTCGGGGCGCGGCGGCTCGGGCTCCTCCTCGGGCAGGGCGGCCAGATCGGCGGTGTCGGCGGCCAGATCGGCGGCGGACAGCAGCCGCAGGCCCGTACGCCCGGCCAGCGCGCGGCCCAGGCCGAGGTGTTCGGGCTCGGCCACCAGGGCGGCCGCGCCGACGTCGGCGAGCACGGCGGCGAGCCGCTCCTCGGGCTGCGCCGGGTCCAGCGGTACGTAGGCGGCGCCGGACCGGACCGTGCCGAGCAGCGCGGTGAGCGCGTGGCGGCCCTTGCCGACCAGCAGGGCGACGCGGTCGCCGCGGCCCACCCCGTACGCGTGGTGCAGACGGCGGGCGGCGCGCACGGACTCGGCGCGCAGCTGGGCGTGGCCCAGTTCGCCGGGGCCCTCGGCCCCTTCCCCGCCGGTGACGACGGCCAGGCCCTCGCCGCCCGCCCGGTGGCCGCGCTCCAGCCGCTCGAGCAGGGTGGTCGCGGTGGCGGGCGGCCAGAACCCGGCCCGCCCCCAGCCCTTGACGGTCTCCCGGTCGGTGGCGTCGGCCAGGGTGAGGGCGGAGAGTTCGCGGCCGGGGTCGCCGAGCTGGGCCAGCAGGTGGGCGACGACGCGCAGCACGGTGTCCGCGAACCAGGTCTCGCAGCGCCCGGTGTCCACGTCGGCGTGCAGGACGCGGTCCTCGCCGGATCCCTCCAGGGTGAGCAGCAGCGCCTCGCCGGCCGGGGCGGGCCGGTCCGGGCCCTCCGCGGCGACGGTGAGGGTCCCGGCGCGGGGCCCGGCGGGGCGGGCGGCGAGCAGCTGCTCGCGGATCCGCCCGAGCAGGGCTCCGGCCGTGCCGTCGCCCTGGCCGCCGGCCGGGGCGGTGGTGACGGTGACGCCGACGGGCCCGGCGGGGCCGGCGACGGTCACGGCGGGGGTGTCGGTGTCCTCGGCGGCGGCCAGGGCGAGGGCCGCCGCGGCGCACAGCAGCACCAGTTCGTCCACGGGGTGCCCGCCGGCCCGGCGCAGGGCGGTACGGGAGGCGGCGGGCAGGGGCAGGCTGCGCCTGGCGTGCCCGGGGCCGCTCTCGCGGGTCAGCCGGGGCCGCAGCGCCGTGGCCGCGGTGGCCGGTTCCCGCGTCACGGGAAGGCTGAGGGGTGCTGCGGTCATGGCCGTACGCTCCCTGCGGGTTGCAGTCGGTCGGTTTCGTCGGTGCAGGAGGTTGGGGGGTGTGCGGGCCCGTCCGAGGGCCGGCCTGCGGCGAGGTACCAGTTCGGGTGGCAGCGCAGGGCGCCGACCACCTCGTCGAGCAGCTCGCGTGCGGTGGTTTCGGTGAACAGGGCGCGGTCGTAGACGAGTTCGAGCAGGACCCGGCCGTCGCGCTCGCTCGCGTAGATCCGCAGGTCGTCGCTGAGCGGGGCCTGGGAGGGGTCCGCGGGGAGGAACACGGGCCCGTCGTCGAAGCGTTCGGCCGTCTCCCAGCTCAGTCCGGCGTCGTAGACGGGGCGGCGGCCGGGGGCCGGCCGCTCCGCGATCTCCATGACCGTGGTGTCGAAGGGGAAGCGGGCGTGGTCGTACGCCTCGGCGAGCCGGTCGCGCACCTGGGTGAGCAGTTCGGCGGTGCTGTGTGCCTCGCCGGGTGCGAGCCGCACCGGCAGGGCGTTGACGAAGCAGCCGACGACCTCGGCCGTGTCCGCGCGGTCGCGGGTGCCGGCCGGGCAGCCGATGATCACCTCGGCGCTGCCGGAGCGGCGGTGCAGCACGAGCGCCCAGGCGGTGAGCAGGGCGGTGAACGGGGTGGCAGCGCCGCCCTCGGCCGCGGCGTGCAGCACGGCGGCGGGCAGCGCCCGGCGGACCAGGCCCGCGCCCTGGCGTCCGGCGCCCGCGCGGGGTCCGGCGTCCGGCAGGTCGAGCCGGGGCAGCGGCCCGGCGAGGGTACGGGTCCAGTACGCGCGCTGTCGCGCGGCCTCGGCGCTCTCCAGCCAGGCGGCCTCCTCGGCCACCCAGTCCCGGTACGGGCGGGCGGGGCGGCCGTCCCAGGGCCGCGCTCCCGCCTCGAGGGCGTCGTAGGCGGCGAGGAGGTCGCGGGCGGCGAGGGCTGCGCTGTCGCCGTCGTAGACGAGGTGGTGGGCGGTGATCACCAGGACGTCGCCGCCGGGGTGGCCGATCAGCTGCCGGACGGCGAACAGCGGTCCGGTGGCGAGGGCGAAGGGCGTGGAGTGGGCGGCGGTCACCGCCTCGGCGACCGCCTCGTTGGTGGCGCCGACGCGGACGACGGACAGCGGCGGCCCGTCGGGGAGCCGGTCCATGACGATCTGCCGGGCGGTTCCGTCGACGACGGCCACCCGGGTGCGCAGCACCTCGTGCCGGTCCGCCAGGGCGCCGACGGCATCCCGCAGCAGGCCGGTGTCCAGCGTTCGGCCGGCCCGTACGGCGTCGGTGATGTTGAGGGCGACCGGGCTGGGACTGGTCCGGGCCGCCATCCAGATCCGGCGCTGGGCGCGGGAGAGGGGCAGGACGACACCGTCGGCGGCCCGCCCGAGCTCCGCTGCGGGGGCCGGCGGGGCCACCGGGACCGGCGGGGCCGGCGGGGTGCCGACGGGCGTCCCGAGCAGCGCCGCGAGGGCCCGTACGGTCTGCTGCTGGAAGACGGTGACCAGCGGGACCCGTACGCCGAACTCCTCCTGGAGGGCGGCCGCCAGGCGGGCGGCGGTCAGGCTGTGCCCGCCGAGGGAGAACAGGTCGGTGTCGGGGTCGGTGACCGGCACGGCGAGCACCTCCTCCCAGACCTTGGCCACCCGCTCCTCGGCGGGGCTCAGACCGGTGCGCGCCGGGGCCTCCCCGCGGGGCGGGGCCGGCAGTGCGCGGCGGTCGAGCTTGCCGTTCGGGTTCAGCGGGAGCTCGGCGATCTCCACGTACGTGCCGGGCACCATGGCGGCGGGCAGCCGCTCGGCGAGGTAGGCCCGCAGGACGCGCGGGGCGGCCGCGCCCACCACGTAGGCGACCAGGGCCGGTTCGCCGCGCTCGTCGGGCACCGCCAGCACCGCGCAGCGCCGTACGTCCGGGTGCTCGGCGAGGACGGCCGCCACCTCGCCCGGCTCGACCCGCTGGCCGCGGATCTTGACCTGGTCGTCGATGCGGCCGAGGAAGAGCAGGTTGCCGTCGGGCCGGCGGGCGGCCCGGTCGCCGGTGCGGTACATGAGCCGGCCGGGGCGCAGCGGGTGGGGCGTGAACCGGTCGGCCGTCAGCTCGGGGTTGCCGAGGTAGCCGCGGGCCAGTCCGGCGCCGGAGATGCACAGTTCGCCGGGGACGCCGACCGGGGCCAGGTCCCCGTGGGCGTCGATGACGTCGACGGTCTTGTTGGCGATGGGGTGGCCGATCAGGATGTCCGCGCCCGCGTCGGTGATCTTGTGGACGGTGGTCCACACGCTGTCCTCGGTGGGCCCGTACTCGTTGTAGAGGACGGTGTGGGGCAGCAGTTCGGCGTGGCGGGCGGCGAGGGCCTGCGGGAGCCGTTCGCCGACCAGCACGATCTGGCGGACCGAGACCAGGCGGGGGGCGCAGCGCTCCAGCATCAGCTGGTACAGGCTGGGCACCAGCATGATGTGGGTGATGCGGTTGCGCCCGATCTCCTCGGCCACGTGCTCGACGTCCAGGAGCCGGTCCTTGCCGAGGACCACGACCCGGGTGCCGGCGACCAGCGCGGAGAAGATGTCGTTGACCCCGCTGTCGAAGTGCAGCGGCGGCACCTGGAGCACGGCCGCGTCCGGCCCGAACCCGTAGTAGCCGGCCCGGTAGTGGACGGTGTTGACGATGCCGCGGTGCTCGATCATGACGCCCTTGGGGCGGCCGGTGGAGCCCGAGGTGTAGATGACGTACGCGAGGTCGCTCGGGGTGGCCCGGGGCGCCGGGGGCAGCGCGGCCGGGGCGGCGCCCGCCGCGGCGGTACGCGGGTCCAGGACCGGCAGGGTGGTCAGCGCGGCGGCCTTGGCGTGGTGGCCGCCGTCGGCGAGGACCGCGAGGGCCCCGCTGTCGGCGAGGGCGAACGCGAGCCGGTCGCCGGGCTGTTCCGGGTCCAGGGGGACGAACGCGGCGCCGGTCTTCAGGACGGCGAGCGCGCTGACGACCATCCACTCGGTGCGCTCGGTGACCACGGCCACCAGCGCGCCGGGGCCCGCCGCGCAGGCCTCCCGCAGGCGCGCGGCGACGGCTTCGGCGCGGGCGTCGAGCTCGGCGAAGGTGAGGACCGTGGTGCCGTGCACGACGGCGGGCCGGTCCGGGCCCGCGGCGGTCTGCGCCTCGACCAGGTCCAGGAGGGTGCGGTCCGCGGGGAAGGGGGCGGCGGTCTCGTTGACCTCGTCGAGCAGGAACCGCCGTTCGGCGGCGGGCAGGACGGGGATGCCGGCGAGCGGGGCGTCCGGGCGGGCGAGCAGGCCGGCCAGCAGGTGGATCAGCCGCTCGCCCATGCGCCGGGCGGTGTCCCGGTCGAACAGGTCGTCGGTGTAGCCGACCCACAGTTCGCCCGCGGCCCCGGCCCGCGCGTCCTGGAAGCTGAAGGCCAGGTCGAAGTCGCTGACGGGCTGCTCGAAGGGGAGGTGGCGGACGGCCAGGCCGGGTCCGCCCGCGACGGCGTCGTCCAGGGCGGTCTCGACGAGCACGTCGAAGACGGGGTTGCGGCTGGGGTCGCGGGGCAGCGCGAGGTCCTCGACGAGCTGCTCGAAGGGGTACTCCTGGTGGGTCATGGCCTCCTGCGCGGTGGTCCGTACGGCGGCCAGGAGCTCGCGGAAGGAGCCGCCGGTGTCCACCGGGGTGCGCAGGACGACGGTGTTGGCGAACAGTCCGACCGTCTCGGCGGAGCGCCGGTCGGGCCGGCCCGCGACGACGGTGCCGAGCAGGACGTCCGGCTCCGCGCACAGCCGCCACAGCAGCACCCGCAGCGCGGCGGTGAAGCCCATGAAGGAGGTGGCCGCGCTGTCCCGGCACAGTTCGCCGAGCGCGCCGACCAGTTCCGGGTCGAGGGTGAGGCGTACGGTGCCGCCCGCGGCGCTGCGGGCGGCCGGGCGGCGGCGGTCGGCGGGCAGCTCCAGCGGCTCGGGCAGCCGGGCGAGCCGCTCCCGCCAGTACGCGCGGTGCGCGGCGCCCTGCGGACCCGCCAGCCGGGCGGCGAGCCGTTCGGTGTGCTCGGTGTAGGCGGGGGCGGGCTCCGCGGATCCGGCCGGGCCGGTCAGCAGCCGCAGCAGGTCGCGCATCAGCAGGCCGAAGGACCAGCCGTCGCACACCGCGTGGTGCACGGTGAAGAGCAGGACGCCGCCGGCCGGGGCGTCCGGCACCCAGGAGACCTTGGCCAGGGGGCCCTCGGCGAGGTCGAAGCGGTGGCGGCAGGCGCGCGCGAAGGCCTCCTCGGGCGTGGTGTCGCGCTCGGTGCGCAGGACGCCGACGGGCGGGTCGAGGACGACCTGGGTCAGGCCTTCGGGGGTCTGGCGCAGGACGGTGCGCAGGGACGCGTGCCGGGCCACCAGCGCGTCGACGGCGGCCGCGAGCCGGGGTTCGTCCACGACGCCGTCGAGCCGGTAGGCCTCGACCATCGTGTACGGGGGGACGGGCGACTCGTCCATCCGGTCCAGCAGCCACATCCGGCGCTGGGCGTTGGAGGCGGGGAAGGCGTCCCCGGCGAGGGGGGCGGCGGGCGCGGCCTCGTCCGCTGCGGCCGGGGCGCCCTCGGCGCGGCTCCGGGGCAGCGCCCCGCGTGCGCGCAGTACGGCGGCCAGCTCGGCCGGGGTCCGCAGGTCGAACACCTCGTGGACCCGGGCGGCGTCGGGGCGGCCGGTGGCCTCGCAGAGCGTGGCGACGAGCTGGACGGCGGACAGGCTGTGTCCCTCGGCCCGGAAGAAGTCCTCGTGGGCGGAGAGCGGCGGGCGGCCCAGCACCTCGGTCCAGGCCTCGTACACCAGGCGGTCCACGGAGTCGGCGGGCTGCCACACGGGGCCCCGCCCGGTGGTGGGGAGCGCGAGGAGCGCCGCCCGGTCCACCTTGCCGTGGACGGTGAGCGGCAGGGCGGCGAGCCGGTGCAGGCCGGCCGGGAGCATCGGCGCGGGCAGCCGTTCGCGCAGCCAGTCGGCCAGCGCGGCGGGCTCGGGCGGCGCGTCGGAAGAGGCGCTCCGGGCCACGTACCAGGCGTGCAGGGTCACGGTGCCGTCGGCGGCGGTGCGGGGCACGACCACGGCCTCGACCACGCCCGGGTGCCGGACCAGGGTCTGTTCGACCTCGCCGGTCTCGACGCGGGTGCCGAAGATCTGCACCTGGCCGTCGGAGCGGCCCAGGAACTCCAGTTCGCCCTCGGCGTTCCAGCGGCCCTGGTCCCCCGTGCGGAAGACGGGGGCGTCCCCGGCGTGCGGGGAGCGGCCGAAGCGTACGGCGGTGGCCTCGGCGTCACCCCGGTAGCCGGGGGCGACGGCGGGTCCGGCGATCTGGATCTCGCCCGGTACGCCGGGCGGGGCCAGCTCCCCGGAGGGGGTGACCACGAAGACGCCGTAGCCGGGCGAGGGGCGGCCGACGGGCACCCGGTCGAGCCTCTGGGCGGGCGCGCCGTCGCGGATGAACATGGTGGCTTCGACGGTGGCCTCGCTGGGCCCGTACAGATTGGCGAAGGTGCCGATGCGCAGCCGTCCGGCGGTGCGCGGCAGCAGGCCGCGCGGGACGGTGTCGCCGCCCAGCAGGAGGTGGCGCAGCGGGAGTTCGGCGCCCTCGGGCAGGGCGCGCAGCAGGACGGAGAGGAGTCCGGGCACGCAGTTGACGAGGTTGACCTCGCCGACCCGCACCCGCTGCCACAGCGCGTCGGGGTCGAGCCGGTCGGGGTCGCCGACGGCGACGAGGGCGCCTCCCGCGAAGAGGGTGGTGAAGACCTGGAAGGCGGTCGCGTCGGAGGTGACCGCGGAGAGCATCGCGGTACGGGTGCGGGCGTCGATGCCGAGCGCGCGGGCCCCGGTGAGCACCTTGTGGCTCAGCTGGTCGTGGTGGACGGCGACGGGCCGGGGGGTTCCGGTGGATCCCGAGGTGAACAGGATCATCGCGGGGCCGCCGGGCTCGGCCCGGTCCGCCGCCGCTTCATCCGCCGCGTCCGCCTCGTCGGTGAGCAGGCCGGCGAGGTCCGCCACGGGTACGGGAAGGTCCGCGCCGGCGGGTCCGACGCCCTCGGCGCGCAGCGCGAGCCGGGCGCCGCTGAGGCGGGCCAGCAGGGCCACGCGGGCGGCGGGCTGGCGGGGTTCGAGGGGGACGACGGCCGCGCCGGTGCGCAGGACGGCGAGGAAGGCGGTGACCAGGCCGGCGCCGCGCGGGGCCAGGACGCACACCGCGTCGCCCGGGCCGACGCCGTGGCGGGCGGTGAGCGCGGCGGCGGCCCGCCCGGCCTCGGCGGCGAGCTGCCGGTAGGTCAGGGTGCGGCCCTCGCCGGTGACGGCGACGGCCTCGGGGGTGCGGCGCACGGCCTCCTCGAAGAGGCCCGTCAGGGTGGCGGCCGGAAAGGCGGCGGGGGCGGGCAGGGCGGCGAGGTCCAGGAGTTCGGCGCGCAGCGCGGCGCCGAGGACGTCGATGGCGTCGGGGCTGCGGCGCGGGTCGGCGGCGAGGGCCTCGAGTACGGCGGCCACGCAGCGGGGCAGGGCCCCGGTGAGGGCGGCGGTGCCCTGCGCCCCGACCGACAGGCCGCCGTCCGGGGCCCGTTCGACGCGCAGCACCAGCGCGGCCCCGGGCTCCGGCGAGCGGTCCCCGTACAGGGCGGGGCAGACGACGGCGAGCTGGGACAGGGTGGCGCCGGCCCCGGGGGTGACGGCGTCGAGCCGGGCGCGCAGCGCGTCCCGGTCCTGCCAGGGGCGGGCGGCGGCCTGCTCCAGCTCGGCGTGCAGGGCCTCCAGGAAGGAGGTCGCGGGCGCGGCCGGGTCCATCGGGGCCAGCAGCGCGAACTCCGCCTGCGGGCCGGGGGATCCGAGGGCCGGTACGACGACGGGCACCCGGCCCCGCGCGCCGTGCCCGGTGAGTCCGGCGAGGGCGATCCTGGCGGCGGCGACGGTGAGCAGCAGCAGGCCCTCGGGGGCGCCGCCGGTCATCGCGTGCAGGGCGGCGGCGGCTTCGGGACCGACCGCGGCGGGCCCGGCGGGGGCGGCGGC
Source organism: Streptomyces sp. LARHCF249 (assembly GCF_052871255.1). NCBI lineage: Bacteria > Bacillati > Actinomycetota > Actinomycetes > Kitasatosporales > Streptomycetaceae > Streptomyces > Streptomyces sp. LARHCF249. Next base: position 111,705 of record NZ_JBIXJQ010000016.1, read on the forward strand.
CGGGGAGGCCTCGGGCTCGAGGAGGGGTTCGGGAAAGGCGCCGGTCAGCCGCGGGAGCCAGTACCCGGCCTGATCCGAAGGACAGGCCCTAGGGTCGTCCCCATGGCCGAACTCTCCGTCACCATCGTTCCGCAGCACTTCTACGTCCTCCCTGACCAGTTGTGGGTGCACCGCCTGCCGTCGGATGCCCCCGTGCCCGCGCTGCCCGCCCGGCCGTGGTCCTCGGTCACCCGGGCCCGGGACGGGCTCACCGTGGTGTGCGCCGAGCGCCTGCCGGCCTGCGACGGGCCCGTCAGCGGTCCCTGGCGCGGCCTGTACGGGGCCGACGCCCACGGCCTGGACCTGCCCGGCATGCTGGCGAGCCTGTTGGTGCCGCTGGCCGGTGCCGGGATCGGCGTGTTCGCCGCGTCGACCTTCGACGCGGATCTCGTACTCGTACCGGCCGAGAAGTACGAGAGCGCCCGGACCGCTCTGGAAGCGGCCGGGCACACCCTCTCGGCGGTTTGACTCCGGGGGATCAGACCCCGGCGGGAATCCGCGCCGGGGCCACCCCGAGGGCCGGGAAGAGCGCGACGTCCTTGCCGTCGACACCCCGCATCAGCACGTCGATGGCGGTGCTCATCAGGTCGATGTGGTACTGCGTGAAGGTTCCCAGGCCCAGGCCGAGGTGGACGCCCGGGTGCCGCTCGTTGGCGAAGTAGTTGCTGGGCTGCAGCGGGGCGCAGCTGGTGTTGGTGCCGAAGCCGATCTCGTGCAGCTTGGCGTAGCGCTCGTCCTTCGCCAGCAGCTTCTCGAGGTTGGCGGCGAACTCGGTGCGTCCGGCGACGGCCGGGCGGACCGCCGTGATGCGGCCCTCGACCAGCGTGATGATCGCCGGCTGGTCGGCCATGGAGACGAGGTCGCGGTAGACCTGCTCCGTCTCGGCGAGGCTGGTCTTCTGGTCGCCGCGGTGGACGATGGGGGCGCCCTGGAGGGTGATCTCGCCGTTCAGCGTGAAGTGGGTGTCGAGCTCGAACTCGCCCGAGGCGTTGACCAGCGAGCTGAGCTCGCCGGTGGGCAGGACGACCTGCTGGCCGGGCATGAGCGGGCCGTGCAGCGAGAACCAGTGCTCGGAGAGCTGGTGCTGGAAGACGGCCTCGGTGCCGAACTCGCGGCCGAGGAAGAGCATGTCGTCGGCCTGGTCGAGGAGGGTCAGGAACTCCTCCTCGATGCCGAGCTCGCGCTCGTAGTCGACTTCGGCCACGACGCGGATGTTGTTGCGCAGCGTCTCCGCGGAGAAGGGGGCCGACCAGCTGGAGAAGGCGCCCATGGCGATGCCTTCGAGTTCCTCGTCCTCGAAGTGGACGAACTCGTCGTCGGCGATCCACAGGACGCAGGCGCGGCGGCCGGAGGCGCGGATGGCGGCCATCTCGGCGATGAGGCCCGCGCGGGATTCCGGGCCCGTCCAGTTGTACTCCTGTACCGGGGTCGCGCTGCTCTCCACGGTGAGCGCGCTGCGCACGCCCGGCGACGTGACCAGGAGGAAGACGTCTCCGAGGTCACCCCCGAACACCTTGCGGAACTGCTCCGGGCTGATCGGTACGGACGGTGCGGTGCTCACGGAAACCTCCCTGTAAAGGCGTGCCGGGGTGCGAGCGCCGTTCGCTCGCACCCCGGAACACGACTCGAACTCAGCCCTCGAGGCGGTCGTACTTCTTGTACTTGCCGATGCGGGAGCTGATCGACGCCTTCTCCTGGGCGACCGGCTTGCTGTCGACCTGGGCGGACTGCTGCTCGATGGCGGACTGCTGGTCCATGTTGTTCTGGGTCACGTCGACTCCTAGTCGTGTTTTGGTGGAGCTCCGGCTCCCGCCTGGTGCGGGGTCCGGCGTCTGTGGGTCACGGCGCGGATTGTTCCGCTGCCGTGAGGCGGAGGAGGGCGGCCGCCGCGTCACCGTGTGCGCGCAGCCGTTCCTGGTCGAGCCCGGCACCGAGCCGGGCCGCCGCTCCTCGGGCGAGTTCCACGGCGGCCTCCACGAGGTGGCCGCCGATGCTGACGGGGTAGAGCGTGGTCCCGAGCGTCTGGCTGGTGATCACCGGATCTCCCCTTCCAGGGCGCGGGCGGCGTCCGCCGCGACGGTGCGCAGGGTCGAGGCGGCCCGCACGGCGTCCGGATCGGTCTCCAGCTGCTCGGCGAGCGCGGCGAGCCCGAGGACGGAGCGGCGGCGCGGGCCGGCGGGCAGCCGGTCCAGTTCGGCCGCGATCCAGCGCGCCTGCTCGTCGGCGAGCAGCACCTGCTCGCCTTCGACGGTGAGCTGGAGCGCGGCGCGGCCCACCAGGGGCGGGGCGCCGCCGTTGACGGCCTCCAGCACGGGGGCCAGTTCGGCCCCGCACTGCATCACCGCGGCCGCGGCCTGTGCGCCGCCGGGTACCTGCTGGAGGCGGACGCTCAGGTTGAGGAGCAGGACCACGGCGGCGCGCAGCAGCGCGGGGTCCGCGATGCGGCACAGCTCCTCGTACAGCCGGGAGACCCCGGCGGGCACGAGTGCGACGGTCGCGTCCTCGCCCTCGCCGGTGACCTCGACCCAGCCCGGGACGGGCGCGGGCCGCTCGGGCTCGGCGGTGGCGGTGTCCAGGGCGTCCGCGAAGGCGGTGAGCTCCCGGGCGGCGCCGGCGAGTTCCGCCCGGGCCAGGGTCTGCGCGAACTCCCGTACCGGGGTGGCCGCGGTGGTGGTGGTCGTGGGCGGCGTGGCGGCCGTGGATGCGGTGGTCACCGGCTCTCCTCGCTCTCGCTTAGGGCGTGATGGTCGACCTTGTCGTTCACCGTGCGCGGCAGCCGGTCGTGGAACTCGACCCGGGCCGGCACCATGGCCGCGGGCAGCCGGCCGGCGAGCTCGCCGCGCAGGGCGCCGGCGCGGCGCGCCGGGTCGCCGGACGGTTCGGCGAGCACCACGTGGGCCACCAGGCGGCTGCGGTCGCCCTCGCCGGCGACGGTGACGGCGGCTGCCGTGACCCCGGTGCAGGCGGCGAGCGCGGCCTCGACCTCGCCGGGCTCGACGCGTACGCCGGAGATCTTCAACTGCCGGTCCCGGCGCCCGTGGTAGACGAGGACGCCGCCGGCCGTCTCGGTGACGAGGTCGCCGGTGCGGAAGGCCCGGCGGCCGTCGGGCAGGGTGGGGAAGGCGCGGCCGGTGGCCGCCTCGTCCCCGGCGTAGCCGTCGGCCAGGCAGGGCCCGGTGACGAACAGTTCGCCCGCGCTGCCGGGGGCAACGGGCCGCAGGTCCTCGTCGAGGACCAGGCCGGAGCGGCCGGGCAGCAGGTGGCCGATGGGCAGGATCTCCCCGGGCGGCAGGGCCCCGGCCGCGCGCGGCACCTCGTACAGCGTGGAGGTGACCACGCCCTCGGTGGGCCCGTAGGCGTTGAGCAGCCGGACCGCGCCCATCGGCGAGCCGAGCCAGCGGCGGGCGGCGGCCGTGGCCGCTGCCTCCCCGCCGATCAGCACGGTGGTCAGCGAGGGCGGCGGTCGCAGGTCGCCGCGTACGGCGGCCTCGGCTCCGAGCAGGGTCCAGTAGGCGGTGGGCAGCTGCCACATCGTGATGCCGTGGGCGGCGGTGACCTCGAGCAGCTCGGGCAGCGACCACAGGCCGCCGCCGCGCAGCACGACCCGTCCGCCGGACAGCAGGGTCGGCCAGATCTCCTCGAGCGCGACGTCGAAGCCGGGCGAGGCGAACTGGAGCGTGACGCTGTCGGGGGTGAGCCCGTAGGCCTCGGCGGCCACCTCGCAGTGCCGGGCGAAGGGGCCGTGCGCGACCCGTACGCCCTTGGGCACGCCGGTGGATCCGGAGGTGAAGAGCAGGTAGGCGGGGTCGTGTTCGGCCACCGGTACGGGGAAGCCGGGCGGCTGCTCGGCGCTGCCCTGACCGGGGGCGGTGACTTCCAGGGCCTGCTCCCCCAGTTCCGCGAGCCAGTACGGCGCCCGCTCGGGGGCGGCGACCAGGGCGAGCCGGGCGCCGGCCACCCCCATCGCGCGGCGCACCCGGGCGGGCGGCTGCGCGTCGTCGAGCGGCGCGCACACCAGTCCCGCGCCGGCGGCGGCCAGCAGGGCGACGACCAGTTCGGGCACGCTGGCGGCGACCAGCGCCACCGTGTCGCCGGGGCGGGCTCCGCGCCGGTGCAGCGCGGCCGCCAGGTCCCGGGCGGAGGCGGCCAGGGCGCCGTAGGTCAGGGTCCGTCCCGGGGCTCCGGGGGATGCGGGCAGTTCGACCGCGGTGCGGCCGGGGTCGTGTGCGGCGCGGTCCAGAACGCGGGCCGCCAGGGTCCGGTTCATCAGCGCATCCTCGCGGCCGGGGGCTCGAAGCTCGTGACGTGCACGCCGGGGTGCAGTCCCTCGGCGGGAGCGCGGAAGTAGCTGGTCCAGTCGTGGGAGAACAGCTCGACGCGGGTGGTGCCGGACTCGGCCACGGTGAACACCGAGGCGCGCTGGTAGCGCAGCAGCTCCTCGAGGCGTTCGTCGATCTTCACTCCGGCGGTCTCGAGGTGGCCGCGCAGCTCCTCGTAGAACCGGTCCAGCTCGTTCTGTACGTAGGCCCAGCACCATTCGTAGATGAGCCAGGACTCCTTGTCCGGCACCCAGCGGGACAGCTTCTCCATCATGTCCGGCTGGGAGGCCACCTTGCCCTCGTTGGGGACGGCGGGCGACTCGATGTACTCCCAGAGCAGTGTGCGGGCCCGGTCGACGGCCGCGCCGAGGACGGTGGAGGTGTCGGCGAGCGCGGCGTCGGCCAGCGAGCGGTAGAAGTCCTCGTAGCCGAGGATTCCCTCGGTGTGCAGGTAGGTGGCGAGCCGGCGGGTGATGCCCCGGTTGTGCAGGGACTGCAGGACGGCGCCGAAGAGGTACATGCGCACCCAGTCTTCGCGAGACATCGTGGAGTGCCCGACGACGACCTCGACCTCCTCCACGTCGTCCGGGAGGTAGGTGCGGGTGATGGTGTCCAGCCGGTACTTCTCGCGGTGGGCGGCGCTGCCCATCTCGGCGTTGGGCAGCAGCACGCACTCGTAGATCATGATGTCGTCGTGGATGCCCATCTCGAGCATCCGGCACAGGCCGCGGGCGAAGGTCTCGGGGGTCTCGTTCGGCAGGCCGACGATGACCTCGGTGTAGGCCTCGACGCCGCGCTCGCGGAAGGCGGCGGCGAGCTTCTCGTAGTTCTTGGCCGGCATGTTGGAGCGCTTGACCTGCTCCAGCACGTCCTGGGTGCCGGTCTGCATCGCGAGGATGGTGCCGTTCGACATGCCGTTGAGCGCGAACATCGAGCTGATCTGCACGATCCGGTCGTTGGCGTTCTTCGCGTAGCTGGTGACGAACTTGCCGGGGAAGCCGCTCTCCTGCTTGTTGCGCACGAGGTGCTCGGCGAGGCCCACGTCACGCGGGAGGATCCCGAAGTTGGCGTCGGCGCACAGGATCGCCGACACGTTCTGCTCGGTGAAGTAGTCGATCTCGGCGTGCAGCCGGTCCTCGTCGAACTTGCGGATCTTGGACTGGTTCGCGGAGCCCCAGTCGCAGAAGGTGCAGCTGTAGGGGCAGCCGCGGTTGGTCTCCCACAGCACGGTCGGCTGGTAGCCGGCCGCCCGGGCCGCCTCGAAGGAGGGCTCCATCAGGCCGGTGAGCCAGGGGCTGGGCACGTCGATCTCGCGCGGCAGCTGCCCGCCGAGCGGGTTGCGGTGGACCTTGCCGTCCTGGTCCCGGTAGCTGAGCGAGGGGACCGAGGCGAAGTCGGGCTCCTCCTGGAGCAGGGCCCGCAGCAGCTCGGAGAAGGGCGCCTCGCCCTCCTTGTGGATGGCGAAGTCGATGTACGGGTGCTTCTTCAGGAACTCGCCGGCGTTGTCCGGCACGTGCGGGCCGCCGACCACGGTGACCGCGTCGGGGAAGCGCTCCTTCACGGCGCGGCAGGCCGCCATGTTCTTGTTGAAGTTCCACAGGTAGCAGGACATCGCGAAGACCGCCGGGTCCTCCATGAGCGAGGCGGGGTCCTTGGCCTGCTCGGGCAGGAAGAACGGCTGCTCGAAGGTGTAGGCCTCGACGAGGTCGGGCTGGGTGTCGGCGTACGAGCGCAGGGCGCCCCAGACGGCGGGGAGGTACGCGGAGCGGCTGAAGGCGGATACGTAGATCCTGCGCTTGGCAGCGTTCACCGTGGCCGTCGTACTCACGCTTCGCTCACCTCTTCCCGTTCGTGGCCGGTCCGGACGAGGGACCGTGGCCGTTCTGGGAATGAGCACAACCGCCGGGACTACAGCGTCGCTTGAAGAGCGCAAGAGATCGAGGCCAGAGCGGGTGCCGGTGGTTCCGGGATGGTGTAGTGGGCTGCGGGCCGGGCGGTTTCGAGTGCGATTCGAGTGGGCCCTGAGAGGCTGCGGCAACCTCGCGTCTCCTGAGGAGCCACCATGCAGACCATCGCACCGCCCGCCGCTGCGTCCGCCGCGGCGTCACAGCCGGGACCGGGGGTCCCGCGCATCGAACTCCTGCCCGACGAACGCCACCGGGTGGCCGCACTCGCCCACGAGTACGCGCGGGACTCGGCCGCCCTGGACGCCCGCCGGTCCCTTCAGCTCGCCGCCCTGATGTCCCACGAGCTGCCGCGTTCGCTGCGCCGGGTGATGACCGACTTCCGCCTGTCCGGGGCCCCGCACGCGGGCTTCCTGGTCAGCGGGCTGCTCATCGACGAGAACGCGCTGGGGCCCACCCCCACGCGCTACCAGGAGCGCCCCGACCGTCCCGAACTGCGGTACGCGGACGCCGTGCTGCGGCTGATCGGCTCCCTCCTCGGCGAGCCCTTCTCGTTCAGCAGCCAGCAGCGCGGGCGCCTCATCCTCGACCTGTTCCCCGTGCCCGGGCACGAGTTCGACCAGCTCGGATCCGGCTCCACGGCCATGCTGGACTGGCACACCGAGGACGCGTTCCACCCGCACCGCGCGGACTGGATGATGCTGATGGGCCTGCGCAACCACGACGCGGTGGCCACCACCTTCGCCGCCGTGGAGGACATCGAGCTCGACGAGGAGCACCGCGCGGTGCTGTTCGAGAAGCGCTTCGCGATCCTGCCGGACCAGTCGCACACCAAGAGCTTCAACCAGGCCACCGGGGCCGCCGACGCCGCCGAGGCGACCGAGGGCGAGCAGTTCCGGCGCATCGACACCATGGCGAACCGGCCCGAGCCGATCGCGCTGCTGGACGGCGACCCCGCCGCTCCGTGGCTGCGCGTCGACCCCCCGTTCATGCACACCAACCCGCTCGACCCGCAGGCCGCCGAGGCGCAGAACGCGCTGCTGGCCGCGATCGAGGCGAAGCTGACCGACGTGACGATCGGCAACGGCGACCTCTTCGTCATCGACAACAAGCGCGCGGTGCACGGCCGCCGGCCGTTCGCGGCCCGCTACGACGGCACCGACCGCTGGCTCAAGCGCATCAACCTCACCGCCGATCTGCGGCGCAGCGCCGGCTCCCGGCGCGGTGACCACGGCCGGGCCGTGGTCTGACCCCGACCCGCCGGCGGACACCTCGCCGCGGACACCTTTTCCCTTGAAAGGACTCAAGGCCTTGGCCGCTGAACCCAACCTGATCCGACGCCACCGGCTGTTCCGCCGGTTCTGGCTGGCGCGCGCGGTCTCGCTGATCGGCGACGGTGCGGCCATGGTGGCCCTCGTCCTGCTGGTCAGCCGCGGCGAGCACGCCGGTACCGCCGTGTCGCTGATCCTCCTGGCCGAGTCCGTGCCGCGGTTCTTCGGGCCGCTCGCCGGGGCGCTCGCGGACCGGATGGGCGTGCGACGCCTGCTGATCGCCGCCGAGCTGGTGCAGGCCGCGGTCTTCGGCGTCATCGTGCTGGCCCGCCCGGGCCTGGCCGTGCTGGTGCCGCTGGTCGCGGTGGCGGCGGCCGCGTCCACCGTGTTCTCCGCGGCCGGCCGTACGGTGGTGCCCCGCCTGGTGGACGAGGCCGACCTGATGCCCGCCAACGCGTGGATGGGCACCGCCTTCAACCTGCAGGCCGCGCTCGGCCCGGTGCTCGGCGGCGTGTTCACCGCGTGGGGCAGCGCGTACGGCGCGCTCGCGATCAACGCGGGCACCTTCGTGGTCTCGGCGCTGCTGCTGACGCGCATCCCGGCGCTGGCTCCGCTGCGCACCGGCGAGCGCCGGACCCTGCTGGGCGACACCGTCGAGGGGCTGAAGTTCGTACGCCACCACCGGGTGGCGCGCGCCATCGTGCTGCTGCTCCTGCTCGGCCTGTTCTTCGGCTCGCTGGACAACCTGGCGCTGGTCTTCCTCGCCGAGCACACGCTGAACACCGGGGAGACCGGATTCGGCGTACTGTCCGCGTCCTTCGGCGTCGCCATGGTCGCCGCCTCGCTGTGGCTGGTCCGGGCGGCCGAGAGCCGCTCGCCGGTGTGGGTGCTGCTCGCGGGCTGGTTCTTCACGGGCCTCGGCCTGCTGCTGACGGCCGCCGCCCCGGTGCTGTTCGCCGCGATCGCCATGCAGCTGGTCGCGGGACTGGGCAACGGCGTGGCCAACGTCGGCGAGGAGACCCTGCTGCAGAAGGCCGTACCCGCCGAGGTACTGGGCCGGGTCGGCGGCACCCTGTCCTCCGCCGCCTTCTTCGGCAGCACCGCCGGCTACCTGGCCGGCAGCCTGCTGAGCCCCGACGGCAACCCCCGGCTGGTCTTCGTGATCGCCGGCGGGGGCATCTTCCTGGCCCTGGCCCTGTGCGGCCCGGCCCTGCTGTCGGCGCGCGCCGCACTGGCGGCGGCCCCGGCCGGGGACGCGCCGGAAGACGACCGATCCCCCGCCCCCGCTCCTCAGGCGGTCGCGCAGCCCGGCGGTGCGCCATGACCTCGGTGAACCCGGTCTTCAACGGACGCCGCCCGGCCAAGGGGTACCTGAAGCCGTCCGTCGTCCCGCAGCCCCTGCTGCACCGCTGGTACGCCTGGTGCCACCTCGTCCCGCCGCACACCGCGGCGCTCAACCTGCGCGAGCGCTACCTGCCCCAGCTGCGCAGCTACCTGCGCTCGCCGCAGGTGCACGCCTCCGCGCTGAGCAACCCGGCCCGCTACGGCGGCCCGTTCCTCGCCCCGTACGGCGGTACCGCCGAGGACGTCGAGGAGCTGCTGGCCGCCACCGAGGCGGCCGCGGCCCCCCTGCTGCGGCTGGCCGGGGACATCAAGGACGCCCAGCGGATGCTCGCCGAGCAGGCCGACGGCAAGCCGATGGAGTCGCTGTACGCGCAGCTGCCCCAGAGCCTGCGCGGCCTGGTCGAGCTGGTCTACGACACCGGCAACCGGCCGCGGCTGCGCTTCTTCGAGCCGCTGGTCCACCAGGCGTTCGCGGCGGAGCTGGCCAAGGGCCAGGAGGTCTCCCTGGCCCCGCGCACCGACCTGGAGCAGCCCTTCACCTTCGGCAGCCCGATCCTGCCCGGCCCGCAGCGGCTGGACCTGCGGATCCCGTTCGCCGATCCCCGCCTCGACGAGCTGTACGCGGCCCGCCGCGGCGCCGCCGACGTGGCGGGCCTGGCCGAGCTGCTGCTGGGGGACGAGGCCTCGGACGCGACCGCGGCCGCCTTCGCGGACCTGTTCACGGAGACCGCCCCGGCCCCGTACGAGAGCGCGCCGGCGGACACCGTACGGATGCGCTACCTCAACCACGCGACGGTCCTCCTGGAGACGGGCTCCACGGCCGTACTCCTGGACCCGCTGCCCGGTTACGCCGACGACGGGCACCGCCACCTCACGCTGGCCGACCTGCCCGAGCGGCTGGACGCGGTGGTCCTGAGCCACCTGCACTGCGACCACGTGTCGGTGGAGGCGCTGCTCCAGCTGCGGCACCGGGTGGACACGGTCGTCGTGCCCCGGGGCGGCGGCGGTTCGCTGGAGGATCCGAGCCCCAAGCTGCTGCTCCAGGCGCTGGGCTTCACCTCGGTGGTGGAGCTGGGCGAGATGGAGTCGGCCCGGATCGGCGAGGACGCCGAGGTCACGATGCTGCCGTTCCTGGGCGAGCACGGCGACCTCGACATCCGCTCCAAGGCGGTTCCGCTGGTGGAGATCGGCGGCCGGCGGGTGCTGTTCGCGACGGACGCGGTGGACATCGACCCGGACCTGTACCGCCGGGTGCAGGAGAGCACCGGGGACGTGGACACGGTCTTCATCGGCCTGGAGTGCGTGGGCGCGCCGATGTCGTGGCTGTACGGACCGCTGATGGAGGGCACCCAGGACCGCGCCCACGACCAGGCCCGCCGCCTGAAGGGCTGCGACGCGGACATGGCGGAACGCCTGGTCAAGCGCTTCGGCGCGAGCGAGGTCTTCGTCTACGCCCTGGGCCTGGAGCCCTGGCTCCGCCACCTGACCGGCTCCAGCTACGACCCGGAGTCCGAGCAGATCCGCCAGACGGACATCCTCCTGGAACGCTGCCGCCACCGCGGCGTCCCCGCCGAACTCCTCTACCGGCACGGCGAACGCCTCTGGCCCACCCGCCGCGCCTGACCCCGAACGAAAGCGCCCCCTCCCGCCGGCCGGGAGGGGGCGCTTTCGCGCGTTCTCGTTTCGACGCCGGTGTGAGGCTGTGCTCAGGAACCCACGAGCCCGCGGGGCTCATCGAGCCAGGCGTACTGGCCGGCCCCGTCAACCGTGAGGCCGAAGCGGGTGATGTGAGGCCGGCCCTGGAGCTCGTACCACGTGCACGCCGCCGTCACCTCCGCCCACAGATCGCGCGGTCCCCACGAGCGGACCGCTTCCTCCTCCCACCAGTCGGCGTAGTCGACGATCGTGGCGGACGTGCCGGCCTCGTCCACGAACTGGACTCTGCGGGCATCGCCCTCTCCACGGTGCGGTCTGTCTGCCACACGGTCGGCCGCGGCCTGGGCAAGCACCAGATGGTGCCTGGCGGGCCCTACTCGATCGTCGCCGTCTTGGAGACTGGCCGCACGTCGTGGACGGCCCTGCTGGACGCGATCCGACTGGCGAGTATTTCTACTGGTCAGCGGCTGATCTGCGGGTGCGTGAGGTGTGGGGCCGGGGATGGGTTTCGGTGTCCGCCAGCCAGGTGACATGGCGACTCGCCCGGACCATTGCCCATTACTCGGCTACGGCGGCGGCGTTGGTGCGGTCGTGGTTCATCGCACCCTTGCCCGCTCTACTGCGGGCGCGGTCCTGGCCGTCGGGATCGCTCTTGTCGCTGTACCTGCGGCACAGGCCGCCGAACGCCCCAGTGGGGGTCCTGCCGTGGCAGGCCCGATCACCCTGGACAACCTTCTGTCGCTTCGTTTCCTCTCTCCGACGATCCGGGACGCCAAGCGCCAGATCGCCGGCCTCGCTTCCGGGGTGTCGCCGGCCTCCGCCAATGCAACCGGGCTCGGCAGCCTGCTCAAGTAGACGACCAAAGGAGTGTCCGAATGAAACTCACCAGGACCCTTGCCAGTGCCTGCACGGTGGCTGCTGCGGCGGTCCTCCTCGGGCTGGGCGAAGCCGCCGCCGACGACGACCTGGTCTCGGCCCTCAACAACCCTGCGATCGGAGCGGTCTGCTTCCCCTCTGGGCAGGTGGGAAGCGGAAACACCTTCAACGGCACGCAGAACAGCACGTGTGCCCAAAGCACGGACCAGACGATCACCAACCCGACTCCGCCGGCTGACAACGGTGCTACGGGATGGGTAACAGTGACTGTGAACAGCGGTCCCATTGCGCCAGGCCAGCGTGGCGGAACCCAGGCGATGTGCCCGGTGGGGAAGGTTGCCACCGGGGGCGGACAGGAATTCTTCCCGTTCATGTCGACCTGGGACAGCATCGAATCCGACCCGACCGAGAGCGGTAACGGCCAGACCGGGTGGCAAGTTTTTGCCAGGAACACAAGCGGCGCGCCTGGCTCCATCAACGCCCGCGTCGTCTGCATCGATGGAGAAGCGCCTACCCCTTAGGGGTGAGCAGCACAAGCGGGGAAGACACGCGTGAGGCTGACAAAGAGGCTGGCGTCGGTTGCCGGTGCCGCCCTGGCCACGATGCGTACGGCAAGGGCCCGGCCCCGGTGGACGTGTTCGTCCACCGGGGCCGGGCCGTTGCTTCGTCGGTCGGTCGTTCTGTTGGTCAGCGGGCGGCGGTCTCCTGCAGGACCGGGGCCGCCTTGCTGCTCTCGTTCGTGTCGGCGGGGGCGGGGTTGGCGCCTCGGAGGGGGACTTCCTTGATGAACCAGGCGGCGGCGAAGCCGAGTACGGCGATGGCGGCGCAGACGAGGAAGGCCCAGTGGGTGCCGATGGCGACGGCGTGGCGGTAGGCCTCGCGGACGGCGTCGGGGAGGGTGGCCAGGCTTGCCGCGTCGAGTTGGGCGGAGCCGACCGCGGCGGCGGCCTGGGGGCCGAGGCGGTCGGTCATGGCGGTGGTGACCTGGGTGGTGAACAAGGTGCCCATCAGGGCGACGCCGAAGGCGCCGCCGAGGGTGCGGCCCAGGGCTGTGGTGGAGGAGGCGACGCCCATGTCCTTCAGCTCGACGCTGTTCTGTGCCACCAGCATGGTGATCTGCATCAGGAAGCCGATGCCGGCGCCGAGGACGGCCATGTAGGCGCCGGAGACGAGGCGGGGGGTGTGGGTGTCCATGGTGGCCAGGAGGAACAGCCCGGCGACGACGAGGGCGCCGCCGACGACCAGGAAGGCCTTGTACTTGCCGGTGCTGCTGGTGATGCGGCCGGTGATCATCGAGACGGTCAGCATCGAGGCCAGCAGGGGCAGCAGGAGCAGGCCCGAGTTGGTGGCGGAGGCGCCCTGGACCGTCTGGAGGAAGAGGGGGAGGTAGAAGACGCCGCCGACGGTGACGAAGCCGACGAGGAAGCCGATCAGGGCGATGAGGCTGAAGTTGCGGTTGCGGAAGACGTGCAGCGGCAGGATCGGCTCGGCGGCCTTCGTCTCGACGTACAGGAACGCCGCGGTCGACAGGACGCTCAGGACGATCAGGGTGATGATCTGACCGGAGGCCCAGGGGTACTCGGTGCCGCCCCAGGTGGTGACCAGGACGGTGGAGGTGATCGCGGCGGTCAGCAGCGCCGCGCCCAGGTAGTCGACCTTGGGGCGGGCCTGTCCTTCCTGCGTCTGCTTGGGCAGGTGGAGGACCAGGGAGACCATGGCGAGGGCCAGGAGTCCGAGGGGCAGGTTGATGTAGAAGGCCCAGCGCCAGCCGAGGAAGTCGGTGATGGCGCCGCCGATCAGCGGGCCCCCGATCATGGAGAGGGCCGAGACGGCGGCCATCAGGCCCTGGTACTTGCCGACCTCGCGGGGCGGGATCAGGCTGCCGATGATCGCCATGGCGCCGACCAGCAGGCCGCCGCCGCCCAGACCCTGGACCGCACGGAACGCGATCAGCTGGCCCATGTCCTGGGCCGCGCCGCACAGCGCGGACCCGATCAGGAAGATGACCACCGAGGTCAGGAAGACGCCCTTGCGGCCGTACAGGTCGCCGGCCTTCCCCCAGATCGGGGTCGACGCCACCGTGGCCAGCGTGTAGATGGTGACCACCCACGACAGGTGCTCCAGACCGCCCAGCTCACCGACGATCGTCGGGATCGCGGTACTGGTGATCATGGTGTCCAGTGACGCCAGCAGCATCGCGATCATGACCGCCACCAGGACGAGCCCCACACTGCGCGGCTTCTCACCCTCAGAAGTCCCGGAAGTCCCGGAAGCCCCGCCAGCCTTCACTGTCTCCACCATGTCCCTGTCCCCTCCGCTGCCCCTGCTTCGAGCACTGCTTCCCGAGCGCCTTACTTGCCGCCCGGCTAGTACACGACTAACGTAAGCCGCTAACTAGCCGGGCGTCAAGTAAGTTCGCGGGAGTGGGGAGAGCCAATGGCCAACAGCACTTCACAGAGCGGCGGTTCGCAGGGACGGCGCGGGGACACCCGCCAGCGGATCCAGGATGTCGCGCTGGAGCTCTTCGTCGAGCAGGGGTACGAGAAGACCTCGCTGCGCGAGATCGCGGAGCGGCTGGAGGTCACGAAGGCGGCGCTGTACTACCACTTCAAGACCAAGGAAGACATCATCGTCAGCGTCTTCCAGGACCTGACGCGGCCCATCGACGAGCTGATCGCCTGGGCCAGGGAGCAGCCGCCCACCCTGGAGACCAAGCGGGAGGTGCTGCGCCGCTACAGCGAGTCGATGGGGGCCGGAGCCTCCCTGTTCCGGTTCATGCAGGAGAACCAGGCGACGATGCGCGAACTGACCATCGGCGAAACCGTGAAGGACTGGATGTCCCAGCTGGTGGAGCTGCTCCGCACCCAGGACGGCCCGCTCACCGATCAAGTGCGGTGCCTGAGCGCCCTGTTCACACTGCAGGCCGGGATGATGTACCTCCAGCACGTGGAGGGCGACCCGGAGCAGACCCGCCTGGCGGCCCTGGCGAGCGCGACGGACCTCATCACGCAGGCCCACCACCCGTGAGCCAGGGCCCGGCCCACCCGCACCGGGCGGGCCGGGCCGTTCACCACAGCGGCCGCAGCGGGGGCAGGTCGCCGTCGGCCATGGCCCTGATGAGGGCGGCGAGTTCGGCGCGCGGGACGCGGCGGTTCTGGGCTCCGAGGCGTGCGTCGAGTTCGCTCTCCATGTCGAACATGACGCGCCCGGCGACCGCGAGGTGCTCCAGCGCCCGGTCGGTCAGGACGACGAGTTTGCGCCGCCCGCCCGCCGGGTGGGGGCGCCGCTCCACGTAGCCGCGGGCGGAGAGGTCGTCGACGATCTGGCCGGCCGCCTGCTTGGTGACGCCGAGCTGCTCCGCGAGCTCGCTGCTGGTGGCGCCCTCGCCGTAGAGGGCTTGGAACACCAGTCCATGGACCGGTCTCAGGTCGTCGTACCCGGCCGCGTCGAGGCGGGATACGAATTCGGACAGGACGAGCTGGAAGGACATGCCGAGCAGATAGGTCAGCTCGGCCCTGGCCAGCGGGTCTGCCGCCTGGCGTGCTTCCGCTCCGGTGCTTCCGGTCTCTGCTGTGGACTCCATCTGGACATGCTGCCACACCTTGGAAAGACGCTTTACTCCCACGACCCCTCCCGTCCTCGAGCGGGACTCGAGCGGTTCTCGGTTACCAGGGGGAACAGTCTCGGCGCGGCCCTCTTTGCCGTTTGACACCCACGACTAAAGCAGCTTTACTCGTGGAGCAAGCGAAGTAAAGCTTCTTTACACAGGAGGTCGCAATGAACGTGGTCAGCGAGAGCGAGCAGCGGACTACCCGTACCCCGTCGGGTGCGATGTTCGGCCTCGCCGCCCCCAGCCAGGGCAGCACCGAGGTCAGCACCTGGCGCGTGGAGCTCGGCGCGGACTCCGCGACCCCGGTCCACATCATCGACCGCGAGCAGGTCTGGATGCCCCTGTCCGGCGCCTTCAAGGTGACCGTCGACGGCGAGGACGCGGAGGTCAAGGCCGGCCAGGCCCTGGCGATCCCCGGCGGCGCCGTGCGTCAGCTCACCGCGGTCGGCGACACCCAGGCGCTCGTCGCCATGGCCGTCGGCGGCAAGGCCAGCATGCCGGGCAACGAGGACAAGAAGATTCCGCTCCCCTGGGCCGAGTAGCAGTTCCCGGCGGCCCGGCGAGCTGAACCGAACCGCGGTCCGCGCTGCCTGCCTGGCAGCGCGGACCGCGGCAGCGGCCATCAGAGGAAAAACTCAACGAAGGACGGGCAATGAATCCCGAAGTCAGCAGCGGGCGCCGCCGGGCGATCCTGGCTCTGCTCGCATCGACGGTGCTGATCGTGGTCATGGACCTCACGATCATCAACGTCGCGCTCAATCCCATCCAGCAGAGCCTTGACGCGACCAACGGCGAGCTCCAGTGGGCGCTGGACTCGTACCTGATCACCTTCGCGGCGTTCCTCTTCACCGGAGGCGTGTGCGCCGACCGGTTCGGCCGCAAGAAGACACTGATCACCGGCCTCGTCCTGTTCGGTGTCAGCTCGGTGCTCGGCGCCTTCGCGACCGACATCGTCGAACTCATCATCTGGCGCGCCGTCATGGGCGTGGGCGCGGCCGTGGTGCCCACGGTGACCCTCGCCATCCTCATGAACGTCTTCCCGCCGGCCGAGCGCCCCAAGGCCATCGCGGGCTGGGCCGCGGCCGCCGGTGTGGCCATGGCCGTCGGTCCGGTGCTCGGCGGCGTGCTGCTCGAGGCGTTCTGGTGGGGCTCCATCTTCCTCATCAACGCCCCGCTCATCGCCATCGCGGTCGCCCTGATGATCGCGCTGGTCCCCGAGTCGAAGAACCCGGTCCGCACCGCGTTCGACCCGCTCGGCGTGCTGCTGTCGATCGTCTCCGTCGGCCTGCTGGTCTACGGGATCGTCCTCGCGGGCGAGGACGGCTGGACGAGCACCGGGGCCCTCGGCGCCATCGCGGGCGGCCTGGTCCTGCTCGTCGCGCTGGTCCTCTTCGAGAAGAAGACCGCCGCTCCCTCGCTCGACGTCAGCCTCCTGAAGAACGCGCGCTTCTCGGCCGGCACCGGCGCCATCGCCCTGTGCTTCTTCGCGCTCATCAGCTCGATCTTCATCTCGCAGTTCTACTTCCAGGCCGTCCTCGGCTTCTCGCCGCTGGAATCGGGCCTGCTGGTCCTGCCCATGGGCATCGCCTCCATGGTCGTCTCGGCCCGCTGCCCCAAGCTCGTCATGAAGTTCGGCCCCCGCGCCGTGGTCGCCGCGGGGTCCGCGGCCATCGCCCTGTCCGCGGTGGGCGCGGCCTTCTTCGACGCCGGTACGCCGACCTGGCTGCTGGTCGTCGCACAGCTGGTCCTGGGCGTCGGCTGGGGCTCCATCATGGCTCCCGCCACCGCCTCGCTGATGTCCGTCGTGCCTCCGGTCAAGGCCGGCGCGGGCCAGGCGGTCTCTCAGACCGCCCGCCAGGTGGCAGGCGCCCTCGGCATCGCGATCATCGGAAGCCTGCTGAGCTCCGGCTACCGCTCCTCGATCGGTGACGCGGTGAACGTCCTGCCGGAGGCCCTGCGCGAGGAGGCCGCCGGATCCATCGGCGGCACCGTGCGCGCCGTCCAGGCCGCCAAGCTCGGCGACCAGGCCCCGGCCCTGCTGGCCAAGGCCTCCGACGCCTACGTCAGCGGCATGCAGTCCACCTTGTTCGTCGTCGCCGGTGTCGCCCTCGCCTCGGTCCTCGTGGCCCTGCGCTGGCTCCCCAAGACCCCGCCGGCCCCGCCCGGACCCCCGCCGGGCGCGGCCGCCCCGGGTGCCACGGCCCCCGGCGCTCCGGCGCCGGGTGCCACGGCACCGGGTACCCCCGCGGCCCCGCCCGCCCCGGCGAAGGACGAGCCGAGCCTCCGTCCCTGACCCGGCGCGCGCCGCGCCGCCCTTCAGTGCCCGCCCGCCCCTTCGGGGTCGGCGGGCACTGTCGTCCCCTCACAACCCGCGCCTTCCCCACAGAGCCGCGGCGGCCGCCCTTCCCCCCACTTCAGCTGCCGCCAAACGGAACGCAACTTCCTTTATTCCAAGGCCTGTTGACCGCATGCCGGACATGCCAGGACAAGCCGTCCCGCCCGCGCGGGAGGTCGAAGAACGATCCATCAGCGCTCAAGTGTTTCCACGTTATGTACAAACGGAGGGGGTTCTCATGCAGATGGGCAAGGGTTCCGGGCACACCGACGCGTCCCGTATGGACACCGTCGAGGCCGTATCGCACTGGTTGCGGAGCGAGATCGCCGTACGGTCGGGGCGCGCCCCCGGCGAGATCCGCGACGACGACCTCTTCTCGACCATCGGCATCGACTCGATGCGCGCCGTCGCCCTCATGGGCGACCTCTCGGAGCGGACCGGCACCCGGCTCTCCCCTGCGCTCATGTGGTCCCACCCCAGCATCGCGGCGCTGGCCGCCCGCGTCGTCGCGGGCGAGCCCGACGCGCCCGCCGAGCTCCCGGACACCTTCCGGGCCGCTTCCCGGGAGCGCGAGCCGATCGCCGTCACCGGCATGGCGTGCCGCCTCCCGCAGGCCGAGAGCCTCGGGGAGTTCTGGGAGCTGCTGCGCTCGGGCACCGACGCGGTGAGCGAGGTTCCCGCCGAGCGCTGGGACGCCGCCGCCTACCTGGACGCCAACCCGGCCGCCGCCGGAAAGATGGTGACCTCCCAGGCCGGCTTCCTGCGCGGCCCGGTGGACGCCTTCGACCCGCTCTTCTTCGGCATATCCCCGCGCGAGGCACAGGAGATGGACCCGCAGCAGCGGCTCTTCCTCGAGGTCGCCTGGGAGGCGCTGGAGGACGCGGGCCTCTCCGACGGCCGGCTGTCCGGCACCGCGACCGGCGTCTTCGCCGGAGCGATCTGGCACGACTACGCCGACCTCGGCGCGGCCGACCCCGCCGGCGCCTCCCTGCACTCCGCCACCGGCCGGGCCCTGAACATGGTCGCCAACCGGCTCAGCTACGTCCTCGGGCTCACCGGCCCCAGCGTCGTCCTGGACTCCGCGTGCTCCTCGTCCCTGCTCGCGGTCCACCTGGCCTGCCAGAGCATCTGGTCCGGCGAGTCCGAGACCGCCGTCGCGGGCGGGGTGAACCTGCTGCTGAGCCCGGAGACGATGGTCTCGCTCAGCAAGTTCGGCGGCCTCTCCCCGGACGGCCGCTGCAAGGCCTTCGACGCGCGCGGCGACGGCTTCGGCCGCGGCGAGGGCGCCGGGGCCGTCGTCCTCAAGCCGCTGTCCAGGGCACTGGCCGACGGCGACGACATCTGGTGCACGATCCGCGGTACGGCCGCCAACAACGACGGCCTGAGCAACGGACTCACCGCCCCCAACCCCCTCGCCCAGGAGGCCGTGCTGCGCGCCGCCTGCCGCCAGGCCGGCATCTCCCCCGCCGAGGTCCAGTACGTCGAGACCCACGGCACGGGCACCGCGCTCGGCGACCCGGTCGAGGCCACCGCGCTCGGGGCGGTCTACGGCCGCGGCCGCGACCGGGACGCGCCGCTGCGCATCGGGTCGGTCAAGAGCAACATCGGCCACCTGGAGGCGGCAGCCGGCATCGCCGGAGTGGTCAAGACGGCCCTCGCGCTGCGCCACCGCCGCATCCCGCCCAGCATCCACTTCGAGACGCCCAACCCGCACATCCCCTTCGACGAGCTCCGCCTGCGCGTCCCCGCGGCCGAGGAGCCGTGGCCCGAAACCGGGCAGGGCCCGGCCCGGGCCGGGGTGAGCGCCTTCGGCTGGGGCGGCACCAACGTGCACGTCGTCCTCGAGGCCCACACCGCGCCCGCGCCGCTGACCCTGCAGGAGAGACCCGGCACCGGCACCGAAGCCGTTCCCGCCGGCCGCCGCCCACAGGTGGCCTTCGTATGCTCCCCGTACGGTCAGCAGTGGATCGGGATGGCCCGCACCATGCTCCGTACCGAACCGGTCTTCCGCTCCGTACTCGAGGAGTGCGACCGCGAACTCGCCCGCCACACCGGGTGGTCACTGCTCGACGAACTGCACGCCGGCGAGGACACGGCCCGCAGCGGCGACGTCGGCGTGATGCAGCCCGTGCTCTTCGCCATCCAGGTCGGCATCGCCGCCTGGCTCGAGGCCGCCGGGGTCCGCCCGGACGCCGTCGTCGGCCACAGCCTGGGAGAAGTCGCCGCCGCCGTCATCGCCGGCATCCTCGACCTCCCCGACGCGGTGCGCCTGATCCACCACTACAGCGACCAGCAGCGCCGGGTCGCCGGCTCCGGCAGCGGCATGGCCGTCGTCGAGCTCTCCGCCGCCGACATCCAGCAGCGCATCGACGACCGGGTCGGCGGCCGGGAGATCTCCGTCGCCACCCAGAACGGCCCGCGCACCACCGGCCTCGCCGGCCCGCGCGCCGCGCTGGAGGCCCTGGTCGCCGACCTGAAGGCCGAGGGCGTCCTGTGCGGCATGATCCGCGTCGACCTGCCGGCCCACAGCGCGGGCATCGACCCGATCACCGCCGACCTCGAAGCGGCCATCGGCACGCTCACCCCGCGGCCCGGCCGCATCCCGATGATCTCCTCCGTGACGGGCGAACCGCTCGACTGGCGGGAGGCGGACGCCTCGTACTTCGTCCGCAACCTGCGCCGGCCCGTGCTGCTCGCCCCGGCCACCGCCCATCTGCTGACCCGCGGCACCGGCGTACTGGTCGAGATCAGCGCCAACCCGGTGCTGGCCCCCGCGCTGCGCCAGTCCGCCGAGGAGTACGGCGGCACCGCGGCCGTACTGGCCACCATGCGCCGCGAGGGCCCCGACGACCGCGCGGGCCTGGTGGAGACGCTCGCCGCCCTCGCAGAACTCGGCTTCGAGGTGCGGCTGCCGGGCGAACGGCCGCCCACCGCCGAGCTGTTCACCCTCTCCGCCCGCACCCCGCAGGCCCTGCGGGAGCTCTCCCGCTCCGTGGCCGCCGCCGCGGCCCGGGACACTGCGCAGCTGCCGGCCCTGGCCCGCGCCGGCCTGGAGCGGGCCCACCACCCCTACCGCCTCTCCCTCGTCGCCCGGGACACCGCCGAGCTCGCCGAGGCACTGGCCGCCCACGCGGACGGCGAGCGGCCGCCGCAGCTGTACGAGGGCGCGAAGCCGGCCGAGTCCCGGCCCCGGATCGCGTTCGTCTTCCCCGGCCAGGGCTCCCAGTGGATCGGGATGGGCCGCGAACTGCTGCGCACGCAGCCCGCCTTCGCCGCGTCCATCCGTACCACCGACGCCGCTGCCCGGGCCTGGATCGACTGGTCGATCGAGGACGAGCTGTGCGCCGGCGAGGAGAGCTCGCAGCTGACCCGCATCGACGTCGTCCAGCCCGTGCTGTTCGCCGTCGAGGTCGCGCTCGCCGCGCTGTGGCGCTCCTGGGGCATCGAGCCCGACGCCGTCATCGGGCACAGCATGGGCGAGGTCGCCGCCGCGCACGTCAGCGACGCGCTGGGCATCGAGGATGCGACCCGGATCATCTGCCGCCGCAGCCTGCTGCTGCGCCGCGCGGCCGGCCAGGGCGCCATGCTCGCCTGCGAGCTGACGATGGACCAGGCCCGCGAGCTCCTCGCCGGCCAGGAGCACCTGGTGTCGGTCGGCGTGAACAACAGCCCCCGCTCCACCGTGCTGTCCGGCGACCGCGACGCGCTCGCCGCGATCGCGGCCCGGCTCGAGGCCGACCAGGTCTTCTGCCGCTGGGTCAAGGTGGACGTGGCCTCCCACAGCCCGCAGATGGACCCGCTGCGCGAGGACCTGCTGTCCGCGCTGGACGGCATCGCCCCGCGGGCCGGAACCGTCCCCGTCTACTCGACGGTGACCGGATCGGTGGCCTCCGGCACCGAGATGGACATCCGCTACTGGGCCGACAACCTGCGCGAGCCGGTGCTCTTCGCCGACCAGGTGGCCCGCCTCGTCGAGGACGGCGTGAGCGTCTTCATCGAGATGAGCCCGCACCCGATCCTGCTGCCCGCCGTGGAGCAGGTCGCCGCCGAGAGCGGTACGGCCGTGGCAGCGCTGCCTTCGCTGCGCCGCCGCGAGGAGGAACGCGACAGCCTGCTCGGCTCGCTGGGCCGGCTGCACGTCCTGGGCGCCCCGGCCCGCGTGGACCGCGCGCTGACCCCGGCCCCCGCCGGGGCGAAGCTGCCCCACTACCCGTGGCAGCGGGAGCGGTTCTGGATCGACGCCACCGGCCCGGGCGGCGGCGCTGCGGGCGCTGCCGCGGGCGGCCGGGCGCTGCGCCGCGGCCTGCTCGGCGAGCGCCTCGACTCCCCCGTCGCCCCGGGGACGCACTACTGGCAGATGGACTTCGACAGCTCGGCCGCCACCGCATCGGACCACCGCATCGGCGGGGCCGCGGTCCTGCCGGGCGCCGGATTCGCCGAGATGGCGCTCGCGATGTGCGCCCAGGTCCGGCCGGGCGAGGAGCCCGTACTGGAGGAGTTCGCCTTCCGGGAGCCGCTGATCCTGCCCGCGCAGGGCGTGCGCCGGGTGCAGGCCGTACTGGAGGGCTCGGACGGCTCGGACGGCGAGCGGGCGCAGATCCGCTTCTTCGTCCGCGAGGACGACGGCCCGCTGTGCGTGGCCGAGACCCGGGTGCTGTTCGGCGCAGCGCAGGATCCGGGCGAGCCCGTCGATCTCGCCGCGCTGGCCGGTCCGCTGGCCGAGACCCTCGAGGGCCCGGCCTACTACCGGGCGCTCGCCGCCTGCGGGCTGGGCTACGGGCCCGCCTTCCAGGGGATCACCGGCGTCTCGCGCGGCGAAGGCGCCGCCCTGGCCCGGATCGCGCCCGACCCGGCCGCCCTGCCCGCCGACCCCGGCTACCGGGTGCACCCCTCGCTGCTCGACTCCGCCCTGCAGTCCGCCGTGGCCCCGCTGCTGGGCGCCGCCTGGGGCGAGGGCGTCACCCAGTGCTTCGTCAGTGAGTCCATCGGACGGCTGCGGGTGTACGGAGCCCTCGCGGGCGAGCTGTGGGCGTACGCGCAGTGCGAGCGGGCCGACGACCGCCACTGGCAGGCCCGCGTACGGATCCTGTCCGCCGACGGCGCCCTGCTGGCCGAGGCCGAGGGGCTGCGCGTGGTCCGGCTGGACTCCGTACCCGTCCTCGCCGCGGACCAGAACGAGGCCCAGAGCGGACCGGCGGACGGGGCGACCGCCGCCGGACTGGCCGAACTGCCCGTGGCGCAGCGGCGGGCCGCGTTCGAGACCGCCGTACGGGAGATCACCGCGCAGGTGGTCAAGCTCCCCGCCCGCCGCATCGATCCGGACACCCCGCTGCGCTCCCTCGGCATCGACTCGCTGATGTCGCTGGAGCTGCGCAACCGCCTGGAGGCGGCCTTCGGCGTGGAGCTGTCGGCCACGCTCATCTGGAACTACCCGACCGTACGGGACATCGCGCCGTTCCTGGCCGGCAAGGCGGCCATCGCACTCGACGGCGACGAGGCCCCCGAACCCGGCCCCGCGGCCGAAGCCCCGGTCCTCCCGGCGGCGGCGGAGGGCGAAGCAGACCCGGAGAGCCTCGAGGCCCTCCTCGCACGTGAACTCGCGGAACTGAGCGAGCGGATGGAGACCTTCTAGGTCGGCTCGCCCCCTCCCCCTCCCTGAGGGGGAGGGGGATCCCACATCCCACCCTCACGCGTGGGGTTTCCCGCGTCACCACAGACCGCCCCAGCCGCCCTGGACTCCCAGGGGCGGTCCCGATCCGGTACCGCCACCCCTGGCCGAGGGCCGAGGGTTTCCAAGTAAAGGGACTGAGATGAGCAGCACCGCCACCGGGGCCGCCCCGGCCGAAGACCGCTCCGGGGACGCCCTCGTCAAGGCACTGTCCGCCGTCCGCATGCTGCGGGGCCGGCTGGACGCTCTGGAGCAGAAGCGCCACGAGCCCGTCGCCATCGTCGGCATGGGCTGCCGGCTGCCGGGCGGGGTCGGCTCCCCCGGCGACTTCTGGCAGATGATCAGTTCCGGCACCGACGCGATCACCGGTGTGCCCGGCGACCGCTGGGACGCCGACGCCTACTACGACCCCGACCCGAACGCCCCGGGCCGCACCACCATGCGCTTCGGCGGGTTCATCGACGGGGTGGACCGCTTCGACCCGTACTTCTTCGGCATCTCCCCGCGCGAGGCCGCGCGCATGGACCCCCAGCAGCGGCACTTCCTGGAGGTGGCGTGGGAGGCCCTGGAGGACGCGGGCCTGCCGCGGGAGAAGCTGCAGGGCAGCGCGACGGGCGTGTTCGTCGGCGCCAACGCCACCGACTACCTGCAGATGCAGCTCGAGGACCCGGCCGGCCTCGACACGTACACCGTCGTCGGCGGCACCAACTGCATCATCTCCAACCGGCTCTCGTACCAGCTCGACCTGCGCGGCCCGAGCATGACCGTCGACACGGCCTGCTCGTCCTCGCTGGTGGCCGTGCACCTGGCCTGCCAGTCCCTGCGCGCCCAGGAGTGCTCCACCGCGGTCGCCGCCGGGATGAACATCATCCTTTCGCCGACGATGACGGTGGCCCACTCCAAGGGCCTGCCGCTCGCGCCCGACGGCCGCTGCAAGACCTTCGACGCCAGGGCCGACGGCTACACCCGCGGCGAGGGCGTCGGTGTGCTCGTCCTGAAGCGGCTCTCGGACGCCGTCGCGGCCGGCGACCGGATCTGGGCCGTCATCCGCGGCTCCGCCGTCAACCAGGACGGCCTGACCAACGGCCTGACCGCGCCCAGCGGCCTGTCCCAGCGCGATGTCATCAAGGCGGCGCTGCGCTCCGCCCGCCTCGAGCCCTCGCAGGTCACCCTGCTGGAGGCACACGGCACGGGCACCAGCCTCGGCGACCCGATCGAGGTCGAGGCGCTGCAGGAGGTGTACGGGAGCGCGGACGCGGGCGGCGGGAGCTGCGCGCTCGGGTCGGTGAAGACCAACATCGGCCACCTGGAGGCGGGCGCCGGCCTGGCCGGCCTGATCAAGGTGGCGCTGAGCATCCACCACCGGGCCATCGCGCCCCACCTCCACCTGGAGGAGGTCAACCCGCACATCTCGCTCGGCGGCGGACGGCTGCGCATCCCGACCGAGGCGGCGAGCTGGGACGAGCCGGACGAGCGGCGGCACGGCGCCGTCAGCTCCTTCGGCGCGGGCGGCACCAACGCCCATGTCGTACTGGGCCCGGCCCCGCAGGACGACGGCGCGCAGCCGCGGGGCGAGGCGGCCCCCCGGGTGCCGCAGGCCGCGGAGGGCCCCTGGCTGCTGCCGGTCTACGCGGGCACCGCCGAGGCGCTGGTCCCGATGGCCCGTGCCTGGCGCGACCACCTCCAGGCCAAGGAGACGCGCCGGGAGCCGTTCTCCGCGCTGGTGCACGGCGCCGCCACCCGGCGCACCCGCCACCCGCACCGGCTCGCGGTCGCCGCGAGCACGCACGCCGAGGCCGCCGAGCGGCTGGACATGTGGCTGGCGGACAAGTCCCCGGCCTCCGTGGTCACCGGCCGCACCGGGGGCGGCATCAGCGACAAGGTCGTCTTCGTCTTCCCCGGCCAGGGCGCCCAGCGGGCCGGGATGGGCCGCGAACTGATGCGCGTCTGCCCGGTGTTCAAGGCCGCCGTGGCCGAGTGCGACGAGGCCTTCAAGCGCTGGACCGACGGCGGGTTCTCCGTCATCGACACGATCATGGGTCTGGAGGACGGGGCGCCGCTGGAGCGGATCGACGTCATCCAGCCGGCCCTGTTCGCCATCGCGGTCGGACTGGCCGCCCGGGCCCGGGCCTTCGGCGTCACACCCGACGCGGTGGTCGGCCACAGCATGGGCGAGGTCGCCGCCGCGTACGTGGCCGGCGTGCTGAGCCTGGACGACGCGGCCCGGATCATCTGCCGCCGCAGCTTCCTGCTGCGCCGCATCAGCGGGCAGGGCGCGATGCTGGTGGTGGGCCTGCCCTTCGACCAGGCCGCCGAGTTCGTCGCGGACCACAGCGACCGGGTCTCGGTCGCGGTCAGCAACAGCCCCACCTCCACGGTGCTCTCCGGCGACCCGGAGGTGCTGGCCGAGCTCGCCGCCTCCCTGGGGGCCCGCAACGTCTTCTGCCGCCACGTCAAGGTGGACGTGGCCTCGCACAGCCCGCAGGTCGACGCGCTGCGCGAGGACCTGCTGGCCGAGCTGGCGGGCATCGAGCCCCGCGCGGGCAAGGTGCCGGTCCTGTCGACCGTCACCGGCGAGCTGTGCGACGGCTCCGGTTTCGACGCCGCGTACTGGGCGGGCAACCTGCGCGAGCCGGTGCTCTTCTGGGACGCCGTGGGGCAGCTGATCGACAGCGACCACGGGGTGTTCGTCGAGATGAGCCCCCACCCGACGCTGCTGTCCGCCGTCGAGCAGGCCTTCGAGCACTCCGGCCGCGAGGGCCTGGCCCTGCCGTCCATGCGGCGCGACGAGCCGGAGTCCCACGGCCTGCTGGAGATCCTGGCCGCCCTGCACACGCACGGCCTGCCCGCCCGGCTGGCCGAGCTGCTCCCGGCGGCGCCCGCGCGTCCCGTACCGCTGCCCGCGTACGCCTGGCAGCACGAGAGCTTCTGGTTCCGCTCCTCGGGCGCGGCCGGCCCGGTGCCGGTCGACGCCTGCGCCGCCGGTGCGGTGCCCGAGCCGGGCGAGGCCCGCGCCGAGCTGGTCCGGGCCCAGGTGTCCGCGGCGGTGGCCGGGACCCTGGAGCTGAGCCCCGACCGGGTCGACCGGACGGCCGGGTTCTTCCAGATGGGCATGGACTCCACGCTCGCCCGCGATGCCCGCATCCGGCTGGAGACCCTGCTCGGCCGCCGCCTCCCGGCGACCGTGATGTTCGAACACCCGTCGGTGGAGGCGCTGTCCGCGCATCTGCTGACGCTGGCGGAACGGGCGGCCGCCGAGGCCGGCCCGCAGGCCCCCACGGCCCCGTCCGCCGCACCCACACCCGCTGTCATCCCCCCACCGCAGGCGCCTTCGGACCTTTCCGGGTCCGAGGACGGCACATCCCTCGACGACCTTTCCGAAGCCGAACTCCTCGCCGTGCTGGCCGCGGAGTCCGGTTCCCCGACGCCCGCAGCCGGAGGAGCCCGATGACCGACAGAGACCACGAGCGGCAGAACGTACTCGCCCAGAGCGTGCGGGAGATCCGCCGCCTGCGCACCGAGCTCGACGCCGCCGAGCGCACCCGCACCGAGCCGATCGCCATCGTCGGACTGGCCCTCCGGATGCCCGGCGGCGCCGAGACCCCCGAGGAGTTCTGGGAGTTCCTGAGCTCGGGCCGCGACGGCATCCGCGAGGTGCCCGAGGACCGCTGGGACACCGCCCGGCACGGCAGCCGCCTCGGCGGCTTCCTCGACCGGGTCGACGGCTTCGACGCCCCGTTCTTCGGGATCTCGCCGCGCGAGGCCGCCACCCTCGACCCGCAGCAGCGCCTGCTGCTGGAAGTGGGCTGGGAGGCTCTGGAGCACGCGGGCATCTCGCCGGCCGGCCTGACCGGCACGGACACCGGGGTGTACTTCGGCGTCACCACGTACGACTACGTGCAGCGCCAGATGCAGCAGATCGACCCGGCCGAGCTGGAGGCGTACAGCCTCACCAGCAACGCCTCCACCTTCGCGGCCGGCCGGTTCTCGTACTGGCTGGGCCTGCAGGGCCCGAGCCTGTCCGTCGACACCGCGTGTTCGTCCTCGCTGGTCGGCGTGCACCTGGCGTGTCAGAGCCTGCGCGCCGGGGAGACCGGCATGGCGCTGGCGGGCGGGGTCAACGTCCTGCTGTCGCCGGAGTGGTTCACCATCGCCGACAAGGCGAACATGCTGGCGCCGGACGGCCACTGCAAGACCTTCGACGCCCGCGCCGACGGCTACGTGCGCAGCGAGGGATGCGGAGTCGTCGTCCTCAAGCGGCTCTCCGACGCGCAGGCGGCCGGTGACCGCGTCCTCGGCGTCATCCGCGGCTCCGCCGTCAACCAGGACGGCCGCAGCGCCGGCATCACCGTCCCGAACGCCGCCGCGCAGCAGGACGTGATCCGCGCCGCGCTGGCCTCGGCCCGCGTCGAACCGGCGGAGATCGGCTACGTGGAGGCGCACGGCACCGGCACCCCGCTGGGCGACCCGCTGGAACTGCGCGCCCTGGACGCCGTACTGGGCGGCCGGGCGCCGGGCGAGGAGCTGGTCGTCGGCTCGGTCAAGAGCACCATCGGGCACCTGGAGCCCGCCGCCGGCATCGCCGGGCTGATCAAGGTCGTGCTGTCGCTGCAGCACGAGGAGATCCCGGCGCAGCTGGACCTCCAGGAGGTCAACCCGGAGATCGGCGTCGAGGACCTCTCGGTCACCTTCCCGCGCACCGCCGTGGCCTGGCCGCGCGGCGACAAGCCCCGTCTCGCGGGCATCAGCTCCTTCGGCGCGAGCGGCACCAACGCCCACCTCGTCGTCGAGGAGGCGCCGGCGGCCCCGGCCGCCGGCCCCGCCGCAGAGGCCGGGGGCGAGCGCACCGCGCAGCTGCTGGCCCTGTCCGCCAAGAGCCCGGCCGCGCTCGCCGACCTGGCCGCGCGCCACGCCGCGTACCTGGACGGCCCGGACGCCGCCCCGCTCGCCGACGTCTGCCACACCGCCGCCACCGGCCGCGCCCCCCTCCCCCACCGGCTGGCCGCGGTCGCCGGCTCCGCCGCGGAGATGCGGGAGAAGCTGGCCGCGTACGCGCCCGGCGCGATCCTGCCGGCGGGCGTCCGCACGGGACACGTGCCCGGCGGCGCGCGGCCGAAGGTGGCCTTCCTCTTCACCGGCCAGGGCGCGCAGTACGCGGGCATGGGCGCGGGCCTCTACGCGAGCGAGCCGGTCTTCCGGGCCGCGATCGACCGCTGCGACGCCATCGTCTCGGACCTGACGGACCGCTCGCTGCTCTCCGTGCTGCACCCGGCGCCCGCCGACGCCGCGCTGGTGGACGAGACCCGCTGGACCCAGCCGGCCCTGTTCGCCGTCGAATACGCGCTCGCGGAGCTCTGGCGCTCCTGGGGCGTCGAACCGGGCGCCGTGCTGGGCCACAGCATCGGCGAGATCGTCGCGGCCTGCGTGGCGGGGGTGCTGTCCCTCGAGGACGCGCTGACCCTCGCGGTGCGCCGCGGCAGCATGATGCAGGAACTGTCGGTGGAGGGCGCCATGGCGGCGGTCTTCACCACCGGGGAGCAGCTCGCGAAGGCGCTGGCGCCGTACGGGGGCGAACTGTCGGTGGCCGCGGTCAACGGCCCCGAGTCGCTGGTCGTGTCCGGCGGCGCGAAGGCGCTGGACGTGCTGCTGGCCGAGCTGGCCGGGGCGGGCGTCAAGTCCAAGCGGCTCACGGTCACCCGCGGCTTCCACTCGCCGCTGATGGACCCGGTGCTGGACGAGTTCGAGGCCGCGGCGGCCGCCCTGACGTACGCGGCCCCCCGCATCCCGGTCGTCTCCAACGTCACCGGTGAGCCGCTGACCGGCCCGCAGGCCTTCTCGGCGGGCTATCTGCGCGAGCACATCCGCCGTCCCGTGGACTTCCTGCGGGGCATGACCGCCCTGCACGGGCTGGGCTTCCGCGTGTTCGTGGAGACCGGCCCGCAGCCCGCGCTCTCCGGCATGGCCAAGCGGTTCCTGCCCGGTGCGGGCGACGGCGACCAGGCCCCGGTCTTCCTGCCGTCGCTGCGCAAGGGCCACGACGACGGCCGCGTCGCGCTGGACAGCCTGGGCGCCCTGTACGCGCTGGGGGCGCCGGTGGACTGGGCCGCGTACGACGCGGGCCGGGGCCGGCGGCGCGCCGCGCTGCCCACCTACCCCTTCCAGCGCACCCGTCACTGGTTCACGCCGAGCGCCCGCCCGGCGTCGGGCGTGCCCGCCGCGGACGAGGCCCCCTCGCCGCGCCTGCTGGGCGAGCGGGTGCCCTCGCCGCTGGATTCCACCCAGTACGCGGCGGTGCTCGACACCGCCGGCCACCCCTGTCTGGGCGACTGTGTGATGGACGGGCTGCCCGTGGTCAACATCGGCGTCTACCTGGAGTCGGCCCTTCAGGCCGCCCGGGCCGACGGCGGCGGCGCGGGCGCGCTGATCGAGGAGTGCCTGGTCCTGCAGAGCATGATCCTCGACGAGGACCAGCGGGCCCGGGTGCAGCTCGTCCTGGATCCGGCGCCCGGCGGCCGCACCGCGTACCGCTACTACTCCGCCCGGCGGGACGGCGCCGGCTGGCTGCTGCACTCGCAGGGCAAGCTGGCCGAACTCCCTGCGGGCGCACCGGCCGCGGCCGACCTGGACGCGCTGCGCGCCCCGCTCGCCGAGAAGACCACCGGCGAGGAGTTCTACCGCCGGATGTGGCGCCGCAAGCTGTACCTCGGCCCCACCGCCCAGTGGATCGAGCACGTGTGGAGCGGCGGGGGCGAGGCCGTCGCGAAGATGCGCGCGCCGCGCCCTGGCGAGGCCGACGGCTACCGGCTGCACCCCGGCCAGACCGACGCCCTGTTCCAGTCCCTGTTCGCCTGCCTGCCCGAGGGCACCCCGGCGGACGCCACGTTCATGCTGGTGGGCATCGACCGGTTCGCCTTCCACGGGTTCTCCGGGGCGCAGGGCGAGACGTACTGCCGGGTGCGGCTGCTGCCGTCGCCCGACCCGCAGGGGATGCTGCTCGCCGAGGCCGCGCTGTACGACGCCCAGGGGCGCACGGTGGTCGAGGCCACCGGGGTGTGCCTGCGCCGCGCCGAGAAGGACCAGCTGCTGCGGACCGGGGGCGCCGCCGCCCCGGCCGCCCGCGCGCTGCCCGCCGCGGCCCCGCTCGCCGCGGCCGCCGCCCCGCAGCCGCTGGACGCCGCGGGCGTACGGGAGCTGCTGGCGGCGACGGTCGCCCGCGCGCTGGGCACCTCCCCGGACGCGGTGGACCGCGACGAGCCGCTGCAGAACCTCGGCCTGGACTCGCTGATGGCCCTGGAGGTCAAGGAGGCGCTGTCCGCCGCGCTCGGGGTCTCCCTGCCGCTGGTGGCCTTCCTGGAGGGCCGCAGCGTCAGCACGCTCGGCGACCAGGTCCTGGAGACGCTCGGCACCCCCGAGGAGTCCCCGGCCGGTGCGGGTGCGCCGGGCGCCGCGACGCAGCCCGCCACGGGCGGCGGGCGGCTGCCGGAACTGGTCCGCGACGAGGCGGCCCGCTACGAGCCGTTCCCGCTGACCGACCTCCAGCAGGCCTACCTCGTGGGCCGCTCCAGCGCCTTCGAACTCGGCAACGTCTCCACGTACTTCTTCATCGAGGTCGACCTCGACGGGGTGGACGTGGACCGGCTGCAGGACGCGCTGCGCCTGATGATCGACCGGCACGACATGCTGCGCGCGGTGATGACCGAGGACGGCTACCAGAAGGTGCTGCCCGAGGTCGCCCCGTACGAGATCCGCACGACGGATCTGCGCGGCTGCGCGGAGGAGGAGCGCGGGGCGCGCCTGGCCGAACTCCACGACGAGGTCGCCGGGCAGGTCTTCGACACGGCGGTGTGGCCGCTGTTCGACATCCGCGCCACCCGCGTCACCGAGGGCCGCACCCGTCTGCACATCGGACTCGACGCGCTGATCATCGACGCGTGGAGCACCTCGATGCTGTTCCGCGAGTGGGCCGCCGCCTACCGCGGCGAGGCCGGCGCGCTGCCCGAGGTGCCGCTCACCTACCGGGACTACGTGGTGACGGCCAAGGCGGTCGAGGAGACCGACCTGCACGCCGCCTCGCTCGCCTACTGGCGCGAGCGGCTCGACACCCTGCCGCCGGCCCCCGAACTGCCGCTGGCCGCCGACCCGGGCTCGCTGGAGGCGCCGGCGTTCACCCACCGCTCCAGCCGGATCGAGGCCGAGGACTGGTCCCGGTTCAAGGCGTACGCCTCGGCGGCCGGCGTCACCCCGTCGGCCGCGCTGTGCACGGCGTACTCCCAGGTGCTGGCCTCCTGGAGCAAGTCCAGCCGCTTCACCCTGAACGTGCTGTTCTTCAACCGGCTGCCGCTGCACGAGCAGGTCGGCAGCGTGCTCGGCAACTTCAGCGCCACCACCCTGCTGGAGATCGACTCCACCGCCTCGGTCGCCTTCGGCGAGCGGGCCGGGCGCATCCAGCGCCAGCTGTGGAACGACCTGGAGCACAGCCACGTCAGCGGTGTCGCGGTGCTGCGCGAGCTCAACCGGGCCCGCGGCGGAAACGCCCGCGCCAACATGCCGGTCGTGTTCGCCAGCACCGTCAACTTCGCGGCCAAGGAGGACTCCGCGGCCTCGATGGGCCTGGCCCAGCACCTCACCGCCATCGGCGAGGGCGGCGAGGAGGTCTCCAGCTCGATCCGCACCCCCCAGGTGTGGCTCGACCACCAGGTGGTCGAGGACGCCGGGGCGCTGATCGTGAACTGGGACGTCATCGAGGAGCTCTTCCCCGCCGGGATGATCGACGCGATGTTCGAGGCGTACCTCGACGTGCTGCGCGGCCTGTGCGTCGAGGAGGACGCCTGGCGCCGCCCGGCGCCCGCCCTGGTCCCGGCCGCCGAGCTCGACGTGCGCCGGTCGGCCAACGCGACGGCCGGGCCGCTGCCCGCGGGGCTGCTGCACGAGCCGTTCGCCGCGCAGGCCGCCGCGCACCCCGGGCGGGTCGCGGTGATCGCCCCCGGCCGCGAGCTGACGTACGGCGAACTGGACGAGCACACCGACCGGCTGGGCCGCTGGCTGCTGGAGGCGGGCGCCGGCCGCGGCAGCTTCGTCGGCATCGTGATGGAGAAGGGCTGGGAGCAGGTCGCCGCCACCCTCGGCGTGCTGAAGGCGGGCGCCGCCTACGTGCCCATCGACGCCGCGGTGCCCGCCGAGCGGCTGCGGCTGCTGTGCGAGAAGTCCGGCATCCGCCTCGTCCTGACGCAGAGCCGCGTCGAGGCCGGCATCCGGTGGCCGGAGGGGACCGTACGGCTGTGCGTGGACGGCCCCGAGGCGCTGGCCGTGCCGGCCGGCGGCCTGCCCGCCTCGGCCGCCCGCCCGGACGACCTCGCGTACGTCATCTTCACCTCCGGCTCCACGGGTACGCCCAAGGGCGTGATGATCGAGCACACGGGCGCCCTGAACACGTGTCTCGACATCAACGAGCGGTTCGGCATCACGCAGGAGGACCGGGTCCTGGCCCTGTCCGCGCTCAACTTCGACCTGTCGGTGTACGACGTGTTCGGCATCCTCGGCGCCGGCGGCGCGATCGTGCTCCCGGCCCCGGACGCGCACCGCGAGCCCGGCCGCTGGGCCGAGCTGGTCACCGAGCACGGGGTCACCGTGTGGAACAGCGTGCCGACGCTGATGGAGATGTTCACCGAGCACGCGCTGGCCGCCGGGATGACCGGGAGCCTGCCGCTGCGCACGGTGATGATGAGCGGCGACTGGATCCCGCTGACCCTCCCGGAGCGCATCGCCGCGCTGGTGCCCGAGGCGGCCGTGTGGAGCCTGGGCGGGGCGACCGAGGCGTCGATCTGGTCGATCGCGCACCGCGTGACCGGTGGCGACGACCCGTCGCTGACCTCGGTCCCGTACGGCAAGCCGCTGCTCAACCAGCAGTTCCACGTACTGAACGAGGCCATGCAGCCCAGCCCGGTGTGGGTGCCCGGCCAGCTGTACATCTCCGGCGCGGGCCTGGCCCGCGGCTACCTCGGCGACGAGGCCAAGACCCGGGCGGCGTTCCTGCGCCACCCGGCCACCGGGGAGCGGCTGTACCGCACCGGCGACCTGGGCCGGTACCTGCCGGACGGGACCATCGAGTTCCTGGGCCGGGAGGACTTCCAGGTCAAGATCCAGGGGTACCGGATCGAGCTCGGCGAGATCGAGGCCGCGCTGCTGGCCTGCGACGGAGTGCGCGCCGCGGTCGCCTCCGCGGTCGGCGAACGCCAGGGCGCCAAGCGCCTGGTGGCCTACGTCGTCCTCGACGAGGACCGCAGCTGCGAGGTGACGCCCGAGCTGCTCGCGAAGACGATCGGCGCGGCCCTGCCCTCGTACATGGTCCCGCAGTACATCCTGATCCTCGACGAGCTGCCGCTGACCGCCAACGGCAAGGTCGACCGCTCCTCGCTGCCGGTGCCCGGCGCCGACGCCGCCGACGGTGACGCGGCGCAGGCCCCCCGGGACCTGACGGAGGGCGAACTCGCCGCGGTCTGGTCCGAGTTCTTCCCCGAGACCGGCTTCGGCGTGCACACCGACTTCTTCGCCCTGGGCGGCAACTCGCTGCTCGCGGTCCGGCTGATGGCCGAGATCCGGGCGCGGCTCGGATGTTCGCTGCCGCTGTCCACCCTGTTCGCCCGGCCGACGATCGCCCTGCTCGCCACGGCGATACGGGAGGCCGGCGGGTCGGTGCGCCGCACCGCGCTGGTGCCCATCCGCACCGGCGGTACGCGGACCCCGCTGTTCTTCGTCCACCCGGTCGGCGGAGACGTGCTCTGCTACGGCGAACTGGCCGGCCTGCTCGGCGAGGACCAGCCGTTCTACGCCCTGCAGGTGCCGGACGACGAGGTCCTGGAGACCGTGCCCGAACTGGCCGCGCACTACGCCGCCGCCCTCACCGCCGCGGTGCCCGAGGGCCCGTACCGGCTCGGCGGCTGGTCCATGGGCGGGGTCATCGCCCTGGAGATGGCCCAGCAGCTGACCGCGGCCGGGCACGAGGTCGAGCACCTCGCGGTGATCGACCTGCTCGAACCCCCGGGCCCGGCCCCGGAGCGGGCGGAGATCGACGACGCCGTGCTGCTCTCGTGGTTCGGCCGGGACCTGGCCGGCCTGGCCGGCACCTCGTGGGAGCCGGACCCGGAGCCGCTGCGCGC
This sequence comes from Streptomyces sp. LARHCF249, assembly GCF_052871255.1. Lineage (NCBI taxonomy): Bacteria > Bacillati > Actinomycetota > Actinomycetes > Kitasatosporales > Streptomycetaceae > Streptomyces > Streptomyces sp. LARHCF249. The sequence continues at coordinate 145,883 of NZ_JBIXJQ010000016.1, forward strand.
CGCGGACTGCCCCGAGACGGCCTTCGGGATCCTGTACTCCGAGGCGGCCGAACAGGGCGTCCTGCCCGCGGGGATCGGTCTCGAGATGTTCAGCGAGATCTACACCCGCTTCGCCCGCAACTTCCGGGCCCTGCTGTCCTACGCGCCGCAGCCGTACGCGGGAGCGACCGCGTTCCTGCGCGCCGAGGACGGCTCCACGGACGAGGCGGTCGCCGCCTGGTCCCAGCTGTTCCCCTCCGGTTTCCACTACGTCGCGCTGCCGGGCGACCACTACACGGTCATGCAGTCGCCGCGCCTGCGGCAGCTGGCCGACCAGCTCTCCCTCTGGCTCGCCGGCACGGCGGCCCGACCCCTCGAAGGAATACAGTCATGACGCTGAAGTTCGGTGCTTTCATCCCTCCTTTCCACTCCCTGGGCGAGGACCCCACCACCGCCTTCTGGCGGGACCTGGACCTCATCCACTGGCTCGACGAGCTCGGCCTCGACGAGGCCTGGGTCGGCGAGCACCACTCGGGCGGCTGGTCCACGGTCAGCTCCCCGGAGGTCTTCCTCGCCGCCGCGGCCGAGCGCACCCGCCGCATCAAGCTCGGCACCGGCGTGGTGAGCCTGCCGTACCACCACCCGCTGACCGCGGCCAACCGCATCGTGCAGCTGGACCACCAGAGCGGCGGGCGTGCCATGTTCGGCATGGGCGCCGGGGTCTCGCCCGCCGACGCCCACATGATGGGCATCTCCGCCGGTGACCAGCGCCGCATGATGGCCGAGTCGCTGGAGGCGCTCGTGCGCCTGTTCAAGGGCGACGAGCCGGTCACCATGAAGACCGACTGGTTCGAGCTGCGCGACGCGATGCTGCACCTGCGCCCGTACACCAAGCCGCGGTTCGACATGGCCGTCGCCAGCGCCGGCACCGAGCGCGGCATGCGCCTGGCGGGCCGGTACGGCCTGGAGGCGCTGACCTTCGCGGGCCGCCCGGGCATGTCCGAGCCGCCGCTGGCCCAGCTGTGGGCCGCCGGTGAGGAGGAGGCCGCCAAGTACGGCCAGACCGTGGACCGCTCCAAGTGGCGCGTGGCGATCTGCGTGCACATCGCGGAGACCCGCGAGGAGGCCCTCGACCAGGTCCGCGCCGGGATGAGCCACTGGTTCCGCGAGTACGTGCGCGACACCGTCGGCGCCTCCGCGAAGCTGCCCGAGGGCCGCGAGGCCGAGGTGGCCGTCGAGACCCACACGGCGATCATCGGCTCCGTCGAGGACGCCATCGAGGGCATCGAGCGCATGCAGCGCGAGAGCGGCGGCTTCGGCACCCTGCTGGTCAACACCCAGGACTGGGCCACCCGCGAGCAGACCAAGCGCAGCTACGAGCTGCTCGCCCGCTACGTGGCACCGCACTTCACCGGCGCCCTCGACAGCCGCCGCGCGTCCCAGAAGTGGGTCTCGGAGAACAAGGACGGCTTTGCCGCACAGGCCCGGGAGGCCGCGGCCCAGGCCACGGCCCCCCGCTGAACCCACCCACGGACGGAGTGCTCATGCCGACCCAACTGCAAGAGAAGTGGCCCACCGTAGACGGGGCGACTTTCAAGGAAGCCATGTCCCTGCTGGCGGCGCCGCTGACCGTGGTCACCACGCGTGACGCCCAGGGCCGGCCCTGGGGATTCACCGCCAGCGCGGTGACCTCGGTGTCGCTGGAGCCGCCCCTCGTGCTGGTCGGTATCGCGCACACCTCCAGCTGCCACGAGGCGCTGACACAGGTCCCCGAGTTCGTGATCAACGTGCTCGGTGACGAGCACCGCGACCTCGCGGGCCGCTTCGCGACCAGCGGCGTCGACCGGTTCGCCGGCGCGCCGCTGGAGGAGTGGCCGGACAGCCCCGGCCTGCCGCACGTTCCCGACGCGCTCGCGCTGCGCTGCGCGCTCGCGGACCGGATCACCCTGGGCGACCACGACCTGCTGGTCGGCCGGGTGCTGGACGTGCGCTTGGAGGGCTCGGGCCGGCCGCTGCTCTGGTACCAGCGGGCCTTCAGGACCGCCACCTGACCCCGCGCCCGCCCGGCGTGATCCGCCGGGCGGGCGCGGACAAGCGTGGAGCCGGGACGGGTGATCCCCGTCCCGGCTCCACGGCGGGGGGGGGGGGCGGCGCGACTACAGCGGCCGGGTTGCG
>NZ_JBIXJQ010000016.1:148046-149938 GCF_052871255.1 Streptomyces sp. LARHCF249
CCGGGCGCCGCCGCCCCCCCCCCCCCCGGGGGGGCCCCCCGGGGGGGGCCCCCCCCCCGGGGGGGGCGGGGGGGGGGCCCCCCCGCCCCCCCACCACTGCGTTGTGGGGGCTCGGCGCGACTACAGCGGCAGGTTGCCGTGTTTGCGGCTCGGCTGCGGGGCGTTCTTGGCGCGCAGCATGCCGAGGGTGGCGATCAGACGGGAGCGGGTCTCGGCCGGATCGATGACGTCGTCCACCAGGCCGCGTTCGGCCGCGTAGTACGGGTGCATCAGCTCCGACTGGTACTCCTTGATCCGCTGCGCCCGGGTCGCCTCGGGATCGGCTGAGGCCGCGATCTCCTTGCGGAAGATCACGTTCGCCGCGCCCTCCGCGCCCATGACCGCGATCTCGTTGGACGGCCAGGCCAGGGCCACGTCCGCGCCGATCGAGCTGGAGTCCATCACGATGTACGCGCCGCCGTACGCCTTGCGCAGGACGAGGCTGATCCGCGGCACCGTGGCGTTGCAGTACGCGTACAGGAGCTTCGCGCCGTGCCGGATGATCCCCTGGTGCTCCTGGTCCACGCCCGGCAGGAAGCCCGGCACGTCGATCAGGGTGACCAGCGGGATGGAGAACGCGTCGCAGAACTGCACGAACCGCGCCGCCTTCTCGGAGGCCCCGATGTCCAGCACGCCCGCCAGGTGCGACGGCTGGTTCGCCACCACACCCACCAGCCGGCCGCCCAGGCGGGCCAGCGCGCAGACCATGTTCCGCGCCCACTGGCCGTGGACCTCGAAGTAGTCGCCGTGGTCGACGATCTCCTCGATGACCTCGCGGATGTCGTAGCCCTGGGTCGGGCGCGCCGGGACCAGGTCGAGCAGCTTGTCGTTGCGGCGGTCCGCCGGGTCCTCCAGGTCACCGGCCGGGGCCAGTTCACGGTTGTTGGACGGCAGCAGGGACAGCAGGTGGCGGACGTCCTCCAGGCACTCGCGCTCGTCGTCGTAGACGAACGAGGCGACGCCGGACACCGCTCCGTGGCTGTCCGCGCCGCCCAGGTGCTCCATGGTCACGGCCTCACCGGTGACGGCCTGGACCACGTCCGGCCCGGTGATGAACATCTGCGAGGTGCCGCGCACCATGAACACGAAGTCCGTGAGCGCCGGGGAGTACGCGGCGCCGCCGGCGCACGGGCCCAGGATCACCGAGATCTGCGGGATCACCCCGGAGTTGCGCACGTTGCGCTTGAAGATGCCGCCGTACCCGGCGAGGGCCGTCACGCCCTCCTGGATGCGGGCGCCCGCGCCGTCGCACAGGCCCACGATGGGGGCCCCGGCGGCCTCCGCGAGGTCCATCAGCTTGTGGATCTTCGCCGCGTGGGCCTCGCCGAGCGCGCCGCCGAAGATGCGGAAATCGTGCGCGTAGGTGAACACGGTGCGGCCGTGGACGGTGCCCCAGCCCGTCACCACACCGTCGGTGTAGGGCTTCTTGTCCTCCAGGCCGAAGCCCGTCGCACGGTGTCTGCGCAGGCCTTCGACCTCGCAGAAGGAGCCCTCGTCGAAGAGGACGCCGATGCGCTCGCGAGCCGTCAGTTTGCCCTTGGCGTGCTGCGCGGCCGTCGCCCGCTCGCCCGGTCCGGCCACGGCCAGGGCCCGTATCGCCGCGAGCTCCGTGGCGCGCTCCCGCAGACTCTCCAACTGACTCTCCTCGCCGTTGCCCAGGTGGCCCGTTCCCAACGTCCCAGCATCCGGCCGGGCCCTCGAGCCCGGCTGGATCGCGGGGGTGTCCGCCGTGCGGGGATCAGTAGCGGTAGTGGTCGGGCTTGTACGGGCCCTCGACCTTGACGCCGATGTAGTCGGCCTGCTCGGGACGCAGGGTGGTGAGCCTGACGCCCAGCGCGTCCAGGTGCAGGCGG
>NZ_JBIXJQ010000017.1:0-325 GCF_052871255.1 Streptomyces sp. LARHCF249
AGCTCCGCGTACCGGGTGCCCGGCACCGGGCGGACCGGGTGCCAGGACGTCTCGCCCGGGGCGTCGAAGTGCCCGTCGATGTGCTGGATCAGCGTCCCGCCGAGCGCCACGTTCAGCGCCTGCATGCCCCGGCAGATCCCGAGCACCGGCACGTCGGCCTCCAGCGCGGCGCCGATCAGGGCCAGTTCCCAGTGGTCGCGGACCGTCGCGGGGGCGCCCGTACGGGAGTCGCGGGCGGCGCCGTAGTGGACCGGGTCCACGTCGGGGCCGCCCGCGACGCCCCGGCCGGCCCCCCCGCGCCGCCCCGCCGCCGCCCCCCCGGGGT
>NZ_JBIXJQ010000017.1:335-137730 GCF_052871255.1 Streptomyces sp. LARHCF249
GATTGTTCCGTGGGGGGGGGGGGGGGGGGGGGGGCGCTGTGGGGGGGGGGGGGGGGGGGGGGGTGGGGGGGGGGGCCCGGGGGGGGCCCCCCCGCCACGACCAGGCCGTCCACCCGGCTCAGCACCTCCGCCGCCGACCCGGGTTCGTCCGGCGGCAGCAGCACGGCCGCGCCGCCCGCCGCCTGGACGAGTTCGTAGTACCCGGACGGTACGAGGGACGTCGGGAGGTCCCACACCCCGTAACGGGTGGAGTCCTCCACATAGGTGGTGATGCCGATGAGCGGCCGTGGCACGGGCTTTACCTCCGCAGGGCGATACGGGCAGGGTCGGACGTGAGTCAGTCGCGGATCAGTCGCGGGTCAGTTCCGCCTCGGCTTGCGCCAGCGCCGCGAACTCCTCCTCGGGAGCCGAGGCTACGAGGTGGTGCCGACTGTAGAGCGCGAAATAGGCCAGGGCGACGCCGTACACGGCCAGGGCGATGAATGCGGCGTCCTTGTCCACCAGGAAGGTGGCGACCAGGGCCGAGAGGGCGAGTACGAAGGCCACCGAGGAGGTCAGGATGCCGCCGGGGGTGCGGTACGGCCGCTCCAGGTCGGGCTCCCGCCGGCGCAGCACGATGTGCGAGAGGGCCATCAGGGCGTAGGAGATGGTCGCGCCGAACACCGCGATGTTGAGCATGCGGGCGCCGTTGCCGGTGGCCGCGGCCAGGGCGAAGCCGATCGCGCCGGGGATGACCAGGCCCAGGTACGGGGCCTTGCGCCGGGAGGTGAGGGAGAGGAAGCGCGGCAGGTAGCCGGCCCGGGAGAGGGCGAAGAGCTGGCGCGAGCCCGCGTAGATGAGCGAGAAGAAGGAGGCGACCAGGCCGGCGAGCCCGGCGTAGTTGACGAAGCGGCTCAGCGCGGTCGGGCCGCCGTCCCCCTCCAGCGCCACGACCAGCGGGTTGCCCGCCGACTTGACGGCGTCCGCGCCCTGGGCGCCGGTCGCCGCGAAGAAGGTGATCAGTGCCAGCAGGGCGAGGACGCCCATGGAGATGGCGAGGGCCTTCGGCATGGAGCGGACCGGGTCCTTGGCCTCCTCGGCCGCCAGCGGTACGCCTTCCACGCCCAGGAAGAACCACATGCCGAAGGGGAACGCGGCCCAGATGCCCAGCACGCCCAGCGGCAGCCAGGAGTTCGAGCCGAAGGCGCTCGCGTCGACCGGGATGTCGTTCAGGCCGTCGGCGCTGAACTCGGTGAAGGCGCCCACGGCGAAGATGAGCAGCGCGGCGACGGCCACGGCGGTCACGACGAGGCTGAAGCGCAGCGCCTCGCCGACGCCCCAGAGGTGCACTCCGATGAAGACGACGAAGCAGCCGAGGTAGACGGGCCAGCCGGAGGTCAGGCCGAAGAGGCCGAGGGACTCGACGTAGTCCCCGATGAAGATCACGATCGCGGCCGGGGCCAGGATGTACTCGATGAGGATGGCGGTACCGGTGAGGAAGCCGCCCCAGGGGCCGAGCGCGCGGCGGGCGAACCCGTAACCGCCGCCCGCCGTCGGCAGGATGGTGGAGAGCTCCGCCAGGGAGAAGACCAGGCACGCGTACATCGCGCCCATCAGGACGGTGGCGATGGCGAGGCCGCCGAAGCCGCCCTTGTCGAGGCCGATGTTCCAGCCGGAGAAGTCGCCGGAGACCACGTACGCGACGCCGAGGCCGGTCAGGAGCAGCCAGCCGGCGCTGCCGCGGCGCAGCGTACGGCGCTCGAGGTAGTCGTCGCGGCTGTCGCCGCCCTCGGGGGACGGGGTGGGTGCGGGCACGGCTTTCAGCCGTGCCTCGATGTCGTCGGCCATCGTGCGCTCCTGCCTCGGGGCAATGGTTGTGGGGCGTACCTTTGCCGTAGAGCGGTGGAGAGCGCAAGACCTCTGCGTTAAACGGACGTTACGAAAAGCTCCGGGTGGGGTGGGGTGGGGTGGGGCAGGGTGGACGGGCGGTCCGGGGCCGGGCGGTCACGCCAGGAAGCCCCGCAGCAGCGCCGCCGTGCCGCAGCAGTGCTCGCGCATCGTCTCGCGCGCCCCGGCCGCGTCCCCTTCCAGTACGGACTCCACCAGCGCGGTGTGCTGCTGCTGCGAGTGCTCCAGGTTGCGCACCAGCAGCGGGATGCAGTCCAGCAGGTCGTTGACGGTGGCCCGGACGGCCGCGTACTGGGCCGTCAGGGAGGCGGACCCGGCCAGTTCGCACAGGGTCAGGTGGAAGAGCGTGTCCTGGCGCCGGTAGTCGGCGAGCGGGGCGTCATGGGTGGCGGTCAGGGCCGCGAGCAGCCGTTCGGCGCCCTCCTCGGCCAGCCCCTGCGAGGCGCAGAGCCCGGCCGCCCCGACCTCCAGGACCTCGCGGAACCGCAGGACGTCCTCGATGTCCACGCCCGCGACGCGCCGGCGCAGCTCCTCCTCGGCGCCTCCCGCCGGGGTGTCCGGGCGGGGCAGCACGAACGTTCCGCCGTACCGGCCGCGCCGCGCCTCCACAAGCCCCTGGTCCTGCAGTACCTTCAGCACCTCGCGCAGCGTGACCCGGCTGATCCCCATCCGCTCGGCCAACTCGCGCTCGGGCGGAAGCCGTTCCCCGCCCGGTACCAGACCCAGCCGGACCACCTGGAGGATCTGCTCCAGCGCTTCCTCGAAACCGTTGCCCGCCCGCACCTGCCGCAGTACGGGATTCAGCCGCGCGATCGCGCCGCCCCCGCTCGCCGTATCGGTCATCTCGGCCCCTCCCCTTCCCAAGCAATGGTTCTATTCAATACCTTAGGCCTCCTCGGCTCACCGAAGGAGAGATTCCCGTGGTAGACCGCAAGCCGCCGCTGACGATCGAGGAGCTCCGCTCCCTGGTCGCCGGCGGTGAGATCGACACAGTCGTCCTGGCCTTCCCCGACATGCAGGGTCGCCTCCAGGGCAAGCGGTTCGCCGCACAGTTCTTCCTGGACGAGGTCCTCGCGCACGGCACCGAGGGCTGCAACTACCTCCTCGCCGTCGACACCGACATGAACACCGTCGACGGATACGAGATGTCCTCCTGGGACCGGGGCTACGGCGACTTCGCCATGCACCCCGACCCCGTCACCCTGCGCCGCATCCCCTGGAACCCCGGCAGTGCCTTCCTCCTGGCCGACCTCGGCTGGAACGACGGCACGCCCGTCGTCGCCGCGCCCCGGCAGATCCTGCGCCGCCAGCTCGAGCGCCTGGCCGAGCACGGATACACCGCGATGGTCGGCACCGAGCTGGAGTTCATGGTCTTCCAGGACACCTACGAGCAGGCCTGGAACGCCAACTACCGCGGCCTGACCCCCGCCAACCAGTACAACATCGACTACTCCGTCCTCGGGACCGGGCGCATCGAACCCCTGCTGCGCCGCATCCGCAACGAGATGCAGGCCGCGGGCCTGATCGTCGAATCGGCGAAGGGGGAGTGCAACCTCGGCCAGCACGAGATCGCCTTCCGCTACGACGAGGCGCTGACCACCTGCGACCAGCACGCGGTCTACAAGACCGGCGCGAAGGAGATCGCCGCCCAGGAGGGCGTCTCGCTCACCTTCATGGCCAAGTACGACGAGCGCGAGGGCAACTCCTGTCACATCCACCTCTCGCTCCAGGACGCTGACGGACGCAACGCGATGGCCGGGGACGGACCAGGCGGAATGTCACCGGTCATGCGGCACTTCCTGGCCGGCCAGCTGGCCGCGCTGCGCGACTTCTCCCTTCTCTACGCCCCGAACATCAACTCGTACAAGCGTTTCCGGCCGGGATCCTTCGCGCCGACCGCCGTCGCCTGGGGCGTGGACAACCGGACCTGCGCACTCCGGGTGGTGGGCCACGGCCGCTCCATGCGCTTCGAGAACCGCCTCCCCGGCGGTGACGTCAACCCGTACCTCGCCGTCGCGGGCCTGGTCGCGGCCGGCATCTACGGCATCGAGAACCGCCTCGAACTGCCCGAGGTGTGCACCGGCAACGCGTACACCGCCGACTACGCGCACGTCCCGGCGACCCTGCGCGACGCCGCCGAGCTCTGGGAGAACAGCGAGATCGCCAAGGCCGCCTTCGGGCCCGAAGTGGTCGCCCACTACCGGAACATGGCCCGCGTCGAACTCGACGCCTACGACTCCGCGGTCACCGACTGGGAGCTGCGCCGCTCCTTCGAACGCCTGTAACCCACGAACCGACCGAACGTCTGAGAGGCACCACGTGTCCGACGCGCTGGAAGTGTTGAATCCGGCCACCGAGGAAATCGTCGCCATCGTCCCGGCCGCCACACGGGACGATGTCGATGCCGCCGTCGCCAGAGCCGCCGCGGCCCAGCGCGGCTGGGCGGCGGCCGCCCCCGCCGACCGGGCCAGGATCCTGCGCCGCTTCGCGGCCGTCGTCGACGGCCACATCGAGGAACTGGCCCGGCTGGAGGTCCGCGAAGCCGGACACACCATCGGCAACGCCCGCTGGGAGGCCGGCAACGTACGCGACCTGCTCGACTTCGCCGCCGGGGGAGTGGAACGGCTCTCCGGCCGCCAGATCCCCGTCGCCGGCGGCATCGACGTCACCTTCCTCGAACCCCTCGGCGTCATCGGCGTGATCGCCCCCTGGAACTTCCCCATGCCGATCGCCGCCTGGGGCCTGGCCCCCGCCCTCGCCGCGGGCAACGCCGTCCTCCTCAAGCCCGCCGAGACCACCCCGCTCACCGCGCTGCGCCTCGCCGAACTCGCCCTCGAAGCCGGGATCCCCGAGCACCTCTTCCAGGTGCTCCCCGGCCGCGGCGCGGTCGCGGGCGACGCACTCGTCGAGCACCCCGGCGTCGCGAAGATCGTGTTCACCGGCTCCACCCCCGTCGGCAAGCAGATCATGGCGAAGTGCGCCGACCGGGTGAAGCGCGTCACCCTCGAACTCGGCGGCAAGAGCCCCAACATCGTCTTCGCGGACGCCGACCTGGAGGCGGCGGCGGCCGCTGCGCCGATGGCCTTCCTCGACAACACCGGCCAGGACTGCTGCGCCCGCACCCGGATCCTCGTCCAGCGCTCCGTCTACGACCGGTTCCTGGAGCTCGTCGCCCCCGGCATCGAATCCGTGGCCGTCGGCGACCCCCTCGACGAGAACACCCAGATGGGCCCGCTCATCTCGCGCACCCAGCTGGAGCGCGTACGGTCCTACGTCACCGCCGGCCTCACCGCGATCCGCGGCAAGGCCCCCGAGGGCCCCGGCTTCTGGTACCCGCCGACCCTCGTCACGGACGTCGCCCCCACCGCGCCCGTCGCCGCCGAGGAGGTCTTCGGCCCGGTCGCCGTCGTCCTGCCCTTCGAGGACGAGGAGGACGCCGTACGCCTGGCCAACGCGACCGAGTACGGCCTCTCCGGCTCCCTCTGGACCCGCGACATCGGCCGCGCGCTGCGCGTCTCGCGCGCCGTCGCCGCCGGCAACCTGTCCGTCAACTCCCACAGCAGCGTCCGCTACTGGACCCCCTTCGGCGGCTACAAGCAGTCCGGCCTCGGCCGGGAGCTCGGACCCGACGCCCTCACCGCTTTCACCGAGACCAAGAACGTCTTCATCAGCACGGAGGCCTGAGCACCATGAGCACTGAAGAGATCGTCTGCCGCCGCCTGGTCGGCCGTACCGCCGTCATCACCGGAGCCGGCAGCGGCATCGGCCTCGCCACCGCCCGCCGCCTGGCCTCCGAGGGCGCCGACATCGTCTGCGGCGACATCGACGAGACCGCCGGCAAGGCCGCGGCCGAGGAGGTCGGCGGCACCTTCGTGAAGGTCGACGTCACCAGCCCCGAGGAGGTCGAGGCCCTCTTCAAGACGGCCTTCGACACCTACGGCTCCGTCGACATCGCCTTCAACAACGCGGGCATCTCCCCGCCGGACGACGACTCGATCCTCACCACCGGCCTGGAGGCCTGGAAGCGCGTCCAGGACGTCAACCTCACCTCCGTCTACCTGTGCTGCAAGGCCGCCCTCCCCTACATGCAGCGCCAGGGCCGCGGCTCCATCATCAACACCGCCTCCTTCGTGGCCATCATGGGCGCCGCCACCTCGCAGATCTCCTACACCGCCTCCAAGGGCGGCGTCCTGGCCATGTCCCGCGAGCTCGGCGTGCAGTTCGCCCGCGAGGGCATCCGCGTCAACGCGCTGTGCCCGGGGCCCGTGAACACCCCCCTCCTCCAGGAGCTGTTCGCGAAGGACCCGGAGCGCGCCGCCCGCCGGCTCGTGCACATCCCGCTGGGCCGCTTCGCCGAGCCCACCGAGATCGCCGCCGCCGTCGCCTTCCTCGCCAGCGACGACTCCTCCTTCATCAACGCGACCGACTTCCTGGTCGACGGCGGCATCTCCGGCGCCTACGTCACCCCGCTGTAGACCAGCCCCGCTCCGAGCCGGCCGGGCGCCCCGCGGGGCGCCCGGCCGTCCCCTGTCCCGAACCCCGAGGAGCAGCATGCGCAGAAGCCGAACCGCCACCCTCGCCCTCATAGCCGCCACCGGCTCCGGCCTTCTCCTGGCACCGCCCGCCCAGGCGGACCCCACCTCCTGCCGGCGGGCGGTCGTCGGGTCCGGCTGGTACGGGGACAACCAGGCCAGGCTGCAGCAGCTCGTCGACCGGTACGGCAGCTGCGGCCGGGGGCACAAGCCCGTAGCCGTCTTCGACTGGGACAACACGGTCGTCAAGAACGACGTCGGCGACGCGACCATGTACTGGCTTCTGCGCAACGGCAGGATCCGCCAGCCCGCCGACTGGTCGGCCACCAGCCGCTTCCTGACCCCCGCGGCCGCCACCGCCCTGACCGACGCCTGCGGCCCGCTCGCCCGCCCCGGCGCACCGCTGCCCACGGGCACCCCCGGAGGTGCGGGCTGCGCCGACGAGATCAACAGCGTGTACGGCACGGCCGCCACCCGGACCGGCGCCGCCGCCTTCGCCGGCTGGGACCGCCGCACGACCGAGCCCTCCTACGCCTGGCTCCCGCAGCTGATGCAGGGCTGGACCGCCCGCGAGGTCCGCGGCTTCGCCGCCGCGGCCCGCACCGAGAACCTCGCCGCGCCCGTCGGCGCCGTCCAGCAGGTCGGCAGCGGCACCGCCACCGGCTGGGTCCGCTACTACGACCAGCAGAAGGACCTGGTCAACACCCTCCGGAAGTCCGGCTTCGACGTCTGGATCAGCTCGGCCTCCCCGCAGCCGGTCGTCGAGGTCTGGGCCAAGGGCGTGGGCATCGACGCGGACCACGTCATCGGCATCCGCAACACCACCACGCGCGGCGGGAAGCTCACCTCCCACCTGCAGGGCTGCGGATCCGTCCGGGACGGCGACGACACGATGACCACGTACATCGACGGCAAGCGCTGCTGGATCAACAAGGAGGTCTTCGGCGTGCACGGCGCGGCCGCCGAACAGGTCCAGCCCGCCTCCCGCCGCCAGGTGTTCGCCGCGGGCGACTCCGACACGGACATCTCGTTCCTGCGCGACGCGACCGCCCTGCGGCTCGCCGTCAACCGCAACAAGAACGAGCTGATGTGCCGGGCGTACGACAACAGCGACGGGCGCTGGATCGTCAACCCGATGTTCATCGAACCGAAGGAGCAGAAGGCCACCCCGTACCCGTGCGCCACGACGGGCTACGTCGACCGCGACGGCACCAGGGGCCCGGTCCTGCGGGAGGACACGAGCGTCATCCCGGACCAGGCGGACCGGGTCTTCCAGACGGCCTAGAGGAAGGTGCGGCCCTCGCCCCGGTAGGTCGGGGCGGCGGCCGTCACCCGGTCGCCCTCCACCAGGTGCAGGGTGTCGAACCGCTCGCACAGCTCGCCCGCCTTCGCGTGCCGGAACCAGACCCGGTCCCCGATCAGCAGATCGTCGGCCGGGCTGCCGAGCAGCGGCGTCTGCACCTCGCCGGCGCCCTCCTGCGGGTCGTAGCGCAGCCCCTGCGGCAGGTACGGCACCGGCAGCCGGTCCGGGCCGGGTGCGCCCGAGGCCGGATACCCGCCGCCGAGCACGGTCACCACACCCACCCCGGGCCTGCGGACCACCGGCTGGGCGAACAGGGCCGCCGGCCGCCCGCTGAACGAGGTGTAGTTGTCGAACAGCCGCGGAACGTACAGCCCCGACCCGGCGGCGATCTCGGTCACCGCCTCCTCGGCGGCCGTCTCCGCCACGCTTCCCGTCCCGCCGCCGTTGACGAACTCCAGGTCCGGCACCACCGCCCGCACCGCGCGCACCACGTCGGCCCGCCGTGCGGCCAGCTCCCTGCGGGCCGCGCCCTGCATCAGCCGGATCGCCCGCGACCGCACCGGCCGCCCGGCCAGCGCGTCCCCGACCCCTGCGACGTGGCCCTCGTACGCCATCAGCCCGACCACCCGGAACCCGGGCCGGGCACCGACCGCACGGGCCAGTGCGGCCAGCTGGCCGGGCTCCCGCAACGGCGACCGGCGCGCCCCGACCCGCACCCGTCCGCCGAACATGCGCAGCGCGGTGTCCAGCTCCAGGCAGACCCGGATCTCCTGCGTGCCGCCGTCCCGCGACCGGTCGATGAGCTCCAGCTGCGCCACGTCGTCCACCATGACGGTGACCGCGGCGGCCAGCTTCGGATCGCCCGCCAGCTCGGCGAATCCGCCGCGGTCGGCGGACGGATAGGCCAGCAGCACGTCCCCGAAGCCGGAGCGGGCCAGCCACAGCGACTCGGCGAGGGTGTACGACATGATCCCGGCGAACCCCGGCCTGGCCAGGACCCGTTCGAGGAGCACGCGGCAGCGGACGGACTTGCTGGCGACGCGGACGGGCTTCCCGCCGGCCCGGCGCACGAGATCGTCGGCGTTGGCGTCGAACGCGTCGAGATCCACGATGGCCAGCGGCGCGTCCAGGTGCGCGGTCGCCCGGTCGTACCGGGCGCGGTCGGCGGCGGGGGAGTTCATGGCGGGAGCTTGCCAGACGGCTCTACCGATGGGTAGGGGTCCGGGGCTCCGCCACGGCCCGCCGCGCCCCGGGCGCCGGCGGGTCCGACCGGTGCCGCCGGGGCCGGGCACACCGGCCCAGTCCCCGCGATACCGCCGGCCGGGGAACCCGTAGAGTACGGGCAGGCAGCCGTACGGAACGGGGGGCGGAGCCGCCGGATGACCACGACGACACCGCGGACCGCGGTCCTGGGCGAGCCCGACCCGCCCCCCGAGCCGGACCGGACCCCGCCGCCCTTCCCCGCACCGCCGCGCCGCCGCCCCGGACGCGTCCTCGCCGCCGTGCTGTGCGCCCTCCTCGGCCTCGGGCTCGTCGGCGGCGCCGGAGCAGACGCCTGGCTCGAACACCGCGCCGCGCACCGCCCGTTGTCCGCCGCCGCCGTGTACCGCAAGGCCGAGTCGCTGTGGCGGTCCGCCCCCGTGGACACGCTCTTCCCGCCGGTCCTCGCGGGCCCCGCGGCCGGCCCCGGCGGCTCCAAGCGGGTCTGGACGCGGATCGCGCTCGCCCCGGACGCCGACTGCCCCGCCGCCCTCGCCGCCGACTGGCAGGGCCTGCTGGCCGAGGCCGGCTGCACCCGCGTGCTGCGCGCCACCTACACCGACGCCACCCGCAGCTTCCTGATCACCGTCGGCATGGTCTTCACCCCCGCCGACGCCCCCGCGATGACCGCCCTGACCGGCCGGCTCACCGCCCCGCCCGCGTACGGGTTCGCCGACTCCCAGCGCGCCGCCTGGACCGCGTCCGTCGTCGACAAGGCCCCCGTGGTCGTCTACGCCGTCTCCGCCTTCGCCGACGGCCGTCCGCTGGACGGGCCGCGCCCCGCGGAGGACGTGATGAAGAAGGACGCCACGGGCGCCGTGGCCCAGGCGGGCCTCGGCCACGAGGCCAAGGCCGTCGCCGACCGCATCGGCAACGGCGTGGCCCTGCTCGCCGCCCCGCCCGCCCCGCCCGCCCCGCCCGCCGCTCGGGCCACTCCCGCCCCGGAGGCCTCCCGATGAAGCCCCCCCGGGCGCTCGTCCGAGGCGCTGCCGCCCTGGCCGTCGCCGCCGTCCTGACGGCCGTCGGCGCGGCCCCGGCCGCCGCCGACGCCATCCGCGACCGCCAGTGGGGGCTCCTGGCCCTGCGCGCCGAGGAGGCCTGGGGCACCACCCGCGGCGACGGGGTCACCGTCGCCGTCCTGGACACCGGGGTGGACGACTCCCACCCCGACCTCGCCGGGCAGGTACTCGAGGGCACCGACCTCATCGGCATGGGCGCCGGCCGCGGCGACCGCTCCTGGGCCCGCCACGGCACCGCCATGGCGAGCATCATCGCCGGGCACGGCCACGGCTCAGGCCACGGCCAGGGCGTCCTCGGCATAGCCCCGCAGGCCAAGATCCTGCCCGTCCGGGTGATCCTGGAGGAGGGCGACCCGGGCCGCGCCCAGGCCCGCGACAGCAAGGGCGGCGCCCTCGCCGACGGCATCCGCTGGGCCGCCGACCACGGCGCCGACGTGATCAACCTGTCCCTCGGCGACGACAGCGACTCCGCCCACCACGAGGCGGGGGAGGACGAGGCCGTCCAGTACGCCCTCGCCAAGGGCGTGGTCGTCGTCGCCTCCGCGGGCAACGGCGGCGAGAGCGGCGACCGCGTCTCCTACCCGGCCGCCTACCCGGGGGTCATCGCCGTCACCGCCGTCGACCGGCGCGGCCGCAAGGCCAAGTTCTCCACGCGCAACTGGTACGCCACCGTCAGCGCCCCCGGCGTCGACGTCGTCATCGCCGATCCCGACCGCTCGTACTACGAGGGCTGGGGCACCAGCGCCGCGGCGGCCTTCGTCTCCGGCGCCGTCGCCCTCGTCAAGGCCGCCCACCCGGACCTTTCCCCGGCCCAGATCAAGAAGTTGCTGGAGGACACCGCCTCCGGCAGCCCGGCCGGCGGCCGCGACGACGCCCGCGGCCACGGGATGGTGGACCCCGTCGCCGCCCTCCAGGTCGCGGAGGCCGTGCAGCCGGAGCCGCCCGTCCCCGCGCCCGCCGCCGCCGAGAAGCCGTACTTCGGCCCCGGCCCCGAACCGGCCCGCCCGCCCGAGCGCGCGGCGCGCCTCGGCGCCCCGGCGGCCGCGGCCGCCGGGGCCGTGCTGCTCGCCTTGGCCGCCGTGCTGTCCCGGCGGCCGCGGCGGGGCACCCGGGGCCGGACCCGGGGCCGGGACCGCCAACCCCTCACCACGCCGTCGAGCCCGGCACAGTAGGGTCGGGTAACTGTGGCGAACATGGCGAACAAGAACATTCCCGACCCGGGCTTCTCCGACGACGACGGCTCGGCCGACCCCCGGCTGAGCGCGGCCCTGGCCGCCTGGTCCCAGGACCGGTCGCACGAGCCGGAGGTGCTGG
Organism: Streptomyces sp. LARHCF249; assembly: GCF_052871255.1. Taxonomy (NCBI): domain Bacteria; kingdom Bacillati; phylum Actinomycetota; class Actinomycetes; order Kitasatosporales; family Streptomycetaceae; genus Streptomyces; species Streptomyces sp. LARHCF249. Next base: position 11,651 of record NZ_JBIXJQ010000017.1, read on the forward strand.
CGGCCCTGAAGGACGCCCGCCTGCTGGTCCCGGTCGTCGCCGTGCTCGGCGAGGTGGAGACCGACCCGGAGACCGGCCTCACCCGCGAGAAGACCAGCGACATGGCCGTCCCGACGCTGCGCGCGGGCGACCGGCGGGCGCTGCCCGCCTTCACCTCGACCGCATCGCTCGCCCTGTGGGACCCGGCGGCCCGGCCGGTCGCGGTCCCGCTGCACCAGGCCCTGGCGGCCGCGGCGCACGAGAAGGCCGACACCGTGGTCCTGGACCTGGCCGGCCCCGTCACCTACCAGCTGACCGGCTCCGCCCTGCTCGCGCTGGCCGAGGGCCGCACGCAGGCGGGCCCGCTGGCCGATCCCGCCGTACGGGAGGCCGTACGGGCCGCCGTGGCGGCGGAGGAGGCCGTACTGCGCGCCTACCTCGGCCCCGGCGGAGCGGACTCCGACGGCACCCTGGCGATCGTGCCGGCCGAGGCGGCCCAGGCGCAGCCGGCGGCCCGCCGGGTCGCCGAGGCCCTGGCGGCGGACGAGACCCTGCGCGCCCGGCTGGTGCGCGGCCTGGACCTGGCGCTGCTGCCGCCGGACGCCCCGGCCCCGCCCGGCGAGGCGCTGTTCACCCGCTGAACGACGAGGGGGCGGGGGCTGCGGGACGGTTCCCGCAGCCCCCGCCCCCGGCCGTACGGCGGCGACGCGCGGCGGCTCAGCCGAAGACGGGACCGGTGAACTTCTCGCCCGGCCCCTGGCCCGGCTCGTCCGGGACGATCGAGGCCTCGCGGAAGGCGAGCTGGAGCGACTTCAGGCCGTCCCGCAGCGGGGCGGCGTGGAAGGAGCTGATCTCGGTGGCGCTCGCGGTGACCAGGCCGGCCAGGGCCGTGATCAGCTTTCGGGCCTCGTCGAGGTCCTTGTGCTCGGAGTCGGGCTTGTCCAGGCCCAGGTTGACCGCCGCGGCGCTCAGGAGGTGCACGGCCACCGTGGTGATCACCTCGACGGCGGGGACGTCCGCGATGTCGCGGGTCATGGCGTCGTAGTCGGGCGAATCGGGTGCGGTGCCGGCAGCGGTGTCGGCGGGGCGGGTCGCGTCAGTCATGCTCCCCACGATAAGCCGGGCGCCGCAGGCCCCCGACCGGAGCACCAGGTGAGCGGCTCTGGCGCGGAATGCTATATTGGGCTACGACCGGCCGGAGACGTAAGTCCCCGGCCCACAAGTGGAGGCTCCGATCTCCCACCCGACCACCCTCCGGGGCGGCGGGTCACCGGTCAGGCGGCATCCATCGTTCCGTACGGACGATGGAAAGCTGCCCGAGTCTGCGCCCCGCGGTTCGCATGCGGCGGTGCTCCGGTCCCTTTGGAGCCCCTGCCTGTGCCCGGCGGGGCTTTTTTCATTCTCCCGCCGTGGTCGGTCTGACGGAAATACACGTCAGCGGCTGTCTGCCAGGCAGTCGTGTGGTGCTACCGAGGAGGATCCATCAGCACCGAGCCCCGCATCAACGACCGGATTCGCGTTCCCGAGGTACGACTCGTCGGTCCCAGCGGCGAGCAGGTCGGCATCGTGCCGCTTGCCAAGGCGCTTGAGCTCGCGCAGGAGTACGACCTCGACCTGGTCGAGGTCGCGGCGTCCGCACGCCCGCCGGTCTGCAAGCTCATGGACTACGGCAAGTTCAAGTACGAGTCGGCCATGAAGGCCCGTGAGGCGCGCAAGAACCAGGCGCACACGGTCATCAAGGAAATGAAGCTCCGGCCGAAGATCGACCCGCACGACTATGACACCAAGAAGGGTCACGTCGTTCGGTTCCTCAAGCAGGGCGACAAGGTCAAGATCACGATCATGTTCCGTGGTCGCGAGCAGTCCCGGCCGGAACTCGGCTACCGACTGCTGCAGCGTCTCGCTTCGGACGTCGAGGACCTCGGGTTCATCGAGTCGAACCCGAAGCAGGACGGCCGAAACATGATCATGGTCCTCGGTCCGCACAAGAAGAAGACCGAGGCGATGGCCGAAGCCCGCGAGGCGCAGGCCGCCCGCAAGGCGGAGCGCCAGGGTGTCGCCGCCACCGACGAGGAGGCTCCTTCCGAGGAGACCGACGCCGTCGAGGCGACGACCACCGAGGATGCCGACGTCACCGAGGCCGCCGCCGACGAGGCGAACGCCGAGGCCTGATTCCGGGGCAGCCTGTCTCGGATCACCGACACAACATGACGCTCCCGCCACCCGGTCCCGAACCGGACCGGGGGGAGCGCCACCGACGAGGAGATAACGGCGCTATGCCGAAGAACAAGACGCACAGCGGGACCAAGAAGCGCTTCAAGATCACCGGCTCCGGCAAGGTGCTTCGCGAGCGCGCCGGCAAGCGCCACCTGCTCGAGCACAAGTCGTCCCGCATCACCCGTCGCCTCACCGGCAACGCGGAGATGGCCCCCGGCGACGCCGCGAAGATCAAGAAGCTTCTCGGCAAGTGATGTTCTCCGCTCCCGCGCCGGGAGCGGATGAGCGTCAAGACCGGGACCCCATCGAATTCGGGCCGTGTGAAGACAACCACGGCCCCGCTACAAGGAGTTAAAAAGTGGCACGCGTCAAGCGGGCAGTAAACGCCCACAAGAAGCGCCGGGCAATCCTCGAGGCGGCCTCCGGCTACCGCGGTCAGCGTTCGCGCCTGTACCGCAAGGCCAAGGAGCAGGTCACCCACTCGCTGGTCTACAACTTCAACGACCGCAAGAAGCGCAAGGGCGACTTCCGTCAGCTGTGGATCCAGCGCATCAACGCCGCTGCCCGCCAGAACGGCATGACGTACAACCGCCTCATCCAGGGTCTGAAGGCCGCCAACGTCGAGGTGGACCGCAAGATCCTCGCCGAGCTGGCCGTCAACGACGCCAACGCGTTCGCCGCGCTGGTCGAGGTCGCCCAGAAGGCCCTCCCGGCCGACGTCAACGCCCCCAAGGCCGCCGCGTAAGGCCTGGCCGGCCGCGTAAGCAGTCGGCACCCTCGGACCCGCAGGCACTTCGCCTGCGGGTCCGAGTGCTTTTCCCCGCACGGCAGGGATGCCTCGGCACCGCCCGCGCCCGCGCCCCCGCACCGCCGCGCCCCGCACCGTCCGTGCCCCGCGCGCCCCGCACCCCCGAGAGAGAACCGCAGAGACCATGGCTGACCTGGGTCACCCCGAGCTGATCTCCCCCCGATCCCCGCGGGTGGCCGCCGCCAGGCGACTGGCGCGGCGCAACTTCCGCACCAAGGAGCGCCGGTTCATCGCCGAAGGCCCCCAGGCCGTCCGCGAGGCCGTCGAGCACCGCGGGGCCGAGGGCACGCCGACCCTGATCGAGCTGTTCGCCACGGTCGAAGCCGCCGAGCGCTACACCGAGATCATCGACGCCGCACTGGCCTCCGGGGCCCGCGTCCACTACGCCTCCGACGAGGTGCTCGCCGAGGTCTCGCAGACCGTCACCCCGCAGGGCCTCGTCGGCGTCTGCCACTTCCTCGACTCGCCCTTCGAGGACGTCCTGCGGGCCCGGCCGAAGCTCGTCGCCGTCCTCGCGCACGTCCGCGACCCCGGCAACGCCGGGACGGTGCTGCGCTGCGCGGACGCCGCCGGAGCCGACGCCGTCGTCCTGACCGACGCCTCGGTCGACCTGTACAACCCCAAGTCCGTACGGGCCTCCGTCGGCTCCCTCTTCCACCTCCCGGTCGCCGTGGGCGTCCCCGTGGAGCAGGCCGTGGAGGGGCTGCGCGCGGCGGGCGTACGGATCCTCGCGGCCGACGGGGCCGGCCAGGACGACCTCGACGCCGAGCTGGACGCGGGCACCATGGGCGGTCCCTCGGCCTGGGTCTTCGGCAACGAGGCCTGGGGCCTGCCCGAGGAGACCAGGGCCCTCGCGGACGCCGTCGTACGGGTCCCGATCCACGGCAAGGCGGAGAGCCTGAACCTCGCCACGGCCGCCGCCGTGTGCCTGTACGCCTCCGCGCGTGCACAGCGGGCGCCCGGAGGGTGCCGCTCCGTGACCCCCAGCTAGTAATGTGGCGGCCCGGGGGCCCACTGCGCTACTCGGAGATGTGGGGTACGGGGACATGACCGTCGGTACGAACAGCTCACCGGGGGCCGCGGACGCGGCGCACGCGGACGGGCAGCGGTTCGGGTGCGCCCCTGAATCCCCGGCCGCCGACGGCGGGCTGTCCGGTGTACCGCCGCAGGCGGCGGAGCCCGCCCGCGGCCGCGTACCGGTGCCGCCCGCTGCCCTCGGGCTGGACCCCGACGAACTGCCCGACGGGCTCGTCGTCGCGGACGACACGGGACGGGTGATCTGCTTCAACGCGGCGGCCGCCCGGATCACCGCCATCGCCGCCGGCCAGGCACTGGGCACCCGCATCGACAGCGCGCTGCCCCTCGAGGACCTCGAGGGCCGCCGCTGGTGGACGCTGACCGACCCGTACGGGGGCCTCGCCACCCGCCGCGGGCAGCCCGAGCGGAACCTGCTGCTGCCCGGCGGCCGCGAGGTGCTCGTCTCCGCCAGCTACATCCGCACGCACCCCACGGGCCCCCTGCGCCGCCTCGTCGTCACCCTGCGCGGCACCGAGGCCCGCCGCCGCACCGAGCGCAGCCACGCCGAGCTGATCGCCACCGTGGCACACGAACTGCGCTCCCCGCTGACCTCCGTCAAGGGCTTCACCGCGACCCTGCTCGCCAAGTGGGAGCGGTTCACCGACGACCAGAAGCGGCTGATGCTGGAGACCGTCGACGCCGACGCCAACCGCGTCACCCGCCTCATCGCCGAACTCCTCGACATCTCCCGCATCGACTCCGGCCGCCTCGAGGTGCGCCGCCAGCCGGTGGACATCGCCACCGCCGTCGGCCGCCACGTCCAGGCGCTCACCGCGAACGGCCAGGCCCCCGAGCGGTTCCTCGTACGGGTCAGCCGCCCCCTCCCCGATCTGTGGGCCGATCCGGACAAAATCGACCAGATCCTCGGCAACCTCCTCGAAAATGCGGTGCGCCACGGAGACGGAACGGTCACCATCGACGTATCGCCGCATGAGAAGGGAACCGCCGTCACCGTGACCGACGAAGGCCCCGGGATCCCCGAGGAGTCGATGGGCCGCGTGTTCACCCGCTTCTGGCGGGGGAGCAAGCGCGGCGGCACCGGCCTGGGCCTGTACATCGTCAAGGGCATCGTGGAGGCCCACGGCGGCACCATCACGGTCGGCCGCGGCCCCGGCGGCGGCGCCGAATTCCGATTTATCCTGCCCGTGAGCGCCCCGGCCTACCTCACGCAGTAGCACTGCGGAGCGTCTTGCCAGGCGGCCCACGGGCCCCTTCACCCCCAGCGACCTTTAGACTCGTCCTTTGGCACCTTTGTGTCTCTGTGTCGATCGGTCTGATCGCGCCGTACGGGGACCCACCAGCCAGCCATCGGAAGTACGGGAAGAGATGTCGGCACCGAACAAGTCGTACGACCCTGTCGAGGTCGAGGCACTGAAACCGGAAGAGATCGAGCGCATGCGGGACGAGGCGCTCGCCGCCTTCGCGTCCGCCGGCGACCTCGACGCGCTGCGTGAGGCGAAGACCGCGCACATGGGCGACCGCTCGCCCCTGGCGCTCGCCAACCGCGAGATCGGCGCGCTGCCCCCCCAGGCCAAGGCCGAGGCGGGCAAGCGCGTGGGACAGGCCCGCGGCGCCGTGAACAAGGCCTTCGGGGCCCGCACGGTCGAGCTCGAAGCCGAGCGCGACGAGCGGGTGCTGGTCGAGGAGGCGGTGGACGTCACGCTGCCCTACGACCGCGTGCCCGCCGGCGCCCGGCACCCCCTGACCACGCTGATGGACCGCATCGCGGACATCTTCACGGCCATGGGGTACGAGGTCGCCGAGGGGCCCGAGGTCGAGGCGGAGTGGTTCAACTTCGACGCCCTCAACTTCACCCCCGACCACCCGGCGCGCCAGATGCAGGACACCTTCTTCGTCCAGGGGCCGGAAGGCACCGAGGGCGACGAGTCCGGCGTCGTGCTGCGCACCCACACCTCCCCGGTGCAGGCGCGCTCGCTGCTGGAGCGCAAGCCCCCCGTCTACATCGTCTGCCCGGGCCGCGTGTACCGCACCGACGAGCTCGACGCGACGCACACCCCGGTCTTCCACCAGGTCGAGCTGCTCGCCGTGGACGAGGGCCTGACCATGGCCGACCTCAAGGGCACCATGGACCACATGGTCCAGGAGCTGTTCGGCGAGGGCACCACCACGCGCCTGCGCCCGCACTTCTTCCCGTTCACCGAGCCGTCCGCCGAGATGGACATGCAGTGCTACGTGTGCCGCGGCGAGTCGGTGGGCAACCCCGACCGCCCGTGCCGTACCTGCTCCAGCGAGGGCTGGATCGAGCTCGGCGGCTGCGGCATGGTCAACCCCAAGGTGCTCGTCGCCTGCGGTGTGGACCCGGAGAAGTACAGCGGGTTCGCCTTCGGGTTCGGCATCGAGCGGATGCTGATGTTCCGCCACAACGTAGAAGACATGCGAGACATGGTCGAGGGTGACATCCGTTTCACCCGGCCGTTCGGGATGGAGATCTGATGCGGGTCCCGCTTTCTTGGCTGCGGGAGTACGTCGACCTCCCCGCGGGTGCGACCGGTCGTGACGTGGCGGCCAAGCTCGTCGACGCCGGCCTCGAGGTCGAGACGGTCGAGCAGCTCGGCGGCGGGCTCAAGGGCCCGCTCGTCGTCGGCCAGGTGCTGACCATCGAGGAGCTCGAGGGCTTCCGCAAGCCGATCCGGTTCTGCACGGTCGACGTCGGCCAGGCCAACGGCACCGGCGAGCCGCAGGAGATCGTCTGCGGCGCCCGGAACTTCTCCGTCGGCGACAAGGTCGTCGTGGTCCTGCCCGGCGCCGTCCTGCCCGGCGACTTCGCGATCGCCTCGCGCAAGACGTACGGCCGCACCTCGCACGGCATGATCTGCTCCGGCGACGAGCTGGGCATGGGCGACGACGGCACGCACGGCATCATCGTGCTACCGCCCGAGCACGAGGTCGGCACCGACGCGATCGAGCTGCTCCAGCTCGTCGACGAGGTCCTCGACATCGACATCACCCCGGACCGCGGCTACTGCATGTCCCTGCGCGGCGTCGCCCGCGAGGCGGCCACCGCCTACGGCCTGCCGCTGCGCGACCCGGCGCTGCTCGACGTCCCGGTGCCGAACGCGTACGGCTACCCGGTCAAGGTCGACGACCCGGCCGGCTGCGACCGCTTCACCGCCCGCACCGTGACCGGCCTCGACCCCGACGCGCGCTCCCCGATCTGGCTGACCCGCCGCCTGCAGAAGGCGGGAATGCGCCCGATCTCGCTCGCCGTCGACATCACCAACTACGTGATGCTCGAACTCGGCCAGCCGCTGCATGCCTACGACCGCTCGCGGATCGACGGCGCCATCGGTGTCCGCCGCGCCGAGCAGGGCGAGAAGTTCACCACCCTCGACGGGGTCAAGCGCACGCTCGACGCCGAGGACCTGGTGATCACCGACAACAGCGGGCCGATCGGCCTCGCCGGTGTCATGGGCGGCGCCAACACCGAGATCGCCGACTCCGTCACCGACCCCGAGACGGGCGCCGTCACCGGCACCAGGGACGTGGTCATCGAGGCCGCGCACTTCGACTCCGTGTCGATCTCGCGCACCGCCCGCCGCCTGAAGCTCTCCTCCGAGGCCTCCAAGCGCTTCGAGCGGGGCGTCGACCCGCTGGCCGCCGCCGCGGCCGCGCAGCGGACCGTCGACCTGCTCGTGCTCCTCGCGGGCGGCACCGCCGAGGCCGGGGTCACCGAGTTCCTCGCCCCCGGCGCCCCGCGCACCATCGCGATGCGCGCGGACCACCCGGACCGGGTCGCGGGCATGGACTACGGCCGGGAGACCGTCGTACGCCGCCTCCAGGAGGTCGGCTGCGACGTCTACGGCCAGGACGAGCTCGTCGTCACCGTCCCCTCCTGGCGGCCCGACCTCGCCGCGCCCAACGACCTCGCCGAAGAGATCATCCGGCTCGAGGGCTACGGGAACCTCCCGTCGACCCTCCCGCAGGTGCCCTCCGGCCGCGGTCTCACCCCCCGCCAGCAGCTGCACCGCCGGGCCGGCCGCGCGCTGGCCGGCGCGGGGTACGTCGAGGCGCTCAGCTACCCGTTCATCGGCGAGGGCGTCTTCGACCAGCTCCAGCTGCCCGCCCAGGACGCCGCCCGCCAGGTCGTCAAGCTGGTCAACCCGATCTCCGACGAGGAGCCGGCGCTGCGCACCACGCTGCTGCCGGGTCTGCTCGGCGCGCTGCGCCGCAACGACAGCCGGGGCAGCCACGACCTCGCGCTCTTCGAGACCGGTTCGGTCTTCCTGGCCGGCCCGAAGCCGGGCGTCGCCGTACGGCTGCCCGTCGACCGCCGTCCCACGGACGAGGAGATCGGCACCCTGAACGCGGCCCTGCCCGCGCAGCCGCGGTACGCCGCGGTCGTGCTGGCCGGTGCGCGCGAGCAGGCCGGCTGGTGGGGCAAGGGCCGCCCGGCCGACTGGGCGGACGCCGTCCAGGCCGCGCGTGCGCTGGCCGTCGAGGCCGGCACGGAGCTCATCGTCCGCCAGGGCCAGTACGGCCCCTGGCACCCGGGCCGCTGCGCCGAGCTGGTCGTCACCCTCGACGGCGCCCCGCAGGTCATCGGCCACGCCGGTGAGCTGCACCCGCGCGTGGTCAAGGCGATGGGCCTGCCGGCCCGCACCAGCGCGATGGAGCTCGACCTCGACCGCCTCGCGGCGGCCGGCGGCGAGGCCCTCCAGGCGCCCCGGATCTCCTCCTTCCCGGTGGCGACCCAGGACGTCGCGCTGATCGTGGACGCGTCGGTTCCGGCGTCGGACGTGGAGGCCGCGCTGCGCACGGGCGCGGGCGAACTCCTCGAGTCGCTCCGGCTGTTCGACGTGTTCACCGGTGAGCAGGTCGGCGAGGGCAAGAAGTCCCTGGCGTACGCGCTGCGCTTCCGCGCGGCCGACCGCACGCTGACCGCCGAGGAGTCCACGGCCGCGCGCGACGCGGCGGTGGCGCTCGCGGGCGAGCGGACCGGGGCGGTGCTCCGGGGCGCGTGACCGCCGCCTGCAAGGCCTGTTGAGGGGCGGATCCGGACACCGGATCCGCCCCTCACTCATTCGGGTGAGAACGCCCGCGGCCCGGGTCCGGGGCACCGGGTGGTCGGCACAATCGTTGCGGCCGAGGGGAGGCCGCGATGATCGGGGAGATGCCCCAGGTACGCCGGGTGTGCGTCTTCGCGTGGGGCGGCGCCGCGGTGTCCTGGGAGCTGTCCACCCCCGGGCGGCTGGTGCCGAGCCTGGCCACCTGCGCGGCGTTCCTGCTGCTGGCGACGGGCTGCGCGCTGCACATCCGGCGCGGGCTCGTCGCGGAGCTGCGGCGTTCGCAGGAGATCGCGGGGGCCGCGCAGCGGGCACTGCTGCGGCCGCTGCCGAGACGCATGGACGGGCTGACCCTGGCCGCCGCGCAGCTCTCCGCGAGCCGGGGCGCGGCAGTGGGCGGGGACCTGTACGAGGCCGTGTCGACGGCGCACGGCGTGCGGGTGGTCATCGGGGACGTACGGGGGCACGGGCTGCCGGCCCTGGGCGCGGCCGCGGCGGTCCTCGGGGCCTTCCGCGAAGCGGCGTACGACGAGGTGTCGCTGGGCGGGGTGCTGGTGCGGATGGAGCGGGCGCTGGGCCGGCATGTCCGTGACCGGGCCCGGTCCGAGCACCCCGCGTCCTGCCCGTCCGAGCCGGAGTCGCCCTCGGCCGAGGAGTTCGTGACGGTGCTGCTCCTCCAAGTGTGCCCGGATGGCTCCCTGCTGGCCCTGAACTGCGGCCACCCGTGGCCGTACCTGCTGCGCCCGGCGGTCCCGGAGCACTGCGCTCCGCGCAGCTGGGGGTCAGCCCCGCCGGCGTTCGAGGCGCGGGCGCGGAGCGCCGTAGGGGGTCCGGGGCGGAGCCCCGGTGCCGGGAAGGGGCGGGGTGGGGGAGGCCCCGCGCAGCGGCTCACGGACGTGCAGGCGCTCGACGGCGAGACGATGCCCCCGCTCGGGGTGGTGCCCCTGCCGGCGGACGCGCAGCCGCACCCCGTGGGGGAACTGCGGCCCGGGGAGACGCTGTTCCTGCACACCGACGGTGCCGAGGACGCCCGCGACGCCGCAGGTGCGTTCTTCCCCCTGCGGAGCGTCCTCGCAGAGGGACCGCTCACGCCCGCGCGGCTGGTCGCGGGCGTGCACGCGGCCCTGCTCCGGCACACCGGCGGGCAACTCGCCGACGACGTCGCCCTGCTGGTGCTCCGCGACGACCGGCCCTGACCGGCCCGGCCGGAAGGCCGGCCCCGCCGGGCCCGGCGACCAACCGGGCACCGGCGGGAACCGGCACGCCGCCCGCCTGCCGTGGAGTGTCGGGCAGACAGCAGGACGGGCGGCGCGGTGACGGGTCGTCGCACTGTACGAGGGGGAGCCGACGACCCGAGCCGCCTCTTGGCGAGGCCCTTAAGTGAAGCGCCCTGCGGACCCCCCGCGGCAGAGTGCGTATCGCATTTATGCGCGTACTCGGTTCACACCCCGTGTGAAGCGAGTACCCACTAGCCTGAGACCGACGAGCCCCGGGAGCGGCCCATGCAGCCCAATGTCCTGCTCGACGCCCTCCTCGCCGAGGCGGGCATGTCCCACGCCGGACTCGCCGCGCACGTGAACCAGGCGGGCCGCACCCGCGGACTCGCGCTGCGCTACGAACACACGGCCGTCGCCCGGTGGTTGAAGGGCCAGCGGCCCCGCGGCCAGGTCCCCGACCTGATCTGCGAGGTGCTCGGGGGCCGGCTGAGGCGTCCCGTCGGCCTGGACGACATCGGCCTCGGCGTGCCGGGCCTGCCCGCCTCTGCGCACGCCTCCCCGCTCAGCGGCTTCGTGGACCGCGCCGCCGCGCTGTGGCGGGCCGACGGGCAGGCGCGTACCCAACTCCTCGCGGTGCAGGCCGTCACCGGGACCCCCGCCGTCATCCCGGTCTGGGAGTGGGAGAACCCGCCGGAGGACGCCGACGTCTCCCGCGAGGGCCCGGACAGGATCGGGCCCGAGCACATCGAGATCCTGCGGGCGGCCCGCGCGCACTACGAGTTGATGTACCGCCGGGCCGGCGGGGTGGCGACCCGGGACCGGATCGTGCGCTTCCTCGGCACCGAGACGGCGCCCATGCTGCGCGGCAGCTACCCCGACGCCCTCGGCCGCCGGCTGCACCGGGCCACCGGGTCCCTCGTGGCCGTGGCCGGGATCTGCGCGTACGACTCGGACGCGCACGGGCTCGCCCAGCGCTACTTCCACCAGGCCCTGCGCCTGGCCAAGGCGAGCGGGGACCGCGGGCTCGGTGCGTACGTCATCGCGCTGATCGTCAACCAGTCCCTGCACCTGCGGGAGTACCGGCAGGCCGTGGCCTTCGCCGAGGCCGCGCTGCGCGCCGCCGGCCGGCACACCACCCCGGCCCTGGCCGCCGACCTGTACGCGATGCAGGCCAAGGCGTACGCCCAACTCGGCGATACCCCGGCCGCGTTGACCTGCATCCGGCACGCCGAGTCGGCGGCCGAGCGGATCACCCCGGGCGCCGAACCGGACGAGACCGGCTACGTACAGCCGGGGCTGGTCAACGTCCAGGTCGCCGAGGCGCTGCTCGGCCTGGGGGACCTCGCCGCCGCGCACGAGCAGGCGACCGCGGCCGTCGGCACCCCCGCGCACGACCGCGGCCGGGTGCACCGCCTCGCGATGCTGTGCGAGATCCAGCTGCGGCAGGGAGAGGCGGACCGGGCGGTGGCGGCCGCGGCCGAAATGGCGGAGCGGGCCAAAGGCATGGAGTCGCTGCGGCTGCGCGACCGGTTGCGGGCGGTCCGCGAACAGCTGCTGACCAGCGGTTGTTCGGGCGCGGAGGAGACCGCCCAGCTCATCGACGGGGCGCTGCGCGTTCCCCTGTGACAGGTTCAGCTGCTGCCATGTTGCCACCAATCCGAACGGAAGGCGGCACAACCGTGCAGTGGACGAACCTGAGTGAGCAGACCGTGTACAAGAACCGCTGGTTCGATGTGAATCTCGCCGATGTGGAACTCCCCGACGGCCGGCACCTGGACCACTTCGTGATCCGGCTGCGCCCGGTCGCCGTCGCCACGGCCGTCAACGAGGCCAATGAGGTGCTGCTGCTGTGGCGGCACCGCTTCATCACCGACAGCTGGGGCTGGGAGCTGCCCGCCGGGGTGGTGGAGGAAGGGGAGTCCCTCGAGAGCGCGGCGGCGCGGGAGATGGAGGAGGAGTCGGGCTGGCGGCCCGGACCGCTCCAGCACCTGATGACCGTGGAGCCGTCCAACGGGCTGACCGATGCCCGTCACCACCTCTACTGGGCGGACGGGGCCACGTACGTCGGCCATCCCGAGGACGACTTCGAGTCCTCGCGACGGGAGTGGGTCCCGCTCAAGCTGGTGCCGGACATGATCGCCCGCGGTGAGATCCCGGCCGCCAACATGGCGGCCGGGCTGCTCCTGCTGCACCACCTGCGGCTCGGCTAGCCGTACGGGTAGAAGCCCGAGCCGGTCTTGCGGCCCAGGCGGCCGGCGTCGACCATGCGCTGGAGCAGCGGGGGAGCGGCGTACAGCGGCTCCTTGTACTCCGCGTACATGGAGTCGGCGATCGAGGCGATGGTGTCCAGGCCGATCAGGTCGGAGAGCTTGAGCGGGCCCATCGGGTGGGCGCAGCCCAGCTCCATGCCGTTGTCGATGTCCTCGCGGCTCGCGATGCCGGACTCGAACATCCGGATCGCGGACAGCAGGTACGGGACGAGGAGCGCGTTGACGACGAAGCCGGAGCGGTCCTGGGCGCGGACGGCGTGCTTGCCCAGCACGTTGCGGACCAGGGCCTCGGCCCGCTTGACCGTCTCCTCGCCCGTCGTCAGCGCCGGGATCAGCTCGACGAGCTTCTGCACCGGGGCCGGGTTGAAGAAGTGGATGCCGATGACCTGGTCGGGGCGCGAGGTCGCGACGGCCAGCTTGACCAGCGGGATCGAGGAGGTGTTGGAGGCCAAGATGGCGTCCGGGCGGGTCATCACCTGGTCGAGGACCTGGAAGATCTCCGTCTTGACCTGCTCGTTCTCGACGACGGCCTCGATCACCAGGTCGCGGTCGGCGAACTCGCCGAGGTCGGTGGTGAAGGTGAGCCGGGCCAGGGTGGCGTCCCGCTCCTCCTCGCTGATCTTGCCGCGTTCGGCGGCCTTGGTCAGCGAGCTGTGCAGCCGGGTGCGACCGATCTCCAGGGCCTCGCCCGTGGTCTCGGCGACCTTCACCTCAAGACCGCTGCGGGCACACACCTCGGCGATGCCCGCGCCCATCTGGCCGCAGCCCACTACGCCGACGCGGGTGATGTCGGTCGGGAGGGTAGAGAGGTCCGTCACTTCGTGCCTTTCGCTGCTCATCCATCGCGGGTCCCCCGTGCTCACAGTGGTAACTGCTCTCCGGCGCCCGCCACGCCCCCCGACGTTACCCCCGACGTTGACCCCGGTGGCGGGCCGGGGCGGGCATGCTGGGCGCACGCAACGGGATGTCACGCAACGGAACGGAGTCGTCACATGACGTACATCGGGCGTCGGGGACTGCTGGCGGGGGCCGCTTGGACGCTGGCGGCGGCCACGGGCGGCGGGGCGGCGCAGGCCCGGGCGGCGGTCCCCCGGCCCTCCCGCCATGCGGCGACCACGGAGTTCCGGGGGATGTGGATCGCCTCCGTGTCGAACGTGGACTGGCCATCGCGGAGCGGGCTTCCCGCCGCGCAGCAGCGCCGGGAGCTGCTCGGGCTCCTCGACGCGGCGGTGCGGCGCCGTCTCAATGCGGTGGTCCTGCAGGTCCGGCCGGCGGCCGACGCGCTGTGGCCCTCGCGGCTGGAGCCCTGGTCGCAGTGGCTGACGGGGGAGCAGGGGGTGGATCCGGGCTGGGACCCGCTGGGCACGGCCGTCACCGAGGCGCACGCCCGGGGTCTGGAACTGCACGCCTGGTTCAACCCGTACCGGGTGGCCCACCACGCCGACTTCGACCGGCTGGCGCCCGCGCACCCGGCCCGGCGCAACCCGGAATGGACCGTGGAGTACGGCGGCAGGCTCTTCTACAACCCCGGGCTGCCCGAGGTGCGGCGCTTCGTCCAGGAGGCCATGCTCGACGCCGTCTCCCGCTACCCGGTGGACGGGGTGCACTGGGACGACTACTTCTACCCGTACCCGGTGGAGGGCGAGGAGTTCGACGACGACGAGGCCTACGAGGAGTACGGGGCGGACTTCGACTCCCGGGCCGCCTGGCGCCGCCACAACACCGACACCCTGGTCAGTGAGATGTCCGCGCGGCTGAAGGAGGTCCGGCCCGCCGCCCGGTTCGGCGTCAGCCCGTTCGCGATCTGGCGCAACTCCGACCGGGATCCGCTCGGTTCACCCACACGGGCGGGCATCGCGACGTACGACGACCTGTACGCGGACACCCGCAAGTGGGTCACCGAGGGCTGGATCGACTACATCGTGCCGCAGGCCTACTGGCACATCGGGCACCCGACCGCCGACTACGCGGACATCGTCCCCTGGTGGGCGCGGACGGTCGCGGGCACGGGCGTCCAGCTGTACGTGGGGGAGGCCCTGTACCGCTGCGACGCGGACAGCTCCACTCCCGCCTGGCGCGATCCGCGGGAGCTCTCCCGCCACGTCGCGTTCGCGCGGACATATCCGGAGGTCCGCGGCCACGTGTACTTCTCGGCGAAACACGTGGCCGCGGACCCCAACGGCGCGATGGCCCGAGTGGTCGCCGACCACTACGGATCGGCGGCGGTACCGGGCTGAGTCAGTGCTGGTCCTCGGGCTCTGCGGGGTGGCGGACCACGCAGTCGGGTCCGGGGGCCATCAGGGCCTCGTGCCCGTCCTCGAAGCGGACCCGGTACGGGGGGGTTCCGTTCTCGCCGAGCACCTGGGTGATCTCGCCCACCTTGTCGTGCTGTCCGACGATCCTGCCGTGCTGCACCAGCTGGTCGCCCTCGGTAGCGCGCATAACCGACCTCCTCGGTGGCGGTCCGATCCGGTGCTAGCAGTTTAGGTCGTTCGGGGGCTATTTGACCCGTTGGGTCACCGCGATGCAGACCAGTACCGCACAGGCGGCCGCCGGGGCGGCGGGGGACAGCTGCTCGCCGAGCAGGGCCACGGACCAGACCAGGGTCAGCAGCGGCTGTGCGAGCTGGAGCTGGCTGGCCCGGGGCGCGCCGATCTCGGCCATGCCGCGGTACCAGACGTACAGGCCGAGGAAGGTGGAGCCGGCCGCCGCCCAGACCAGCCCGGCCAGCCCGTGCCCGGTGAGGTGGACCGGCTCGTACGCGAGCCCCAGCGCCGAGCCGGCCAGGCTCAGCGGCAGGCACAGCACCAGCGCCCAGCCGATCACCTGCCAGCCCGGCAGCGTCCGGGCGAGCCGGCCGCCCTCGGTGTAGCCGGCGGCGCACACCAGCAGGGCGCCGAACAGGTAGGCGTCCCCGGCCGAGAGCGAACCGCCGCTCTGGGCCACCGTGAAGGCGAGGACCACGGCGGCCCCGGCCAGCGCCGCCGCCCAGAACCGGCGCGAGGGCCGGGCGCCGGTGCGCAGCGCGGAGAGCGCGGCCGTGGTCAGCGGCAGCAGGCCGACCACGACGGCGGCGTGCGAGGTCGTGGAGGTGGTCAGCGCGAGGGTGGTGAGGAGGGGGAATCCGACGACCACCCCGGCGGCGACGACGGCCAGCCCCGCCCAGTGCTCGCGGGCCGGCAGCGGCACCCGCCGGGCCAGCAGGAACACTCCGGCGATGGCGGCCGCCAGGACGCTGCGCAGGGCGACCATCGACCACGGGCCGAAGCTCTCCAGCCCCCAGGCGGTGGCGGGGAAGGTCAGGGAGAACGCGACCACGCCGAGCGAGGCGAGGGCGGTACCGGTGGCGGCGCCGCGGGCGGATCCCGTTACCGCTATCGTGCTCGGCAGAGTAGCGCTATTCTGTGCTGTCATGTATGAGCGTAGCAGTGTGGCGGAACTGGCCGAATCCCTGCGATCCGAACTGAACCGCTACTCGGTCGGTGGAAAGCTGCCGTCGAGCCGGGCCCTGGTCGAGCGCTACCGGGTCAGCCCCGTGACGGTCTCCCGGGCCCTCGCGCAGCTCGCCGCCGAGGGCCTCGTCGTCACCCGGCCCGGCGCCGGGGTCTTCCGCGCCCGGCCGCGTACGTCGGCCCCCGCATCCGGAGACACCTCCTGGCAGGAGGTCGCCCTCAGCGCCGAGGGCGCCGGCGACATCGTGCCGCGCTCCGTGGACGCCACCGGGGTCCTGGGCTCGCTGGCCGCCCCGCCGACCGGGGTGATCGAGCTCAACGGCGGCTACCTGCACCACTCCCTCCAGCCCGAGCGGGCCATGGCGGCCGCGCTGGCCCGGGCCGGGCGCCGGCCCGGTGCGTGGGGGCGGCCGCCCGTCGAGGGGCTGCCCGAGCTGCGCGACTGGTTCGCCCGGGAGATCGGCGGACCGGTCGTCGCCGCCGACGTGCTGGTCACCGCGGGCGGCCAGAGCGCGCTGGCCACCGCCGTGCGGGCGCTCGCCCCGCCCGGGGCGCCGATCCTGGTGGAATCGCCCACCTACCCGGGACTGCTGGCCATCGCGCGCGCCTCCGGCTGCCGGCCCGTGCCGGTCCCGGTGGACGCCGAGGGGGTCCGGCCGGAACTGCTCGCCGCCGCCTTCGAAGCCACCGGGGCGCGGGTCTTCGTATGCCAGCCGCTGTTCCAGAACCCGACCGGGGCCGTGCTGGCTCCCGGGCGGCGGGCCGAGGTGCTGCGGATCGCCCGGGCCGCCGGGGCCTTCGTGGTCGAGGACGACTACGCCCGGGCCCTGGCCCACGAGGACTGCGGGCCGCTGCCCGCCACGCTGGCCGCCGAGGACGCCGACGGAGTGGTCGTGCACGTCCGGTCCCTGACCAAGCCGACCTCGCCCAGCCTGCGGGTGGGCGCCCTCGCCGCCCGGGGCCCGGTCGTGGACCGGCTGCGCGCCATCCAGGTCGTGGACACCTTCTTCGTGCCCCGGCCGCTCCAGGAGGCCGCCCTGGAGCTGGTCGGCGCGCCCGCCTGGCCCCGCCACCTGCGGACCGTCTCCGCCGAGCTGCGCCACCGCCGGGACGTCCTCGCCGGGGCGCTGCGCCGGGAGCTGCCCGGGCTGGAACTGCCCCATCTGCCCTCCGGCGGCTACCAGTTGTGGGTGAGGCCGAGCGGCGGGGGAGACGACGCCGGGTTCGCGGCGGCCGCCCTGCGCGCCGGGGTCGCGGTCACACCCGGCCGCCCGTACTTCTGCGCGGAGCCGCCCGGTCCGCACGTCCGGCTGAGCTTCGCCGGCGTGTCGGGGCCCGGAGAGCTGGTGGAGGCGGTCCAGCGGCTGCGGGCGGCGCACGTGCTGTGACCGGGAACGTCACCGGTCACGGCACCCCGTACCGACGCTTGACCCCGCGCGGCGCACGGCCCACCATCACCGCATGCATGTTCGGGTCTCGCTCGTTGCCGCAGCCCGCAGTTCCCCGCTGCTCACCGAGCGCTTCGACGACGACCGCCCGCTCGACGGCGCGGGCTGGCACGCGGTGGAGTCCGCCGCCCCCGGGCTGGTCCCGCTGGGCGCCGCCGGGCTGCGCTACTGCTCGCCCACCCCGCGCAGCAGGGCCACCGGCGAGGCGCTCGGGTACGCGCCCCTCGCCCAGCCCGCGCTGCGCGAGTGCGACATGGGCCGCTGGCGGGGGCTGACCCTCGCCGAGGTGACCGCCCGCGAGCCGGGGGCGGTGGACCTGTGGCTCACCGACCCGCGCGCCGCCCCGCACGGCGGCGAGTCGCTGCTCGCCTTCATCTCCCGGATCGGCGGCTGGCTCGACACGCGCCCCGCCGACGACGGGGGCGCGATCGTCGCGGTGGCGGAGCCCTCGGTGGTCCGGGCGGCCCTGGTCTACGCCTTGCAGGCACCGCCGCTGACCTACTGGAACGTGGACGTGCGACCGCTGTCCACGATGACCCTGACGGGCTGGGCTGGGCGCTGGCACCTCTCCCTGCAGGCCCCGGTGTAAAGCGGTTGAGGCCCTCGCCTCCGGGTCCTAGCCTGCGGGGATGACCGGCATACTGATCACCACACTGGCGGAGCGGCCCGAACTCGCCGACCGGCTCTGGGACATGAAGGACTCGTGGCCCGAGTTCGCCCAGCACGACGCGCTCGCCTGGCTGCTGTACCCGCGGATGGTGGCCGAGCTGCCGGAGTACGTCCTGGTCGCCACGGACGGCGACGCGGTGGTCGCCCGGGGGTTCAGCGTGCCCTTCGCCCAGCACGCGCCGGGCCGCGACGGGGTCCTGCCCGAGCAGGGCTGGGACCGCGTCCTGATGTGGGCCTTCTCCGACCTGCGGCGCGGGATCGCACCGGACACGGTGAGCGCGATCGAGATCAGCGTCGCCACGGACCGGCAGGGCGAGGGCCTGTCCGGCCGGATGCTGGCCGCCCTGCGGGACAACGCACGCGCCCGCGGCTTCGCCGAGGCCGTGGCCCCGGTCCGCCCGAGCGGAAAGCCGGCCGAGCCGGACACCCCGATCCACGAGTACGCGTACCGCACCCGCGAGGACGGGCTCCCGTACGACCCCTGGCTGCGCGTCCACGTCCGCGCGGGCGGTGCCATCGACTCGGTGGCCCCCCTCTCGATGACGATCACCGGCTCGCTCCCCCAGTGGCGCGAGTGGACCGGTCTCCCCTTCGACGCCCCGGGCCCGGTCCGCGTCCCGGGCGCCCTGGCCCCGGTCCACTGCGCCCCGGAGTCCGGCTACGCGGTCTACGTCGAACCGAACGTCTGGGTCCGCCACCCGCTGGGCCCGGCCGTGCGGGGCTGACCTCCGGCGGGAGGCGCTGTCACGGCTGCTCGGGCAGCGGAAAGCTCGGCATGTCCGGATCCTGAGGCCGTCCTGCCGGTCGGGACCGGAAGGGCTTTGCATAAACGTGCGGCGATACGTATAGTCATGCCATCGACAAGGAGGGTCCGATGGCGGTACGTGTAGCGGTGGCCGGAGCGAGCGGGTACGCGGGCGGTGAAGTCCTGCGCCTCCTGCTCTCGCACCCCGAGGTCGAGATCGGTGCGCTGACCGGACACTCCAACGCCGGAGAGCTCCTCGGCAACCTGCAGCCGCACCTCGTGCCGCTCGCGGGGCGGACCCTGGAGCCGACCAGCCCCGAGGTCCTGGCCGGGCAGGGCCGCCGGCATGACGTGGTGTTCCTCGCGCTGCCGCACGGCCAGTCCGCCGCCGTCGCGGCCCAGCTCGGCGAGGACGTCCTCGTCGTCGACATGGGCGCCGACCACCGGCTCAAGGACTCGGCCGACTGGGACCGGTTCTACGGAGCCCCGCACGCCGGCACCTGGCCGTACGGTCTGCCCGAGCTGCCCGGCGGGCGCGCCGCGCTCGAAGGGGCCCGTCGCATCGCCGTCCCGGGCTGCTTCCCCACCGCCGTCTCCCTCGCGCTGTTCCCGGCCTACCAGGCGCAGCTGGCCGAGCCGGAGGCCGTGATCGTCGCCGCCACCGGCACCTCCGGCGCGGGCAAGGCCCTCAAGACGCACCTGCTCGGCGCCGAGGTGATGGGCAGCGTCACCCCGTACGGCGTGGGCGGCGGCCACCGGCACACGCCCGAGATGGTGCAGAACCTGAGCCCGCTCGCGGGCACCAGGGTCTCCGTCTCGTTCACGCCGACCCTCGTCCCCATGGCGCGCGGCATCCTCGCCACCTGCTCGGCCAAGGCCCAGCCCGGCACCACCGGCGAGTCGCTCCGCGCCGCCTACGAGAAGGCGTACGCCGACGAGCCCTTCGTCCACCTGCTGCCCGAGGGCCGGTGGCCGTCCACCAAGTCCGTGCACGGCTCCAACGCCGTCCACGTACAGGTCGCCTACGACGAGTCCGCACAGCGGATCATTGCCGTCAGCGCCATCGACAACCTGACCAAGGGCACCGCCGGCGGCGCGGTGCAGAGCATGAACATCGCCCTCGGCCTCCCCGAGAGCCTGGGGCTTTCCACGATCGGAGTCGCACCGTGAGCGTCACGGCAGCACAGGGATTCACGGCGGCGGGCATCGCCGCCGGGATCAAGGCGAACGGCAACCCGGACCTGGCCCTCGTGGTCAACAACGGGCCCCGCCTGGCGGCGGCGGGCGTCTTCACCTCCAACCGCGTCAAGGCCGCGCCCGTGCACTGGTCCGAGCAGGTCCTGCGCGGCGCCGTGGTCAGCGCGGTCGTCCTGAACTCCGGCGGAGCCAACGCCTGCACCGGCCCCAAGGGCTTCCAGGACACCCACGCCACCGCCGAGAAGGTGGCGGCCGTACTGGGCGAGGAGTTCAACTCCGGCGAGATCGCGGTCGCGTCCACCGGCCTGATCGGCGTCCTGCTGCCCATGGACAAGCTGCTGCCGGGCATCGAGACCGCGGCCGCGGCCCTGTCCGAGGACGGCGGCGAAGCCGCGGCCGTCGCCATCAAGACCACCGACACCGTGCACAAGACGGCCGCGGTGACGAAGGACGGCTGGACCGTCGGCGGCATGGCCAAGGGCGCGGGCATGCTCGCCCCGGGCCTGGCCACCATGCTCGTCGTCCTCACCACCGACGCCGACCTGGACAGCGCCACCCTCGACACGGCACTGCGCGCCGCCACCCGCACCACCTTCGACCGGGTCGACTCCGACGGCTGCATGTCCACCAACGACACGGTGCTGCTGCTGGCCTCCGGAGCCTCCGGCACCGTGCCCGCGTACGAGGAGTTCGCCGAGGCCGTACGGACCGTCTGCGACGACCTGGCCCGCCAGCTGATCGGCGACGCCGAGGGCGCCAGCAAGGACATCCGCATCGAGGTCATCGGCGCGGCGAGCGAGGACGACGCGGTCGAGGTCGGCCGGTCCATCGCCCGGAACAACCTGCTCAAGTGCGCCATCCACGGCGAGGACCCGAACTGGGGCCGGGTGCTCTCCGCCATCGGCACCACCAAGGCGGCCTTCGACCCGGACCGGCTGAACGTGGCCATCAACGGGGTCTGGGTCTGCAAGAACGGCTCGGTCGGCGAGGACCGCGACCTGGTGAGCATGAAGGACCGCGAGGTCCGCATCACCGCCGACCTGTCCACGGGCAGCGAGTCGGCGGTCATCTGGGCCAACGACCTGACCGCCGAGTACGTCCACGAGAACAGCGCGTACTCCTCATGAGCACGGCGAGGAAGCACACCGCGCTGCCCAAGGCCCAGATCCTCATCGAGGCCCTGCCCTGGCTGACCCGCCACAACGGCAAGGTCGTCGTCATCAAGTTCGGCGGAAACGCCATGATCGACGAGGACCTGAAGGCCGCCTTCGCCCAGGACGTGGTCTTCCTGCGCCAGGCCGGCCTCAAGCCGGTCGTGGTGCACGGCGGCGGCCCGCAGATCAACGCCCAGCTCGACAAGCAGGGCCTGGTCAGCGAGTTCAAGGCGGGCCTGCGCGTCACCACCCCGGAGGCCATGGACGTCGTACGGATGGTTCTGGCGGGCCAGGTCCAGCGCGAGCTGGTCGGGCTGCTCAACCAGCACGGGCCGCTCGCCGTCGGCATGACCGGCGAGGACGCCCGGACCATCACCGCCACCAAGCACACCCCCGAGATCGAGGGCGAGCTCGTCGACATCGGGCGGGTCGGCGAGATCACCGCCATCGACACCGGCGCGATCGAGGCGCTGCTGGCCGACGGCAGGATCCCGGTGATCTCCTCCATCGCGCGCAGCGCCGACGACCACCACGTGTACAACGTGAACGCGGACACGGCCGCCGCCGCGCTCGCCGCCGCGCTCGGCGCCGAGACGCTGATGGTCCTCACCGACGTCGAGGGCCTCTACGCGGACTGGCCGCACAGCGACGAGGTCATCAGCCGGCTCACCGTCAGCCAGCTCGAGAAGCTGCTGCCCGAGCTGTCCAGCGGCATGGTGCCCAAGATGGAGGGCTGCCTGCACGCCGTCCGCAACGGGGTCACCACCGCCCGCGTGATCGACGGACGGGTCCAGCACTCGATCCTGCTGGAGATCTTCACCGACGAGGGAATCGGCACGATGGTCGTGCCCGACGGACAGGGAGGGGAGCCCCGGTGACCACGGGCAACGAGGAGTACCGCACCCGCTGGCAGGGCGCGCTGACCAACAACTACGGCACCCCCGCGCTGGCTCTCGTACGCGGTGAGGGCGCCCAGGTCTGGGACGCGGACGGCAAGCAGTACACCGACTTCGTCGGCGGCATCGCGGTCAACGCGCTCGGCCACGCCCACCCGGCGGTCGTCGAGGCCGTCACCGGCCAGATCCGGACGCTGGGCCACGTCTCCAACCTCTACGCCTCCGAGCCGGTCATCGCACTCGGCGAGCGGCTGCTCCAGCTCTTCGGCCGCCCCGGCAAGGTGTTCTTCTGCAACTCCGGCGCCGAGGCCGTCGAAGCCGCCTTCAAGATCGGCCGGCTGACCGGGCGGACCCACATGGTCGCCACCACGGGCGGCTTCCACGGCCGGACCATGGGCGCCCTCGCGCTCACCGGCCAGCCCGCGAAGCAGGAGCCCTTCCTGCCCCTGCCCGGTGACGTCACGCACGTTCCCTACGGCGACGCCGAGGCGCTGCGGGCCGCCGTCACCGAGCAGACCGCGTTCGTCGTCATCGAACCCATCCAGGGCGAGAACGGCGTCGTCGTCCCGCCCGCCGGGTACCTGACGGCCGCCCGCGAGATCACCCGCGCCACCGGCACCCTGCTCGTACTCGACGAGGTGCAGACCGGCATCGGCCGGTGCGGCCAGTGGTTCGAGCACCAGGCGCACGAGGGCGTCGAGCCGGACCTCGTCGCGCTCGCGAAGGGGCTGGGCGGCGGTCTTCCCCTCGGCGCCGTGGCCGCCTTCGGCGCCGCCGCCGACCTGCTCCAGCCGGGCCAGCACGGCACCACCTTCGGCGGGAACCCGGTCGCCTGCGCCGCCGGACTCGCCGTCATCGACACCATCGCCGCCGAAGACCTGCTCGCGCAGGTCAAGGCGCGCGGCGAGCGGCTGCACTCCGGAATCGAGGCTTCCGCGCATCCGCTGGTCTCCCACGTCCGTGGTGCGGGCCTTCTGCTGGGTATCGTGCTGACCGAGCCCCTCGCGCCTCAGGTGCAGCAGGCGGCTCAGGATGCCGGTTACCTGGTCAACGCGCCCGCCCCCGACGTCGTACGGCTCATGCCGCCGTACGTACTCTCCGAGGCCGAGGCGGACGCGTTCCTCCGGGACCTGCCCGGCATCCTCGACGCGGCGAGCGTCGCAGCCCACGGGGACGGATCCGGAGAATGAGACGACGATGAGTCAGGCGCAGGACAACGAGCACGGCGGCCAGGCCGTCCCGCAGACCCGCACCGCCCGCCACCGCCGGATCGTGGACATCCTCAACCGGCAGCCGGTCCGCTCACAGAGCCAGCTGGCCAAGCTGCTCGCCGACGACGGACTGAGCGTCACCCAGGCGACGCTCTCCCGCGACCTCGACGAGCTGGGCGCGGTGAAGATCCGCAACACCGGCGGCGAGCTGATCTACGCGGTGCCCAGCGAGGGCGGCTACCGCACCCCGCAGGCCCCGCTCGGCGAGTCGGCGAAGGAGGAGCGCATGCGGCGCCTCTCCGGGGAACTGCTGATCTCCGCGGAGGCCTCCGCCAACCTCGTGGTCCTGCGCACCCCGCCGGGTGCGGCCCAGTTCCTCGCCTCCGCGATCGACCAGGCCGAACTCCGGGAGATCCTCGGCACGATCGCGGGCGACGACACCCTGATGCTGATCAGCCGCGACCCGGCGGGCGGCCAGGCGCTGGCCGACCACCTGCTGCGCCTGGCCCAGAAGGAGGGCTAGGCCGAAAGAGACGACCTAGGCGCCGGCGCCTAGTAGCGCGTGACGTCCAGGGTCCCGGACTCCGTGCCGATCGCGATGTGCGGACGGCGGCGCGGGTCCGCCCAGCGCAGGATCGCCCGCATGGCCCGTTCGGGCACGGACACGCAACCGGCCGTCGCGCCCCTGCCGTTAACGTGCAGGAAGATCCCGGCGCCCCGGCCGCGCACGGGCTCGGCGTAGTTGAAGCCGATGACCAGCGCATGGGCGTACTGCGTCTCGTACGTCACCAGGCGCTCCGCCTCGCCCGGCGCGCAGTCCGCGGGCAGCGGCTCCACCCAGCGGTTGTACGCGGCGGACGCGTTGTCCTGGCACCACCAGGAGTCGCCGGACACCGGCCGGTAGTCGTACTCCGTTCCGGCCGGCGCCCGCCGGATCCCGAAGGCGTACGGGAGGTCGTACAGCCCGGTCGGGGTGGTGTTCGTGCCCTGGGTGCGGGTCGCGCCCTCGGTGAGGCCCTTTGCCCCGAAGCGGGCGGTCGCGCTCCCGGCCTCGTACCACCGCCCCGCCCGCCGGTCCCACCAGGTCAGCCGCCCGGTCGTGGAGCCGGGAGCGGGTGCGACGGCGGTGATCAGCTGGGTTCCGCCGCCGGTGTCGGCGAGCAGGGCGGGCAGCGGGGGGTGGCCCGGAAAGCCCTGCGGGAGCAGGGCGGTGACGATCAGTGAGCCCGTGACAAGAGCAGTACGCAGCACATGTCAGACGGTACGGGGCGGAAGGGGCAGAGGCAGCGCAGGCAGGCCGTCGAGGCTCTTCTCGATGAATTCCTTGCTCTCGCAGTACTCGGCGAACTGCTCGTCCGTCTTGCGGCCGAAGTACTCCGCGTGGAGGGTGCGCTCGCCCTCGTACTCCATGAAGGGGACGGCGTACCCGCAGGTGTCCGCGATCCGCCGGGCGTGGACGAGGATCACCGCCCGTGCGGAGGGCCCGTCGGCGTCGCCGAACAGGCCGATCAGCTCGCCCCAGCGGGGGTCGTCGCGGAAGACCGCTTCGCCCTCGCCGTGCACGCGCACGATGTTGGGCGGTCCGGTGAAGGCGCACCACATCAGGGTGATCCGGCCGTTCTCGCGGACATGGGCGATGGTCTCGGCGCCGCTGCCGCCGAAGTCGAGGTAGGCGAGCGTCTGCTCGTCGATGACGACGAGGGTTCCGGCGCGGCCCTTGGGGGAGAGGTTGATGTGGCCGTCACCGGCGAGCGGCGCGGTGGCCGTGAAGAAGACCGGCTGCTCCTCGATGAAGGTGCGCAGCCGGCCGTCTATGCGTTCGTAGAGTTTTCCCATGTGGCTGATTATCCGTCGCACCGGTTGTCGTGCCGCGAACTGCCGGCCGCCCGGCGCAGCCCGGCGACGGCGGAGGCCCGGAACGCGCCCGCGGGGGGCTGGTCAGCGGAGCGGCGAAGACTCCATTGACGAAACATACGGAGTAATGCATAGTTATGCCTGTCGTTGAATCCCCCGCACGCCGAACGCACCGCAAGGAGAAGCCCGTGGCGGCACGTCACCGGTGACATCCGGATGACCCTGCACGGCGGCCGCGCAGGCTTCATCGAGATCTTCGGCCTCTCCTCGAAGATCGCCGCGCGCCGCGACCTCGCCTGAGGCGCACGCGCAGCCGAACGGACCGCCCCCCGTTACCTCCGCGACCGGGGGGCGGTTGCACATCCCACACCATGCAGTCTTGAGGAGCAGTAGCTGTGAGCAGCAACAACGGTGACGTCCGGCTCTGGGGCGGCCGCTTCGCCG
Source organism: Streptomyces sp. LARHCF249 (assembly GCF_052871255.1). NCBI lineage: Bacteria > Bacillati > Actinomycetota > Actinomycetes > Kitasatosporales > Streptomycetaceae > Streptomyces > Streptomyces sp. LARHCF249. The sequence goes on from NZ_JBIXJQ010000017.1 coordinate 37,313, forward strand.
ACGGGCCCGCCGAGGCCCTCGCGAAGCTGTCCGCGTCGGTCCACTTCGACTGGCGCCTCGCGCCGTACGACATCGCGGGCTCCCGTGCCCACGCCCGCGTGCTGCGCAAGGCGGGCCTGCTCACGGCCGACGAGCTCGAGCGCATGATCGCCGGGCTGGACCGGCTCGAGGCCGACGTGGCCGCGGGCACCTTCGTCGGCACCGTCGCCGACGAGGACGTGCACACCGCGCTGGAGCGCGGCCTGCTGGAGCGGCTCGGCGCCGACCTCGGCGGCAAACTGCGGGCCGGCCGGTCCCGCAACGACCAGGTGGCCACGCTGTTCAGGATGTACCTGCGCGACCACGCCCGGATCATCGGCGGCCTCATCGCCGACCTCCAGGACGCGCTGGTCGGCCTCGCCGAGACGCACGCGGACGTGGCGATGCCCGGCCGGACCCACCTCCAGCACGCCCAGCCGGTGCTCTTCGCCCACCACGTACTGGCCCACGTGCAGTCCCTGTCCCGGGACGCGGAGCGGCTGCGCCAGTGGGACACCCGGACAGCGGTCTCCCCGTACGGCTCGGGCGCCCTCGCCGGCTCCTCGCTCGGCCTGGACCCGGAGGCGGTCGCCGCCGACCTGGGCTTCGAGCGGGGCTCGGTCGGCAACTCCATCGACGGCACGGCCTCGCGCGACTTCGTCGCCGAGTTCGCCTTCGTCACCGCGATGATCGGGATCAACCTGTCCCGGATCGCGGAGGAGATCATCATCTGGAACACGAAGGAGTTCTCCTTCGTGACCCTGCACGACGCCTTCTCCACCGGGTCGTCGATCATGCCGCAGAAGAAGAACCCGGACATCGCGGAGCTGGCGCGCGGAAAGTCCGGCCGCCTCATCGGCAACCTGACGGGTCTGCTCGCCACCCTCAAGGCGCTGCCCCTGGCCTACAACCGGGACCTCCAGGAGGACAAGGAGCCGGTCTTCGACTCCTGCGACACCCTCGAGGTCCTGCTGCCGGCCTTCACCGGCATGATGGCCACCCTCACCGTCAACCGGGAGCGGATGGAGGAACTGGCTCCGGCCGGCTTCTCGCTCGCCACCGACATCGCGGAGTGGCTGGTCAAGCAGGGTGTGCCGTTCCGCGTCGCGCACGAGGTGGCCGGCGAGTGCGTCAAGGAGTGCGAGGCGCTCGGCATCGAGCTGGACGAGCTCACGGACGAGCAGTTCGCGAAGATCTCGCAGCACCTGACGCCCGAGGTCCGCACCGTCCTCAACGTGCCCGGCGCCCTGGCCTCCCGCAACGGCCGCGGCGGCACGGCCCCTTCCGCGGTGGCCGTCCAGCTGACCGAGCTGAAGGCGGACCTGGTCATCCAGCACGCCTGGGCCGCGCACAAGCAGTAACGGCTCCGCGCCGCCCGAAGGGAACCGTCCGGCACCGAGGAGCGTGTTGGACGGTGACCTGATCTTGGGAGACGAGGAGACGATGGTGGACACCTCAGGAGCCGGCCCGTCCCGGCGCGCGTTACTGGCACTCGGTACGGGGACCGTCCTGTTCACCGGCCTGGCCGCGGCCGCCGGGGGCCGGGCCCACGCCGCGGAGCCGGCGGCCGCGGTGACCCGGCGGCTGCGGGAGCTGGAGCGGGAGCACTCCGCCCGGCTGGGAGTGTTCGCCCGCCACACGGCCACGGGCCGGACGGTGGCGTACCGCGCGGACGAGCGGTTCCCGATGTGCTCGGTCTTCAAGGGGCTCGCCGCGGCGGCCGTGCTGCGGGACCTCGACGAGGACGGCGAGTTCCTCGCCCAGTGCATCCGGTACACCCAGGAGTACGTCACGAAGTCGGGGTACGGCCCGGAGACCGGCAAGCCCGAGAACGTGGCCAACGGCATGACGGTCGAGGCCCTGTGCTCGGCCTCCGTCAGCCTGAGCGACAACGCCGCGGCCAACCTGCTCCTCGAGGAACTGGGCGGCCCCGCGGCGATCACCCGCTTCAGCCGCTCGCTCGGCGACCGGACCACCCGGCTGGACCGCTGGGAACCCGAACTGAACTCTGCGGAACCCGGGCGGGTGACCGACACCACCAGCCCCCGGGCCATCGGGAGGACCTACGCGCGCCTGCTCCTCGGCGACGCGCTGCCGCCCGGGGACCGCAGGATGCTGACCGGCTGGCTGATCGCCAACACGACGAACACCGAGCGGTTCAGGGCCGGCCTCCCCGCGGACTGGATCCTGGCGGACAAAACCGGTGGCGGGCACGAGTACGGGGTGGCCAACGACGTGGGCGTGGTGTGGCCGCCGGACGGCGCCCCGATCGTGATGGCGGTCCTGACGACCAAGCCGGGCTCGCCGGCCGGCCCCCGGGACAACGCCCTCGTCGCCGAGACCGCCCGGCTGCTGGCCTCGGCCCTCACCTGATCCCGGCCGGCCCTACGCCGCCCAGTCGCGCAGCGCGTCGAAGTCGGGCCGGGTCAGCCCGATCCGCTCGTCGATCCGCAGGAGCAGCGCCCGCGCCGGGTGGCGCTGGTCGACGTACTCGTGGTCCATGGCCGTGATGTCGTCGTCGATCCACGCGAACGGCCGGGCGCCCGCGTACTCGAGGACGTACTGGGTCTTCCAGAACGTTCCGCGCGGCGCCCGGCCGTGCATCACCGGCCAGTCGATGAAGGGGAGTCTGGGCAGGCCGAGGTGCGGGCCTATCCAGTCGTTCGCCTCGTCCTTCCAGGTCGTGGCCCAGACGAGCTCGTACGCGTCCGCCAGCGCGAGCAGCTCCGCGCCGTGAGCGTGGTTCAGCCAGACCCGCAGGGGCCGCGCGCTCTCGGCGCCGGTCCAGCCCGTCGGGCGCATCCGGTGGGTGGTGTAGCCCTCGGGGCGGCGCCGGGCCTTCGCGGCGTACGGGTTCAGGGGTCCGTCGACGTTGATCAGCAGCAGTGGCTTCATGTCCGCAGGATTCCTTTCAGGCCGCCCGGGTGGCAGCTCGTTTTCCGTACGAATGAGACGTAGGCGTCTCATTCGGGGTATGCTTGTCTCATGGCCATGGATCGTGACCAGGTGCTCCGCGCTGCGGCGGCCCTGCTCTCCCGCAAATCAACCGCCACGATGGATGAGGTCGCCCGCGCCGCAGGCATCGGCCGCGCGACCCTCCACCGGCACTTCGCCGGGCGCGACGCCCTCGTACGGGCCCTCGAGGAACTCGGCATCAGGGAGTTCGAGGTGGCCTTCGACAACGCCCGCCTCGACGAGGGCACGGCGGTGGACGCCCTGAAGCGGCTCGTCGCCGAGACCGAGCCCAACGCCCAGCTGCTGGCCTTCCTCGTGACCGAGAACCAGCTGTTCGAGGGCGACCAGGTCAACGAGGGGTGGGCCCGCCTCGACGCCCGCGTCGGCGCGCTCTTCCGGCGCGGCCAGGCCGAGGGCGACATCCGGATCGACCTGAGCACCGCCTGGCTCACCGAGGCCCTCTACGGCCTCATCGGCACCTGCGCCTGGGCCGTCATGGACGGCCGGGTCGCCGCCAAGGACTTTCAGTACATGATCATCGAGCTGCTGCTCGGTGGCGCACGACGGAGCGTGGAGCAATGACCGGAACCGAGCAGCTGAGCCTGACGAAGGGGACGGAGGCCAAGAGCCCCGGGCGCTGGCTCGCGCTCTCCGTACTCGTCCTGGCCGTGCTGCTGGTCGCGGTGGACGCGACCGTACTCGGTCTGGCCACGCCCTCGCTCAGCGAGGACCTCAAGCCGTCCGGCACCCAGCTGCTGTGGATCGGCGACATCTACTCCTTCGTCATCGCCGGACTGCTCGTCTCCATGGGCTCCCTCGGCGACCGCATCGGCCGCAAGAAGCTCCTGCTGGTCGGCGCCGCCGCCTTCGGCGCCGTCTCCGTCCTCAACGCCTACGCGACCAGCCCCGAGATGATGATCGTCGCCCGGGCCCTGCTCGGCGTGGCCGGCGCGACCCTGATGCCGTCCACTCTCGCCCTGATCCGCAACATCTTCCACGACCCCAGGGAACGCAGCCTCGCCATCGGCATATGGGGCGCCACCGCCTCGGCCGGCGCCGCCGTCGGCCCGGTCGTCGGCGGAGCCCTGCTCCAGCACTTCTACTGGGGCTCGGTCTTCCTCATCAACCTCCCCGTGATGATCGTCCTGGTCATCGTCGGCACCAAGCTGCTGCCCGAGTCCAAGAACCCGGTCGCGGGCCCCTGGGACCTGTTCAGCGTCGGCCTGTCCCTCGTCGGTGTCATCGGCGTCGTGTACGCCGTCAAGGAAGTCGCCACCCACGGCATGACCCCGGGGGTCTGGGCCGCCGCCCTCATCGGCGCAGCCGGCCTGTACGCCTTCGTGCGCCGCCAGTTCAGCCTGCCGTCCCCGCTGCTCGACATGCGGCTCTTCAAGCACCGCGGCTTCTCCGGCGCGGTCCTCGCCGACCTGCTCACCGTCTTCGGGCTCTCCGGACTGGTCTTCTTCCTCTCCCAGTTCCTCCAGCTCGTCCAGGGCCGCGACCCGCTGGAGGCGGGCCTGGCCGAACTGCCCGCCGCCATCGGCGCGGTGGCCACCGGTCTGGTCGCGGGCCGCTACGCCCGCCGGTACTCGGTGCGCTCCGTCGTCGCCGGCGGCCTCGCCGCCATCGGCCTGGCCCTCGCCGTGCTCACCGTGATCCACAAGGAGACCGGCTACCCGCTGCTCGGCGCGGCCCTGCTCGTCGTCGGCCTCGGCGCCGGATTCTCCTTCACCGTCACCGCCGACGTGATCCTCTCCAGCGTGCCCAAGGAGCAGGCCGGTTCGGCCTCGGCCGTCTCCGAGACGGCGTACGAACTCGGCGCCGCCCTCGGCATCGCCCTGCTCGGCTCCATCGTCACGGGCGTCTACCAGGGCTTCACCGCCCCCGCCACGGTCGCCGGACCCGTCGCCGACGCCGCGCACGAATCCCTCGGCGGGGCCGTCGAAGCGGCCAGGGCACTGGACCCGCACACCGCCGGACAGCTGGTGGGAGCGGCTCAGGAGGCCTTCGCGGACGGGCTGCGGCTCGCCTCCGGCGTGGGCGCGGCCGTCCTCCTGGCCACCGCCGCGGCCGCCTGGTTCCTGCTGAAGGGCCAGCGGCTCCACGACGGCATCGAGCACTGACGTCCCGCCAGGAAGGGCTCTTCCATGCGGAGTTGACATTCCGTCGAAGCGCGGGACACCATCCCGGCGATGGAGATCAACGACCTGACCCCGGCCGAGCGCCGCATCTGGGACGCCTTCCCGCGTGGCGAGCGGGTCGACTTCCGGTCGGAACCCGAGGAGGACGCCTCCGACGGCCACGCCTGGGGCTCTGAGCGGACCGTACGGGCCGAGGTGCTCACCGACCTGCTGCTGAACGGGTCCAGTGCCCGAGGCCAGGTCGCCGGCCTCAACGTCCGAGGCGCCCGGATCACCGGCAAGCTCAACCTCAAGTACGCCGTGGTCGAACACGCGATCCGGCTGCGCGGCTGCTGGTTCGAGCGCAAGCCCCTCGTCTACGGGGCCCAGCTGCGGGCCCTCGTACTGAGCGACTCCGCCCTGCCCGGCCTCACCGCCACCTCCGTCACCATCGACGTCGTGCTGCGCATGCCCTGCTGCCGGATCACCGGACCGGTGCGGCTCTCCGGCGCCCGGATATCCGGCGGCCTCTTCCTGCAGAAGGCGGTCATCGGGAGCCCCGGCCCCGCGGAGGGGGAGGCGGCGAGCGAGGAGGCGCCGCTCCAGGTCAACCACGCCGACATCGGCACCGACGTGATCGCCTTCGGGCTCACCGTCCACGGCCAGACCCGCATCAACGGCGCCACCGTCGGCGGTCAGATCAACCTCGACGACGCCCGCCTGCTCGCCCCCGGCTCCACCGCCCTGCACGCCGAGACCCTCACCGTCGGCACCGACCTGCGGGCCATGCGCGCCGAGCTGACCGGCCGGGTCAACCTCACCGGCTCCCGCATACCGGGGCAGCTCAACCTGGCCTATGCCCGCCTCGCCAACCCCGGCGGAGTCGCCCTGCGGGCGTCCAGCTGCGTGATCGGCGAGGTGTGGCTGAGGTCCTGCGCGACGATCCAGGGCGGGGTGAACCTGCGGCGCTCCCAGTTCGACCGGCTGCACATGCCGCCGGAGACCTGGCCGGACCAGATCCGCATCGACGGCCTGACCTACCGCACCCTCGCCCCGCACCTGCCCGCCGAGCAGCGGCTGCCCGCCCTGGAACGCGAGGAGTCGGGCTACGTCCCGTACGCCTACGAACAGCTCGCCGCGGCCTACCGTACGGCGGGCGACGAGGCCGCCGCCCGGACCGTACAGCTCGCCAAGCTTCGCCGCCACCGCCGCACCCTGCCCCGGCACGCCCGGCTGTGGGGGAAGCTCCAGGACGTCACGGTCGGCTACGGCTTCCGGCCGCTGCGGGCGGTCGGCTGGCTGCTCGCGCTGCTGCTCACCGGATCGATCGCATACGGCACGGAGCCGCCGCGGCCGCTGAAGGCGGGCGAGGCCCCGGACTTCAACGCGGTGTTCTACACGCTCGACCTGATGGTGCCGATCATCAGCTTCGGGCAGGAGTCCGCCTACGCGCCGAGCGGCTGGTACCAGTGGCTGTCGTACCTGCTGATCGTGACCGGCTGGATCCTCGCCACCACCACGGCGGCGGGCATCAGCCGCTCACTCCAGCGGCAGTAGGGTCAGGCCGCCTTCGCCTTCGTGGCGTACATGTCCACGTACTCCTGGCCCGACAGCCGCATGACCTCGGCCATCACCGAGTCGGTGACCGCGCGCAGCACGTACCGGTCGCGGTCCATGCCCTCGTAGCGGGAGAACTCCATCGGCTCGCCGAAGCGCACGGTGACCCGGCCCGGGCGCGGCATCCCGGCGCCGCCGGGCTGCAGCTTGTCGGTGCCGATCATCGCGAACGGGACCACGGGGGCGCCCGTCATGAGGGTCAGCCGGGCGATGCCGGTGCGGCCGCGGTAGAGCCGGCCGTCGGGGGAGCGGGTGCCCTCCGGGTAGATGCCGAAGATCTTGCCCTCTTCGAGGATCCGGCGGCCGGTCATCAGGGCCGCGACCCCGCCGTTCGCCCCGTCACGGTCGACGGGGATCATGCCGGAGCCGGTGAAGAACCAGGCCATCGCGCGGCCCTTGAGGCCCTTGCCCGTCACGTACTCGTCCTTGCCGATGAAGTGGACCGTGCGGTCGCAGACCAGCGGGAGGATCATGGAGTCGATGAACGTGAGGTGGTTGCCCGCCAAAATCACCGGTCCGGTGCCCGGGATGTTCTCGATGCCCTCCACACGGGTGCGGAACATCAGGCGCATGACCGGTCCGACAGTGGCTTTGATGAGGCGCGTACGGAACAACGTGGGCCCTCCGGCATCGAAAAGCGGTTCTCGCACCCACCACACGGCGGTAGTGCAGGTGAGGACGATACTCGTGGGTCAGGTCTGATCGCACATCGGGTTCACGAGACGGATACGCAGTGTTGACGCACGTTTCCGCCGTGTTCCGACGTGACACCCTTCCCGGAAACCCCTTCCAGCCTACGATCGGCACGCCGATTCGGGCGTTTTTCGCGAGGGGAAGTGGCACGCATGACACAGGGTGGGGCAGCACGGCGGACGGTCCTCGGCGCGGCGGTTCTGGCGGCGGGCACCGGCATCGCCGGCCTCGCGGCGGGATCCGCCTCCGCCTCCGCCACGGGCGGCGGACACGGCGAGGGCGGGTTCCGGGACCTCCCGTACCCGACGGTGATCGGCCACCGCGGAGCCAGCGGCTACCGGCCCGAGCACACGCTCGGCTCCTACCAGCTCGCCCTCGACCTGGGCGCCGACGTCATCGAGCAGGACCTCGTCCCGACCAAGGACGGTCACCTGGTGTGCCGCCACGAGAACGAGATCGGCGGTACCACGGACGTCGCCGACCATCCCGGGTTCGCGGGACGCCGTACCACCAAGTCCATCGACGGGGTCTCCGTCACCGGCTGGTTCACCGAGGACTTCACCCTCGCCGAGCTGAAGACCCTGCGCGCGAAGGAACGTATCCCCGCCGTCCGGCAGCGGAACACCCTCTACGACGGCCAGTGGGCGGTGCCCACCTTCGAGGAGGTCCTGCGCTGGGCCAACCGGGAGGGCCGCCGGCGCGACAAGCAGGTCTGGCTCCACGTGGAGACCAAGCACCCCAGCTACTTCCGGTCGCTCGGCCTCGGCCTGGAGGAGCCCCTCGCCAAGCTGCTGCGCCGCTACGGACGCGACCGGCACGATTCGGCCGTCTTCCTCCAGTCCTTCGAGCCCTCCAGCATCCAGCGGCTCTCCCGGCTGGTCTCGGCGCCCCGCGTCGTCCTGCTCTCCGCGGCGGGCACCCGCCCCTGGGACTTCGAACTGGCCAAGGACCCGCGCACGGTTGCGGACCTGGTCAAGCCCGAGGGCCTGAAGTGGATCGCCGGCTTCGCCCAGGGCATCGGCCCGACCATGGACCTGATCCTCCCGCGCGACGCGGCCGGCAAACTCGGCGCCCCGACCACCCTGGTCAAGGACGCCCACGCCCAGGGGCTGCTGCTGCACCCCTACACCGCGCGCAACGAGAACAGCTTCCTGCCGGCCGACTTCCGCAAGGGCACGGACCCGGCCGCGTACGGAGACGCCTTCGCCGCCTTCCGGACGTACTTCGAACAGGGCATCGACGGCATCTTCACGGACAACCCGGACACCGGGCTCCTCGCGGCGGAGGCCTTCCGCCCGGGCCGACGCCCCGTCAACCGCTGAGCGGAGCTTCCCGTACGAGTGGGACGCGCCCGGCGGGGAAACCGCCGGGCGCGCACCGCTCGTCCCGCCCGGCATGGACCTGCTGAAGGCTGACCTCTTCGAGAAGCTCGGCCCGTTGCTCTCCGCCGAGGCGGCCGCGGAAGCCACGGGTACCGGAGTCGAGGCGGCCGACCTGGAACAAGCCGTCTGGGTCAGGCTGCTGGAGAGCGGCCCCCGCGACCCCGATCCCACCGGCCGCGCCCGCTGGCTGCGCCGGGCGGTGCGCGCCGAGGCCCGGCTCGCTCGGCGGCGGGCGCGCCGCGAGATCCCCTACGACCACCGCCATCACCCCGTGGACGGCCGCCGTCGCCACCGAGCGGTCGGCGCGGCCCCCGCGGACGCGGGCGGCGTACCGGAGGACGTCCTCCTCAACGGCGAGGAGAACCGGGCCCTCCGATCGGCGGTCGCCCGATTGCCCGGCCGCTGCCCGGAGCTCATGAAGGCACTTCTTTCGCCCAGAGACCTCACTTACCGTGAAATCGCAGGAGAGTTGGGTATCTCACAAGGAAGTTTGGGGCCCGTCCGTTCCCGTTGCCTGGGATGTCTGCGCAGAATGCTGGCTGCAGAGGTTGCGGCTCCTGGCCTGCGGGGAAAGGAGCGGTAGACCAACGGGCTACCAGGTGAGCGGGAGGCATGCGCACATGGGCATGAGCGTGACCATTTCGGCGGCGGCTGCCGAGGACGCTGAGCAGATCTTCAAACTGCAGTACCTGGCCTTCCAGCGCGAGGCCGAGCTGTACGGCAACTACCTCATCCAGCCGCTCACCCAGTCCCTGGACTCCCTCAAGGCAGAGCTGGCGACGGACACCGTCCTGGTGGCCCGGCTCGGCGACGAGGTCGTCGGCACCGTGCGCGGCAGCGTCGACGAGGACGGCACGGGGAAGATCGCCAAGCTGTGCGTCCACCCGCGGCTGCAGGGTCACGGTCTCGGCGCACGTCTGCTGCGCGCGGTCGAGGAGGCCCTCGCCGGCCACGGCGCCACCACGCGCTTCCGTCTGCACACCGGGCACAAGAGCGAGTCCAACCTGCGGCTCTACCGCAAGGCGGGCTACACGAAGGTCGGCGGCCGCACGGCCTCGGACGGCGTGCAGCTGGTGATCCTGGAGAAGGAAGCCAAGGACGCCACCGACTTCGCGGTCAGCGCCTGACGCTAGCGCTTCCTGCGCAGCCAGAGCATCCCGGTGATCGGCAGGATCACCGGGATGAACAGGTAGCCCATCCCGAACTGCGACCACACGGTCGCGTCGGGGAAGGAGTCGGGCCGCACCAGGGTCCACGTGCCGACGGCCAGTACGCCGGCCAGCTCGGCGGCGCAGCAGACCAGCGCCGCCTTGCGGGCCGTCTCCCCGCCGCGCACCAGCGAGTACGTGATGAACGCGTAGGCCAGGGCCGCCGCGGCGGAGAGCGAGTACGCCAGCGGCGCCCGGCCGAACTCGGTGGAGATCTGGTAGGCCGAACGCGACACCGCGCCGACCACCATCACCCCGTACAGCCACACCAGCAGCAGCCCCGGCCCGGAGACGAGCCGTGTGCGCCCGGCCGGTGCGGCGGTCGTCGTGTCAGGCACCGGTGGTTCCCCAGATGTCGTGGAGCCGTACTTCGAGGACGGCGAGGACGACCGCGCCCGCGGCCACCGTCACCGAACCCCACTTGGTCCGCTCGGTCAGCGAGAGCATGCCGGCGGCCGGTACCGCCGCGAAGGCGCCCAGCAGGTACGCCACGAAGATCACCGTGCCCTCGTCGGGCTTCTCGCCCCGGGCCAGCATGACCAGGCCGATCACCAGCTGGGCCAGGACCAGTACCGTCACCACGGCCATGCCGGTGAAGTGCCAGTCCTTGGTCGGCTGGTCCCGCCATGCGGCGTGGCCGCACCAGGCGGCGAGGGCGAGTGCGGCCACACCGATGGCGACCGTCAGGGCGTCGAGCATGCAGCGAGGGTATTACGGGCCGAAAGACCCGATGCGCGCACCCCTGCGCGGGGGCCCGTTCGACAACGGCGGCACGCTCGCCTCCGCCGGGCCCGGGCCCGCGCGCCGGCATCCGGACCGTGGCCTTGACCACAGCGCACACCGCCGCGGCCCGCGGCGCGGACCTGGTCGGCAGGGAGCTTTCGCCCGTGTCGGTGCAGGTCGGCGGCGGGGGTCCGACGCTCGGGACGGGTGGCTGACGTCGACCGGTCGTGTCCGGTATGCGGCCGCTTTCCGTCCGCTATCCGGACATCGTTGATCGGTGAAGCGACATGTCTGCTTTACTGGGGCCCATGACCACGACGAGCAGCCGCACCCTTGCGACCGAGGCGACGATGACGCCCGGTGCTCGTTGTATGTGTCGAATGCGCGCCTTCTGAGGGCCCCTTCCGCACGCCTCGCGCCCCGAAGCGAGACCGGCCGAGCCCGTCCGTGCGTCCCCGGACCGCTCCTGCCCCGCGCACGCGTCGACGCCATCCCCTCATGACGGTTCGACCCGTATCGCGTCCCCAGATGTATGCCCCGTGCCCGGCACTCCGCTGCGCCGTGCACTCGACAGCGACGGAAATCCTGTGATCACCACATCGGGCCTCACGAAGGTCTACCAGTCCCGTGGCCGCGAGGTCACCGCCCTGGACGGCGTGGACCTCCACGTCCGCGAGGGCGAGGTCTACGGAGTCATCGGCCAGAGCGGCGCCGGCAAATCCTCCCTGATCCGCTGCGTGAACCTGCTCGAGCGCCCCACCACCGGCACCGTGAGCGTCGACGGCGTCGACCTCACCGCCCTCGCCGGCCGCGGCCGCCGCGCCGGCAAGGAGCTGCGCGAGGCCCGCAGCCGCATCGGCATGGTCTTCCAGCACTTCAACCTGCTGTCCTCGCGCACCGTCCAGGGCAACATCGAGCTGCCCCTGGAGATCCTCGGCGCCTCCGGCCGCGAGCGCTCCCGCAAGGCCCTGGAACTCCTCGACCTGGTCGGCCTCGCCGACAAGGCCAAGGCCTACCCCGGCCAGCTCTCCGGCGGTCAGAAGCAGCGCGTCGGCATCGCCCGCGCCCTGGCCGGCGACCCCAAGGTGCTGCTGTCCGACGAAGCCACCAGCGCCCTGGACCCCGAGACCACCCGCTCCATCCTCCAGCTGCTGCGCGACCTCAACCAGCAGCTCGGCCTCACCGTGCTGCTCATCACGCACGAGATGGACGTCGTCAAGTCCGTCTGCGACTCGGCCGCCCTGATGAAGCGCGGCAGGATCGTCGAGTCCGGCACCGTCGCCCAACTGCTCGCCACCCCGGGCTCCGAGCTCGCGGGCGAACTCTTCCCGGTCACCGGCGCCGCCACCGGCCCCGACCGCACGGTCGTCGACGTCACCTTCCACGGTGAAACCGCCGCCCAGCCGGTCATCTCGCAGCTCTCGCGCACGTACAACATCGACATCTCGATCCTCGGCGCCGCGATGGACACCGTCGCCGGGCGCCAGATCGGCCGCATGCGCATCGAGCTGCCCGGCCGCTTCGAGGACAACGTCGTACCCGTGGGCTTCCTGCGCGAACAGGGCCTCCAGGTCGACGTCGTCGACGAGGCCGACGCGATCGACGACGAACTGGCCGCGCTGGTCAAGGATGGTGCGAAGTGACCTGGTCCGAGATGCAGCCCCTGCTCACCCAGGGCACCTACGACACCCTGTACATGGTGCTGTGGTCCACCGTGGTCACCGCGCTCGGCGGCCTGCCGCTGGGCGTGCTGCTGGTCCTCACCGACAAGGGCGGACTGCTGCAGAACCGTCCCTTCAACAAGGTTCTCGGTGTCGTGGTGAACATCGGCCGCTCGATGCCGTTCATCATCCTGCTCATCTGGCTCATCCCGGTCACCACATGGGTGATCGGGATGCTCACCGGCATCCCCACGTACATCGGCCCCACGGCGATGATCGTGCCGCTCTCCATCGGCGCCATCCCCTTCTTCGCCCGCCTGGTCGAGACGGCCGTCCGCGAGGTCGACCACGGGCTCGTCGAAGCCGCCCAGGCCATGGGCGGCGGCATCCCCACCATCGTGTGGAAGGTGCTGCTGCCGCAGGCCCTGCCCTCCCTGCTCTCCGGCCTCACCACCACCGTCATCGCCCTCATCGGCTACTCGGCACTCGCCGGCGCCGTCGGCGGCGAGGGCCTCGGCAGCCTCGCGATCACCCACGGGTACCAGCGCTTCGAAGGCGAGTTCATGCTCGCCACCGTCGTGGTCCTGATCGTGATCGTCACCGCCATCCAGCTGATCGGCGACGGAGCGGTACGACTGCTCGCCCGCCGCGGCCGGACCGCCTGAAACAGACCTCACCACCCCGCACAGCCCGCACTTGTCGTGCTTGGGCGTAGACCGCACCACCAAGAAAGAGGCACTCTTCGTGCGCAACAACATCAAGACCACCGCCGTCGCCGCTGCCGCCACCGTGCTCGCCCTCGGCCTGACCGCCTGCGGCAGCTCCTCCGACCCGGCCCCTGCCAAGAAGGCCGACGGCAGCACCGACGGCAGCGCCGCGCTCGTCGTGGCCGCGTCGCCCACCCCGCACGCCGACATCCTGAACTTCGTCAAGGACAACCTCGCCGCCAAGGCCGGCCTGAAGCTGGACGTCAAGGAGTTCACCGACTACGTGCTGCCCAACAGGGCCACCGAGGACGGCCAGGTCGGCGCGAACTACTTCCAGCACAAGCCCTACCTCGATGACTTCAACGCCAAGAACGGCACCCACATCGTGCCGGTCGTCACCGTGCACCTGGAGCCGCTCGGCCTCTACTCCAAGACGGCCAAGGCCCTCACCGACATCAAGGCCGGCCAGACCATCGCCGTGCCCAACGACAACACCAACGAGGGCCGCGCCCTCCAGCTGCTCGCCGAGCACAACCTGATCACCCTCAAGCAGGGGGTCGGAGCCACCGCCAAGCTCTCCGACATCACCGACGCCAAGGGCCTGAAGTTCAAGGAGCTGGAGGCCGCCACCCTGCCCCGCGCCCTCGGCCAGGTCGACGCCGCCGTGATCAACGGCAACTACGCCATCGAGGCCGACCTCAAGCCCAAGGAGCAGGCCCTGGCCCTGGAGAAGGCCGAGGGCAACCCGTACGCCAACTTCCTCGCCGTGAAGAAGGGCAACGAGAACGACCCGCGGGTCCAGAAGCTCGCCACGCTCCTGAACTCGCCCGAGGTCAAGAAGTTCATCGAGGAGAAGTACCAGGGCTCGGTCGTCCCGGCCTTCGGTACCCCGGCCTCCTGAGCCGGACGGTCAGGCATTTCGGCCCCGCACGCTCCTGTCGGCGCGCGGGGCCGAGCTCTGCCCGCTTCCGGGCAACCCGGCCCTGCACTTCCCCGGGTCGATGCTGCATGCTGTGGCCTACGACCCGCACAAACGGTCCCGCACCACGGTCTCAGGCATGGAGCTGCGCATGACTACCACCTTCCCGGACGTCACCATCAGCACGGACCGGCTGGTGCTGCGCCCGTTCGAGGAAGAGGACGTCACCGCGCTCACCGAGATGATGAACGACGAGAGCGTCACCGCCTGGACCTCGGTCCCGCACCCCTACACCCGGGCCGACGCCCACGGCTGGGCCACCCGCGTCTCCCACGCAGAGCGCACCGAGGGCCGCGGCATCGTCTTCGCCGTCACCGAGTTCCTCACCCAGCGCCTCGTCGGCATCGTCCACCTCCGGAACACCAACTGGCGCACCCGCGCCACCGAGGTCGCCTACGTCACCGCCCCCTGGGCCCGCGGCGAGGGCTACGCCAGCGAGTCCGTCCTCGCCGTCACCCGATGGCTCTTCCGCGACCAGGGCTTCGAACGCCTCGAACTGCGCACCGCCGCCGACAACACCGCCTCCCAGCAGGTGGCCCAGAAGATCGGCTGCATCAGCGAGGGAGTCCTGCGCAACGCCTGGATAGTGCGCACCCAGGCCGCCGACGGCAGCTGGACCGACGCCCGCACCGACGTCATCGTCTGGAGCCTGGTCCCCGAGGACCTCGACGACGCGGACGGCTACGGGGACTACGACGGCTACGACACCTTCTCCGTCGACAGAACCGCCAGAGCCGACGACGCCGACCGGGAGCTGACCCGATGACCAGGTAGTCTCACCGTGCCCGACCCCCTCGACGAAGCTTCGCGCTCCCCCAGCCACCGCTGGAAGGCGCCCCCGCCCACCCCAGGAGACTGACGACGATGGCCGACCGGGTCACGGTGATCGGCTGGGACGGCTCGCCCCTGACCTCGGCCGCCCGGTCCGCGCTCTCCGCCGCAACCCTGGTGGCCGGCGCCGCCCACCACCTCGCGCTCCCCGAGGTCCCGCCCACCGCCGAACGCATCCGTCTCGGCAGCCTCGGCCTCGCCGCCCGCCGCATCGCCGGCCACCGCGGCACCGCCGTCGTCTTCGCCGACGGCGACCCCGGCTTCTTCGGCGTCGTACGCACCCTGCGCGCCCCGGAGCACGGACTGGAGGTCGAGGTCGTCCCGGCCGTCTCCTCCGTCGCCGCCGCCTTCGCCCGCGCCGGGATGCCGTGGGACGACGCCCAGGTCGTGGTCGCCCACCCCCGTACCCTGCGCCGCGCCGTCAACGTCATCCGCGCCCACGGCAAGGTCGCCGTCCTCACCTCGCCCGGCGCCGGCCCCGCCGAACTCGCGCTCCTCCTCGACGGAGTCCACCGCACGTTCGTCATCTGCGAGGAACTCGGCACCGACCGGGAACAGGTGAGTGTCCTCACCTCCGACAAGGCCGCCGACCACACCTGGCGCGACCCGAACGTCGTCATCGTCATCGGCGGCGGAGGCACCGGACAGGCCCTGGCCGCCGAGCCCGGCTGGCTGCTCGGCCAGAGCCCGGACCGCAACCGCCCCGGCGACCGCGGCTGGGCCCGGCCCCAGGCGGACACGGGGGAAGGGGAGTCCGCGCAGCTGCGCGCCGCACAGCTCGCCCGGCTCGGCCCCCGCACCGGCGACCTCGTCTGGGACATCGGAGCGGGCTCCGGAGGCGTCGCCGTGGACGCCGCCGCGCTCGGCGCCGCCGTCATCGCCGTCGACGCCGACCCGCAGGCCTGCGAACGCGTAACCGCCGCGGCCCGCAAGCGCGGAGTGCAGATCCAAGTCGTCGCCGGGCGCGCACCCCACGTACTGGAGAACCTGCCCGAACCCGACGTCGTACGCGTCGGCGGCGGGGGAGCCGCGGTCGTCGCGGCGGTCGCCGACCGCCGCCCCGAACGGATCGTCAGCCACGCCTCCACCCGCGACGAGGCGGAGGCCATCGGCCGCGCCCTCACCGAACACGGGTACGCCGTCGAGTGCGCGCTGCTCCAGTCCGTGGGCCTGGACACGCGCACCTGGACCGAACAAGAGCGCTCCGTCGTCTTCCTGCTGGCGGCCGAACGCCCCGTGACCCGCTGACGGCAGGGCCGGGGTAGGCTGGCCGATCGTCGTACTGCCCTGGACGATTCGGGCATCACGGCACCGGACGACGCGCGACGTGGCGCAGTCCACAGTGGACCGTGGCGGTTATGGCCGCCACAGTGGCGAACGGGCGCGACAATGCTTAGTGGTTGTCGCGCAGGCGTACGTGAGGCAAGGGCGCCGCACGGCAACCCCGCTCGTCCTTCACGTGGGGCGCCGGGCGATCGAAGACGCAACACCGATGGGCGAGGGGTACGCATGACTGACACCGGCCAGGTCCCGGGCGAGGGTCACCCGGACAACGCGGGCATGGTGGATCAGCAGGGCATCCCCGCTCCGGTCCAGCCCCCGCCGCCGCTTCCCGCCGGCTACGCCTTCCAGGACCTCGTGGACGCCGAGCCGGAGGACGAGGAACTGCTGCTGATGCCGAGCGGCCAGGGCGCGTGGAGCGACCCGCAGGTCGTCCCGCAGGCCCCCGCCTTCCCCGTCGAGCCCGCGGCCGAACTGCCGCACTACGCCGACGCACCGTACGGCACCGAGCCCTCGTACCCGCAGGCCCCGGCCTACAACGAGCCTGCCGCCTACCCCGAGTTCCCCTCCTACGGCGCCGGCGCGCACGAGACGGGCGGCCGTGACTCCGGCGCGCTCGACCTCGGCGGGCTCGTCGTCCCTCCGCCCGCCGCCCCGATTCCGGCCGCCGCCCCGGCCGCTCCGGTCCGGCGCCCGCTGCACATGGGTCCGCCCGTGCCCGAGGCCACCGGCGGAGTCGTACGGTCCCTCGCGGACCGGGGTCCGGCCGCGGCGCCCGCCCCCCTGCACCAGCCCGGGCCGCCGACCACGGGTCCGGAGTACCTGGACCTCCCGGCGGCCCCCGCGCCGCAGCTGACCGAGATCCCGCCGCAGGCCGGCGCCCCGTGGACCCCGGAGCCGGCGCCGGTGGCCGTCGAGGCCCCCGCGATGGCAGCGGCCCCCGAGCCCGAAGCCCAGCCCGAGCCGGTCGTCGTACCGGAGCCCGAGCCGGTCATGGCGGCCGTCCCGGAGCCGGAGCCCGCACCCGCGCCCGAACCGGAGCCCGTGCCGGCCCCCGTGGCGGTCGAGGCCGCCGCGCCCGAGCCGCAGCCCGAGCCGGAGTCCGTGCCCGCGCCCGCCTTCGCGGAAGCGGTGGTTCAGCCCGCCGTACCGGCGGCCGCGCCCGAACCGGAGCCCGTACCGGCCCCCGTGGCGGTCGAGGCCGCCGCGCCCGAGCCCGAGCCGGTGGAGCCGGCCCAGCCCGAGCCGGCCGCTGCCGAGCCGGTCGCTCTCGTGGTGCCCGCCCCCGTACCGGCCCAGACCGAGCCGATGGCGGCGGAGCCGCAGCCGGCGGCTGCCGAGCCCGTCCCGGCCGAGCCCGTGGCAGCGACCCCGGCCGTTCCGGCGAATCCCGTTCCGGGGGAGGCCGAGCCGGTGGCCGCCGAAGCCGAGACCGAGCCCGAGCCCGTACTCGCCGAGCCCGCCGCAGGCGCCCCGGCAGGCGACCCGGCTCCGGCCTACGACGACGCCGAGCGCGAGGCCGTCCTGCGCGTCATGCGCGAGCGCCGCGACATCCGCAAGGGCTTCCGCACCGACCCGATCCCGCACGAGGTGCTGCTCCGCGTCCTGGAGGCGGCCCACACCGCGCCCAGCGTCGGCCACTCCCAGCCCTGGGACTTCGTCGTCATCCGATCCGCCGAGACCCGCCGGACGATGCACGAGCTCGCCCAGCGCCAGCGCGAGGCCTACGCGAACTCCCTCCCCAAGGCCCGGGCGAAGCAGTTCAAGGAACTCAAGATCGAGGCCATCCTCGACACCCCGGTGAACATCGTCGTCACCGCCGACCCCACCCGCGGCGGCCGCCACACCCTCGGCCGGCACACCCAGCCGCAGATGGCCCCGTACTCCTCCGCCCTCGCCGTCGAGAACCTCTGGCTCGCCGCGCGCGCCGAAGGCCTCGGCGTCGGCTGGGTCAGCTTCTTCGACGAGCGCGAGATGGTCCGCGAGCTCGGCCTGCCGGAGCACCTGGAGGTCGTCGCCTACCTGTGCGTCGGCTACGTGGACGAGTTCCCCGAGGAGCCCGAGCTCGCGCAGGCCGGCTGGTCCCAGCGCCGCCCGCTGTCCTGGGTCGTCCACGAGGAGACGTACGGGCGCCGCGCGCTGCCCGGCGAGGAGCCGCACGACCTGCTCTCCGAGACCGTCGCCAGCATCCGCCCGCTCGACGCGAAGGCGCTCGGCGAGGCGTGGGAGCGGCAGAAGCGCATGACCAAGCCCGCCGGGGCCCTGGGCATGCTCGAAATCATCTCGGCCCAGCTCAGCGGCCTGTCCCGGGTCTGCCCGCCGCCGATCCCGGAGCCCGCCGCCGTCGCGATCTTCGCGGGTGACCACGGCGTGCACGCCCAGGGCGTCACCCCGTGGCCGCAGGAGGTCACCACCCAGATGGTGGCGAACTTCCTGGGCGGCGGGGCGGTCTGCAACGCCTTCGCCAACCAGGTCGGCGCCGAGGTCTGCGTGATCGACGTGGGCGTCGCGGGCGACCTGCCCGCCACCCCCGGCCTGCTGCCCCGCAAGGTCCGCCCGGGCACGGCCGACCTCTCCGTCGGCCCGGCGATGACCCGCGAGGAAGCCGTCGCGGCGATCGAGGTCGGCATCGAAACCGCCCGCGACCTGGTCGCGGCGGGCAACAAGGCCCTGCTCACGGGCGAGATGGGCATCGCGAACACCACCGTCTCCGCGGCCCTCATCTCGGTCTTCACCGGGGTCGACCCGGCCGAGGTGACCGGCCGCGGCACCGGCATCAACGACGAGACACACGCCCGCAAGGTCGACGTCGTACGCCGCGCCCTGGAACTCCACCAGCCGGACCCGGCGGACCCGATCGGCGTCCTGGCGGCCATCGGCGGCCTCGAGCACGCGGCGATCGTCGGCCTCCTCCTCGGCGGAGCCTCCCTGCGTACGCCGGTCATCCTGGACGGGGTGAGCGCGGGCGCGGCCGCCCTGGTGGCCCGCGCCATCGCCCCCGAGGCCCTGTCGGCGTGCATCGCGGGCCACCGCAGCGCCGAGCCGGGCCACGTGGCGGCCCTGAACAAGCTCGGCCTGCGCCCCCTGGTCGACCTGGACCTCCGCCTCGGCGAGGGCACCGGCGCGCTGCTTGCCCTCCCGCTGGTGCAGAGCGCGGCCCGCGCGATGCACGAGGTCGCCACGTTCGACTCGGCGGGCGTCACCGAGAAGTAGTCCGTACGGGCCGCCTTCCCGGCTCCGGATGCGGCTGATACGGCCCGGCGGGCAATCCGGCCGCGCCCGGCGGACGGCACGAGCCACATCCGGCCCAGCAGGAGTGCGAGGCGTGGGGGTCCCCCGGACGGAGTCCGGGGGAGGGTCCGGGGCGGAGCCGCAGGAGGCCCCCGCGCAGCGGGCCCCGGCCCGCCCCGCGCCCCCGCCCGGCCCGCGCCGTATGGTGGACCCGCACCACATAACCGCACGTCAGTACCCCCGCCGCTCCAACGCCGCAGCGGCAAGACAAACGACGACCGCCGCATCAGGAGCCGCACCGCCATGGCTGAACACCCCGCGTACCCCGTCGGCCTCAGACTGGCCGGCCGCCGCGTCGTCGTCATCGGCGGCGGCCAGGTCGCCCAGCGCCGCCTGCCCGCCCTCATCGCGGCCGGCGCCGACATCCTCCTGATCTCGCCCTCCGCCACCCCCTCCGTGGACGCCATGGCCGAGACCGGGGAGATCCGCTGGGAGCGCCGCCGCTACGAGGACGGCGACCTAGCCGGTGCCTGGTACGCGCTCATCGCCACCCGGGACCGCGAGGCCAACGACCGCGCCTCCGCCGAGGCCGAGCGCGAGCGGGTCTGGTGCGTCCGCGCCGACGACGCCGAGGCCGCCACCGCCTGGACCCCGGCCACCGGCCGCGTGGAGGGCGTCACCGTCGCCGTCCTCAGCGGCAACGACCCCCGCCGCTCCGCCGCCGTCCGGGACGCGGTCGTCGAGGGACTGCGCGACGGCTCCCTCACGGCCGCCCGCCCCCACACGCCCGGCGTCTCCCTCGTCGGCGGCGGACCCGGCGACCCCGACCTGATCACCGTGCGCGGCCGCCGCCTCCTCGCCGAGGCCGATGTCGTCATCGCCGACCGCCTCGGCCCCCGCGACCTGCTCGCGGAGCTCCCCCCGCACGTCGAGGTCATCGACGCCGCGAAGATCCCGTACGGCCGGTACATGGCCCAGGAGGCCATCAACAACGCCCTGATCGAGCACGCCAAGGCAGGCAAGGCCGTGGTCCGCCTCAAGGGCGGGGACCCGTACGTCTTCGGCCGCGGCATGGAGGAGCTCCAGGCGCTCGCCGAGGCCGGCATCACCTGCACCGTCGTGCCCGGCATCTCCAGCTCCATCTCGGTGCCCAGCGCCGTCGGCATCCCCGTCACCCACCGGGGCGTGGCCCACGAGTTCACCGTGGTCAGCGGCCACGTCGGCCCCGACGATCCGCGCTCGCTCGTGGACTGGGCCTCCCTCGCCAAGCTCACCGGCACCCTCGTCATCCTGATGGGCGTCGACAAGATCGGCTCCATCGCCGAGGCCCTGGTCCGGCACGGCAAGCCCGCCGGAACCCCGGTCGCCGTGATCCAGGAGGGCACCACCGCCACCCAGCGCCGGGTGGACGCCACCCTCGCCACGGTCGGTGAGACGGTCCGCGCCGAGGCGGTCCGCCCGCCCGCCGTCATCGTCATCGGAGAGGTCGTCACCGTCCTCGACCCCGGCGCCCTCCCCACCACCGGCGCCTAAGCGGTCTCCGGGAAGTGGGGCACTTCCCGGAGACCGCCAAGGCCGTTGGCACCGCACCCAGGACAAGGCAGTATCACCCTGTGGCTGATCTCATCACCGTCGAGGACCCCGACGACCCGCGCCTGCGCGACTACACGGGCCTGACCGACGTCGAACTCCGGCGCAGGCGCGAGCCCGCGGAAGGCCTCTTCATCGCCGAGGGCGAGAAGGTCATCAGACGGGCCAAGGACGCCGGGTACGAGATGCGCTCGATGCTGCTCTCCGCCAAGTGGGTCGACGTCATGCGCGACGTCATCGACGAACTCCCCGCCCCGGTCTACGCCGTCAGCCCGGAGCTCGCCGAACGCGTCACCGGCTACCACGTGCACCGCGGCGCCCTCGCCTCCATGCAGCGCAAGCCGCTGCCCACGGCCGAGGAGCTCCTCGCCACCACCCGCCGCGTGGTCATCATGGAAGCGGTCAACGACCACACCAACATCGGGGCCATCTTCCGCAGCGCCGCCGCCCTCGGCATGGAGGCGGTCCTGCTGTCGCCCGACTGCGCGGACCCGCTCTACCGCCGCTCGGTGAAGGTCTCCATGGGTGCGGTGTTCTCCGTCCCCTACGCCCGCCTGGACGCCTGGCCCAAGGGCCTGGACTCGGTCCGCGAGGCCGGCTTCAAGCTGCTGGCCCTCACCCCGCACCAGAAGGCCTCGCCCATCGACGTGGCCGCACCCCAGTCCCTGGAGCGGGTCGCGCTGATGCTCGGCGCCGAAGGGGACGGCCTGTCCACCCAAGCGCTGGTCGCCGCCGACGAATGGGTGCGCATCCCCATGGCGCACGGCGTGGACTCGCTGAACGTGGGCGCCGCCGCCGCGGTGGCCTTCTACGCGGTGGCCCAGGGCCGCGACGGCGCCTAGGCCGCCCCCCGGGGCCCGGCGCGTCAGAACTTCTGGGCGGCGGCGATGCCCAAGGCCACGATCAGCGTCACCACGACGAACACGATCAGCCGCTGCCGCATCAGCTTCGGGTCCGGCCGCGAAGGCCGCCGGCCCGTCCCCGTCGTACGGGGGCCCGTGCGGCCACCCGTACGCCCCGCCGTCGGCCGGGAGGACGGGCCGCCCGGGGTGCGCGGGTTGCGGGAGGACGAGGGCCGCGAGGGCGGTCCGCTCTGCGCACCGCCCTGGGGCCGGGGCGCGGCCCCGCCACCGGTACGACGCTCCGTGCGCTGGTCGGCGTACTCCTCCGCGAGCCGTCCGGACGGCCGCTCGACGCGGGCCCGCTGCGCCGGCGGGCGTCCGTCGGACAGGCCCTGCGCCTCGCGGGCCGCGATCTCCTTGAGCCGCATCGACAGCTGGAGCGTGCTGGGCCGCTCCTCGGGATCCTTGGCCAGGCAGGCCTGTACGAGGGGCGCGAGCGCGTCCGGAACTCCGACGAGGTGGGGCTCCTCGTGCACCACCCGGTACAGCATGACCTCGGAACTGCCGTGCCCGAAGGGCGAGTCCGCCGTCGCGGCGTAGGCGAGGGTGGCGCCGAGGGCGAAGACGTCCGTGGCCGGGGTGACGGCCGCGCCGCGCACCTGTTCGGGCGCGAGGAAGCCGGGGGAGCCGACGGCCGTTCCCACATGGGTGAGCGTGCTCGCCCCGGTCGCCCAGGCGATCCCGAAGTCGATGATCCGCGGGCCCTTGGGGGAGAGGAGGATGTTCGAGGGCTTGAGATCCCGGTGGACGACCCCCGCCTCGTGCACGGCGACCAGACCCTCGGAGAGCGCGGCACCGACGGCGGCGATCTGCGCGGCCGTCAGGGGGCCTTCCTCGGCCACCTTGTCGTGCAGGGACGGCCCGGGCACGTACTGGGTGGCGAACCACGGCCGCTCGGCCTCCAGATCCGCCGCCACCAGGCGTGCGGTGCACCCGCCGCGGATACGGCGGGCCGCTGACACCTCGCGGGCGAACCGGGAGCGGAACTCCTGGTCCTCGGCCAGATCCGGCCGGATGACCTTGAGCGCGACGCGCTGACCGCGCCGGTCGGAGCCCAGGTAGACCACGCCCATGCCGCCGGCGCCGAGCCGTCGGTGCAGTCTGAACGAGCCGACGACACGCGGGTCCTCGCGCCGGAGCCGCATCATCGCCATGTCCACCCCGCTGACCGGTCGTCCTGTTGACGTGGCACAGCTTACGGACCATCCGGCATGTGCGCTCAGAGGCCGCGCCCTCGCCGTGGGATTCGATTGTCAGTGCGCCGCAGCACACTTGAGGGGTCCTCAGCCGTACGGCGGGGTCCGGACCCCCGGTCGGGGCGTTGGATCAATCGCGGCCCTGGGCAAGGGGGTTGGGCGATCGCCGCCGTCCGTGCCCGGATCGTCCGTGCCCAGGGGCCGCGCACCGGCGAGTCGATCATGCCCGTTCCCCGTCGGCGGACACGCGTGAACAGGGAGTAACGGAAGTGAGCGAAGTCACCACCCTGCGCTGATCCCCTCCGGGAAGACCCCGACTCCGGGGGAGCGGTCTCCACCCAGGGGAGTACACCGACCGCGGCCCGTCATCCTCCTGGAGGCCCGCCAATGGGTACGAGGGCATGAGGCCTGGAACCCTCCGCGCGCCTAGTGTTGAAGACAAGCGGCGGGTGGCGCACTCGTCCCCCGAGGTCAAAAGCCCGCCGCTGCCAACGACAGGGAGAGGACCATGGCGGACATCGCACGGCAGGGACGCAAGGCATTCGCGTTCAACGGCCATGAGTCCGGTACGCGGCACCCGCTGGTGGCCGCTGCGATGGTGCTCCCCCTGGCCGCGCTCCTGCTCTTCCTCTTCGGAGGCTTCGAGCAGGTGGCGGCACAGGCGTCGTCCGTGGGCGCGGTGCTGGGGCGCTGAGCGGCGCCACAGACCCGGGAGAGCGGCCCGGGGAATCGGCCTGTCACACCCCGTGGGGACGGGGGCGTGACGACGGACGGCAGGTGAAGGGTGCTGCCCGTACGACTGGGGAGTCGGACGGGCAGCACCCTTTCTCGTGCCGCGTCTCGTGCCGCCTCTCATGCCGCGCCGCCCTGCGCGTACCCTCGTGCCGCACGAGGGGAGGGCCATGACGCCCGAAGGCACCACATGGCGGCTGCTGCGCCGGGACGCCCTGCTGGGCACCATCACCATCACCGGGGCCGATTTCCCCTGGCTCCACGGCAGTTTCGCGCCCGAGCCGGCCTTCGCCGAGGTCAAACCCTGGTTCGACGAGGTCCTCGCGCTGATGGCCGCCGAGGAGTACGACGAGCCCTTCGACGCCGCGTACGGGGTCATCGCGCAGGCGCTCACCCTGGAATCGCCCGCCGGCCCGGTGGCCGAGTTCCTGCTGCACGTCGACGGGGAGGAGGCCTGGTTCCGGTGGAGCGACGAGCCGTTCGAGCCCTGACCCCCGGCGCCCTGCCCGCCGCCCTCGCCGCCTGGGGCGACGGCCGCGCTCCAGGGGAGTACCAGGTCCTCGCCGACCGGCCCGACGGCACCCTCGTACGCCACGGGGACACCGTGGCCAAGGCCCACGCCGGGGACAGCGACCGCGAGGCCCTCGCCGCGCGGCTGCGCATCGCCGGAGCGAGCGCCCTCGCCGGGGTGCTGCTGCCGCCGCTGCGCACCGGGGCCGTACACGGCAGGCCCGTCTCCCTGTGGCCCTACGGAGCTCCGGTCGATCCGGAGCGCCCCGAGGACGCGCCCTGGGAAGAGGCCGGCCGGCTCCTGGCGGTCCTGCACCGGACACCGCCCGACGTACTCCCGGTCCCCCTTCCGCCGATGCGCGGACCGGCCAAGCTCGCCCGCGCCCTGGACCGGCTGGCGCGGGCGGAGCCCCTGGGGGCCGAGCCCGGGGCCACGCGCGCCGTACGGGCCGCCGCCCGGTCCCTGCCCGCCTGGGCGCGCGCGGAGGAACCGCCCCCGCCCGGCGGGGCGCTGTGCCACGGAGACCTTCACCTGGGGCAGTTGGTGCGGTATCCCGCCCCGGCGGGGGCCTGGCTCCTCATCGACGTCGACGACCTCGGTCTCGGCCTCCCCGCCTGGGACCTGGCCCGCCCGGCCGCCTGGTACGCCGCCGGGCTCCTCGACACCGCCACCTGGCTGCGCTTCCTCGACGCCTACCGCGCCGCCGGCGGCCCGGCGGCCGGCCCGCCCGGCAGCGACCCCTGGCCGGAACTCGACCTCGCCGCCCGGGCGCTCACCGTGCAGACGGCGGCCCTGTCCCTGGCCAAGGCGGCGCACGGCGGCCGCCGACTCGACGACGAGGAGCGGCTGATGGTGGACGCCTGCGCCCGAATCGCCGCCCTCCCGGCCGACTTGGAGTCCGAGCCTCCGCCGTAGGGTGAGTCTCCCGGCATCGGGCATGCATCCGATGGCGACGTCCACGGCGAGGAGTTGATCCGGTCATGCAGTGTCCGAAGTGTCACGCGATGATGCACACCTACAACCGCAACGGTGTCCAGATCGAGCAGTGCAGCGGCTGCCGCGGCATCTTCCTCGACTACGGCGAGCTGGAGGCGCTGACCCGCCTGGAATCGCAGTACACCGGCCAGCAGTACGGGCAGGTCCCCCCGCCCGCCGCGCCCCCGGCCCCCTACCCGGCCCCGCACGCGGCACCGGCCCCCGCCTGGGGCGCCCCCCACCACGGCGGCCACGGCCACCACGGCCACCGCAAGGGCGGCTTCGGCCGGATGCTCTTCTCCTCCTGAAAGCCGGGGAGCGCGGGGGAACGCGGAAGCCCCGGCCGTCGAGACGGCCGGGGCTTCCGGATGGTGCGCGATACTGGGATTGAACCAGTGACCTCTTCCGTGTCAGGGAAGCGCTCTCCCGCTGAGCTAATCGCGCGGGAACGGCATGAAGCCGCAGGTGAAGCAGGTGGTGCACGTGCTGCGTGCGCGATACTGGGATTGAACCAGTGACCTCTTCCGTGTCAGGGAAGCGCTCTCCCGCTGAGCTAATCGCGCGGGGATCCTTGCGGATCAGTGGACGATACTGGGATTGAACCAGTGACCTCTTCCGTGTCAGGGAAGCGCTCTCCCGCTGAGCTAATCGTCCTTGGAGGTGGAGACGGGATTTGAACCCGTGTAGACGGCTTTGCAGGCCGTTGCCTCGCCTCTCGGCCACTCCACCATGGAGCTGCAGGGGTTCTCGGGAAGAAATCCCCCACTTCGAGCGGACGACGAGACTCGAACTCGCGACATCCACCTTGGCAAGGTGGTGCTCTACCAACTGAGCTACGTCCGCAGGTCACCGTGTGCGCTCCGGGGTTTTGCCCCTTCGCTCCCTGGCGACGTGTTGAACTCTAGCGGATTCCGGGGCCAGCTCAAAAACGCGTTTCCGCAGCGTGCTGCCGCTCGATCACCGGCGGTCACGCCGCCGTCACCTCACCGGCGCCGTCGCGTCACCGGTCATAGACTCGCAGCCGTGCACGACCTGCCTCCCCTGGCCCGCTTCGGCGGCCTCCTCGCGACCGACCTCCGAGACGTCACCAGCGATCCCGCGGCCCTGGACTCCACCGGCTTCTGGGCGGTGACCGCCGATTTCGAAGGGCGGCTCGTCTGCGCGCGCTTCGGAGACATACGCCCCGACCCCGTCCCCACGCCGCGACCCGGCGCCTGGCGGGGCCCCGACGCCGACCAGTGGTCCACCTCGCTCGACCGCGCCGCGTACGTCGCCGGCGTCCGCCGCATCCGCGAGCACATCGCCGCGGGCGAGGTCTACCAGGCCAACCTCTGCCGGGTGATGTCCGCGCCGCTTCCCGATCCGGCCGCTGCCGACGTCGACGCCCTCACCGCGCTGCTCGCGCGCGGCAACCCCGCGCCCTACGCAGGAACGATTCGGCTACCCGCCCACGGCGTCGAGATCGCCACCGCCTCCCCGGAGCTGTTCCTGCGCCGGAGCGGCCTGCGCATCGAGTCCGGCCCCATCAAGGGCACCGGCCGCACCGTCGCAGACCTGCTCCCCAAGGACCACGCCGAGAACGTGATGATCGTGGACCTCGTACGCAACGACCTGGGCCGGGTCTGCGCCACCGGCTCCGTCACCGTCCCCGAGCTGTGCGCCGTCGAGGAGCACCCGGGCCTGGTCCACCTCGTCTCCACGGTCAGCGGCGAACTCGCCGACGGCGCCGGCTGGCCCGAGCTGCTCGCCGCCGCCTTCCCGCCCGGCTCCGTCACCGGGGCGCCCAAATCCTCGGCCCTGCGGATCATCGAGGCCCTGGAGACCGCCCCGCGCGGCCCCTACTGCGGGGGCATCGGCTGGGTCGACGCAGACCGGGGCACCGCCGAACTCGCCGTCGGCATCCGCACCTTCTGGATCGACCGGGAGGCCCCCGGCGGCCCCCGCCTGCTGTTCGGCACCGGCGCGGGCATCACCTGGGGCTCCGACCCCGACCGCGAATGGGCGGAGACCGAACTCAAGGCCGCCCGGCTGTTGCGGGTAGCGTCGGGGACGCACCAGGCAGGACGAACGGGACGAGCGGGACGATGAGAGGAGCCGCACGGATGAGAATCTGGCTCGACGGAGCGCTGCGGGACGTGGACGACGCGAAGGTGTCGGTCTTCGACCACGGGCTGACCGTGGGTGACGGCGTGTTCGAGACGCTCAAGGCGGAGCGCGGACAGGCCTTCGCGCTCACCCGCCACCTCGAGCGGCTGACCCGCTCGGCGCGCGGTCTCGGCCTCCCGGATCCCGACCTGGACGAGGTGCGCCGCGCGTGCGCGGCCGTACTGGAAGCCAACCCGACGCCGTTCGGGCGGCTGCGCGTGACCTACACCGGCGGCGTCTCGCCCCTCGGCTCCGACCGCGGGGACGCGGCGCCCACGCTGGTCGCCGCCGTCGCGGAGTCCGTCCGCCGCCCCGACACCACCGCCGTCGTCCGGGTGGACTGGGTCCGCAACGAGCGCTCCGCCGTGGCCGGCCTGAAGACCACCTCGTACGCCGAGAACGTCGTCGCCCTCGCCACCGCCCACCGGGCCGGGGCCTCCGAGGCGCTCCTCGCCAACACCGTGGGACGGCTCTGCGAGGGCACCGGCTCCAACGTCTTCGTCGTGCTCGACGGAGAGCTGCACACCCCGCCCGTGGCCTCGGGCTGCCTGGCGGGCATCACCCGCGCCCTGGTCGTCGAGTGGGCCGGGGCCAAGGAGACCGACCTGCCCTTCGAGGCGCTGGAACAGGCCGAGGAGGTCTTCCTGACCTCGTCCCTGCGCGACGTCCAGGCGGTCCTGCGGATCGACGGCCGCGAGCTCGGCGCGGCCCCCGGCCCCGTCACCGCCGAGGCCATGCGGATCTTCGACGCGAAGGCCGGCGCGGACCTCGATCCGTGAACCCGGGTGACGCGGGGCCGCCGGGCAGGTACAACACGAGGTGATGACCACCACCCTGCGGCCCGCGCAGCCGCTCCAGCAGCACAGTGACGGCACCCGCTCACGGACGTACGCGGTCCGGGTCAACAGCCGGCACGTCGGCAGCCTCGAACTCGCCACCCGCTCCGCCGCACAGCCGGAGGTCGGTGTGATCCGGGACCTGAGGATCGACGAACCGGACCGGCGGCGCGGGCGCGGCACGGTCGCCGCGCTCGCCGCCGAGGAGGTGCTGCGCTCCTGGCGCTGCACGGGCGTCGCCGTGTCCGTACCCGCCGACGCGGCGCCCGCGCTGCGGATGGCCGAGGCCCTCGGCTACCGGGTTACCGGCCGGGTCCAGGTCAAGGAGCTGCCGGCCGAACCGCCCGCTCTCCCGCCGGGCGGCCGCGGCCGCGCCATGACCCAGGCCGAGTACGACGCCTGGCACGAGCAGGCCGTCGTGGAGTACAGCCACCACCTCGCCGCCCCCGGCATGACCGCCGAGCAGGCCCTGGCCGCGTCCCGCGCGGAGCACGCCGTGCTGCTGCCGGCCGGGCGGGACACCCCCGGCTCGGCGTTCCTCGTGCTGCAGGCGCCGGACGGGGCGGTCCTGGGCACGCTGTGGGTGGGGGAGCGCGACCTGCCCGGGCCCGGCCCCGTCCCGTACGTGTGGGACGTCGAGGTCGCCGCCGAGCACCGGCGGCAGGGGCACGGGCGGACCCTCATGCTGCTGGCCGAGCACGCCGCCCTCGCCGCGGGCGCCCGCCGGCTGGCCCTGCACGTCCACGAGGACAACACCGCGGCCCGCCGGCTCTACGCGTCGCTCGGGTACCGGGACATCATCGTGAACGCCAGGAAAGAGCTGCTCTAGTCCCGAGCACTAGGACGCGAGCAGGCGGTCCGCGATCTCCTCGATGCGGGTGCGCAGGCCCTCCTGGCTCTTGCCGCCGTCCAGGCGCTCGCCGCCGATCACGTAGGTCGGGGTGCCGGTGACGCCGATCGCCTTGCCCTCGGCCTGGTCGGCGTCGACGATCAGGATGTGCCGCCCGTCGATCAGGGCGGTGTCGAACTCCTCGACGTCCAGCCCGAGTTCACGCGCCACGTCCAGCAGGACCGGCTCGCCCCGCTCGCCCAGCTCCGCGGTGCGCGCGAGCACGGCCTCCGCGTACGGCCAGCCCTGCCCCTGCTCCACGGCCTCCTCGGCGGCCTGCGCCGCGGCGAAGGCGTGCTTGTGCTTCTCCAGGGGGAAATGGCGCAGCCGGATGTCCAGCCGGTCGCCGTAGCGGGCCCGCAGGGCGCGGACGTCGTCGAGCGCGCTGTGGCAGTCCGGGCACTGCAGTTCGCACCAGACGTCGAGGATCACGGAATCGGTCATGTGGACAGTCTCCCAGCCCCCGCCCGCACACACCGACCGGGACCTGCGGAGGAGACGCGACCCGGAGATGTCCCCGAGATCCGTCCCGGGAAGGCCGCGCGCCTGGCCCGTACGGCCGCGGGCGGGGCAGGATGGAGGGGGACAGACCGCCCACCCCTGGAGGACCGCATGCTCGCCGAGACCATTTGTTCCGCGGTGTCCGCGGCGGGCCTGGGCATCGCCGCGCTGACCGCCTACCGCAGGCGCTTCCTGGCCGCCACGCGGATCGCCGCGTACGCGCTGGTGCCGGTCGGCCTCGTGATGACCGGTGTCGTGGAATGGGTGTCCGGCATGGTCTTCAAGCCGACCGTCTGGGCCGGATTCGGAGTGCTGGGACTGGCCTGGCTGCTCTTCATGACCACCCGCGCGATCGAGCGCCGCAGGCTCGGCGCGCCCGGGAAGCCGGCCAAGGCCGCCAAGGGGGGCCCGGCCCCGGAGGCCGTCGCCCCGGCCGCCTCCGGGCCCTCGCTCGGCTCCGGCGCCCGCCCGCAGCCCGCCGCCCGCAAGAACCCGCAGACCGCCGCTCCGGCGGACGACTTCTCCGACATCGAGGCCATCCTCAAGAAGCACGGGATCTGACCGGCCGGACCGGCGGCAGAGCGCCCCGGTCCACGAGATCGGGCGAACTACCGCGCCGAAAATCGCGTGTTGAGGGACGGATGGCCGTGTGCTGCGCCATCATCGCCCCGACATGCTCGAAACATCTCAGAGTGAGCCCTCGGTGCCCGCCCCGGCACCCGCCCCTGTCGCCGAGGAGCCGCGAGGCTGCCTCTTCGCCCTCTCCCAGCCGCCCTTGATGATCTTTCTAGGAGTGATCGGCGTCCTGCTGCTGCTGGCCGCCGTGCACGATCTCTTCCTGCTCTGAGTGCCCCGCGTCGGCCTCCTTGCGCCGGGCCCGGTACGCCGCCACGTGCAGCCGGTTCCCGCAGGTCCGGCTGTCGCAGTAGCGCCGCGAACGGTTCCGGGACAGGTCCACGAAGGCGCGCCGGCAGTCCGGGGCCTCGCAGCGGCGCAGCCGCTCCTCTTCGCCGGAGACCACGATGAAGGCCAGCGCCATGCCGCCGTCGGCCGCGAGGTGGTCGCCCACCGAGGCGCCCGGCGCGAAGTAGTGCACGTGCCAGTCGTAGCCGTCGTGGTCGGTGAGCTGCGGGGTGGTGCCGGCCGTCGCCACCAGCTCGTTGATCAGCACGGACGCCGCACGGGCGTTCGGTGCCGCGAAGACCTGGGCGAACTTGCCGCGGACCGTGCGGACCCCGGCCAGGTCGCGGGCGCCGAGCTCGCCGACGTCGCTGATCGAGTACTCCTGGACGAAGTCGCGCAGCGCGCTGATGTCCGAGAGCCCGTCGGGCTGGTCAGCCTCGGCCGCGGTGTTCACCAGCGCGACGACGACGTCGAGCGCGCGACGGGTGTCGTGGGGGATCTGCACGGGGTCTCCCTCAAGGGCCGGGCCTGCGGCGACGGGCTGCCGCCGCCGATGGGGGCCGACTCTAGCGGGTACTCCGCCGAGGGGGCCCGGCACGCACACCGGCGCCGTCCGCGCGGATGGCTCCCGCGTGGACAGCGCCGGCACTGCCTATGTGGTTGTCCGGCGCGCACCGTCGCCCCGAGTCGGACGGTGTCGCGCGGCGGAGGGCCTGGCTCAGCTTTCGGCCAGGATGTGGGAGAGCTCCTTGTCGAGGTCGAAGTGCCGGTGCTCGGTACCGGGCGGGACCGCGGCGTCCGTCCGCTTGAGGAACGACTCGAGTGCTCGTGCTGGTGCTTCGAGCAGCGCTTCTCCCTCCGGTGAGCTCAGGGCGATGCAGACGACGCCCTGACCGTGGCTGCGGGAGGGCCAGACGCGGACGTCGCCGGTACCGGTGGGCCGGTGCAGGCCCTCCGCGAGGAGGTCGCGGGCGAATACCCATTCGACCGTCTCCTCGGCGCCGGTGTGGAAGGTGGCGTGCACGGCGTAGGGGTCGGCCGTGTCATACCGCAGGCCCGCGGGAACAGGCAGTGAGGACTCGCTCGACACAACGAGGCGCAGGTGCAGCTCGCAGCTGACCGTGGTGTTCATAAGCGCCAGGGCCTTTCGCTCAGTGTGCGCTCGGGGATTCGCACGTCGGCGAAATCGACATGCCACCTACGGTGCCGTTGTAAACCCCTCTGACCGTTTTGCGGACCTCTGGGTCCCTCGGACGGCGGATCCAAACCACCATTCACGTGTGCTTCCGGCTCGGGTAGATTCGTCCTCATGAATACGGGGAGTGACCACGGGTCCGATGAGTCCGTGAGCAGTGAGCCGGCCGCCGAAGCGGCGCCGCACGTCTCGAAGGCGCCCGCCTTCATCAAGGCCCGCCGCAGCCTGCACCTGAGCTGGCAGGTCGGCGTCTTCGTCGTCGGCCTGGCGGTCATCGGGGCGGGCATCGCCATGCTCGTCCTGCCCGGGCCGGGCTGGGTCGCGATCTTCGCGGGCCTGGCGATCTGGGCCACCGAGTTCGCCTGGGCCCACCTCGTGCTGCACTGGACCAAGCGCAAGGTCACCGAGGCGGCGCAGCGGGCGATGGACCCCAAGGTCCGCCGCCGCAACATCATCCTGACCACCGCGGGCCTCGTCATCGCGGGCGCGCTGATCGGCTTCTACCTGTGGAAGTACGGGCTCGTGCTGCCCTGGAACCTCAAGGACCAGTGATCGGCCGGCGATGGTCATGGAGCACCGCTGACATGCGGTAATGTTTGCGGTGCGTCCGGGCGATTAGCTCAGTGGGAGAGCACTTCGTTCACACCGAAGGGGTCACTGGTTCGAACCCAGTATCGCCCACCCGGACCAGAGGCCCGGAGACTTTCACCGTCTCCGGGCCTCTGGCGTTTCCGCGGTCCCACGGGGTCACCCGGTCACCCGAGCCGCCCGATCGCGTCCTTCAGGCGGCGGGCGTCGCGCAGCCGCCTCTCGTACGTCGCCCCCACCGCCAGCAGCAGCAGGCCCGCCAGGGCCGGCGGCACCCAGCGCGGCAGCGACCCCGCGATCTGCACCACGTACGGGGCCAGCTCGTGCAGGGCCACCGCCGCCAGCGCCGCGCCGCCCAGCAGGAGCGGGGCCTGGAGCCGCCGGTGGGCGCCCGCCAGGGTCACCGCGAGCGCGGCCACCCCCAGCAGCAGCGGGCGCAGCCAGCTCGCGGTGCCGACCGGGGACCCGCCCAGGACGGCCACCAGGCTCGGCAGCAGGGTCGCGGACAGCCCCGGACCGTACGCCGTCCACGAGGACGTCCCCGGGTCCGTACGGCGCCGCAGGAGGCCCAGCACGAGCGCGGGCACCGTCACCGGCAGCGCGTACGCCTCCGGGGCGGTGACCCCGGCCTCCGCCAGCCGGACCCAGGTCGCCGCCGCGAACAGGGCCCCCGCCGCCCAGCCCAGCGCCCGCCGGTCGGCCCGCACCGCGGCGCCCGAGCAGATCACCCCGGCCAGGGCGAGCACCAGCGCGAGGGTCCCGGCGCGGCCCGCCGACAGGGCGACCGCCAGCACGCCGGCCCCGCCCGCCGCGATCTCGGCGGGCACCCGCACGGCGCCGAGCCGCGGTCCGAGCGCCGCCACCGCCGCCGGGACGGCCAGCACCGGGAGCGCCCACCAGACCACCGCCAGGTCCGTCACCGCGGCCGCGGCCACCAGCAGCGCCGTCGCGTACCCGACGGCGCACACGGCCGCCCCGGCCCGCAGCGGACGTGCAGCGGGTCCGTACGCCGCGCCTGCCGCGCAGCCCGCGGCCAGCAGCCCCCACACCGCGAAGGTGGCCGCCCGGCCGTCCAGCGCGCCCAGGGACACGTTCGCGGCCCCGAGCAGCGAGCACGCGGCGGCCGCGATCCCGGCCGCGCGCTCCGGGGAGCGCAGGGCGAGCGCGCCCGCGGCCCCCGTCACCGCCGTCTGGGCGGCGAACACCGCCGCCACCGGCAGGCCGAGCAGCTCCGGAGCCGTGAACAGCCCCGCCCAGGCCAGCACCACCGCCACCGGCTCCGGCCGCGGCGACACCCGGGACAGCCACCAGGCAGCCCCCGCCGCGACCAGCAGCGTCACCGGCACCGCCGCCCCCGGCCAGTACGGCTCCCGGGCCGGGGCCGTCGCCGCCCACACCTCGTCCAGCACCCCGACCCGGTCCAGCAGGGTCGCCGCCGCCGCCGACCCGGCCGCCGCCGCGGCCAGCGCGGCCGTCACCGCCCCGGCCCCGGCCAGCCCGCGCCGCACCGGCTCCGGGACCGCGTGGACCCGGACGACCGCCAGCAGCGGGAGCGCCGCCAGCAGGTGCGCCGCCACCGCCCAGGCGGGAGCCAGCCCGGGCCGCGCCACCCCGCCCAGCGCGACCACCGCCGCCAGACCGCCCGCCGACGCGGCGGGCCACGCGCGCGGCTCCCGCCACGCCGCCGCCGTGCCCAGCGCCGCACCCGCCAGCAGCAGGCCCGCCGGAGCCAGCGCGGCGGCCGCCGAGTCCGCGGACCAGGACTCGACCGCGCCGATCAGCAGCGCCCCCGCCCCCAGCACCGCCGCCGGGACCGC
Source organism: Streptomyces sp. LARHCF249 (assembly GCF_052871255.1). Classification (NCBI taxonomy): domain Bacteria; kingdom Bacillati; phylum Actinomycetota; class Actinomycetes; order Kitasatosporales; family Streptomycetaceae; genus Streptomyces; species Streptomyces sp. LARHCF249. Next base: position 71,499 of record NZ_JBIXJQ010000017.1, read on the forward strand.
CGCCGCCCGGGCCCGCAGCGCGAGAACGGTGTCCAGCGCGGCCGTCGCCAGCAGCGCCCAGCCGAGCTCCGGCGGTCCCGCCTGCGCGGCCAGCGCGGCCAGCGGCAGCGGGAACTGCGCCGCCAGCACCGCCGCCGGCAGCGGGATCCGCAGGGTGCGCAGGGCGGAGCCGTACCCGCTCCACACCGCGGCCAGCACCGCCGCCGCCCCCGCCGCGTACGCCGTGCCGTCCGTGCCCGGCAGGCCGACCGCGTACAGCGCGTACGCGTCCAGCACGGTCAGCAGCAACCCCACCGCCGCCACCGACTCCGCCGTCGAGGCCAGGCCGCGGCGCAGCAGCGGCACGGGCGCGGCCAGCGCGGCCGCCGTCACCGCGGCGAGCACCGCCGAGCGCCCGGCGATCCCGAGGGACCCCCAGCTGAGCAGCGTGAAGGCCAGCGCGGCCACGGCCAGCAGCACCGCGCCCAAGGTCAGCAGCACGTTCTGCGCGCCGGGAGCCGAGGCCTCCTTGGGGCGCGCGGACACCGCCGGGGTCCGGGCGGGAGGCACGGGCAGCCGCAGCAGCCAGTCCCGGCGGGCCAGCAAGAACAGGCGCCGGGCATCGAGTTGAGCCAGCTCACGGTCGATGAGCGCCAGCTCTTCGGCCGGCGGCAGAGGGGTGTTCATGGTTCGGAGTGTGGCGCCCGTCACGCGGTCGGGACATGGGTGCGCGTACTCAGATCCGCCCTGAGTACGCACGGCCGGGCGGGAGGACCGGCGCAAGACCCGGCGGAATGGGGCATACCGGGGGCCGCGCCCGGCCAGACTGGATCCATGGACCGCAGCCGCTGGGACCGCTGGAGCCGCTACCGCTTCCGCAGCGTGTGGGACCTCGACGCCCCGCCCGCACGCGTCTACGCCGTACTGGAGCAGCCGGAGGAGTACCCGCAGTGGTGGCCCCAGATCCGCCGGGTCGAGCCGGTCGACGAGCGCACCGGCACCGCGACCGTCCGCTCGGTCCTCCCGTACGCGCTCCGCGTCACCGTCGGCGAACTGCTGCGCGACCCCGTCCGCGGGGTGCTGGAGGTGTCCCTGCACGGTGATCTCGAAGGCTGGGCCCGGTGGACGGTCCGGCCGCGCGCCGGAACCGGCTCCGCACGCACCCGCGCGCTGTACGAGCAGGAGGTGGAGGTGCGCCGGCCGCTGATGCGGCGCCTCGCGCTGCCGGGACGGCCCGTGTTCCGGCTCAACCACGCCCTGATGATGCGGGCCGGGCGGCGCGGTCTCGCGGCCCGGCTGGCCGCTTCGCCGGAAGCGGTTTGAACCAGCCCCAAGGCTTCTGTATTGTTCAGTGCGTTCCCGGGCGATTAGCTCAGCGGGAGAGCACTTCGTTCACACCGAAGGGGTCACTGGTTCGATCCCAGTATCGCCCACCGGGAGAGGCCGGTCCGTCATCTGACGGGCCGGCCTTCCGCATGTCCGGCACGTACGGGGTGCGTTCCGCGCCGCGTTCTGTGCCGCGTCCTACGCCGCCGTCGACAGGCCCGGCCGCAGCGGCCAGTGCGGATCCACCGGCTCCGGTGTCCCCTGCCGCGCGAACCACGCCTGCAGCCCCCGCGCCTGTGCCGCGTGCCACACCGCCTGCAGCGTGTGCAGTTCGGCCGGCGACAGCCGCTCCAGACGGGCCGCGAACCGGCGCCCCACCGCCCGTACGAGCTCCAGCGAGGCCAGCGCGTCCGCCGCCGCGTCGTGCGCGCCCTCCAGCTCTATCCCGTAGTGCGCGCACAGGTCCGTCAGGGTCCGGCGGCCCTTGCGGTAGCGGTCCAGGTGCTTGTCCAGCACCCGCGGATCCAGCACCGTCAGCGGCCGGTTGTCCAGATACCGCGTCAGCGACGACGCCCGGTGCCGGCGCAACTCCCGGTCCAGCAGCGTCAGATCGAACGGCGCGTTCATCACCACCACCGGCCGGCCCGCCACCTGCTGCTCCCCGAGCGCGCGGGCTATCTCCTCCACCACCGGCGCCGGCCACCGCCCGTGCCGCTGGAGGTGCTCGTCGGTCAGGCCGTGCACCTCCGTCGCCCCCGGGGGCACCGGGATGCCGGGATTGACCAGCCAGCGCGTGGTGCGCACCCGGCCGCCCGCGCACTCCTGCACGACGAGCGCGGCGGACACGATCCGGTCCTCCTCGACGTCCACCCCGGTCGTCTCCGTGTCGAATGCGGCCAGCGGGCCCTCGTACCAGCGTGTCATGGCGAACTCCTCGTCCCCGATCGGCAGATGGGGCGCACCCGGACCACGCCACCCTTGCCCGCATCGGTGATACCCGGGCTGTTTGCCCCGTACGCCGTTTGCGGGGACCCGGGTGCGGAGACAACACCCATGGGGGGCCGTGCACATGACCGGTCGTCACTCCACCCACCACCCACGGCAGAGCCCGGAAGGCATGGGGAGCCGGCCATGGCGCTCGCACAGCCCGAACAGGGCGGGGTGCTGGCGGGGCAGATCGATCCGCGCACCGGAACGCCGGGCGAGGCGCGGAGCGGACCGCTGCGCGGCACACTCGCCACCACCGCCTGCATGGAGACCCTTCAGGTGGGATACCTGCACGCCGTCGCCGCCGCGGCCGGCTGCTCGCTGTCCCAGCCCTTTCCGGACAACGGCATCGACTGGCACGTCAGCCACGGTGCCCCCGAGCACGTCGTCGACGACGAGGTCACCATCAAGGTGCAGTTGAAGGCGACCTACCAGATACCGCCGCGGCCGGCCGGGCCCACCTTCGGCTTCACCCTGGACAACGAGCACCTGGTGAAGCTGGCCCGCACGCCGGTCGCCGTCCACAAGATCCTCGTCGTGATGCTCGTTCCGCGGGAGCGCGACCAGTGGCTCACGGCCGGACACGACCGGCTCGACCTGCGGCACTGCTGCTACTGGACCAACCTCGCCGGACACCCCGTGACCGGCCGGCGCCGGACCACCGTACGGATCCCGACCTCGCGGATCTTCGACGACCGTGCGCTGTGCGAGATCATGACCCGGGTCGGGTCGGGAGGGACACCCTGATGAACTGGCACGCACCGCACCTCGAACCACTGTCGTCCCCGGAGTTCGCCTCCGGTACGCCCGACCCCGCGCACGTCGACCCGGCGGTGCTGGGCGCGCTGCTGCACCGGCACGGCTGGCTGCGGCGCGGCGGGGCCGCCGGACGCTACGGGCGCTGGACCCCGCCCGCCGCCCATGCCCCGGGCACCGGGGGCACCAGCCTGCTCGTCCCCGAGAGCCGCACCTTCCCCGACTGCACGGACCTGCTGGAGGAGGCGCTGACCGCGCTCTCGCGCAGCGCACTGCCGTCGGCGCGGGAGGTGCTGTACGGGCTGAGCGTGCCGAGCGACGAGGTCCGCTGGGAGCGGGAGATCCCCGAAGGGGCGTACGCGCTCCGGGGCGAGGCCGACTGGACCGTGCAGGAACAGCTGCGCTCGGCCGCCCGCCGGCTGCTGCTGGCCGGGGCCCTGGCCGACCGGGAGCGGGCCGGGTACTACGGGGCCCGCCACCGCGCGCAGGCCGAGCGGGCCCTGGAAGGGGTGCTGGTGGGGCCGTCCCCCGGCGGGCGGCGGCTCACCGCGTACGTGCCCGTGGACGGCGGGCGGGGGACCGTGACCCGGCTGCACCATGCGCTGCACGCGGCCCGCGAGGCGGTGGACTACCGGAGGGCCACCGGCGGCATGGAGGCGTTCGACGCGGCCGTACGGGCCGGGGTCAGCCGGGAGCTCGCCGATGCGCTGATCGCGCTGGTCCGGGGCTCCGAGGGGGCCCGGGTCGCGCTGGCCTGGGCTCCGGCGGCGGGGGTCCCGGCGGGGTGCGCGGCCCGCCCGGAGCCGGTGGAGTTCTCGCCCGGCGACCTGCCGGTGCTCCGCGAGGCGGCCGCCCGCTACACCGCGACCGAGCCGGCCGTCCCGGTGCGGATCACGGGCGCGGTGGTGCGGATGCGGCGCTCGGCGGCGGGCGGCGGGGGCACGGTCCGGCTGCGGGTCCTGGCGGGGGCGGAGATCCCGTACGTCCGGGCCGCGCTGGACGAGGAGGCGTACCGGGTGGCGGGCCACGCGCACCTGGTGGGCCTGCCGGTCCGGGTCCGCGGGCGGCTGCAGCGGCGGGGCGGCTTCCGCCGGCTGGCCGACGTCACGGACGTGACTCCGGTGCCGCTGGACGAGGTCGAGCGGGACCGGCTGATGAAGTCGCTGGACGAGGCGTTCGACCCTGCGGACGCGCTGCCGGGCGACGACTGACGACCGGCGACCGGCGACCGGCGACCGACGACCGGCGACTGACGACCGGCGACTAGGAGCGGGTACGGAACGAGGCCATGGTCAGGCCCGGGGCGGGGGAGAAGTCCGCGCCCCGGATGAACCCCAGGCCTTCGTACAGGGTCACGGCGGGGGCGTTGGCGGCGCCCGTGGTGACCTCGACCGGGCGGTCCGGGAAGAGCTCGGTCAGGGCGTGGCGCAGCAGCAGGGAGGCGATGCCCCGGCGGAACCAGGCCGGGTCCACGCAGAGCCGGTCGATGCCGATAGCGCCGTCGGCCTGCTCCTCCCAGGCGAGGAAACCGGCGAGCTCGCCGGCCGCGGACACGGCGCCGGCCCAGTGCAGGTCCCGCGCCCGCATCTGCGCGAGGCTCTCGCGCAGCGCGGGGATGCCGTCGAAGCCGATCAGCTCCGCCTCCACCGCGTACGCGGCGCGACCGATCCGGTGCACGGCGGCCGCGGTGGCGTCGTCGGCCAGGTCCAGCGGTCGTATCTGCGGGCTCGGCATACGGGTCCCTCCGGGGAAGTCGGGCGACCCGGCCCACGCTACCCGCCGCCGCCGAGTCGCCGGCCGCACTGCCCCTTCGGCTCAGGGCCGGGCCGGCGCGCGGGCGACCTGCCGGGCGGGCCGCCCGGTAACCGTTTAGCAGCGCAGCCACTCCGCTCGGTACGATTCAGGCGCGCAGTGTTCGCTCGCGCACCCCCTGAGTCAGGAGAGACCGGTGTCAGACGTCCGTGTGATCATCCAACGCGATTCCGAGCGGGACGAGCGCGTGGTGGCCACGGGCACTACGGCGGCGGAGCTCTTCGCCGGCGAGCGCACCATCGTCGCCGCCCGGGTCGCGGGCGAGCTCAAGGACCTCAGCTACGCGGTGCAGGACGGCGAGACCGTCGAGCCGGTGGAGATCTCCTCCGAGGACGGCCTCAACATCCTGCGCCACTCGACCGCGCACGTCATGGCCCAGGCCGTGCAGGAGCTGTTCCCCGAGGCCAAGCTGGGCATCGGCCCGCCGGTCCAGAACGGCTTCTACTACGACTTCGACGTCGCCAGGCCCTTCACCCCCGATGACCTCAAGGCCATCGAGAAGAAGATGCAGGAGATCCAGAAGCGCGGGCAGAAGTTCGCCCGCCGCGTGGTCACCGACGAGGCGGCCCGCGAGGAGCTCGCCGACGAGCCGTACAAGCTCGAGCTCATCGGCATCAAGGGCGCCGCGTCCACCGACGACGGCGCGAACGTCGAGGTGGGCGGCGGCGAGCTGACCATCTACGACAACCTCGACGCGAAGACCGGCGAGCTGTGCTGGAAGGACCTCTGCCGCGGTCCCCACCTGCCCACCACCCGCAACATCCCGGCCTTCAAGCTCATGCGCAACGCCGCTGCCTACTGGCGCGGCAGCGAGAAGAACCCGATGCTCCAGCGCATCTACGGCACCGCGTGGCCCTCGAAGGAGGAGCTGAAGGCCCACCTCGACTTCCTCGCCGAGGCCGAGAAGCGCGACCACCGCAAGCTCGGCAACGAGCTGGACCTCTTCTCCATCCCGGACGAGATCGGCTCCGGCCTCGCCGTCTTCCACCCGCGCGGCGGCATCATCCGCCGGACCATGGAGGACTACTCGCGCCGCCGGCACGAGGAGGAGGGCTACGAGTTCGTCTACTCCCCGCACGCCACCAAGGGCGCCCTCTTCGAGAAGAGCGGCCACCTGGACTGGTACGCGGAGGGCATGTACCCCCCCATGCAGCTCGACGGTGGTACCGACTACTACCTCAAGCCCATGAACTGCCCGATGCACAACCTGATCTTCGACGCGCGCGGCCGCTCGTACCGCGAACTGCCGCTGCGCCTCTTCGAGTTCGGCACCGTGTACCGGTACGAGAAGTCGGGCGTCGTGCACGGCCTGACCCGCGCCCGGGGCTTCACCCAGGACGACGCGCACATCTACTGCACCCGTGAGCAGATGGCGGAGGAGCTCGACCGCACGCTCACCTTCGTGCTGAACCTGCTGCGCGACTACGGTCTGACCGACTTCTACCTGGAGCTGTCCACCAAGGACCCGGAGAAGTTCGTCGGCTCGGACGAGGTCTGGGAGGAGGCCACCGCCGTCCTCCAGCAGGTCGCCGAGAAGCAGGGCCTCCCGCTGACCCCCGACCCGGGCGGCGCGGCCTTCTACGGCCCGAAGATCTCGGTGCAGGCGCGGGACGCCATCGGCCGTACCTGGCAGATGTCGACCGTGCAGCTTGACTTCAACCTGCCGGAGCGGTTCAACCTGGAGTACACCGCCCCGGACGGCTCGCGCCAGCGCCCGGTCATGATCCACCGCGCCCTGTTCGGCTCGATCGAGCGGTTCTTCGCCGTGCTGCTGGAGCACTACGCGGGCGCCATGCCGCCGTGGCTGGCTCCGGTCCAGGCGGTCGGCATCCCGATCGGCGACGGGCACGTGGAGTACCTGCAGGAGTTCGCCGCCGAGGCGAAGAAGCAGGGCCTGCGGGTCGAGGTGGACGCCTCCTCGGACCGGATGCAGAAGAAGATCAGGAACCACCAGAAGCTCAAGGTCCCGTTCATGATCATCGTCGGTGACGAGGACATGGCCGCGGGTACCGTCTCCTTCCGCTACCGCGACGGTTCGCAGGAGAACGGCGTCCCCAAGGACGAGGCGCTGGCCAAGCTGGCCAAGGTCGTCGCGGACCGCGTCCAGGTCTGACCTTCTCCTCGGTTTGCCCGGCAGGAAGGCCCCCGGAAAGTGATCACTTTCCGGGGGCCTTCCTCGTACGCGCAGGCGAGGTCATATGCTTGCCGCCATGACGACTGAGCCGGAGCAGCAGATCGGTGTGGGCACGCAGGACGCGTTCCAGCGTCTGTGGACGCCCCACCGGATGGCCTATATCCAGGGGGAGAACAAGCCGACCGGCCCGGAGGCCGGGGACGGCTGCCCCTTCTGCGGCATTCCGGAGATGTCCGACGAGGACGGCCTGATCGTCGCCCGCGGCAAGCACGTGTACGCCGTTTTGAACCTGTACCCCTACAACGGCGGCCACCTGATGGTGGTCCCGTACCGGCACGTCGCCGACTACACCGAGCTCGACGGCCCCGAGACGGCCGAGCTGGCCGACCTCACCAAGCGGGCCATGGTCGCGCTCCGCAAGGCTTCCGGAGCGCACGGGTTCAACATCGGCATGAACCAGGGCGCGGCCGCCGGGGCGGGCATCGCCGCGCACCTGCACCAGCACATCGTGCCCCGCTGGGGCGGGGACACGAACTTCATGCCGGTCGTCGGGCACACCAAGGTGCTGCCCCAACTCCTCGCGGACACCCGCCAGATGCTCGCCGACTCCTGGCCGATCGGCTGACCGGCTGACCGGTCCCGCCTAGGGGGTACGTGTCTCGCGCCACGTGCGCAGCACGTCCTCCACGTCGAACTCGGTGAGGTGGAGGGGCGGCCCCTGCGGCGGCCTGCGCAGGGCCGCGCGGATCTTCTCGTTGATCCCGGTGAGGATGTCCCGCGCCTGGCGCTCGGAACGGGCCGCGAGGGCCGCCTCCCTCGCGTCCTCGGCCTCCTTGCGCAGCGCGAGCGACGGGGGCAGGGCGGAGAACCCCTCGCGGTGCAGCTTCCCCTTGATCCACCACAGTTCGTCGTAGGGGGCGTCGAGCGAGGCCAGCGGCTTGCCCCAGCCCGGCAGGTTCTCGAAGTCGCCGCGGTCGGCGGCCTCCCGGATCTGCCGGTCCACCCAGGACTCGACGTCGACACCAGGCGGCTTGCGCTCGGTCATGGTCGCTCGCTCCTCCGCATCCGGGATCGGCTCGGTCTCGCCTTCAGGCTACCTGCGCCCCCTGCCTACGCGTCGTACACGTCCGCCTTGCGCGGTGCCGGCTCCTGGATCAGGCCGCTCATGATCGAGGAACGGTTGGTGAAGCGGTCGGTGTCGACGCCGTTCTCCTCCAGGACCTTGAAGGTCGCCGCGTGCACGGACCGCAGGACCGGGGCCACGGTGCGGATGGCGTCGTCGGCCATGAACCGGTGGCGCCACATCGAGCCCGCCCACACGTGCCGCAGGCCGAAGGGCTCGGGCAGCACCAGTTTGCCGCCGAAGAAGTCGAGGACCGGCGGGTACCAGGTCAGCGGGGCCCGCACGGCCAGCCGTACGACCTCCTGCGCGTCCACCAGCGGCAGCTTCCGCTCCACGGTCTCCCAGAAGCGGATGCTCTTGGGCACCTCCACCACCGGGGCCTTGGACTTCGTCGTGAACAGGCCGTGCACGGGGCCCAGGGCGTGCGCGGTGACGTCCACGCGCAGCGTCTTGTAGAGCACGGTGACCGTCACCAGCATGGTGATGACCAGCTGGCCGTCCCACAGCGGGTACTGGATGCCCAGGTAGTGCCGGTTGCCGGCGCTGAACTGCTGCTCGTTGCAGATCCGGGTGATCTCGTGCGGCTTGATGAGGAAGGTGTCGACGTTCTCGCCGGTCGGGCGGGCCACCTCCCCGGCGCCCTCGCCGATCGGGGTGACGATCCAGTGCTGTATCGCGGCCGGCGGGAAGCCGCCGGTGTGCAGGGGGCCGCGCTCCAGCTTGCGGAGCTGGGTGTCGATCGCGCGTATGACGTCCCAGCTGCGGAACGGGTGGATCTCGGCGCCCTCGTTCTTGGGGGTGAGCTCCTCGGCCATCTGCCAGCTGCCCCACCGGGTGCCCATCCCGAGGATGCCCTTGGGGCCCGCGTAGAAGACGTGGTTGCTACGGTCCTCCGCGGTCAGTTTGGCCAGCTGGTGGCGCAGGTCCTCGCGGGCCTTCTCGTCGGGGTTGCCCGGCACCGCCTCCGGGATCTTCGCGCCGATCCCGTCACCGTCCAGCAGCCCGTCCCAGCGGGAGCGCAGGTCGGCGGCGGTGGACTCGCAGAGCCGGCGGGCGAGCAGCCAGCCCAGGGCCGGGGCGATGATCATGCCGCGCAGGTAGAGGCCGGCGAAGCCGCTGAACGGCAGCCTGAACATCAGGACGGCCACCACGACGGCCACGCCGACCAGGAGCGCGGTGCCCATCCAGGAGGCGCGCTTGCCCTCGCCCGCGGCCAGGCTCTTGCGGAGCTGGAACAGGCCCAGCCACAGCAGCAGACCCGGGAGGAACACGACACCGCAGACCAGCATGATCAGGCGGAGCTTCTGGTCGCGCTCCTTGCGGATGCGGGAGGCCGCCAGGCAGTGCTCGACGACGGTCTGCGGGTCGGCGCCGAAGGACTGGATCAGCGGTTTGCGGCCGGAGGCCAGCGTGCGGGCCTCGACGGCCCGGCAGAAGGCCTCGCCGAGGTTGGGCTCGAAGAGCGAGATCTTCGGGGGCTTGACCGTGGCGGGGTGGTTCTCGCTGTTGGCCCCGAGTATGAGGGCCAGCCCGCTGTCCTTGGCGCCGTCCCGGTACGCGGCGGAGGCCAGTGCGTTGGTCGCCGCCGTCTGTCCCCCGCCGCCCTGGAGCGGAACCTGTGCCCCGGGCCTGAAGTCGAATCCGTCGTCCGCCACCGCTGCCCCCATCGCTGTGCGTTCGTGCTCTTTGGTGCGCCGATGAGCCTATCGGGCGATCTCACCCCATGGTCATGGGACAGGGAAATGCCGCCCACCGCAAGCGGGTTGGGTGGGCGGCGGCCCCCGACGTCACGTCAGTTACTTTCCCTTCTCGGCCTGTTCGCGCACCTTGTCCGCGATCTGGGGCGGCATGGGTTCGTGGCGGGCGTAACTCCGGGCGAAGCGGCCGGTGCCGTGCGACACGGAACGCAGCTCGACGGCGTAGCGGCCGATCTCGATCTCGGGGATCTCGGCGCGGATCCGGGTGCGCCCCGGCTCCGCCTGTTCGGTGCCGACGACCCGGCCGCGGCGCCCCGCGAGGTCGCTCATGACGGGCCCGACGTACTCGTCGGGGACCACGACCGAGAGTTCGGCGACGGGTTCCAGGAGATGGATCCGGGCCTCGGCGGCGGCTTCGCGCAGGGCGAGGGCGCCGGCGGTCTGGAAGGCGGCGTCGGAGGAGTCCACCGAGTGCGCCTTGCCGTCGCGGAGGGTGATGCGGACGTCGACCAGGGGGTACCCGGCCGCGACCCCGCGCGCGGCCTGGGTGCGTACGCCCTTCTCCACGGACGGGATGAACTGGCGCGGCACGGCCCCGCCGACGACCTTGTCGACGAACTCGATGCCGCTGCCGGGCGGCAGCGGCTCCACCTCGATCTCGCAGATGGCGAACTGGCCGTGGCCGCCGGACTGTTTGACGTGCCGACCGCGGCCCGCCGCCTTCGCCCCGAAGGTCTCCCGCAGGCTCACCTTGTGGGGCACGGCGTCGACCTGGACGCCGTAGCGGGTGCGCAGCCGCTCCAGCGCGACGTCCTGGTGGGCCTCGCCGAGGCACCACAGGACGACCTGGTGGGTGTGCGGGTTCTGCTCCAGCCGCATCGTCGGGTCCTCGGCGACGAGCCGGGCCAGGCCCTGGGACAGTTTGTCCTCGTCGGCCTTGCTGTGGGCCTCGATGGCGAGGGGGAGCAGCGGGTCGGGCATGGCCCAGGGGTCCATGAGGAGCGGGTCGTCCTTGGCGGAGAGGGTGTCGCCGGTCTCGGCGCGGGTGAGCTTGGCCACGCAGGCGAGGTCGCCCGCGATGCACCGGGTGAGGACGCGCTGCTGTTTGCCGAAGGGGGAGCTGAGGGCGCCGATCCGCTCGTCCACATCGTGGTCCTCGTGTCCGCGGTCGGTGAGGCCGTGGCCGGAGACGTGCACGGTCTCCTCGGGGAGCAGGGTGCCGGAGAAGACGCGTACGAGGGAGACGCGGCCGACGTAGGGGTCGGAGGAGGTTTTGACGACCTCGGCGAGGAGCGGACCGGCGGGGTCGCAGGTGACGGCGGGGCGCGGGGAGCCGTCCGGGGCGGTGACGGTGAGGGCGGGGCGCTCCAGGGGGGTGGGGAAGCCGCCGGTGACCAGTTCGAGGAGCTCCACGGTGCCCAGGCCCTGCTTGGCGCCCTCGGCGGCGGGCGCCGCCATCAGGACGGGGTGGAAGGTGCCGCGGGCCACGGCGCGCTCGAGGTCGTCGACGAGGGTCTTGATGTCGATGTCCTCGCCGCCGAGATAGCGGTCCATGAGGCCCTCGTCCTCGCTCTCGGCGATGATCCCCTCGATGAGGCGGGAGCGGGCGCCGGAGATGAGGGTGAGCTCGGACGGGTCCGGATCGCGTTCGACGCGCTCGCCGGAGGCGTACTCGTAGACGCGTTGCGAGAGCAGTCCGAGGAGGCCGGTCACGGGGGCGTGGCCGTCGGGCCCGGCGGGGCCGTGCAGGGGGAGGTAGAGCGGGATGACGGCGTCCGGGTCGTCGGCGCCGAAGATCTCGCCGCAGATGTTGGCCATCTGCGTGTAGTCGGCGCGGGCGGCTTCCAGGTGGGTGACGACGATGGCGCGCGGCATGCCGACGGCCTGGCACTCGTCCCAGACCATGCGGGTGGCGCCGTCGATGCCGTCGGAGGCCGAGACGACGAAAAGGGCCGCGTCCGCGGCGCGCAGACCGGCCCTGAGCTCTCCGACGAAGTCGGCGTATCCGGGGGTGTCCAGGATGTTGATCTTGATTCCGCCCCATTCGACGGGGACGAGGGACAGCTGGACGGAGCGTTGTCGGCGGTGCTCGATCTCGTCGTAGTCGGAGACCGTGGCACCGTCCTCGACGCGGCCGGCCCGGTTGACCGCTCCGGCGGTCAGGGCGAGGGCTTCGACGAGCGTGGTCTTGCCGGATCCGCTGTGGCCGACCAGCACGACGTTCCGTACGGAGGAGGGGCGGTCGGCCGTCAGTGCCCTGCCGGCGGCTCCGGCTTGGTGTGAGGTGGCTCCCATGGTTCTCGTGCCTCCCTGCTTCCTACGAGGAGGGAAAAGGGGCTCTTCGAGCTTTGCACTGGTGTCACACCGCGTCCATACGTCGTACCGGGCACGGTCCCCGCGGGCATACGGATGCCGTACGGATGCCGTACCGGAGGGGGGCGGGAGGCGGTCCGTGACGTGAAGTACGTCTTGCGCGGTGCGAACCGGTGGGTGCGCGGCGTGCGGGGGGCGGGGTGCTGGCTACGATGGGCCAGCCGGTGGCCGTGGTGGCCGTGCGGCCCAGCGACCCTCCGGGAAGGCCATGCTGAACAAGTACGCGCGTGCATTCTTCACGCGTGTTCTCACGCCATTCGCCGCTTTTCTGCTCCGGCGGGGGGTGAGCCCGGACGCGGTCACCCTGATCGGCACGGCCGGAGTCGTGGCGGGAGCGCTGGTCTTCTTCCCCCGGGGAGAGTTCTTCTGGGGCACGATCACGATCACCCTCTTCGTCTTCTCCGACCTGGTGGACGGGAACATGGCCCGCCAGGCCGGCGTCTCCAGCCGGTGGGGCGCGTTCCTCGACTCCACCCTCGACCGGGTGGCGGACGCGGCGATCTTCGGCGGACTCGCGCTCTGGTACGCGGGCTCCGGCAACGACAACGTGCTGTGCGCGGTGGCGATCTTCTGCCTGGCCAGCGGCCAGGTGGTCTCGTACACGAAGGCACGCGGCGAATCGATCGGCCTGCCGGTCGCCGTCAACGGGCTGATCGAGCGTGCCGAGCGCCTCGTGATCTCGCTGGTCGCGGCGGGCCTGTCCGGGCTGCAGACCTTCGGCGTGCCGTCCTGGATCGGGGTGCTGCTGCCGATCGCGCTGTGGATCGTGGCGGTCGGCTCCCTCGTCACGCTGATCCAGCGGGTGGTCACCGTACGGCGCGAGTCGGCCGAGGCGGACGCCGCGGCGTCCGCCGCCGAGGGCGGCGCGGCCTGATGGGGACGGTGCGGGACAAGCTGGTCGACGGGCTGTACGGGCTCGGCTGGGCGGGAGTGAAGAAGCTCCCGGAGCCGGCCGCGGTGGCCCTGGGCCGCAAGATCGCGGACGTGGCGTGGAAGCGGCGCGGCAAGAGCGTGCTGCGGCTGGAGTCGAACCTGGCCCGAGTGGTGCCGGACGCGACGCCTGAGCAGCTGCGCGAGCTGTCGCACGCGGGCATGCGCTCGTACATGCGGTACTGGATGGAATCCTTCCGGCTGCCGGCCATGGACCCCGGGAGGTTCGGCGAGGACGTCCGGCTCGAGGACGACCACATCCTGCGCGAGGCCATCGCCTCCGGGCGCGGGGTCGTCGCCGCCCTGCCGCACCTGGCCAACTGGGACCTCGCCGGCGCCTGGGTCACCGGGCACCTGGGCGTTCCCTTCACCACCGTCGCCGAGCGCCTCAAGCCCGAGAGCCTCTACGACCGCTTCGTGGCCTACCGCGAGAGCCTGGGCATGGAGGTGCTGCCGCACAGCGGCGGCGCCGCCTTCGGGACCCTCGCCCGCAGGCTCCGCTCCGGTGGCCTGATCTGTCTGGTCGCGGACCGCGACCTGTCGGCCTCCGGGATCGAAGTGGACTTCTTCGGCTCTACGGCGCGCATGCCGGCCGGGCCGGCGCTGCTGGCGCAGCAGACCGGGGCGGTGCTGCTCCCGGTGACCCTGTACTACGGGGATTCGCCGAAGTTGTACGGCCGGATCCACCCCGCGGTGGAGGTGCCCCCGACCGGGACCCGGATCGAGAAGACCGCCGCGATGACGCAGGCCGTGGCGGACGCCTTCGCGCGGGGCATCGCCGAGCACCCGGAGGACTGGCACATGCTGCAGCGGCTGTGGCTGGACGACCTGACCGACCAGGGGGAGCGCCCGTAGTGAAGATCGGCATCGTGTGCCCGTACTCGTGGGACGTGCCGGGCGGCGTCCAGTTCCACATCCGGGACCTGGCCGAGCACCTGATCCGCCTCGGCCACGACGTGTCGGTCCTGGCCCCGGCGGACGACGAGACCCCGCTGCCGCCGTACGTGATCTCGGCGGGCCGGGCCGTGCCGGTGCCCTACAACGGCTCCGTCGCCCGCCTCAACTTCGGCTTCCTGTCCGCCGCCCGGGTGCGGCGCTGGCTGCACGACGGCACCTTCGACGTGATCCACATCCACGAGCCGGCCTCGCCCTCGCTGGGACTGCTGTCCTGCTGGGCGGCGCAGGGCCCGATCGTGGCGACCTTCCACACCTCGAACCCGCGGTCGCGGGCGATGATCGCGGCGTACCCGATCCTCCAGCCGGCCCTGGAGAAGATCAGCGCGCGGATCGCGGTGAGCGAGTACGCGCGGCGCACGCTGGTGGAGCACCTGGGCGGGGACGCGGTGGTGATCCCCAACGGCGTCGACGTGGACTTCTTCGCGGCCGCGGAACCCAATCCGTCCTGGTCCGGCCAGACGCTGGGCTTCATCGGCCGCATCGACGAGCCGCGCAAGGGCCTGCCGGTGCTGATGGCGGCGTTCCCGAAGATCGCGGAGGCCTGCCCGGACGTACGGCTGCTCGTCGCGGGCCGCGGCGACGAGGAGGAGGCGGTGGCCTCCCTCCCGGCCGGGCTCCGCTCCCGGGTCGAGTTCCTCGGCATGGTCTCGGACGAGGACAAGGCCCGGCTGCTGCGCAGCGTCGACGTGTACGTGGCCCCGAACACCGGCGGCGAGAGCTTCGGCATCATCCTGGTCGAGGCCCTCTCGGCGGGCGCGGCGGTCCTGGCGTCCGACCTGGACGCCTTCGCGCAGGTCCTGGACCAGGGAGGCGCGGGCGACCTCTTCACCAACGAGAACGCCGATGCCCTCGCGGCCGGCGCGATCGCCCTGCTGCGCGACCCGGCCCGCCGCGCGGAGCTCAGCGCCCGCGGCTCGGCGCACGTGCGCCGCTTCGACTGGTCCACGGTCGGCGCGGACATCCTCGCGGTCTACGAAACGGTCACGGACGGCGCGGCGGCGGTCGCCGCGGACGAACGCGTCCCCCTCCGCACCCGCCTCGGCTTCTCCCGCGACCCGTCCGCCTGAGCGGCCGGTAGAGTCGCGGCCCGTGATCGAAACCCTTGTCTGGATTGCCCTGGCGCTCGGTGTCATCGGGGTGTACCTCAGTTGGACCGCCGGCCGGCTCGACCGCCTGCACTCGCGGATGGACGCCGCGCGGGCCGCGCTGGACGCGCAGCTCGTGCGGCGGGCCTCCGTGGTGGTGGAGGTGGCCGCCTCCGGCGTGCTCGACCCCGCGTCCTCCCTCGTGCTGTACGAGGCCGCGCACGCCGCGCGGCAGGCTGAGGAGGAGCACCGGGAGGTCGCCGAGAGCGAGCTCAGCCAGGCGCTGCGCGCGGTGTTCGCCGACGCCGACCAGGTCGAGGTGCTGAAGGCCGCGCCGGGCGGGGCGGAGGCCGCCGAGGAGCTGGCGGCGGCCGTGCGCCGGGTGCCCATGGCGCGCCGGTTCCACAACGACTCCGTACGGGCCGCGCGGGCCCTGCGCAGGCACCGCAAGGTCCGCTGGTTCCGGCTGGCCGGACACGCGCCCTTCCCGCTGGCCTTCGAGATGGACGACGAGCCCCCCGCGGATCTCGCGGAGAGGCCGGTCTAGGGCCGCAGGGGACAATTGAAGAGGCCACAAGCTCCACATTGGCCCTTGTAGTGGACTGGTCCGTGGGGTTTCCTCGGCCGAGTAGTACCAGTAGCACCCGTCTTCCTTTCGAGTGAGGTCAATCCGTGAGCACGCTTCCCACTTCCCCCCAGTCCGCTGAGTCGGCCATCGGCACCTCGCGCGTCAAGCGCGGCATGGCCGAGCAGCTCAAGGGCGGCGTGATCATGGACGTGGTCAACGCCGAGCAGGCGAAGATCGCCGAGGACGCCGGCGCCGTGGCCGTCATGGCCCTCGAGCGGGTCCCCGCCGACATCCGCAAGGACGGCGGCGTGGCGCGCATGTCGGACCCGAACATGATCGAAGAGATCATCGAGGCCGTCTCGATCCCCGTCATGGCCAAGTCCCGCATCGGCCACTTCGTCGAGGCCCAGGTCCTGCAGTCCCTCGGCGTCGACTACATCGACGAGTCCGAGGTCCTGACCCCGGCCGACGAGGTCAACCACTCCGACAAGTGGGCCTTCACCACCCCCTTCGTCTGTGGCGCCACCAACCTGGGCGAGGCCCTGCGCCGCATCGCCGAGGGCGCGGCCATGATCCGCTCGAAGGGCGAGGCCGGCACCGGCAACGTCGTCGAGGCCGTCCGCCACCTGCGCCAGATCAAGAACGAGATCGCCCGCCTGCGCGGCTACGACAACAACGAGCTGTTCGCCGCCGCCAAGGAGCTGCGCGCCCCGTACGAGCTCGTCAAGGAAGTTGCCGAGCTCGGCAAGCTCCCGGTCGTCCTGTTCTCCGCCGGTGGCGTCGCCACCCCGGCCGACGCCGCCCTGATGCGCCAGCTCGGCGCCGAGGGCGTCTTCGTCGGCTCCGGCATCTTCAAGTCGGGCGACCCGGCCAAGCGCGCCGCCGCCATCGTGAAGGCCACCACCTTCTACGACGACCCGAAGATCATCGCGGACGCGTCCCGCAACCTGGGCGAGGCCATGGTCGGCATCAACTGCGACACCCTCCCCGAGGCCGAGCGCTACGCCAACCGCGGCTGGTAGTCACTGCCATGACCACCCCCGTGATTGGTGTCCTGGCACTCCAGGGCGACGTACGGGAGCACCTGATCGCCCTGGCCGCGGCGGACGCCGTGGCCAGGCCGGTCCGGCGCCCCGAGGAGCTCGCCGAGGTCGACGCCCTGGTGATCCCCGGCGGCGAGTCCACGACCATGTCGAAGCTCGCCGTGCTGTTCGGCATGCTCGAGCCGCTGCGCGAGCGCGTGGCCGCCGGCATGCCGGTGTACGGCACCTGCGCCGGCATGATCATGCTCGCCGACAAGCTCCTGGACGGCCGTGAGGACCAGGAGACCCTGGGCGGCATCGACATGATCGTGCGCCGCAACGCCTTCGGCCGCCAGAACGAGTCCTTCGAGGCGGAGATCGACTTCGCGGGCATCGAGGGCGGCCCGGTCCAGGGCGTCTTCATCCGCGCCCCGTGGGTCGAGTCCGTCGGCGGCGCCGCCGAGGTGCTCGCCACGTACGACGGCCACACCGTCGCCGTTCGCCAGGGCAGCGTCCTCGCGACGTCGTTCCACCCCGAACTGACCGGCGACGACCGAGTCCACGCGTACTTCGTCGACATGGTGCGCGCCGGGCTGTAATCAGGTCCCGGTAGGATCGGAGACGAACACTGTTGGTTACGCGAAGGAGACAGGCGGATGTCCGGCCACTCTAAATGGGCTACGACGAAGCACAAGAAGGCCGTGATCGATGCCAAGCGCGGCAAGCTCTTCGCGAAGCTGATCAAGAACATCGAGGTCGCGGCCCGTATGGGCGGTGCCGACATCGACGGCAACCCGACCCTCTTCGACGCCATCCAGAAGGCCAAGAAGAGCTCGGTCCCGAACAAGAACATCGACTCCGCGGTCAAGCGCGGCGGCGGCCTCGAGGCCGGCGGCGCCGACTACGAGACGATCATGTACGAGGGCTACGGTCCGAACGGTGTCGCGGTGCTCATCGAGTGCCTCACCGACAACCGCAACCGCGCCGCGTCCGACGTGCGGGTCGCCATGACCCGCAACGGCGGCTCGATGGCCGACCCGGGCTCGGTCTCGTACCTGTTCAACCGCAAGGGCGTCATCGTCCTGGCCAAGGGTGAACTGACCGAGGACGACGTCCTGGAGTCGGTGCTCGAGGCCGGTGCCGAAGAGGTCAACGACATCGGTGAGTCCTTCGAGGTCATCAGCGAGGCCACCGACCTGGTCGCCGTCCGCACCGCGCTGCAGGAGGCGGGCATCGACTACGACTCCGCCGAGGCCAGCTTCGTCCCCTCGATGCAGGTCGAGCTGGACGAAGAGGGCGCGCGCAAGATCTTCAAGCTGATCGACGCGCTGGAGGACAGCGACGACGTGCAGAACGTCTTCGCCAACTTCGACGTCTCGGACGAGGTCATGGAGAAGGTCGACGCCTGACCAGGGCGCTGATTTCCACGACGGGCCGACAGGACACACCCTGTCGGCCCGTCGCTTTGGCCGCATTGTCAGCGGGTCCCGATACCCTGCACGAACACGGACATGTGATCGATGATGGGGGGCGGGATGCGCGTACTCGGCGTGGACCCGGGCCTGACGCGATGCGGCATCGGCGTCGTCGAGGGTGTCGCCGGCCGCCCCCTGACCATGCGCGCGGTGGGGGTCGTACGGACGCCCGCGGACGCGGAGTTGGGAGACCGGCTCGTCGCCATCGAGCAGGGCATCGAGGAGTGGCTCGACAACCACCGGCCCGAAGTCGTCGCCGTGGAACGGGTGTTCAGTCAGCACAACGTCAGCACCGTGATGGGCACCGCCCAGGCGAGCGCCGTCGCCATGCTGTGCGCGGCCCGGCGCGGGATACCGGTCGCCCTGCACACGCCGAGCGAGGTCAAGGCCGCCGTCACCGGCAGCGGCCGGGCCGACAAGGCCCAGGTCGGAGCCATGGTCACCCGGCTGCTCAGGCTGGACGCACCGCCGAAGCCGGCCGACGCCGCCGACGCCCTGGCCCTGGCCATCTGTCACATCTGGCGGGCCCCCGCCCAGAACCGCCTCCAGCAGGCGGTCGCCCTGCACGCCTCTGGCTCGAAAGGCCGTACCCGATGATCGCCTTCGTCACCGGCCCCGTCGCCGCGCTCGCCCCCACCCTGGCCGTGATCGAGGTCGGGGGAGTGGGCATGGCCGTGCAGTGCACGCCGAACACCATCGCCGGCCTGCGGATGGGCGAGCAGGCCCGGCTGGCCACCTCGCTGGTCGTACGGGAGGACTCGCTCACCCTGTACGGCTTCGCCGACGACGACGAGCGGCAGGTCTTCGAACTGCTCCAGACCGCGAGCGGGGTCGGACCGAGGCTGGCGCAGGCGATGCTCGGCGTGCACAGCCCGGACGCGCTGCGGACGGCTGTCTCGACGGGTGACGAGAAGGCCCTGACGGCGGTGCCGGGGATCGGCAAGAAGGGCGCGCAGAAGCTGCTGCTGGACCTGAAGGACAAGCTCGGGGCTCCGCTGGGTTCGAGTGGCCTGGTGGGGCCGCAGCGGGCCGCCGCGTCGGGGCCGGCGCCGTGGACGGAGCAGCTCGCCGCCGCTCTGATCGGCCTCGGGTACGCCTCCCGGGAGGCCGAGGAGGCCGTCTCCGCGGTCACCCCGCAGGCCGAGGCGGCGATCGCCGCCGGAGGCTCGGCCCCGGTCCCCCAACTCCTGCGCGCCGCCCTCCAGTCCCTGAACCGTGCCCGTTGACGTGCGGCGCCGCTGCCGGGGGCTCCGCCCCCGGACCCCCGCGCCTCAAACGCCGGCGCGGCTGGGTTGTGCCGGCACGTTGCAGGCTGACGCCGGCCATATCCAGCCCCTCCGGCGTTTGAGGAGCGGGGTCTGGGGCGGAGCCCCAATGCACGGCCCGCACCCGGCAGACCACCGCACGAACCGAGAAGGCAGACTGACACCGTGAACTGGGACGACGAGAGCGACGCCGAGGCCGATCGGATCGTGGCGGCCGCCGCCGACGGAGAGGACACCGCCGTCGAGGCGGCGCTGCGTCCCAAGGACCTCGAGGAGTTCGTCGGTCAGGAGAAGGTCCGCCAGCAGCTGGACCTCGTCCTGAAGGCGGCCAAGCAGCGCGGCGCCACCGCCGACCACGTCCTGCTCTCCGGCGCCCCCGGCCTCGGCAAGACCACCCTGTCGATGATCATCGCGGCCGAGATGGGCGCGCCCATCCGCATCACCTCCGGCCCCGCCATCCAGCACGCCGGCGACCTCGCCGCCATCCTGTCCTCCCTCCAGGAGGGCGAGGTCCTCTTCCTCGACGAGATCCACCGCATGTCCCGGCCGGCCGAGGAGATGCTCTACATGGCCATGGAGGACTTCCGCGTCGACGTGATCGTGGGGAAGGGGCCGGGGGCCACCGCCATTCCCCTGGAGCTGCCGCCCTTCACCCTGGTCGGAGCGACCACACGGGCCGGCCTGCTGCCGCCCCCGCTGCGCGACCGCTTCGGCTTCACCGGCCACATGGAGTTCTACGCCCCCGAGGAGCTGGAGCGCGTCATCCACCGCTCCGCCCGCCTCCTCGACGTCGAGATCGACGCCGACGGCGCCGCCGAGATCGCCGGCCGCTCCCGCGGCACGCCCCGCATCGCCAACCGCCTGCTGCGCCGCGTCCGGGACTACGCCCAGGTCCGCGCCGACGGCGTGATCAACCGCGAGGTCGCCGGTACCGCCCTCCAGGTGTACGAGGTGGACGCGCGCGGGCTGGACCGGCTGGACCGGGCCGTCCTGGAGGCCCTGCTCAAGCTCTTCGGCGGCGGGCCCGTGGGCCTGTCCACGCTCGCCGTCGCCGTCGGCGAGGAGCGGGAGACCGTCGAGGAGGTCGCCGAGCCGTTCCTCGTGCGCGAGGGCCTGCTCGCGCGCACCCCGAGGGGGCGCGTCGCGACGCCCGCCGCCTGGTCCCACCTGGGACTCGTGCCGCCCCAGCAGTACGGGAGCGGATCAAGCGGACAACAGGGCTTGTTCAGGGCCTGACGGCGCGGAGGTTCGCACCCTCAGGAACTGCGGTGCCATGCTGGGCGTTGTTCCATCGGTGCGGACTCGCCTAGACTCCGCCGATGCCGACCCTTCGGGTCGGCATGCCCACCCCCGTAGAAAAGGCCGCCGTCCGCGTGCGGTCGTGCGAAGGATCTCCGTCCCGTGAATCTCCTGACATTCCTCCCGTTCATCGTGCTCATCGGGGCGATGATCCTGATGACCCGTTCCGCGAAGAAGAAGCAGCAGGCGGCCGCGCAGATGCGCGACCAGATGACGCCCGGCACCGGGGTCCGCACCATCGGCGGCATGTACGCCACGGTGAAGGAGATCGGCGACGACACCGTCACCCTCGAGGTGGCTCCCGGCGTCCACGCGATCTTCGCGAAGAACGCCATCGGCGCCGTGCTCGAGGACGCGGAATACAACCGCATCGTCCACGGCACCACCGATGATCTGACCATCGACACGCCGGTCGTCCCCGACGACGCCTCCTCGCTCACCGAGAAGGACGCGGACGAGACCCCGAAGCTCGACCTCGGCAAGAAGGACGAGCCGAAGGACGACGAGCCCAAGGACGGCAAGGCGGACGGCGAGCCCGGCGCGAAGTAGCGCGCGGGCCGGGGACCGCGAGGGCGCCTGATCGGCGGCCGTCGCGGTCCCGGGCAGCGACCCACTTCTGCGGGGGGCAGGGGTCCCCACCACACATTTCGTGGCCGTCCGCGCGCTGACCCGGCGCGGGGCGGTTGGACAGGGAGAAACGACAAGGTGGCAGCACCGAAGAAGGGCCGGCGGCCCACGGGGGCTCAGGGGAGGCCGGGGCGCGCCCTGGCGATCATCCTGATCGCGATGGTGGCGCTCACCGCGGGGATGTTCCTCTCCAAGCAGACGACTCCCCGGCTGGGCATCGACCTCGCCGGCGGCACGAGCATCACGCTCAAGGCCAAGAGCGAGCCCGGCAAGCCGGACGCGATCAACGAGACCAACATGAACACGGCGGTCGGCATCATCGAGCGCCGCGTCAACGGTCTCGGCGTGTCGGAGGCCGAGGTCCAGACGCAGGGCCGCGACCACATCATCGTGAACATCCCCAAGGGGACGAACGAGCAGCAGGCGCGCGAGCAGGTCGGTACCACCGCCCAGCTGTACTTCCGCCCGGTGCTCGCCTTCGCGGACGGCGCCCCCGCCGCTCCCGAGGGCACCCAGAGCCCGAGCCCCTCCGCGAGCGGCTCCGGCGCCCCCAAGGCCGAGGACGGCAAGTCTCCGTCGGCCACCCCGTCGTCCAGCGCCACTTCCCAGGGCCGTGCGCTCAGCGAGGCCCTCAAGGCCCCGAACGCCCCCACTCCCACCCCCTCGGGTAGCGAGTCGAAGAAGGCAGACGACAACAAGGCCGCTCCGACCCCGTCGGGCTCCGCGTCGGGCGCACCGTCGCCGTCCACGCCCCCCACGACCGAGGAGACCGCCGCCGCCGGCCTGCAGGAGGCCTTCGCGAAGCTGGACTGCACCAACGAGGAGCAGCGCGCCGCCGCCGGCAAGGGTGTCAAGCCCGAGGACCCGATGGTGGCCTGCGGCCAGCGCGGCACCGCCTGGGGCAAGTGGATCCTCGGCCCGGCCCAGGTCGACGGCAAGGACGTCAAGGACGCCAAGGGCATCATCGACCCGCAGCGCGGCATGTGGATCGTCACGATGCAGTTCACCGACAAGGGCGCCGACAAGTTCGCCAAGATCACCGGTGAGCTCGCCACCAAGCAGGCCCCGCAGAACCAGTTCGCGATCGTGCTCGACGGCGAGGTCATCTCCGACCCGTCCGTCAGCCAGGCGCTGACCGGCGGCAACGCCGAGATCTCCGGCGGCTTCACCCAGCAGTCCGCGCAGGACCTGGGCAACATGCTCTCGTACGGCGCCCTGCCGCTCTCCTTCAGCGAGGACAGCGTCACCACCGTCACGGCCGCGCTCGGCGGCGAGCAGCTGAAGGCCGGCCTGATCGCCGGTGCCATCGGTCTGCTCCTCGTGGTGATCTACCTGCTGGTGTACTACCGGGGCCTGGCGTTCGTCGCCATCATCAGCCTCCTGGTCTCCGCGATCCTCACGTACACGATCATGGCGCTGCTCGGAAAGGGCATCGGCTTCGCGCTGAACCTGCCCGCCGTCTGCGGTGCGATCGTGGCGATCGGCATCACGGCGGACTCGTTCATCGTGTACTTCGAGCGCATCCGTGACGAGATCCGCGAGGGCCGCACCCTGCGTCCGGCCGTCGAGCGTGCCTGGCCGCGCGCCCGGCGCACCATCCTGGTCTCCGACTTCGTGTCGTTCCTGGCGGCCGCGGTGCTGTTCATCGTCACCGTCGGCAAGGTGCAGGGCTTCGCCTTCACGCTGGGCCTCACCACCCTGCTCGACGTGGTCGTGGTGTTCCTCTTCACCAAGCCGGTCATGACGCTGCTGGCGCGTACGAAGTTCTTCGCCAGCGGTCACCCGTGGTCCGGGCTGGACCCGAAGCGGCTCGGCGCCAAGCCGCCGCTGCGCCGGTCCCGCCGTACCGGTTCCGCACCCGCCCCCGTCGACGCAAAGGAGGCGTGAGAGATGTCGAAGCTGGGAGATCTCGGCGCCAGGCTGTACCGCGGTGAGGTCGGCTACGACTTCGTCGGCAAGCGCTTCATCTGGTACGGCGTTTCCATCCTGATCACCATCACGGCGATCGCGGCCCTGGCCGTTCAGGGCCTCAACATGGGCATCGAGTTCAAGGGCGGTGCCGTCTTCACCACCCCGAAGACGGCCGTCTCCGTCGCCAAGGCGACCGAGGACGCGGAGAAGGCCTCGGGCCACGACGCGATCGTCCAGGAGCTCGGCACCGGCGGCCTGCGGATCCAGATCTCCGGTCTGGACACCGAGTCGGCGACCGACGTGAAGAAGCAGCTGGCCACCGACCTCAAGGTCACCGAGGCCGACATCAACGCGGACCTGGTCGGCCCCAGCTGGGGCGAGCAGATCGCCAACAAGGCCTGGACGGGCCTCGGGATCTTCATGATCCTCGTGGTGATCTACCTGGCCATCGCCTTCGAGTGGCGGATGGCGGTCGCGGCGCTGATCGCGCTGATCCACGACCTCACCATCACCGTCGGCATCTACGCGCTGGTCGGCTTCGAGGTCACCCCCGGTACGGTCATCGGTCTGCTGACGATCCTCGGTTACTCGCTCTACGACACCGTCGTCGTCTTCGACGGTCTCAAGGAGGGGTCGAAGGACATCACCAAGCAGACCCGCTGGACGTACAGCGAGATCGCCAACCGCAGCATCAACGGCACGCTGGTCCGCTCGATCAACACCACGGTCGTGGCGCTTCTGCCGGTCGCGGCCCTGCTCTTCATCGGCGGCGGCCTGCTGGACGCCGGCATGCTGAACGACATCTCGCTGTCGCTGTTCGTCGGCCTGGCGGCCGGTGCGTACTCCTCGATCTTCATCGCGACCCCGCTGGTCGTGGACCTCAAGGAGCGCGAGCCGGCGATGAAGGGCCTGAAGAAGCGGGTGCTCGCGAAGCGGGCGGCCGCGGCGGCGAAGGGCGAGTCCGCGGACGAGGGCTACGACTCCGGTGACGAGCCGCAGGTCGTGGCGCAGGGCCGGCAGCCGGGACGGCGCCGGTGACCGCGTCGCCGCTGTCCGACGGCGTGCGCGAGCTGCTGCTCAGCCGGATCAAGGACGTGGCGGACTACCCGAAGCCGGGCGTGATGTTCAAGGACATCACCCCGCTGCTGGCGGACGCGCAGGCGTTCGCGGCGCTGACGGACGCGCTGGTGGAGCTGGCCGGGCGGTACGGGGCGACGAAGATCGTCGGGCTGGAGGCGCGCGGGTTCATCCTGGCGGCTCCGGTGGCCGTACAGGCCGGGATCGGCTTCGTGCCGGTGCGCAAGGCCGGGAAGCTGCCGGGGGCGACGCTCGCGCAGTCGTACGAGCTGGAGTACGGGACCGCGGCGATCGAGGTTCACGCGGAGGACCTGGCCGCCGGTGACCGGGTCATGGTCATCGACGACGTCCTCGCCACCGGCGGCACCGCCGAAGCCTCGCTCTCGCTGATCCGGCGGGCCGGGGCCGAGGTCGCCGGGGTGGCGGTCCTGATGGAACTGTCGTTCCTCCCGGGCCGGGCCAAGCTGGGCGCGGCGCTCGCGGGTGCCCCGCTGGACGCGCTGATCGTGGTCTGACCTCCTCTGTTTGCCGAGCGGCGGGTATCCGGGTCCTCCCGGATGCCCGCCGCTTCCGTGTGCGGCCCGTCCGCCGGGGCTCCGGCCCGGGCCGGGAGGAGGCTGGGGGAACGGGGGGACGCGAGGCTCGCTACGATGGGTTATCCGGACCGGACACGGGCACCGGATCCTCCCCCGGATACCGTCCGGGGGGACCCCCAGGAGGAGCGCTCTTGCCAGACGAGGTCCAGCCACTCTCCGCCGCGCAGCCCGACCCGCAGGCCGAGCAGGCCACGGCGGCCGCCGCCACGCCCCCGCCGGCCCCGCCGGTCAAGCCCGCGCCGGCGAAGTCGGCCGGGTCCTCCAACCGGGTGCGCGCCCGGCTCGCCCGGCTGGGCGTCCAGCGCTCCAACCCGTACAACCCCGTACTGGAGCCCCTGCTCCGCATAGTCCGCAGCAACGACCCGAAGATCGAGACGGCGACGCTGCGCCAGCTGGAACAGGCCTACCAGGTCGCCGAGCGCTGGCACCGCGGCCAGAAGCGCAAGAGCGGCGACCCGTACATCACCCACCCGCTCGCGGTGACCACCATCCTCGCCGAGCTCGGCATGGACCCGGCCACCCTGATGGCCGGTCTGCTCCACGACACCGTCGAGGACACCGAGTACGGCCTCGAGGACCTGCGCCGCGACTTCGGCGACGCCGTGGCCCTCCTCGTCGACGGCGTCACCAAGCTCGACCGGGTCAAGTTCGGCGAGGCCGCCCAGGCCGAGACCGTCCGCAAGATGGTCGTGGCGATGGCCAAGGACCCCCGGGTCCTCGTGATCAAGCTCGCCGACCGCCTGCACAACATGCGCACCATGCGCTACCTCAAGCGGGAGAAGCAGGAGAAGAAGGCCCGCGAGACCCTCGAGATCTACGCCCCGCTGGCGCACCGCCTGGGCATGAACACGATCAAGTGGGAGCTCGAGGACCTCTCCTTCGCGATCCTCTACCCGAAGATGTACGACGAGATCGTGCGCCTGGTCGCCGAGCGCGCGCCCAAGCGCGACGAGTACCTCGCCGTCGTCACGGACGAGGTGCAGGCCGACCTCAGAGCCGCCCGCATCAAGGCCACCGTCACCGGTCGCCCGAAGCACTACTACAGCGTCTACCAGAAGATGATCGTCCGCGGCCGTGACTTCGCGGAGATCTACGACCTGGTGGGCATCCGCGTCCTCGTCGACACCGTTCGGGACTGCTACGCCGCCCTCGGCACCGTGCACGCGCGATGGAACCCGGTCCCCGGCCGGTTCAAGGACTACATCGCGATGCCCAAGTTCAACATGTACCAGTCGCTCCACACGACGGTCATCGGACCCAGCGGCAAGCCGGTCGAGCTCCAGATCCGCACCTTCGACATGCACCGCCGTGCCGAGTACGGCATCGCCGCGCACTGGAAGTACAAGCAGCAGACCGTCGCGGGCACGTCGAAGGTACGGACCGACGTGCCCCAGGCCGCCAAGGGCAGCGCCGGGCAGGACACGGTCAACGACATGGCCTGGCTGCGCCAGCTGCTCGACTGGCAGAAGGAGACCGAGGACCCGGGCGAGTTCCTCGACTCGCTGCGCTTCGACCTCTCCCGCAACGAGGTCTTCGTCTTCACGCCCAAGGGCGACGTCATAGCGCTGCCGGCCGGGGCCACGCCCGTGGACTTCGCCTACGCCGTCCACACCGAGGTCGGACACCGGACCATAGGGGCCCGGGTCAACGGCCGCCTCGTCCCGCTGGAGTCCACGCTCGACAACGGCGACCTGGTCGAGGTGTTCACCTCCAAGGCCGAGGGCGCCGGACCGTCCCGCGACTGGCTCGGCTTCGTCAAGTCCCCGCGCGCCCGCAACAAGATCCGCGCCTGGTTCTCCAAGGAGCGCCGCGACGAGGCCATCGAGCACGGCAAGGACGCCATCGCGCGGGCCATGCGCAAGCAGAACCTGCCGATCCAGCGCATCCTCACCGGCGACTCCCTGGTCACCCTCGCGCACGAGATGCGCTACCCCGACATCTCCTCCCTGTACGCGGCGATCGGCGAGGGCCACGTGGCCGCGCAGGGCGTCGTACAGAAGCTGGTGCAGGCCCTCGGCGGCGAGGAAGCGGCCAACGAGGACATCGAGGAGTCCATCCCGCCCGCGCGGGCCCGCAGCAAGCGGCGCAGCAACGCCGACCCCGGTGTCGTCGTCAAGGGCGTCGACGACGTGTGGGTCAAGCTGGCCCGCTGCTGCACCCCCGTGCCGGGCGACCCGATCATCGGGTTCGTCACGCGCGGCAGCGGCGTATCGGTTCACCGCGCGGACTGCGTCAACGTCGACTCGCTCTCCCAGCAGCCCGAGCGGATGCTGGAGGTCGAGTGGGCGCCCACCCAGTCCTCGGTCTTCCTGGTCGCCATCCAGGTCGAGGCCCTGGACCGGTCCCGCCTGCTGTCGGACGTCACCCGCGTCCTGTCGGACCAGCACGTGAACATCCTCTCGGCCGCCGTCCAGACCTCCCGCGACCGGGTGGCCACCTCCCGCTTCACCTTCGAGATGGGCGACCCCAAGCACCTGGGCCACGTCCTGAAGGCCGTTCGGGGTGTGGAGGGCGTGTACGACGTCTACCGCGTGACCTCGGCCCGCCGGCCGTAGCCGCAGACGCAAGCGGGCCCCGGTACGGAATCCGTACCGGGGCCCGCTTGCGCGTACCGGGGAGCCGGGGCCTCAGCCGCCGAACTCCTCCAGGCCCTTCAGCGCCTGGTCCAGCAGGGCCTGGCGGCCCTCCAGCTCGCGCGAGAGCTTGTCGGCCTTCGCGTTGTTGCCCGCCGCACGGGCCGCGTCGATCTGCTCACGCAGCTTGTCGACGGCCGCCTGGAGCTGGCCCGTCAGACCGGCCGCGCGCGCCCGCGCCTCCGGGTTCGTACGGCGCCACTCGCCCTCCTCGGCCTCCTGGATGGCCCGCTCCACCGCGTGCATCCGGCCCTCGACCTTCGGCCGGGCGTCCCGCGGCACGTGGCCGATGGCCTCCCAGCGCTCGTTGAGGGAGCGGAACGCGGCACGGGCCGCCTTCAGATCGGTGATCGGGACGAGCTTCTCGGCCTCGTCGGCCAGCTCTTCCTTCAGCTTCAGGTTCTCGATCTGCTCGGCGTCGCGCTCCGCGAAGACCTCGCTGCGCGCCGCGAAGAACACGTCCTGCGCACCGCGGAAACGGTTCCACAGGTCGTCCTCGGCCTCGCGCTGCGCCCGGCCCGCCGCCTTCCAGTCCGCCATCAGCTCGCGGTAGCGGGCGGCCGTGGGACCCCAGTCGGTCGACTTCGACAGCGACTCGGCCTCGGCGACCAGCTTCTCCTTGACCTTGCGGGCATCCTCGCGCTGCGCGTCCAGCGAGGCGAAGTGAGCCTTGCGGCGCTTGGAGAACGCGGAGCGCGCGTGCGAGAAGCGGTGCCACAGCTCGTCGTCCGACTTGCGGTCCAGGCGCGGCAGACCCTTCCAGATGTCCACCAGGGCGCGCAGCCGCTCGCCCGCGCTGCGCCACTGGTCGCTCTGCGCCAGCTGCTCGGCCTCGACGACCAGCGCGTCCTTGGCCGCGCGGGCCTCGTCCGTCTGCTTGGCCTTCTGGGCCTTGCGCTCCTCGCGCCGCGACTCGACGGTCGCGACCAGCTTGTCCAGCCGTACGCGCAGCGCGTCGAGGTCACCCACGGCGTGGTGCTCGTCGACCTGCGTGCGCAGGTGGTCGATCGCCGTCTGTGCGTCCTTGGCGGACAGATCGGTGGTCCGCACCCGCTTTTCGAGGAGGCCGATTTCCACCACCAGGCCCTCGTACTTGCGCTCGAAATAGGCCAGGGCCTCCTCAGGGGTGCCCGCCTGCCACGAACCGACGACCTTTTCGCCATCGGCAGTACGCACGTACACGGTGCCCGTCTCGTCGACTCGGCCCCACGGGTCGCTGCTCACAGCGCCTCCTCCACCTGATGCCTTGCGAGGGGTTCACCCCCTGGGCATCGTCCACAGTTTCCTGGGGCGGGCCGCGCCCGCCCTGCACAACGCAAACATAGGCGACCGCCGGGCCGGCTGTCCGCATCCCGCACGACGGAATATCGACGTAGGGGCGGGATGCGGGCCGCCGGGCCCGTGGCAGCGGCTTCCGGTCAGTTCTGGGTGACGGTGCCCTTCTCGATCTTCACTTCGTTCTTCGGGGCCCCGTCCTGGCCGCCGTCGGCCGTACCGGCCTTGGCGATCTCCTCCAGGACCTTCATGCCCGCCGCGTCGATCTTGCCGAACGGGGTGTACGAGGGCGCCAGCGGGCTGTCCTTGTAGACCAGGAAGAACTGGCTGCCGCCCGAGCCGGGCTGGCCGGTGTTGGCCATCGCGACCGTGCCCGCCGGGTAGACGACCTGGCCCTGTTCGTTCGCCTTGCCCAGGGCGTCGAGGTTCTCGTCCGGGATGTTGTAGCCGGGGCCGCCCGTGCCGGTGCCCTCCGGGTCGCCGCACTGGAGCACGAAGATCCCGCTGGACGTCAGCCGGTGGCACTTGGTGTTGTCGAAGTAGCCCTTGTCGGCGAGCGACTTGAAGGAGTTCACGGTCTGCGGGGTCTTCGCCGCGTCCATCGTGAAACTGATGTCGCCCGCGCCGGTCTTCAGGGCGAAGGTGTACTTGGCCTTCTGGTCGATGGCCATCTCGGGCGACGGGGACTGCTTCGGCGAGGGCGAGGCCGACGGGTTGGCGGCCGGGTCCGCCGCCTGGTCCTTCGGGCCCTTGTCGAAGACGCCGCCCACGATGAGGCCGACCAGCGTCGCGACCACCACGGCCACCGCCGCGCCGATCACGGCCGCCCGTCGGCGCGCCTTCTGCCGGGCCTCGGCCCGGCGCTTCTGCTGGCGCTCGTACTTCTCCTTGGCGAGCTGTCGCCGCCGCTGATCGCTCGTGACCACCGGGTCGTCTCCTTGTGCGTCTCTGGTACCGCTGTCCGGGCTGGGTTAGGCCGTACCGTATATGGGTTCGCTGTGTGATGAGGGGCGCCGGTAGGCTCTGAGCAGCAGCATTCCGATCTGCAGCCTCCCGCCGGACGACGATTGAGGACGAACGTGCTGATTGCCGGGTTCCCCGCCGGGGCCTGGGGGACCAACTGTTACCTGGTCGCCCCCGCCGCCGGTGAGGAGTGCGTCATCATCGACCCGGGCCACCAGGCCGTCCAGGGTGTCGAGGAGACGCTGAAGAAGCATCGGCTCAAGCCCGTCGCGGTCGTGCTGACCCATGGCCACATCGATCATGTGGCCTCGGTCGTCCCGGTGTGCGGAGCACACGACGTACCGGCCTGGATCCACCCCGAGGACCGCTACATGATGAGCGACCCGGAGAAGGCCCTCGGCCGTTCCATCGGGATGCCGCTCATGGGCGAGCTCACCGTGGGCGAGCCGGACGACGTCCGCGAGCTGACCGACGGCGCCGCCCTGAAGCTGGCCGGGATGGACTTCTCCGTGGCGCACGCGCCGGGGCATACCAAGGGGTCGGTGACCTTCCGGATGCCGGAGGCCCCGGACATCCCGTCCGTGTTCTTCTCCGGTGACCTGCTCTTCGCCGGCTCCATCGGACGCACCGACCTGCCCGGCGGCTCCCACGCCGAGATGCTCGAGTCGCTGGGCCGCGTGTGCCTGCCGCTCGACGACTCGACCGTGGTGCTGTCCGGCCACGGTCCCCAGACCACCATCGGCCGCGAGCGCGCCGCCAACCCGTACTTGCGGGAAGTGGCCGCCGGCCTGGCAGCGGATCCGACAGCCGCTCCACGACGAGGAATGTGACGAGAGTTTCGTGGCTACTTTTCAGGCCCCCAAGGGCACGTACGACCTGATCCCGCCGGTCTCCGTGAAGTACCTGGCGGTGCGCGAGGCCATCTCCGCGCCCCTGAGGAACTCGGGCTACGGCTACATCGAGACGCCGGGCTTCGAGGACGTCGGCCTCTTCGCCCGCGGAGTGGGCGAGTCCACCGACATCGTCTCCAAGGAGATGTACGCCTTCGAGACCAAGGGCGGCGACCAGCTCGCCCTGCGCCCCGAGGGCACGGCGTCGGTCCTGCGCGCGGCGCTGGAGGCGAGCCTGCACAAGAAGGGCAACCTGCCGGTCAAGCTCTGGTACTCGGGCTCGTACTACCGCTACGAGAAGCCGCAGAAGGGCCGCTACCGCCACTTCTCGCAGGTCGGTGCCGAGGCGATCGGCGCCGAGGACCCGGCCCTGGACGCCGAGCTGATCATCCTGGCCGACCAGGCGTACCGCTCGCTGGGCCTGCGCAACTTCCGGATCCTGCTGAACTCGCTGGGCGACAAGGAGTGCCGCCCGGTGTACCGGGAGGCGCTGCAGGGCTTCCTGCGCGGACTCGACCTCGACGAGGAGACCGTCCGCCGGGCCGACATCAACCCCCTGCGGGTGCTCGACGACAAGCGGGCAGACGTGCAGAAGCAGCTGGTCGGCGCGCCGGTGCTGCGGGACTACCTGTGCGACGCGTGCAAGGCGTACCACGAGGAGGTCCGGGCGCTGATCACGGCGGCCGGGGTCGCCTTCGAGGACGACGAGAAGCTGGTGCGCGGGCTCGACTACTACACGCGGACCACCTTCGAGTTCGTCCACGACGGCCTGGGATCGCAGTCCGCGGTCGGCGGCGGAGGGCGCTACGACGGCCTGTCCGAGATGATCGGCGGCCCGGCGCTGCCGTCCGTGGGCTGGGCCCTGGGCGTCGACCGCACGGTGCTGGCGCTCGAGGCCGAGGGCGTCGAGCTGGACATCCCGGCGTCGACCTCGGTGTTCGCCGTGGCGCTGGGCGAGGCCAAGCCGACCCTGTTCGGGCTGGTGACCCAGCTGCGCAAGGCCGGTATCGCGGCGGACATGTCCTACGGCGGCAAGGGCCTCAAGGGCGCCATGAAGGACGCGAACCGCAGCGGTGCGCGCTTCGCGGTCGTCGCGGGCGACCGCGACCTTGCCGACGGCGTCGTGCAGCTGAAGGACATGGAGTCCGGCGACCAGGCCGCCGTGCCGGTCGCCGAGCTCGTCGAGACGGTCCGGGCGCGCCTCGCCTGACGGCAGCGGTACCCGAAGGACGGCGGGGCCGGGGACGTTTCCCCGGCCCCGCCCGTTCACAGCGGCGTACGGCACAATGGCCGGTGCTTGTTGACCTTGCAGATGTGGAGCGGGCGGTATGACGACACGCAGTACGGACACGGACACCGCCCCGGGGAACACCGTCGGGGGCAGCCGGGCCCTGGCCCTGCTGCTGGTGATCACGGGGGCCGCGGGCCTCCTCGCCGCCTGGGTGATCACGATCGACAAGTTCAAGCTGCTCGAGGACCCGAACTTCGTCCCGGGCTGCAGCCTGAACCCGATCGTCTCCTGCGGCAACATCATGACGAGCGACCAGGCCGCCGTCTTCGGCTTCCCGAACCCCATGCTCGGGCTGGTCTCGTACGGCATCGTGATCTGCGTCGGCATGAGCCTGCTCGCCGGGGCCCGGTTCCGCCGCTGGTACTGGCTGACGCTGAACGCGGGCACCCTCTTCGGCGTCGTGTTCTGCGCCTGGCTGACCTACCAGTCGCTGTACAACATCAGCTCGCTCTGCCTGTGGTGCTGCCTGGCCTGGGTCGCCACGATCCTGATGTTCTGGTACGTCACCTCGCACAACGTGCGCCAGGGCCTGCTGCCCGCGCCGGGCTGGCTGAAGCGCTTCCTCGACGAGTTCACCTGGGTGCTCCCGGTGCTGCACATCGGGGTCATCGGAATGCTGGTCCTGACGCGCTGGTGGGATTTCTGGACCTCCTGACGGGCCTCCCGAGGGCCGTCCCGACGGCCCTCCTGACCGGGCGCGGCGGGACTGTCGGTGGCCTCGCATAGGCTTCCTGTGTGGAACCAGACCTGTTCACCGCCGCTGCCGAAGACCGCCGGGAGAAGGACCCCTCGACCTCTCCGCTCGCCGTCCGGATGCGCCCGCGCACCCTGGACGAGGTCGTCGGCCAGCAGCACCTGCTGAAGCCCGGCTCACCGCTGCGGCGCCTGGTCGAGGAGGGGGCCGGCGGTCCGGCCGGTGCCTCCTCGGTGATCCTCTGGGGCCCGCCGGGCATCGGAAAGACGACCCTCGCGTACGTGGTCAGCCAGGCCACGCAGAAGCGGTTCGTGGAACTGTCCGCCATCACGGCGGGCGTCAAAGAGGTGCGGGCGGTCATCGAGGGCGCCAAACGCGCGGCCGGCGGCTACGGCAAGGACACCGTCCTCTTCCTCGACGAGATCCACCGCTTCAGCAAGGCACAGCAGGACTCGCTGCTCCCGGCCGTCGAGAACCGCTGGGTCACGCTGATCGCGGCCACCACCGAGAACCCGTACTTCTCGATCATCTCCCCGCTGCTGTCGCGCTCCCTGCTGCTGACGCTGGAGCCGCTGACGGACGAGGACCTGAGCGCGCTGATGCGCCGGGCGCTCACGGAGGAGCGCGGCCTGGGCGGGGCGGTCACCCTGCCCGCGGACGCCGAGGCGCACCTGCTGCGGATCGCCGGCGGCGACGCCCGGCGGGCGCTCACCGCGCTGGAGGCGGGGGCCGGGGCGGCCATCGCCAAGGGCGAGCAGGAGATCACCCTCCAGACGGTGGAGGAGGCGGTCGACCGCGCCGCCGTCCGCTACGACCGGGACGGCGACCAGCACTACGACGTGGCGAGCGCGCTGATCAAGTCGATCCGCGGCTCGGACGTCGACGCGGCGCTGCACTATCTGGCCCGGATGATCGAGGCGGGGGAGGACCCGCGGTTCATCGCGCGACGCCTGATGATCTCGGCGAGCGAGGACATCGGCCTGGCGGACCCGACGGCCCTGCCGCTCGCGGTGGCCGCCGCTCAGGCGGTGGCGATGATCGGCTTCCCGGAGGCCGCGCTGACCCTCTCGCACGCCACCATCGCGCTGGCGCTGGCCCCGAAGTCGAACACCGCCACGACCGCGATCGGCGCGGCACTGGCCGACGTGCGGGCAGGGCTGGCCGGCTCCGTGCCGACGCACCTGAGGGACGGGCACTACAAGGGCGCGGCGAAGCTGGGGCACGCGGTGGGATACGTGTACCCGCACGACGTGCCGGGGGGCATCGCGGCCCAGCAGTACGCGCCGGATGCGGTGCACGGAAAGCGGTATTACGAGCCGACGCGGTACGGGGCGGAAGCCCGCTACGCGGATGTGGTGGAGAAGGTGCGGGAGCGGCTGCGCGGCGGGTCCTGACCTGCGGAGCTACCGCTGGGAGGTGTCCCCGGCCGCCGCGAAGAGGCTCCGCATCGCACGGCGCAGGCCGCAGATGTCCGCCACCGGTTCGGGGAAGTCGAAGCGGGCGTCGAAGGAACCGGTCGCGCCGCCCGAGAAGCGCACGCGCAGGCCGAGGCGGTCCAGGGCGAGCGGGGTGGCGGTCATGCCGTCCGCCGCCCGCCCGCCCAGCAGGCCGCACAGCTCCCCGACCCGGTCGGAGTGGGAGGAGGCCAGGTGCTGCAGGAGCTCCGCCTCGTGCCCGGCCACCGGGTCCGGCTCCGCGGCGGCCAGGTCCTCCGGGTCCACGTGCTCGGCACCCCACAGGTCGTCCACCGAGATCTCGCCGACCTCCAGGCGGAGCAGCACGTACGCGGGGCGGCCCTCCATCCCCAGCAGCTCACCCACCGGCTGCCGCTCCGCGAGCAGCGCCGCGCAGGCCGCGCGGTCCGTCCCGCGTACCCGCGTCAGCCAGCCGGCCAGCCACGCACGGCCTCGGATACGATGAGGCACGGACACCGGCGCCACATCCGTGATCTCGATCACGGCCGTGAGGTCGTCGTCCTGGGCGTGAGCGGCTGCCCTGGCAGCCGCGGATTCCGCGGAAACAAGGAGAATCACGTCCCCGTCCGGGGTGACGGTCCGTGCGGCCGGCATCCCTGTCCCGAACTCGTCGGGCCCGTGACTGTCACGAGCACCCGGCAGCGTGAGGGATACTGAGGCGTTGGACTCTACGAGGGTTCGTACGCGTTCGGCTCCGGTGAGCTGCCGAACGCCTTCCCTGGGACGCGGCTGACCTTGCTTATCGTCGCCGAAAGCAGATTCTGTTCCGTTGGAATCTGAACTTCGGTGCGCACTGGGCAGGGGGATCCCATGTGGTCGAGACATTACGTCCTCCTCGCTAAGGTAAGCCTCACCTAACTTACATGGAGGTAGGTTCCACGTGAACCAGAAGCGACCCAAGGTCAAGAAGTCGCGTGCCCTCGGCATTGCGCTGACCCCGAAGGCCGTCAAGTACTTCGAGGCCCGCCCCTACCCGCCGGGCGAGCACGGCCGTGGCCGCAAGCAGAACTCGGACTACAAGGTTCGTCTGCTGGAGAAGCAGCGTCTGCGCGCGCAGTACGACATCTCCGAGCGTCAGATGGCCCGCGCGTACGACCGCGCCAAGAAGGCCGAAGGCAAGACGGGCGAGGCGCTTGTCGTCGAGCTCGAGCGTCGCCTCGACGCCCTGGTTCTGCGTTCGGGCATCGCCCGCACCATCTACCAGGCCCGCCAGATGGTCGTTCACGGCCACATCGAGGTCAACGGTGGCAAGGTCGACAAGCCGTCGTTCCGTGTCCGCCCGGACGACGTCGTCACCGTGCGCGAGCGCAGCCGCGAGAAGGTTCCGTTCCAGGTTGCCCGCGAGGGTGGCTACGCAGGCGAGGGCGAGACCCCGCGCTACCTGCAGGTCAACCTGAAGGCCCTGGCCTTCCGCCTGGACCGCGACCCGAACCGCAAGGAAATCCCGGTCATCTGCGACGAGCAGCTCGTCGTCGAGTACTACGCCCGCTGATGCAGGCATAGGCCTCACAGGCTGGTGGAAACCCGCCGTCCCCTTCCGGGGCGGCGGGTTTTTCCGTCCTCCGGATCCACCGGCCCGTGCTGCGCCCGCACGACCACGGCCTCCCGGCTCAGCGCCCGCCCCTCGGCCGCGTACGCCGCGTAGCGCTCGGCCCCCAGCAGCTCGCCCGCCCGCTCCTGGCACATCAGCCGCGGCGCGTTGAAGTACCCCGAGCCGAACAGCCGCAGGCCCACCGCGCCCCACATCGGCTCCGCCGCGCCCTGCAGCACCGCCGCCTCCGCCGGATCGCCCTCGGCGACCGCGACCAGCGCGAGCAGCTCCAGTGCCAGCACCAGCCCCACCAGGTCGTGGAAGGCGTGGTTGATCGCCACGCACTCGGTCAGCAGCTGCCGCGCCTCGTCCGCCGCCCCCGCGTCCAGTGCCGCGTACGCGAGGACGTACAGGGCGTAGGCCTTCGTCCAGCGCTCCCCGCGCTCCTCGCAGATCTCCCGCACCTCCCGGCACAGCGACAGCGCCCCGGCCTGCTCCCCCTGGAAGGCGAGCGCCATCGCCAGCTCCACCTGGCACATCAGCACGTTGCTGTTCAGCTCCCCGGCGTCCCGGTACCGCTCCAGCGCCTGGCCCAGCAGCTCTGCGGCCCGCGCCATGTCGTCCGAGACCAGCGCCAGACAGCCCAGCCGGTGCACCGCGTACGCCGCGGCGAGGGGGTTTCCGCTGCGCGCGGCCGCGTCCCGGCACTCGTACAGCGCGCTCAGGGAGGCCACCGAGTCGCCCTGCAGGGCCGCGACGTACCCCAGCACCCACAGCGCCTTCAGCCGCGAGTTCTCGTACTCCGCCGGCTGGTCCGCGTCCTCCAGGGCCCGCTCCAGCCAGTGCCGGCCCTCCGTGAGCCGGCCGCAGCCCGCCCAGTAGAACCACAGGGTCCCCGCCAGGTACCGGCCCAGGTGGACCTCGTCCGGGTCGTCCAGGGAGCACTCCAGGGCGAGGCGCAGGTTCGGCAGCTCCGTCTCCACCAGCGCCGCCACCTCCGCCTGCCGCGGGCTGAACCAGTCCAGCTCGCACCAGGTCGCCAGGCCCACGTACCAGTCCCGGTGCCGCCGCCGCAGCCGGCCCGCGTCACCCAGCGACTCCAGCCAGCCCGCCCCGTACATCCGTACGGTCTCCAGCATCCGGTAGCGCACACCGGCCGGCGTCTCCTCCCGCAGCAGGAGGGACTGGGCCAGGAGCTCCCCGACCAGGTCCAGCACGTTCTCCACCCGCAGGTCCGGACCCGCGCACACGTACTCGGCGGCATCGAGGTCGAACGGCCCGGCGAAGACCGACAGCCGCGCCCACAGCAGCCGCTCCGCGGCCGTGCACAGCTCGTGGCTCCAGCCGATCGCCGTACGCAGCGCCCGGTGGCGGGGGAGCGCCCCGCGCGAGCCTCCGGTCAGCAGGGCGAAGCGGTCCTCGAGGCGGGCCAGCACCTGCGCGGGGGACAGCGCCCGCAGCCGGCCCGCCGCCAGCTCGAGGGCGAGCGGGATCCCGTCGAGGCGGGCGCACAGCTCGGTCAGCTCGGCGCGGTTCGCCTCGGTCACCGCGAAGGCCGGGTCGGCGGCGCGGGCCCGGGCCGCCAGCAGGGCCAGCGCCTCCTCCGGGGCCGGCGGGGCCAGCGGGAGGACCAGCTCCCCGTCCAGGTCCAGCGGCCGCCGGCCCGCCGCGAGCACCCGCAGGCCGGGGGAGCCCCGCAGCAGCTCCCGTACCAGCCCGGCCGCCTCGGCGACGAGCTGCTCGAAGCCGTCCAGGACCAGCAGCAGCCGCCGCCCGGCCAGGTGCTCGGCCAGGACGGTCCGGGGCGGCCGGGTGGTGTGATCGGTCAGCCCGAGGGCCTCCGAGACGGTCAGCTCCAGCAGTGCCGGATCCCGTACGGTCGCCAGTTCGACCAGCCACACGCCGTCGCAGGAGCGTTCCTGCGCGGCGTCCGCCTGGGCGCGGGCCGCGGCGAGCACCAGCCGGGACTTGCCCACTCCGCCCGTCCCGGTCACCGTCACCAGCCGTGAGGACTCCAGGAGCCGTCCCACCTCGGCGAGTTCGGCACCCCGGCCGACGAAGCCGCTCAGCTCCGAGGGAAGATTGCCGTACGCGGTGCGGGGAAGGCGTCTCTGGCGCATGGGACACGGAGGGTACTGCTCCGAACGCGCTGCGTACAAGACGAGCGTGCCGACCCCGGAAATCGGGTACGGCGGCGGATCCCCGGCGCGATAGGGTCGGGGGAGACTTTTCTCCGTAGATTTTCTAGGCGCAGGGAGCGGTGCAACGTGTCCGGTGGAGAGGTGGCCGGGATCCTCGTGGCCGTCTTCTGGGCCATCCTGGTCTCCTTCCTCGCCGTCGCGCTGGCGAGGCTGGCGCAGGTGCTCAAGGCGACCACCAAGCTGGTGGCGGAGGTGACGGAGCAGGCCGTCCCGCTGCTGGCGGACGCCTCCACGACCGTCCGCTCCGCGCGCACCCAGCTGGACCGGGTCGACGCCATCGCGAGCGACGTCCAGGAGGTCACCTCCAACGCCTCCGCGCTCTCCTCCACGGTGGCCTCCACCTTCGGGGGACCGCTGGTCAAGGTCGCGGCCTTCGGGTACGGCGTCCGCCGGGCGCTGGGCCGGACGGACGACGCGCCCGCGAAGACCACCAGGCGAACCGTGATCGCCGGCCGTACCGTGCCGGCGGCCCGCCGCCGGAAGCAGAAGGGCTGACCGCCGATGTTCCGCCGAGCCTTCTGGTTCACCGCAGGCGCCGCCGCCGGTGTGTGGGCCACCACCAAGGTCAACCGCCAGCTCAAGAAGCTGACGCCGGAGAGCCTTGCCGCCCAGGCCGCCGACAAGGCCGTGGAGGCGGGTCACCGCCTCAAGGACTTCGCCCTCGACGTCAAGGCGGGAATGACGCAGCGCGAGGACGAGCTGAACGATGCACTGGGGCTGCACAGCGACCCCGACCGGCCCGACAACGTCACCGCCCTCCCCGGGCCCCGGCGGCTGCGCGCCATCGAGCACGACAAGACCAACCACCGATCGAACCACTCGACGGTCACGTACAACCGGAATGAGGACCACTGATGGAGTCGGCTGAAATCCGCCGCCGCTGGCTGAGCTTCTTCGAGGAGCGCGGTCACACCGTTGTCCCTTCGGCGTCGCTCATCGCGGACGACCCGACTCTGCTGCTGGTCAACGCGGGCATGGTCCCCTTCAAGCCCTACTTCCTCGGCGAGACCAAGCCCCCGGCCCCCCGCGCCACCAGCGTGCAGAAGTGCGTCCGTACCCCGGACATCGAAGAGGTCGGCAAGACCACCCGCCACGGCACGTTCTTCCAGATGTGCGGCAACTTCTCCTTCGGCGACTACTTCAAGGAAGGCGCCATCGAGTACGCCTGGGAGCTGCTCACCGGCTCCGTGGCGGACGGCGGCTACGGCCTGGATCCGGAGAAGCTCTGGATCACCGTCTACCTCGACGACGACGAGGCCGAGCAGATCTGGCGCGAGAAGATCGGCGTCCCCGCCGAGCGCATCCAGCGCCTGGGCAAGAAGGACAACTTCTGGTCCATGGGCGTCCCCGGCCCCTGCGGCCCCTGCTCGGAGATCAACTACGACCGCGGCCCGGAGTTCGGAGTCGAGGGCGGCCCGGCCGTCAACGACGAGCGCTACGTGGAGATCTGGAACCTGGTCTTCATGCAGTACGAGCGCGGCGCCGGCGACGGGAAGGAAGACTTCCCGATCCTCGGCGACCTGCCGTCGAAGAACATCGACACGGGTCTGGGCCTCGAGCGTCTCGCCATGATCCTGCAGGGCGTGCAGAACATGTACGAGACCGACACCCTGCGCGTGGTCATGGACAAGGCCACCGAGCTGACCGGAGTCCAGTACGGCGCGGCCAAGGACACCGACGTGTCCATGCGCGTGGTCGCCGACCACATCCGCACCTCCGTCATGCTCATCGGCGACGGCGTGACCCCCGGCAACGAGGGCCGCGGCTACGTGCTGCGCCGCATCATGCGCCGCGCCATCCGCAACATGCGCCTCATGGGTGCCACGGGTCCGGTCGTCCAGGACCTCGTCGACGTCGTGATCAACACGATGGGGCAGCAGTACCCGGAGCTCGTCACCGACCGCAAGCGCATCGAGACCGTCGCGCTCGCCGAAGAGGCCGCCTTCCTCAAGGCCGTCCGCGGCGGCACTAACATCCTCGACACCGCCATCACCGAGACCAAGGCCACCGGTGGCACGGTCCTGTCCGGCGACAAGGCGTTCCTGCTCCACGACACCTGGGGCTTCCCGATCGACCTCACCCTGGAGATGGCCGCCGAACAGGGCCTCTCGGTGGACGAGTCCGGCTTCCGCCGGCTCATGCAGGAGCAGAAGGACAAGGCCAAGGCCGACGCCAAGGCCAAGAAGACCGGCCACGCCGACGTCTCCTCGTACCGCGAGATCGCCGACAACGCCGGCGCCACCGAGTTCACCGGTTACGCCACCACCCAGGGCGAGTCCACCATCGTCGGCCTGCTGGTCAACGGCGTCTCCGCGCCCGCCGCCTCCGAGGGCGACGACGTCGAGGTCGTCCTCGACCGCACCCCCTTCTACGCCGAGGGCGGCGGCCAGCTCGCCGACCAGGGCCGCATCAAGCTCGACTCCGGCGCCGTCATCGTCGTCCGCGACGTCCAGCAGCCGGTCCCCGGCGTCT
Organism: Streptomyces sp. LARHCF249; assembly: GCF_052871255.1. Lineage (NCBI taxonomy): Bacteria > Bacillati > Actinomycetota > Actinomycetes > Kitasatosporales > Streptomycetaceae > Streptomyces > Streptomyces sp. LARHCF249. The sequence continues at coordinate 111,923 of NZ_JBIXJQ010000017.1, forward strand.
CCGTGCACAAGGGCTCCGTCCAGGTCGGCGAGGTGACCGTGGGCGCCTCCGCGTACGCCGCCATCGACGTCCACCGCCGCCGGGCCATCGCCCGTGCCCACTCGGCCACGCACCTGACGCACCAGGCGCTGCGCGACGCCCTCGGCCCGACGGCCGCCCAGGCCGGCTCCGAGAACTCGCCGGGCCGCTTCCGCTTCGACTTCGGTTCCCCGAACGCCGTACCCGGCACGGTCCTCACCGACGTCGAGCAGAAGATCAACGACGTGCTCTCGCGCGAGCTGGACGTCACCGCCGAGATCATGAGCATCGACGAGGCGAAGAAGCAGGGCGCCATCGCCGAGTTCGGCGAGAAGTACGGCGAGCGCGTGCGCGTCGTCACCATCGGCGACTTCTCCAAGGAGCTGTGCGGCGGCACGCACGTCGGCAACACCGCCCAGCTGGGCCTGGTCAAGCTGCTCGGCGAGTCCTCCATCGGCTCCGGCGTGCGCCGTGTCGAGGCCCTCGTGGGTGCGGACGCGTACAACTTCCTCGCCAAGGAGCACACGGTCGTCGCCCAGCTCCAGGAGCTGGTCAAGGGCCGTCCGGAGGAGCTTCCGGAGAAGATCGCCTCCATGCTCGGCAAGCTGAAGGACGCCGAGAAGGAGATCGAGAAGTTCCGCGCGGAGAAGGTCCTCCAGGCCGCCGCCGGGCTCGCCGAGAACGCCCAGGACATCCGCGGTGTCGCGCTCGTCGTGGGCACCGTGCCGGACGGCACGGGCGCCGACGACCTGCGCAAGCTGGTCCTCGACGTCCGCGGCCGCATCCAGGGCGACCGCCCGGCCGTCGTGGCCCTGTTCACCACGGCGAACGACCGCCCGCTGACCGTCATCGCCACCAACGAGGCCGCCCGCGAGCGCGGTCTCAAGGCCGGCGACCTGGTCCGTACGGCCGCCAAGACCCTCGGTGGCGGCGGTGGCGGCAAGCCGGACGTCGCCCAGGGCGGCGGCCAGAACCCGGGCGCCATCCCGGAGGCCATCAGCGCCGTCGAGCGTCTCGTCGTAGAGACGGCCTGACGATGACTCTGCGCCGCGGCCGCCGGCTGGCGATCGATGTGGGGGACGCCCGGATCGGGGTCGCCTCGTGCGACCCCGACGGGGTCCTGGCCACTCCGGTGGAAACCGTGCCGGGACGGGACATCCCGTTCGCCCACCGGCGGCTGCGGCAGCTCGTCGAGGAGTACGAGCCCCTCGAGGTCGTGGTCGGCCTGCCCCGCTCGCTCAGCGGGCGGGAGGGGCCGGCCGCGGTCAAGGTGCGCGCCTTCGCGAACGAACTGGCGAAGGGCATCAAACCGGTGACGGTCCGTCTGGTGGACGAGCGGATGACCACGGTCACCGCCGCCCAGGGGCTGCGGGCCTCCGGCAAGAACGCGAAGAAGGGCCGATCGGTCATCGACCAGGCAGCCGCCGTGGTGATCCTTCAGAACGCTCTTGAGACCGAACGGGTATCAGGTAATCCGCCCGGCGAGTGCGTCGAAGTGGTTGTCTGATCGCGATACGGTAACGTTCCGCGCGATGAGACGGCATTCGAACAGCCGTCGCCTTCGTCTCGCGGCTCTAGGGGACCGATGACTGAGTATGGCCGGGGCCGTGGCCCCGAACCGTGGCACCCTGAGGATCCGCTGTACGGGGACCAGGGGTGGACCGGGCACCAGACCCAGCAGGGCCAGGCGCCGTACGGCGATCCGCACCAGGGGTATCCGCAGGAACAGCAGTACCAGCAGCAGTACCCCGAGCAGCAGCAGTACGCGCAGCAGCCGCAGTACGAGCAGCAGCAGTACCCGCAGCAGGAGTACCAGCAGCAGGGGCAGTACCCGCAGTACCCCCAGCAGCAGGCCTATGCGCCCCAGGCACCGCAGGCGCCCCAGCAGCCGATGTACGACTCCCAGGGCTGGGACACCGGCCAGGGCCAGTACGCGGTTCCCGCGCCGGCCGATCCGTACGCGGGCGCGGACCCCTACGCCCAGCAGGCCGTCGCCGGCTACCCCGGCGAGGCGCCCGACCTGTACGCCACGCCCGAGGCCTACCCGCCGCCGCAGCCCCCGGGCCGGCGCCACGTGGAGCCGGCCCCGCAGGAGGACGAGGAGTCCGACAGCGCGCTCTCCGCCGACGGCGGCCGCGACGGTGACGGCGACGGCGACGAGCCGTCCGGCGGCGGTCGCCGGGGCGGCCGCTCGAAGGGCGGCAAGGGCGGCAAGGCCAAGGAGCGCAGCGGCGCCGCCTGCCTGGTCGCCACCCTCGTCATCGTGGCGGTGCTCGGCGGTGGCGGCTACTACGGCTACACCTACCTCAAGGACAGGTTCGCCACGGCCGAGGACTACGCGGGCGAGGGCACCGGCGAGACGGTCGACGTCGAGATCCCCAAGGGATCCACCCTGGCCCAGATGGGCAACATCCTCAAGAAGCAGGGCATCGTCGCCAGCGTGGAGGCGTTCACCACCGCGGCCGGCGTCAACCCCAAGGGCAAGACGATCCAGGCGGGCGTCTACACCCTCAGGAAGAAGATGTCGGGCGCGGCCGCCGTCGCCTTCATGACCGACCCCGCGAAGCTGAACGTGATCACGGTTCCCGAAGGCAAGCGGAACGTCGAGGTCTACAAGGCCATCGACGCGCGCCTCGGCAAGCCGGCCGGCACCACCGAGGACATCGCCAAGCGCGAGGCCAAGAACCTCGGCCTGCCGGCCTGGGCGGGCAACAACCCGAAGCTCATCGACCCGCTCGAAGGCTTCCTCTACCCGGCGCGCTACGACGTCGGCAAGGACAGCACGCCCGAGTCCCTGCTCAAGCAGATGGTCAAGAACGCGACGGACAAGTACGCCGAGCTGGGCATCGAGGGCAAGGCCAGGGAACTGGGCCTGGAGAACCCGCTCCAGGTGGTCACGGTCGCCAGCCTCGTCAATGCCGAGGGCAAGAACCACGAAGACTTCCGCAAGATGTCCGAAGTCGTCTACAACCGCCTCAAGAAGACCAACGACGTCACCAACCAGAAGCTCGAATTCGATTCGACCTTCAACTACATCAAGGGCACGAGCGACCTCAACTTCTCCATGAAGGAGGCGAGGTCGCTCGACAACCCCTACAACACGCACTTCGTCAGGGGACTGCCTCCCGGCCCGATCGGGAACCCCGGCGCGGAGGCGCTGACCGCTACCCTCAACCCCGACCACGGCGGCTGGATGTTCTTCGTGTCGGTCGACGGCATCACGACGACCTTCACCCAGACCTACGAGGAGCACCAGACGCTGGTCGCGGAATTCCTCGAGCGGCAGAAGCAGAAGAACGGCGGGTAGGCAAGGCATGTCACGCATAAGGGCCGCGGTGCTGGGTTCGCCCATCGAGCACTCCCTCTCACCGGTGCTGCACCGCGCCGCCTACCAGGAGCTCGGCCTCGCCGACTGGTCGTACGACCGCTTCGAGGTCGACGAGGCCGCGCTCCCGGGATTCATCGCCGGACTCGGCCCCGAGTGGGCCGGGCTGTCCCTGACGATGCCGCTGAAGCGGGCGATCATCCCGCTGCTCGACGGCATCAGCGACACCGCCGCCTCGGTCGAGGCGGTCAACACGGTCGTCTTCACGAAGGACGGCCGCCGGCTCGGCGACAACACCGACATCCCCGGCATCGTCGCCGCGCTCCACGAGCGCGGCATCGACAAGGTGCCGTCCGCCGCCATCCTCGGCGCCGGGGCCACCGCCTCCTCGGCGCTGGCCGCCCTCTCGCGGATCTGCACCGGCGAGGTCACGGCGTACGTCCGCTCGCGGGCCCGGGCCGACGAGATGCGGCAGTGGGGCGAGCGGCTCGGCGTCCCCGTCCGTACGGCCGACTGGTCCGAGGCGGCCGGGGCGCTGACCGCGCCGCTGGTCGTCGCGACCACCCCGGCCGGGGCCACCGACGAACTGGCCGCTGCCGTGCCCGACGCCCCGGGCACCCTCTTCGACGTCCTCTACGACCCCTGGCCGACGGCCCTCGCGGCCTCCTGGTCCCAGCGGGGCGGCACGGTCATCGGAGGCCTGGACCTCCTGGTCCACCAGGCCGTGCTCCAGGTCGAGCAGATGACGGGGCGCGACCAGGGTCCGCTGGCCGCCATACGCGCCGCGGGAGAGCGGGCCCTCGCGGCCCGTTAGGCTTTCCGCCTGCATAGTTGATCATGGGGGCGGCATGGACCAGACCGGCACGGACCAGATACTCGCGTCGAAGTGGGACATCCCCTTCGTGATCCTCGCCGCCGCCCGAGCGGCCTTCGGCGACCTGCCGCTGTGGGCGAAGGCCATCGTCCTCGGCCTCATCGGCTCCCTGGCCGTGTGGACGGCCGCCACCTGGCTCCGCGAGCGCCGCCGCAGGGTCGGCCGAGGGTCAACTGACGGACGAGCCGTCCGATAGCTGGACTCGAGGCCGGTATAGCCGTCCGGACATGGGAGGATCGGGTGAGGCGGGTCCGGGCCGCGCACCGGGGCGCCGTGCTGTACAGGCGCGAGCATGAGGAGCATCGTTGAGCAGGTTGCGTTGGCTGACCGCCGGGGAGTCGCACGGACCGGCACTGGTGGCGACGCTGGAGGGGCTTCCCGCCGGCGTCCCGGTCACCACCGAGCTGGTGGCCGACCACCTGGCACGGCGCCGGCTCGGCTACGGTCGCGGTGCCCGGATGAAGTTCGAGCAGGACGAGATCACCTTCCTCGGCGGCGTCCGGCACGGGCTGTCGCTGGGTTCCCCCGTCGCGGTCATGATCGGGAACACCGAGTGGCCGAAGTGGGAGACCGTGATGTCGGCCGACCCGGTCGACCCCTCGCTGCTGAAGGACACCGGCCGCAACGCGCCGCTGACCCGGCCCCGGCCCGGGCACGCCGACCTCGCCGGCATGCAGAAGTACGGCTTCGACGAGGCACGGCCGATCCTGGAGCGCGCCAGCGCCCGGGAGACCGCCGCCCGCGTCGCCCTCGGCGCGATCGCCCGCTCCTTCATCAAGGAGGCCGCGGGCATCGAGATCGTCTCGCACGTGGTCGAACTGGCCGCGGCCAAGGCCCCGTACGGCGTCTACCCGACCCCGGCCGACGTGGAGAAGCTCGACGCCGACCCGGTGCGCTGCCTCGACGCCGACGCGAGCAAGGCGATGGTCGCGGAGATCGACCAGGCCCACAAGGACGGCGACACCCTCGGCGGCGTCGTCGAGGTGCTCGCGTACGGGGTCCCCGTCGGCCTCGGCTCGCACGTGCACTGGGACCGCCGTCTCGACGCACGTCTGGCCGCCGCTCTGATGGGCATCCAGGCCATCAAGGGCGTCGAGGTCGGCGACGGCTTCGAGCTGGCCCGCGTGCCCGGCTCGAAGGCACACGACGAGATCGTCTCCACCCCCGAGGGCCTCAAGCGCACCTCCGGCCGCTCCGGCGGCACCGAGGGCGGTCTGACCACCGGCGAGCTGCTGCGCGTACGCGCCGCGATGAAGCCCATCGCGACCGTGCCGCGCGCGCTGGCGACCGTGGACGTGGCGACCGGTGAGGCGACCGTGGCCCACCACCAGCGCTCCGACGTGTGCGCCGTTCCGGCCGCCGGCATCGTGGCCGAGGCCATGGTCGCCCTCGTGCTGGCCGACGCGGTCGTCGAGAAGTTCGGCGGAGACTCGGTCCCCGAGACCCGCCGCAACGTGCAGTCGTACCTCGACAACCTGCAGATCCGGTGACGGGCGGACCCAGCACCCCGGGCGGGCCGGTCGTCGTGCTCGTCGGGCCCCCGGGGTCCGGCAAGTCCACGGTGGGGGCACTGATCGCCGAGCGGCTCGGCGTCGCCTACCGGGACACCGACGCGGACATCGTCGCGGCTCAGGGCCGGGAGATCTCCGACATCTTCGTCGACGAGGGCGAGCCGTACTTCCGTGAGCTGGAACGGCAGGCGGTCGCCGCCGGCGTCGCCGAGCACACCGGAGTCCTCTCCCTCGGCGGCGGCGCCATCCTCGACCAGGGCACCCGCGAACTGCTCGCCGGGCTGCCCGTCGCCTACCTGTCGATGGAAGTCGAGGCAGCCGTCCGGCGCGCGGGCCTCGGCGCCGCGCGCCCGCTGCTGGCCGTCAACCCGCGCCGCCAGTGGCGCGAGCTCATGGACGCCCGCCGCCCCCTGTACACCGAAGTGGCGCGCGTCGTGGTGGCCACCGACGACCGCACCCCCGAAGAGGTCGCCCAGGCGGTCCTCGACGCTCTGGAGTTGAAGGACGTATGACGGACCAGGTGACGCGGATCCAGGTCGGCGCCGACGCCGGCCACGACGCGTACGAGGTGCTGGTCGGGCACCAGCTGCTCGGCGAACTGGGCAGCATGATCGGCAACAAGGCCCAGCGGGTCGCCGTGATCCACCCCGAGGCCCTGGCCTCGACCGGTGAGGCACTGCGCTACGACCTCGCCGAACAGGGCTACGAGGCGGTCGCCATCCAGGTGCCGAACGCCGAGGAGGCCAAGACGGCCGAGGTGGCCGCGTACTGCTGGAAGGCGCTGGGCCAGTCCGGCTTCACCCGCACCGACGTCGTCGTCGGCGTCGGCGGGGGATCCACCACCGACCTCGCGGGCTTCGTCGCGGCCACCTGGCTGCGCGGGGTGCGCTGGATCGCCGTACCGACCACCGTCCTCGCCATGGTCGACGCGGCCGTCGGCGGCAAGACCGGCATCAACACCGCGGAGGGCAAGAACCTCGTCGGCTCCTTCCACCCGCCGGCCGGTGTGCTGTGCGACCTGGCGGCGCTGGACTCGCTGCCGGTCAACGACTACGTCAGCGGCCTCGCCGAGGTCATCAAGGCCGGATTCATCGCCGACCCGGTCATCCTCGACCTGATCGAGGCGGACCCGCAGGGGGCCCGTACGCCCACCGGCCCGCACACCACCGAACTGATCGTGCGCTCGATCCAGGTCAAGGCCGACGTGGTCTCCAGCGACCTCAAGGAGACCGGGCTCCGCGAGTTCCTCAACTACGGCCACACCCTTGCGCACGCCATCGAGAAGAACGAGCGCTACAAGTGGCGGCACGGCGCGGCCGTCTCCGTCGGCATGGTCTTCGCCGCCGAGCTGGGCCGCCTCGCGGGCCGCCTCGACGACGCCACGGCCGACCGGCACCGCTCGGTGCTCGCCTCGGTGGGCCTGCCGCTGAGCTACCGCGGCGACCAGTGGCCCAAGCTGCTCCAGACCATGCAGGTCGACAAGAAGTCGCGCGGCAACCTGCTGCGCTTCGTCGTCCTCGACGGCCTGGGCAAGCCCACCGTGCTGGAGGGCCCCGACCCGGCGCACCTGATCGCCGCCTACGGCGAGGTATCCGCGTGAGCCGCCGCGTGCTCGTGCTGAACGGCCCGAACCTGGGCCGGCTCGGCTCGCGCGAGCCCGATGTGTACGGGGCCACCTCGTACGCGGGCCTGGTGGAGAGCTGCCGCGCGCTGGGCGCGGAGCTCGGCTTCGACGTCGAGGTCCGCGAGACCAACGACGAGGGGCAGATCGTGCGCTGGCTGCACGAGGCGGCCGACGGGAAGATCCCCGTGGTCATCAACCCGGGCGCCTTCACGCACTACTCGTACGCCATGCGGGACGCGGCGGCGCAGCGCACCGCTCCGCTGATCGAGGTGCACATCTCGAACCCGTACGCGCGCGAGGAGTTCCGGCACACCTCGGTCATCGCCTCCGTGGCGACCGGGACCGTCGCGGGCTTCGGCATCGGGTCGTACAGGCTGGCGCTGCGGGCGCTGGCGGACGAGGTCTCCGGGGTCATATAACGTTCTCGCATCAGTCGCCGGAACGAGACGGAGTTGCACCGGATGCAGCAAGGAGTGGGGAGCGGGGGCGCGGCCTGGGGGCAGTCGGGACAGCACCCGGCAGCGCCGCCGCAACCGCCGATACCCCCTGCGCAGGGCTGGCCGGGGACCCCGCCTCCGCCGCCGCACCCCGTGCCGCCGGCGGGACTGCCGCCCGTGCAGGAGGCCACCGGGCACATCCCGCTGCCGCCCGCGGTACCCGGCACCGGAGGGGCCGTCCTCGCCGTGCTGCTGATCGGCCCGGCCGGGGCGGGCAAGACCACCGTGGCCCGGCACTGGGCGAGCACCCGGCCCGTGCCCACCGCCCACATCAGCCTGGACGACGTCCGCGAATGGGTGTGCTCGGGCTTCGCGGACCCGCAGGCGGGCTGGAACGAGCACTCCGAGGCCCAGTACCGCCTCGCCCGCCGCACCTGCGGCTTCGCCGCCCGCAACTACCTGGCCAACGGGATCTCCTGCATCCTCGACGACGCCGTCTTCCCGGACCGGCCGGTGGTCGGCCTCGGCGGCTGGAAGCGGCACGTGGGCCCCGCGCTGCTGCCCGTGGTGCTGCTGCCGGGCCTGGAGATCGTCCTGGAGCGCAACGCGGCCCGCTCCGGCAACCGCCGGCTCTCCGACGAGGAGGTCGCGCGGATCCACGGCCGTATGGCCGGCTGGTACGGCTCCGGCCTGCCGATCATCGACAACTCCCACCTGGACGTCGAGGGCACGGCACGCGCCCTCGACGAAGCCCTGGCGCGTGCGCTGGCCTAGCGGGTCCTGGGGCCCGGCTCCGCCGATGTGGCCGAGCCGCCCTCGAAGCCGACGCCCGGCGGGCTGGGCGGAGCCGCACATCTGGACGCGCTCGCCAGGCCGGAGACGCGCCGCGCTCGTACGCTCGAAGACATGTCAGACGTGTACGCCACCCGCCGAGGCACGCTCCGCGACCGCTGCGCCGCCGCGGGGAACGCCGCCGCGCTGATCACGCGTCCGGCGAACGTCCGCTACCTCTCCGGAGCCTCCCCGCTGGGCGCCGTGCTCCTCGTCGGTCCCACCGAGGACGTGCTGTTCTGCTCCAACGCCCCCACCGGCGAGGCCGACGAGGGCCGCCTCGACGAACACCTCAAGGTGTCCGTCCTGGCCAGGCCCGGCGGGGACCCGGCCGTCGCGGCCGGCGACCTGGCGGCGGCCGTACGCGCCGACTCGCTGGCGGTGGAGGAGCACCACCTCACGGTGGCCCGGCACCGGGCCCTGCGCTCCGTGGCGCCGCGGCTGCGCCTCTCCGACCTCGGAAACGCCGTGGAACAGCAGCGCCTCGTCAAGGACGAGGAGGAGATCGCCTGCCTGCGGATCGCCGCCGAGATCGCCGACCAGGCCCTCGGCGAGCTGCTGGAGTCCATCCTCGTCGGCCGCACCGAACGCCACCTCGCCCTGGAGCTGGAGCGGCGGCTCGTCGACCACGGGGCGGACGGGCCGGCCTTCCCGACCTCCGTCGGGACCGGGCCGCATTCCGGCCGCTCCCGGCACCGGCCCTCCGACCGGCGGGTGGAGGAGGGCGACTTCCTCACCGTCTGCCTCGGCGCCGGCTATCGCGGCTACCGCTGCGAGATCGGCCGCACCTTCGTCATCGGCACCACCCCCGCGGACTGGCAGATCCAGCTCTACGACCTGGTCTTCGCCGCCCAGCGGGCCGGGCGCGAAGCCCTCGTACCGGGCGCCGCGTACCGCGACGTGGACCACGCCGCACGCTCCGTACTGGACTCCGCGGGCCACGGGGAAGCCCTGGCGCCGTCGACCGGACACGGCGTGGGTCTCGAAATCGACGAGGACCCGCAGCTTGCACCTACGGCAATGGGTAAACTGGACGCTTGCGTGCCGGTCACCGTCGAACCGGGGGTTCACCTCCCGGGCCGGGGAGGTGTCCGGATCGATGACACGCTCGTCGTGCGCCCCGAGGCGGACGGCGGTCCCGAGCTACTCACCATTACGACCAAGGAGCTGCTCGCGCTCTAGCCCGTCGCCGGGCTGTGCGCGCACCCGTGGTCTTCCAGTGCAGGAGATTCCGCAACCGTGGCTTCCACGAACGACCTCAAGAACGGCATGGTGCTCAAGCTCGACGGTGACCAGCTCTGGTCCGTCGTCGAGTTCCAGCACGTCAAGCCCGGCAAGGGCCCGGCCTTCGTGCGCACCAAGCTCAAGCACGTGCTCTCCGGCAAGGTCGTCGACAAGACCTTCAACGCCGGCACGAAGGTCGAGACCGCCACGATCGACCGGCGTGACATGCAGTTCTCGTACATGGACGGCGAGTACTTCGTCTTCATGGACATGAGCACCTACGACCAGCTGATGGTCGACAAGAAGGCCGTCGGCGACGCCGCCAACTTCCTGATCGAGGGCTTCACCGCCTCCGTCGCCCAGCACGAGGGCGAGGTGCTCTACGTCGAGCTCCCGGCTGCCGTCGAGCTGACGATCGAGCAGACCGACCCGGGCGTCCAGGGCGACCGCTCCACCGGTGGCACCAAGCCCGCCACCCTGGAGACCGGCCACGAGATCCAGGTCCCGCTCTTCGTCACCACCGGCGAGAAGGTCAAGGTCGACACCCGCACCAGCGCCTACCTCGGCCGGGTGAGCAGCTAACCGTGGCTGCCCGGAGCAACGCGCGCAAGCGCGCTTTCCAGATCCTTTTCGAGGCCGACCAGCGCGGGGTGCCCGTGCGCGAGGTCCTCGCGGACTGGATCCGCCACGCTCGGTCGGACGACCGGCAGCCGCCGGTCAGCGCCTTCACGATGGACCTCGTCGAGGGGTACGCCGACAAGGTGAACCGCATCGACGACCTGATCGTCACCTACGCCGTGGACTGGGAACTCGACCGCATGCCGGTCGTGGACCGGAACATCCTGCGGCTCGGTGCGTACGAGCTGATCTGGGTGGACGAGACCCCGGACGCCGTGGCGATCGACGAGGCCGTCCAGCTGGCCAAGGAATTCTCGACGGACGAGTCCCCCTCGTTCGTGAACGGGCTGCTGGCCCGCTTCAAGGAGCTGAAGCCGAACCTGCGCCGCCAGTAGCCTGCGGCGCATTCGGTCGAGCGGAGGGGCCGCAGCGGGTGCTGCGGCCCCTCCGCTTTGCGTTCGGCGGCTGCGGGCGGCTGCGCCACGGCCTGCCCCGGCGGCCGGGGCGCAACGCGCAAACGGCGGGTGCCGGGAGCCTCCTGGGCTCCCGGCACCCGCCGGTAAACGTTTCTGCTGGGACTGGTGGGGACTAGATGTCCTCGTGCGCCACGGCGCGACGGGCATCCGCGTCCAGCACACCCCAGCTGATCAGCTGCTCGGTGAGCACCGAGGGGGACTGGTCGTAGATGACGGCCAGGGTGCGCAGGTCGTCCTGGCGGATCGACAGCACCTTGCCGTTGTAGTCGCCGCGCTGGCTCTGGATCGTCGCCGCGTAGCGCTGGAGCGGGCCGGCCTTCTCGGCGGGCACGCCCGCCAGGCGCTCCAGGTCGAGACGCAGCTTCGGCGGCGGCTCGGCCGCTCCGCCCGGCGTCGTGCCCGGCAGCAGTTCCTGCACCGGCACCCCGTAGAAGTCCGCCAGCTCGGCAAGGCGCTGGACGGTCACGGCGCGGTCTCCGCGCTCGTAAGAACCGACCACCACGGCCTTCCACCGGCCCTGGGACTTCTCCTCGACACCATGGAGGGAAAGGCCCTGCTGGGTGCGGATGGCACGGAGCTTGGCCCCGAGCTGTTTGGCGTATTCGCTGGACATAACGCTCCCGGACGCTGTGACGCTGTGACTGCTAGGACACTGCGACTACGTAACTACGTGCGGCTCCGCCGCGCGGCTGGTAACTCACTGTGAGGTTACGCAGCGTTACTTGGGTGCGTCAAGCCGAATGCTCTCGCCCGCCCCCTCACGAGTGCCCTCAGCGGCCTCGTGGGAGCCGCTGCGCCCCAGGCCCGGTGCGGTTCACCGGCGACCCCCTGGTACCGTGGGACGCGTACATCAGACGTCCTTTAAGGTCCGTCCCGTGAGGCGGAGAAGGAGGTCCTTTTCATGGACGCTCAGAACGCACAGGCCCAGGCCGGTCAAAACGCCGATGCGGCGCGCCCCGTGCTGGAGGCGCAGGACATCGCCCGGGTCCTGACCCGCATCGCCCACGAGATCGTCGAACGCGCCAAGGGCGCCGACGACGTGGTGCTCCTCGGCATTCCCACCCGCGGCGTGTACCTCGCCCGCCGGCTCGCCGACAAGCTCGAAGAGATCACCGGCACGAAGATCCCGGTCGGCTCCCTCGACATCACCATGTACCGCGACGACCTGCGCATGAAGCCCGCCCGCGCGATCGGCCGCACCGAGATCCCCGGCGACGACCTCCACGGCCGCCTCGTCGTCCTCGTCGACGACGTGCTCTTCTCCGGCCGCACCATCCGCGCCGCCCTCGACGCCCTCGGCGACCTCGGCCGCCCCCGCGCCGTGCAGCTCGCCGTCCTCGTCGACCGCGGCCACCGCGAGCTGCCCATCCGCGCCGACTACGTCGGCAAGAACCTCCCCACGTCGCTGCGGGAGACCGTCAAGGTCCAGCTCCAGGAGGAGGACGGCCGTGACGCCGTGCTGCTCGGCCAGCGGACCGCCCAGGCAGCCGGGCAGTAGCCCGTACGAAAGCGCGGGCCCCGGCTGGGGGCACCCCGCCCAGCGGCAGCTGGGGGAGGGTCCGCGCCGCAGTCTGCCCTGCCCCGAACCCCGCCTGCCCTGCTGACCTCCTGACCTACGGAGCCATCCAGATGAAGCGCCACCTCATCTCGGCCGCCGATCTCACGCGCGACGACGCCGTCCTGATCCTCGACACCGCCGAGGAGATGGCCCGCGTCGCCGACCGGCCGATCAAGAAGCTGCCCACCCTGCGCGGCCTCACCGTCGTCAACCTCTTCTTCGAGGACTCGACCCGCACCCGGATCTCCTTCGAGGCGGCCGCCAAGCGGCTCTCCGCCGACGTCATCAACTTCTCCGCCAAGGGCTCCTCGGTTTCCAAGGGCGAATCCCTGAAGGACACCGCCCTGACCCTCGAGGCGATGGGCGCCGACGCCGTCGTCATCCGCCACCACGCCTCGGGCGCCCCCTACCGGCTCGCGACCTCCGGTTGGATCGACTCCGCCGTGGTCAACGCCGGCGACGGCACCCACGAGCACCCCACCCAGGCCCTGCTGGACGCCTTCACCATGCGCCGCCGCCTGGTCGGCCGCGACGCCGGCCTCGGCAAGGACCTGAACGGCCGCCGCATCACGATCGTCGGCGACGTCCTGCACAGCCGCGTCGCCCGCTCCAACGTCCAGCTGCTCCACACCCTCGGCGCCGAGGTCACCGTGGTGGCCCCGCCGACGCTGGTGCCGATCGGCGTCGAGAGCTGGCCCTGCGAGGTCTCGTACAACCTGGACGAGGTGCTGCCGAAGTCCGATGCGGTGATGATGCTGCGTGTGCAGCGCGAACGCATGAACGCCGCCTTCTTCCCGACCGAGCGCGAGTACTCCCGCCGGTACGGGCTCGACGGCGACCGCATGGCGAAGATGCCCGAGCACGCCATCGTGATGCACCCCGGCCCGATGAACCGCGGCATGGAGATCACCGCCGAGGTCGCCGACTCCGACCGCTGCACGGCCGTCGAGCAGGTCGCCAACGGCGTCTCCACCCGGATGGCCGTCCTGTACCTGCTGCTCGGAGGCTCCGAGCCCGCCGTCACCACCACCAGCACGCCCCGCATCGAGGAGAGCAAGTAAAGATGAGCAAGATCCTGATCCGTGGCGCGAAGGTACTCGGTGGCGAGGCGCAGGACGTCCTGATCGACGGCGAGACCATCGCCGAGGTCGGTACGAACCTGTCGGCAGAGGGCGCTCAGGTGATCGAGGCCGAGGGCCAGGTCCTCCTCCCCGGCCTCGTCGACCTGCACACCCACCTGCGCGAGCCGGGCCGCGAGGACTCCGAGACCGTCCTGACCGGCACCCGCGCCGCCGCCTCCGGCGGCTACACCGCGGTCTTCGCCATGGCGAACACCTTCCCGGTCGCCGACACCGCAGGCGTCGTCGAGCAGGTCTGGCGCCTGGGCAAGGAGTCCGGCTACTGCGACGTGCAGCCCATCGGCGCCGTCACCGTCGGCCTGGAGGGCAAGCAGCTCTCCGAGCTGGGCGCCATGCACGAGTCCGCCGCCCGCGTCACCGTCTTCTCCGACGACGGCAAGTGCGTCGACGACGCGGTGATCATGCGCCGCGCCCTGGAGTACGTGAAGGCCTTCGGCGGCGTCGTCGCGCAGCACGCCCAGGAGCCCCGCCTCACCGAGGGCGCCCAGATGAACGAGGGCGTCGTCTCCGCCGAGCTCGGCCTCGGCGGCTGGCCGGCCGTCGCCGAGGAGTCGATCATCGCCCGCGATGTCCTCCTCGCCGAGCACGTCGGCTCCCGCGTGCACATCTGCCACCTCTCCACCGCCGGCTCCGTCGAGATCGTCCGCTGGGCCAAGTCCCGCGGCATCGACGTCACCGCCGAGGTCACCCCGCACCACCTCCTCCTCACCGACGAGCTCGTCCGCTCGTACAACGCGGTCTACAAGGTCAACCCGCCGCTGCGCACCGAGCGCGACGTCATGGCCCTGCGCGAGGCGCTCGCCGACGGCACGATCGACATCGTCGCCACCGACCACGCCCCGCACCCGCACGAGGACAAGGACTGCGAGTGGGCCGCCGCCGCCATGGGCATGGTCGGCCTGGAGACCGCGCTCTCCGTCGTCCAGCAGACGATGGTGGAGACCGGACTGCTCGACTGGGCGGGTGTCGCGGAGCGGATGTCCTTCGCCCCGGCGCGCATCGGCAGCCTGGAGAACCACGGCCGGCCCGTCTCGGCAGGTGAACCCGCGAACCTGACCTTGGTCGATACCTCGTACCGTGGTGTCGTGGACCCCGCACACTTCGCCTCCCGCAGCCGCAACACGCCTTACGAGGGCCGTGAGCTGCCGGGGCGCGTCACTCACACCTTCCTGCGGGGCCGGGCAACGGTCGTGGACGGGACGCTGGCGTGACACCTGCAGTAATCCAACTGGCCGCCGAGGCCGCCGAACGACAGTCGGCGGAGGTGACCAGCTTCGGCGCACGCATGGCGTGGGTCGTCGGCCTGGCCGTCTTCGTCGCGTTCGTGTACTGGCTCATGCGGCAAGGCTGGAAATGGCGCGGCGCTCTGCAGAACGATCTGCCGGAGCTGCCCGCCGCCCCCGACGGTCTCCCCGAGCACCGGCTGGCCCTGACCGGCCGGTACCACGGGTCCACCACCGCCGGGCAGTGGCTCGACCGGATCGTCGCCCACGGGCTGGGCCTGCGCAGCCGGGTCGAGCTCACGCTCACCGACGTGGGCCTCGACGTGGTCCGTCCGGGGGCCAACGACTTCTTCGTACCGGCCGCGCAGCTGCGCGGCGCCCGCCTCGACAAGGGAATCGCGGGCAAGGTACTCACCGAGGGCGGTCTGCTCGTCGTCACCTGGGCGCACGGTGACAAGCTGATCGACTCCGGATTCCGCTCCGACCGCGCGGCCGAGCACGCCGCCTGGGTCGAGGCGATCAACCTCATGAACTCATCCGACTCATCCATCACGACGGAAGGCGCCGAACGATGACGACCTCCACCAGGGGAGCAGCCAAAACTCCCGCCGTACTTGTCCTGGAGGACGGTCGGATCTTCCGCGGCCGCGCCTACGGCGCGCACGGGGAGACCTTCGGCGAGGCCGTGTTCTCCACCGGCATGACCGGCTATCAGGAGACCCTCACCGACCCGTCGTACCACCGCCAGGTCGTCGTGATGACCGCCCCGCACGTGGGCAACACGGGCGTCAACGACGAGGACCCCGAATCCTCCCGCATCTGGGTGTCCGGCTACGTCGTACGCGACCCCGCCCGCGTCCCCTCCAACTGGCGCTCGCAGCGCTCGCTGGACGAGGAGCTGGTCGCGCAGGGCGTCGTCGGCATCTGCGGTGTCGACACCCGCGCGCTGACCCGCCACCTGCGCGAGCGCGGCGCCATGCGCGTCGGCATCTTCTCCGGCAACGCGATCGCCGACGACGGCATGCTGCTCGCCAAGGTCCGCCAGGCCCCCGAGATGACGGGCGCCGACCTCGCCGCCGAGGTCGCCACCAAGGAGACGTACGTCGTCCCCGCCATCGGTGAGAAGAAGTTCACCGTGGCCGCCGTGGACCTCGGCATCAAGGGCATGACCCCGCACCGGATGGCCGAGCGCGGCATCGAGGTGCACGTGCTGCCCGCCACCGCGACCCTCGAGGACGTGTACGCGGTCAACCCCGACGGCGTGTTCTTCTCCAACGGCCCGGGCGACCCCGCCACCGCCGACGGCCCCGTCGGCGTCATGCAGGGCGTCCTGGAGCGCAAGACCCCGCTCTTCGGCATCTGCTTCGGCAACCAGATCCTGGGCCGCGCGCTCGGCTTCGGCACCTACAAGCTGAAGTACGGCCACCGCGGCATCAACCAGCCGGTGCAGGACCGCACCACCGGCAAGGTCGAGGTCACCGCGCACAACCACGGCTTCGCCGTGGACGCGCCCCTCGACAAGGTCTCCGAGACCCCCTACGGCCGCGCCGAGGTCTCCCACGTCTGCCTGAACGACCAGGTCGTCGAGGGGCTCCAGCTGCTCGACCAGCCGGCCTTCAGCGTCCAGTACCACCCCGAGGCGGCTGCCGGCCCGCACGACGCCGCGTACCTCTTCGACCGCTTCACGTCTTTGATGGAAACCGCCCAGATGGAGGCCGAGCGTGCCTAAGCGCACCGATATCCAGTCCGTCCTGGTCATCGGCTCCGGCCCGATCGTCATCGGCCAGGCCGCCGAGTTCGACTACTCCGGCACCCAGGCCTGCCGCATCCTCAAGGCCGAGGGCCTGCGGGTCATCCTGGTGAACTCCAACCCGGCGACGATCATGACCGACCCGGAGATCGCCGACGCCACCTACGTCGAGCCGATCACCCCCGAGTTCGTCGAGAAGATCATCGCGAAGGAGCGCCCCGACGCGCTGCTGCCCACCCTCGGCGGCCAGACCGCGCTGAACACCGCGATCTCCATGCACGAGCAGGGTGTGCTGGAGAAGTACGGCGTCGAGCTCATCGGCGCCAACGTCGAGGCCATCAACAAGGGCGAGGACCGCGACCTCTTCAAGGGCGTCGTCGAGGCCGTCAAGGCCAAGATCGGGTACGGCGAGTCCGCCCGCTCGGTCATCTGCCACACGATGGACGAGGTCATCGCGGGGGTCGACACCCTCGGCGGCTACCCCGTCGTCGTGCGCCCCTCCTTCACCATGGGCGGCGCCGGCTCCGGCTTCGCCCACGACGAGGAAGAGCTGCGCCGCATCGCCGGCCAGGGCCTCACGCTCTCCCCGACCACCGAGGTGCTCCTGGAGGAGTCCATCCTCGGCTGGAAGGAGTACGAGCTCGAGCTGATGCGCGACACCAAGGACAACGTCGTCGTCGTCTGCTCCATCGAGAACTTCGACCCGATGGGCGTCCACACCGGTGACTCCATCACCGTTGCCCCGGCGATGACGCTGACCGACCGCGAGTACCAGCGGCTGCGCGACATCGGCATCGCGATCATCCGCGAGGTCGGCGTCGACACCGGCGGCTGCAACATCCAGTTCGCGATCGACCCGGTCGACGGCCGCGTCATCGTCATCGAGATGAACCCGCGCGTCTCCCGCTCCTCGGCGCTCGCGTCGAAGGCCACCGGCTTCCCGATCGCCAAGATCGCCGCCAAGCTGGCCATCGGCTACACGCTCGACGAGGTCCCCAACGACATCACCGAGAAGACCCCGGCCTCCTTCGAGCCGTCCCTCGACTACGTCGTCGTCAAGGCCCCGCGCTTCGCCTTCGAGAAGTTCCCGCTCGCCGACGCCACCCTCACCACCACCATGAAGTCGGTGGGCGAGGCCATGGCCATCGGCCGCAACTTCACCGAGGCGCTCCAGAAGGCCCTGCGCTCCCTGGAGAAGAAGGGCTCGCAGTTCACCTTCGTCGGCGAGCCCGGCGACAAGGCCGAGCTGCTCGCCACCGCCGTCCGCCCGACCGACGGCCGCATCAACACCGTCATGCAGGCCATCCGCGCCGGCGCCACCCAGGAGGAGGTCTTCGAGTCCACGAAGATCGACCCCTGGTTCGTCGACCAGCTCTTCCTCATCAAGGAGATCGCGGACGAGCTGGCCGCCGCCGACAAGCTCCACCCCGAGCTGCTCGCGGAGGCCAAGCGGCACGGCTTCTCCGACGCCCAGATCGCCGAGATCCGCGGCCTGCGCGAGGACGTGGTCCGCGAGGTCCGGCACGCGCTCGGCGTCCGCCCGGTCTACAAGACGGTCGACACCTGCGCCGCCGAGTTCGCCGCGAAGACCCCGTACTTCTACTCCTCCTACGACGAGGAGAGCGAGGTCGCCCCGCGCGAGAAGCCCGCGGTCATCATCCTGGGCTCCGGCCCGAACCGCATCGGCCAGGGCATCGAGTTCGACTACTCCTGCGTCCACGCCTCCTTCGCGCTCAGCGACGCCGGCTACGAGACCGTGATGGTCAACTGCAACCCGGAGACCGTCTCCACCGACTACGACACCTCCGACCGCCTGTACTTCGAGCCGCTGACGCTCGAGGACGTGCTGGAGATCGTCCACGCCGAGTCGCTGGCCGGCCCCATCGCGGGTGTCATCGTCCAGCTCGGCGGCCAGACCCCGCTCGGCCTCGCCCAGGCGCTCAAGGACAACGGCGTACCCGTCGTCGGCACCTCGCCCGAGGCCATCCACGCCGCCGAGGACCGCGGCGCCTTCGGCCAGGTCCTCGCCGACGCCGGACTGCCCGCCCCCAAGCACGGCACCGCCACCACCTTCACGGGTGCGAAGGCCATCGCCGACGAGATCGGCTACCCGGTCCTCGTCCGCCCGTCCTACGTGCTCGGCGGCCGCGGCATGGAGATCGTCTACGACGAGGCCCGCCTCGAGTCGTACATCGCCGAGTCCACCGAGATCTCCCCGACCCGCCCCGTGCTGGTCGACCGGTTCCTCGACGACGCCATCGAGATCGACGTCGACGCCCTCTACGACGGCACCGAGCTCTACCTCGGCGGCGTCATGGAGCACATCGAGGAAGCCGGCATCCACTCCGGCGACTCGGCCTGCGCCCTGCCCCCGATCACCCTCGGCGGCTACGACATCAAGCGCCTGCGCGCCTCCACCGAGGCCATCGCCAAGGGCGTCGGCGTGCGCGGCCTGATCAACATCCAGTTCGCGATGGCCGGCGACATCCTCTACGTCCTGGAGGCCAACCCGCGCGCCTCCCGGACCGTCCCCTTCACCTCGAAGGCGACCGCCGTCCCGCTCGCCAAGGCCGCCGCCCGCATCTCGCTCGGCACCACCATCGCCGAGCTGCGCGCCGAAGGCCTGCTGCCGAAGACCGGCGACGGCGGCACCCTGCCGCTCGACGCGCCGATCTCCGTCAAGGAGGCCGTCATGCCGTGGTCGCGCTTCCGCGACATCCACGGCCGCGGCGTGGACACCGTCCTCGGCCCGGAGATGCGCTCCACCGGCGAGGTCATGGGCATCGACACCGTCTTCGGCACGGCGTACGCCAAGTCGCAGGCCGGCGCCTACGGCCCGCTGCCCACCAAGGGCCGCGCCTTCATCTCCGTCGCCAACCGCGACAAGCGCTCGATGATCTTCCCGGCGCGCGAGCTCGTCGCCCACGGCTTCGAGCTGCTCGCCACCTCCGGCACCGCCGAGGTGCTGCGCCGCAACGGCATCAACGCCACCGTGGTGCGCAAGCTCAGCGAGGGCGAGGGCCCGAACGGCGAGAAGACCATCGTCCAGCTGATCCACGACGGGCAGGTCGACCTGATCGTCAACACCCCGTACGGCACCGGCGGCCGCCTCGACGGCTACGAGATCCGCACGGCGGCCGTGGCGCGCAGCGTCCCGTGCCTGACCACGGTCCAGGCCCTCGCCGCGGCCGTGCAGGGCATCGACGCACTCAACCACGGCGACGTGGGCGTCCGCTCCCTCCAGGAGCACGCGGAGCACCTGACCGCGGCCCGCGACTAGCCAGCCCGAACAGCCCGGACACGGGGAGGGGGACACCGGTTTCACGACGGTGTCCCCCTTTCCATGAGCGCAGAGGGAACCTCTCGACAGTGACGACGTACCGACTCTTCTTCAACCTGGTCTTCAAGCGGATGGACCCGGAGCATGCCCACCACCTGGCCTTCCGCTGGATCCGCCTCGCCGCCCGGACCCCCGTGCTGCGCACCCTCGCCGCGGCCCGGCTCGCCCCGCGCTTCAAGGAGCTGCGCACCGAGGCCCTCGGCCTGCGGATGCACGGCCCCTTCGGCCTCGCGGCCGGCTTCGACAAGAACGCCGTCGCCATCGACGGCATGTCGATGCTCGGCTTCGACCACATCGAGATCGGCACCGTCACCGCCGAGGCGCAGCCGGGCAACCCGAAGAAGCGCCTCTTCCGGCTCGTGCCGGACCGCGCGCTGATCAACCGGATGGGCTTCAACAACGAGGGCTCGGCGGCCGTCGCGGAGCGCCTGGCCGCCCGTACACCGGTCTTCAAGACCGTCGTCGGCGTCAACATCGGCAAGACCAAGGTCGTGCCCGAGGAGGAGGCGGTGGCGGACTACGTCGCCTCGACCGAGCGCCTCGCCCGGCACGCCGACTACCTCGTCGTGAACGTCTCCTCGCCGAACACCCCGGGGCTGCGCAACCTCCAGGCGACGGAGTCGCTGCGCCCGCTGCTGTCGGCCGTGCGCGAGGCCGCGGACCGGGCCGTGCCGGACCGCCGGGTCCCATTGCTGGTCAAGATCGCCCCGGACCTGGCCGACGAGGACGTCGACGCCGTCGCGGACCTGGCCCTGGAGCTGGGCCTGGACGGCATCATCGCGACGAACACCACGATCGCCCGTGAGGGCCTCGGGCTGACCTCCTCGCCCGAGCTGGTCAAGGAGACCGGCGGGCTGTCCGGCGCCCCCGTCAAGGAGCGCTCCCTGGAGGTCCTGCGCCGCCTGTACGCCCGTGTGGGGGACCGGCTGGTCCTCGTGGGTGTCGGGGGCATCGAGAACGCCGAGGACGCCTGGCAGCGGATCCTGGCGGGCGCGACCCTGATCCAGGGGTACAGCGCCTTCATCTACGAGGGCCCGTCCTACGCCCGCGCCATCCACAAGGGCCTGGCGGCGCGCCTGGCCGCCAGCCCGTACGCGACGCTCGCCGAAGCGGTGGGCGCCGAGACCCGAAAGGCCGCGAAGTGAGCACTGTGACCCCGTTCGGCACCCGCCTCCGCGAGGCGATGGACACCCGCGGCCCGCTCTGCGTGGGCATCGACCCGCACGCGGCCCTGCTGGCGCAGTGGGGCCTGGCCGACGACGTGGCGGGCCTGGAGCGCTTCTCCCGTACGGTCGTCGAGGCGCTGGCGGACTCGGTGGCGGTCTTCAAGCCGCAGGCGGCCTTCTTCGAGCGGTTCGGCTCGCGGGGTGTCGCGGTGCTGGAGCGGACGGTCGCGGACGCCCGCGCCGCGGGCGCGCTGGTCGTGATGGACGCGAAGCGGGGCGACATCGGTTCGACGATGGCGGCGTACGCCGCGGCCTTCCTGGACCCCGCCTCGCCGCTCTTCTCCGACGCGCTGACGGTCTCCCCCTACCTGGGCTACGGCTCGCTGGAGCCCGCGGTGGCGCTGGCGCGCGAGTCGGGGGCCGGGCTGTTCGTGCTGGCCCTGACCTCGAACCCGGAAGGGGCCGAGGTGCAGCGGGCGGTACGTGCGGACGGCCGGTCCGTCGGGGCGACGATGCTGGCGCACCTGGCGGCGGAGAACGAGGGCGCCGCGCCCATGGGTTCCTTCGGGGCCGTGATCGGCGCCACGCTGGGCGACCTGTCCTCCTTCGACCTGGACATCAACGGGCCGCTGCTGGCGCCGGGCATCGGGGCGCAGGGGGCCACGGCGGCGGACCTGCCGGCGGTGTTCGGCAAGGCCGTGGGCAATGTCGTGCCGAACGTGTCGCGGGGCGTGCTGAAGCACGGGCCGGATGTCGCCGCCCTGCGCGCGAGCGCGACCGCCTTCGCGGAGGAAATCCGGGCCGCCGTCTCCGCGGACCGGAAGGTTTGACGAAATTCGAACGTCTTTCACCGGACAAAACAGGGGTATTTTGTCCGTGATGTACGGTTCAGTGGAGGCTGACCAGGACTTTTCGTCCGTTCTCGCTGACTGGAGCGGCCATGGCCGCTAGTCTCCGAGCAGAGTGAACGCGCAGCGAACGAGTAATACCGCTGTTCGGGAGCTCGCAGGTGTGGTGCCCTCGGGTTCCCCACCGGTCCGTATCCGACAGTTCGACATCCGAGGTGACGTAGGCGTGGCTCTTCCGCCCCTTACCCCTGAACAGCGCGCAGCCGCGCTCGAAAAGGCCGCCGCGGCTCGCCGGGAGCGGGCCGAGGTGAAGAATCGACTCAAGCACTCCGGCGCCTCCCTCCAGGAGGTCATCAAGACGGGCCAGGAGAACGACGTCATCGGCAAGATGAAGGTCTCCGCCCTGCTGGAGTCCCTGCCTGGCGTGGGCAAGGTGCGCGCCAAGCAGATCATGGAGCGCCTCGGCATCTCCGAGTCCCGGCGTGTTCGAGGTCTCGGCTCCAACCAGATCGCCTCTCTGGAGCGTGAGTTCGGCACTCCTGCCGGCTGACGCGCCGCCCTAAGTCCTTCCGGCGTTCTCAGGCAGTCTCTGGAACCTGGATAATCGCTTTATGGCAGCAGAGGTTCGTCCGCGGCTGACCGTGCTCTCCGGCCCCTCGGGGGTCGGCAAGAGCACGGTCGTCGCGCATATGCGCAAGGTCCACCCAGAGGTCTGGCTCTCGGTGTCGGCCACCACCCGCAAGCCGCGGCCCGGTGAGCGACACGGAGTCCAGTACTTCTTCGTCAACGACGACGAGTTCGACAAGCTGATCGCCAATGGCGAGCTGCTGGAGTGGGCCGAGTTCGCGGGCAACCGCTACGGCACACCGCGCGGCGCGGTACTGGAACGCCTGGACAACGGCGAGCCGGTACTGCTGGAGATCGACCTCCAGGGCGCACGGCTCGTCCGCGAGTCCATGCCCGATGCCCAGCTGGTCTTCCTGGCTCCGCCGAGCTGGGACGAGCTGGTCCGCCGGCTCACCGGCCGGGGCACCGAATCGGCCGAGGTCATCGAGCGCAGGCTCGATACGGCCAAGATCGAACTCGCTGCCGAATCCGAGTTCGACAGCACCCTTGTCAACACCTCCGTCGAGGACGTAGCACGCGAGCTGCTAGCCTTGATGAACGTTGTCTGATCGTCGATCGATGTTTCTGGGCCGGTCAGTGCCAGTACATGATCGTTATGATCTTTCCCCCATCTTCGGAAGGTAGAGCGTGTCCTCTTCCATTACTGCGCCCGAGGGCATCATCAACCCGCCGATCGACGAGCTGCTCGAGGCCACGGACTCGAAGTACAGCCTCGTGATCTACGCGGCCAAGCGCGCGCGTCAGATCAACGCGTACTACTCGCAGCTCGGTGAGGGCCTGCTCGAGTACGTCGGCCCGCTGGTGGACACCCACGTCCACGAGAAGCCGCTTTCGATCGCGCTGCGCGAGATCAACGCGGGTCTGCTGACCTCCGAGGCCATCGAGGCCCCGGCTCAGTAAGGCACCGAGAATTCCTTTCGCCACAGGCCCGGCAGAACATCTGCCGGGCCTGTGGTGTGTCATGGGTACTCTCGGGCTTGTTCGTCGAGCCCGTTCGTCGAGCTTGTACAAAGGGGCCAAAGGGGTGTGTGCGGATGGGTAAGCCCAAGGTCGTGCTGGGGGTGAGCGGTGGGATCGCCGCCTACAAGGCGTGCGAGCTGCTGCGCCGGCTGACCGAGTCGGGGCACGAGGTGCGGGTGGTGCCCACGGCGGCCTCCCTGAACTTCGTCGGCGAGGCCACCTGGGCCGCGCTGTCCGGCAACCCCGCCTCCACCGAGGTGTGGGAGACCGTCCACGAGGTGCCGCACGTGCGCATCGGACAGTCCGCCGACCTCGTCGTGGTCGCCCCGGCCACCGCCGACATGCTGGCCAAGGCCGCCCACGGGCTGGCCGACGACCTGCTCACCAACACCCTGCTCACCGCCCGCTGCCCGGTGGTCTTCGCCCCCGCCATGCACACCGAGATGTGGGAGCACCCGGCCACCCAGGAGAACGTCGCCACGCTGCGGCGGCGCGGGGCCGTGGTCATCGAGCCCGCCGTGGGCCGGCTGACCGGCAAGGACACCGGCAAGGGCCGGCTGCCCGACCCCGAGGAGCTCTTCGAGGTGTGCCGGAGCGTCCTGGCCCGCGGGGCGAGCGCGCCGGACCTCGCCGGACGGCACGTGGTGATCAGCGCGGGCGGTACCCGGGAACCCCTGGACCCGGTCCGCTTCCTCGGCAACCGCTCCTCCGGCAAGCAGGGGTACGCCCTCGCCCGCACCGCCGTCGCGCGGGGCGCCCGGGTCACGCTCGTGGCGGCCAACACCGCGCTGGCCGATCCGGCCGGGGTGGACGTCGTGCGCGTGGGGACCGCCGTACAGCTGCGGGAGGCCGTCCTCAAGGCGGCGGCGGACGCCGACGCCGTGGTGATGGCCGCGGCCGTCGCCGACTTCCGGCCCGCCGAGTACGCGGGCGGCAAGATCAAGAAGAAGGACGGGCAGGAGCCCGCGCCGGTCGCCCTCGTGCGCAACCCCGACGTCCTCGCCGAGATCTCCGCCGACCGGGCCCGGGAGGGGCAGGTCGTCGTGGGATTCGCCGCCGAGACGGACGACGTACTGGCCAACGGCCGGGCCAAGCTCCGGCGCAAGGGCTGCGACCTCCTCGTCGTCAACGAGGTGGGCGAGACCAAGACCTTTGGTTCTGAGGAGAACGAGGCCGTGATCCTGGCCTCCGACGGGTCCGAGCTCCCCGTCCCCCATGGTCCGAAGGAAGCCCTCGCGGACCTGGTGTGGGACCAGGTGGGCGCCCGCCTGTCGGCGCGACGCGCCTGACACGCCTCCCTTCTCCTTGCCGCGTCCGTGGGCCAGAATGGAGTGCCGCAGGTCACACGGCTCCCATAAGGCGAGACGGGTGGACCGGTGAACGGTGGCAACCGATAAACTGCATGCGGAACGTGATCAGGCGCAGCCTCTGGTGTGGTTCCAACAAATGATCAGCCAGCAGCCGCTGCAACCCCAGGGAGCGTTGTGTCCCGTCGTCTGTTCACCTCGGAGTCCGTCACCGAGGGCCACCCTGACAAGATCGCTGACCAGATCAGCGACACGATCCTCGACGCGCTCCTCACCGAGGACCCCACCTCGCGTGTCGCCGTGGAGACCCTCATCACCACGGGCCTCGTGCACATCGCGGGCGAGGTGACGACGAAGGCCTACGCGCCGATCGCGCAGCTCGTCCGCGACAAGATCCTCGAGATCGGCTACGACTCCTCGAAGAAGGGCTTCGACGGCGCGTCCTGCGGCGTCTCGGTGTCCATCGGCGCGCAGTCCCCGGACATCGCGCAGGGTGTCGACACCGCCTACGAGAAGCGGGTCGAGGGCGACGAGGACGAGCTCGACAAGCAGGGCGCCGGCGACCAGGGCCTGATGTTCGGCTACGCCTGCGACGAGACCCCCGAGCTGATGCCCCTCCCGATCCACCTGGCGCACCGGCTCTCCAAGCGGCTCTCCGAGGTCCGCAAGAACGGGACCATCCCGTACCTGCGTCCCGACGGCAAGACCCAGGTCACCATCGAGTACGACGGCGACAAGGCCGTCCGCCTGGACACCGTGGTCGTCTCCTCGCAGCACGCCTCGGACATCGACCTGGACTCGCTGCTCGCTCCCGACATCCGCGAGTTCGTCGTCGAGCACGTGCTGGCCCAGCTCATCGAGGACGGCATCAAGCTGGACACCGAGGGCTACCGGCTGCTGGTGAACCCGACCGGCCGCTTCGAGATCGGCGGCCCGATGGGCGACGCCGGCC
>NZ_JBIXJQ010000018.1:0-136599 GCF_052871255.1 Streptomyces sp. LARHCF249
TAAGGCTCCCAGTAGACGACTGGGTTGATAGGCCAGATGTGGAAGCCCGGTAACGGGTGAAGCTGACTGGTACTAATAGGCCGAGGGCTTGTCCTCAGTTGCTCGCGTCCACTGTGTTAGTTCTGAAGCAACGAACAGTTGCTGGTTTCTAGAGCTAGAACATAACTACAAAGTGTGCTTGTTCGCTCGAAACCGATAGGGTTTCGGTGGTCATAGCGTTAGGGAAACGCCCGGTTACATTCCGAACCCGGAAGCTAAGCCTTTCAGCGCCGATGGTACTGCAGGGGGGACCCTGTGGGAGAGTAGGACGCCGCCGAACAATCTTTCAAAGGACCCTTGGTCCAGCGTTCAACGCTGGACCAAGGGTCCTTTTTGTTTTGTATCTCTTTACGCCGAAGCGCGGCCATGGGTTGGTTGCGCGAGAATGACTAGCGGTACCCCGAAGACAGGAGTCACACCCATGTCCAACTCTCCCGACGATCGTCCGGAGCGCGAGCCTCGGCGCAACGACGGCGGTGACAGGGGCGGCTACCGCGGGGGCCGTGACGACCGTGGCGGCGACCGTCCCCCGTTCCGTCGTGACGACCGCGGCGGCCGCCCGGCCGGCGGCGGCGGTGCTGGTGGCGGCTTCCGGCGCGACGACCGCGGCGGTCGTCCCGCCGGTGGTGGCGGCGCTGGTGGCGGCTTCCGCCGTGACGACCGTGGCGGCGACCGCCCGTCGTACCCGCGCCGTGATGACCGTGGCGACCGTCCCGCCGGTGGCGGTGGCGGCGGCTTCCGCCGTGACGACCGTGGTGGCGACCGGCCCAGCTTCCCGCGTCGTGACGACCGGGGCGGGGACCGTCCCCCGTTCCGCCGTGATGACCGTGGCGAGCGTCCCGCCGGTGGCGGTGGCGGCGGCTTCCGCCGTGACGACCGCGGTGGCGACCGGCCCAGCTTCCCGCGTCGTGACGACCGGGGTGGCGACCGTCCCCCGTTCCGCCGTGATGACCGTGGCGAGCGTCCCGCTGGTGGCGGTGGCGGCTTCCGCCGTGACGACCGCGGTGGCGACCGGCCGAGCTACCCGCGTCGTGAGGACGACCGCGGTGGGTTCCGCGGCGGTCGTGACGACCGTGGCGGCGACCGTCCCAGCTTCCCGCGCCGTGACGACCGTGGTGGGGACCGTCCGTCCTTCCCGCGTCGTGACGACCGTGGTGGGGACCGTCCCCCGTTCCGCCGCGACGACCGTGGCGACCGTCCCTCGGGCGGTGGCGGCGGCTTCCGCCGTGACGACCGCGGTGGCGACCGTCCGTCGTACCCGCGTCGTGACGACCGTGGTGGGGACCGTCCGCCGTTCCGTCGTGACGACCGGGGTGACCGTCCGTCCTTCCCGCGCCGTGAGGACGACCGCGGTGGGTTCCGCGGCGGTCGTGACGACCGTGGTGGCGACCGTCCGTCTTACCCGCGTCGCGATGACCGGGGCGGGGACCGTCCGTCCTTCCCGCGTCGTGACGACCGGGGTGACCGTCCGTCCTACCCGCGTCGTGAGGACGACCGCGGTGGGTTCCGCGGTGGCCGTGACGACCGTGGTGGGGACCGTCCGTCTTACCCGCGTCGCGATGACCGGGGCGGGGACCGTCCGTCCTTCCCGCGTCGTGACGACCGGGGTGACCGTCCGTCCTACCCGCGCCGTGAGGACGACCGCGGCGGGCGCCCTTCGTACCCGCGTCGTGAGGACGACCGCGGAGGGTTCCGCGGCGGCCGTGACGACCGTGGCGGCGACCGTCCGTCCTACCCGCGTCGCGATGACCGGGGCGACCGGGGCGACCGTCCCAGCTACCCCCGTCGTGACGACCGGGGCGGCGACCGCGGCGGGTTCCGTGGTGGCCGTGACGATCGCGGTGGTGACCGTGGTGGCTACCGCGGTCGCGATGACCGCGGCGGCGACCGCGACTACCGCGGCGACCGCGACCGGGACCCGGTCAAGCGGCTTCCGATCGACGAGGACGTCACCGGCCAGGAGATCGACGCCGACGTGCGTCAGGAGCTGCTGAGCCTGCCCAAGGGCCTGGCCGAGGAAGTCTCCAAGAACCTGGTCATGGTCGCGCGGCTGATCGACGAGGACCCCGAGCAGGCGTACGCGTACTCGCGCATCGCCCTGCGACTGGCCTCCCGTGTCGCCGCCGTCCGCGAGGCCGCCGGCTTCGCCGCGTACGCCACGCAGAAGTACAGCGAGGCGCTCGCGGAGTTCCGCGCTGCCAAGCGCATGACCGGTTCCGTCGAGCTGTGGCCCGTCATGGCCGACTGCGAGCGCGGCCTCGGCCGCCCGGAGCGGGCGCTGGCCATGGCCGGTGAGCCCGAGGTGCAGAAGCTGGACAAGGCCGGTCAGGTCGAGATGCGGCTGGTGGCCGCCGGTGCCCGGCGGGACCAGGGGCAGCTCGAGGCCGCCATCGTGACCCTGCAGAGCCCGGAGCTGGCCTCCAACTCGGTCCAGCCCTGGACCGCGCGCCTGCGGTACGCCTACGCCGACGCCCTGCTGGCGGCCGGCCGTGAGGACGAGGCGCGCGAGTGGTTCGCCAAGACCCTCGAGGCGGACAAGGACGGGGCCACCGACGCCTCGGACCGTCTCGCCGAGCTGGACGGCGTCGAGTTCGTCGACGCCTCGGTGGACCTCGCCGACGACCTGGTCGAGGACGACGAGGACGAGGATGAGGACGAGGTCGAGGACGACCAGGACCCGGCCGAGGTCGCCCGGGCCGAGCGTGCCTCCGACGTTGCCGAGTACTACGACGAGGACGACGAGGAGTACGAGCCGCAGGAGGAGTCCGAGGCCGACTTCGACGTCACCGACGAGGTCGTCGTGGTCGAGGACGACGAGCGGGACGCGGGCCTCGACAAGGCCTGAGCAGTGACATGACGAAGGGCGGTACCCCGGTCGGGGTACCGCCCTTCGCCATGTCCGGGGTGCGTCAGCCCAGTCCGCGCAACACCAGGCCGGTGGCCGGCTTCGGGCCGAAGGAAGTGGACTTCCGGGGCATGGTGACGCCCTGGCGGGCCAGGTCGCGTACGACTTCCTCCCGTACGGGGTGCAGCAGGACCGCGGTGCCCCCGTGGCGCTCCGCCAGCTCCATGGTGGCCGCGGCGTCGTGGATGTACGTGATCTGGTCCGGGGCGTCCGGGATGTTCCACAGGGCGTCGAGCAGGGTCGCGTGCAGGACCGTGGCGTCCAGCCGGCGCCAGGCCTCGGGGCGGTCGCGGCGGACCGTGCGGTCGAGGAGGTTCAGGTCGGGGTCCGTGACCAGGTGGAACTTGCCGTCTCCGGTGAGGAGGAAGGCGTTGCCGCGTTCCGCGGCGTCCGCGAGGGCCTCCAGGGCCAGCGGGAGCGGCCCCTCGACCGGGCGGACCCGGAAGTGGCCCTGCAGGGCGGCAAGGGCGTCCCGGACCGGGAGGCGGCGCAGCATCCGGTGGATGGCGCGGACCTGGAGCGGGTAGCGGACCGTGTCCACGAGGAGGACCAGGCCGAAGTCCCAGGGGGTCGGGGATCCGTGTTCCTCCTGCAGGCGCAGGTACGTCGCCCAGCGGTGGTGGCCGTCGGCGATGAGGGCCTGGCGGTGGCTGAGGTCGGCGGTGACGGCCGCCAGCTCGGCCGGGTCCGTTATGGCCCACAGGCGGTGCTGGAAGCCGTCCTCGGTGGTGGTCGACAGGAGGGGCGCGCGTCGTGCGGTCCGCTCGACGACCGCCGCCGCGGCCCCGCCGGGGTCGTCGCCCTGGTAGGTGAGGAGGAGGGGTTCCAGATTGGCCGAGGTGGCACGCATCAGGCCGGCCCGGTCGGTGACCACGTCGGGCATGACGTCCTCGTGGGGCAGGACGATGCCGGCGTCGGCGGTGGACAGGGCGAGGGCGCCGATGATGCCGCGCTGGAGCAGGCCGGCCCGGCGCTGTTCGTACACGTAGAGCGCGGGCTCGGGGTCGGCGCTGAGGATGCCCTCGGCCAGCCAGTCGTGCAGGGTGCGCGCGGCCTGCTCGTTGCGCGCGGCGGGCGTGCCGGCCTGCGGAAGGATCAGGCGGACGATGTTGTGCGGGTCGGCGGATTCGAGGTGGTCGACTCCGTCGGGGCGCACGACCACGTCGTACGGCGGTGAAGTGACGGCGGCGAGGCTGCCGACACGCTCCGGGACGTAGCGCAGGCCGTGGAACGGGATCAGGCGCAGCCCTCGGTCCGCGGTACCAGATGTGGTCATTGCTGCATGGTAAGACCCGTCTCGGGATGCGGGATGATCGGGGGAGTGCGGATCCGGACAAGATCGGTCGTGGGAAATCGTATGAGGAGCGGACAGATGACCCGGCAGAGCAGGACCAGCCCCGCGTCGAGCGAGCAGAGCCTCCACCGGGCTTACGACACGGCTCTGCTGGACCTCGACGGAGTGGTCTACGCGGGCGGGGAGGCCATCGCGCACGCGGTGGAGTCCCTCGCCGCGGCCCGGGCCGACGGGATGCACCTCGCGTACGTCACGAACAACGCGCTGCGGACCCCGGACGCCGTCGCCGAGCACTTGGGGGAGCTGGGCATCCCGACCGAGCCGGCCGAGGTGATCACCTCGGCGCAGGCGGTGGCCCGGCTGATCGCGGAGCAGGTGGCGCCGGGGTCGAAGGTGCTGGTGATCGGCGGGGACGGGCTGCGGGTCGCGCTGCGCGAGCGAGGGCTGGTGCCGGTGGAGTCGGCCGAGGAGGAGGGGCTCGCGGCGGTCGTGCAGGGGTACGGGGGCCCGGATCTGGCGTGGGGGCGGTTCGCGGAGGCCTCGTACGCGATCAACCGGGGGGTGCCGTGGTACGCGTCCAACACCGACCTGACGATTCCGGGGGCGCGCGGGATCGCGCCGGGCAACGGGGCCGCGGTGGAGGTCGTGCGGATCGCGACGGGCGCCGAGCCGCAGGTGGCGGGCAAGCCGCTGCCCCCGATGCACCGGGAGACCGTGCTGCGGACCGGGGCGAAGCGGCCGCTGGTGGTCGGGGACCGGCTCGACACCGACATCGAGGGCGCCTTCAACGGTGAGGTGGACTCGCTGCTGGTGCTGACGGGGGTGACGGACGCGGAGCAGTTGGTGCGGGCCGAGCCCAGGCACCGGCCGACGTACGTGGACCGGGACCTGCGCGGGCTGCTGACGGGGCAGCCGGAGGTGGCGGCGGACGCTGCCGGGTTCCGCTGCGGGGGGTGGAGCGCGGTCGCGCTGGACGGCGTACTGGAACTGCGCGGCGAGGGCGGGGATCCGGTCGACGGGCTGCGGGCGCTGTGCGCGGCGGCCTGGACGGCGGCGGGGGACGGGGTCTGTGCGCTGGATGCCGAGAAGGCCCTGGCCCGGCTGGGGTTGTAGGCCGTTCGGGTGATCGGCACAGGCGCAGGGTAGGCTAACCTAACCTCCGTGTTGGTCGAGAGTCCCGAGAGTCCCCCCGAACAGAGCGCGGCGCCGGTCGCCGCTGCCCGTTCACGCCACGGCGCGCGTGCCGCCGGTCTGCTGGGCGCCCTCGCGGTGCTGGCGCTGATCGCGGTGGTGAGCATCGCCGTCGGTGCGAAGCAGATGCCCCTCGACGAGGTCTGGCACGGCCTGTTCCACTACTCGGGGACCCCCTCCGACGTGGTGGTGCGGGACCTGCGGGTGCCGCGCACCCTGCTCGGGCTGATGGTCGGGCTCGGGCTCGGCCTGTCCGGGGCGGTCATGCAGGCCCTGACGCGCAACCCGCTGGCGGAACCCGGCATCCTGGGCGTCAACGCCGGGGCCGCGGCCGCCGTCGTCTCCGCGATCAGCTTCCTGGGCGCGAGCTCCCTGAACGAGTTCGTGTGGTGGGCCTTCCTCGGCGCCGCCGCCGTCTCCGTCATCGTCTACGTACTCGGCGGCAGCCGCAGCGCCACTCCGGTGCGCCTCGCGCTCGCGGGTACGGCGGCCAGCGCGGCCCTGGTCGGCTACATCAACGCCGTGCAGCTGATGGACAGCAAGGCGCTGGACAAGCTGCGCTTCTGGACGGTGGGGTCGCTGGCCTCCGCCAACATGGACACCGTCCGCCAGGTCGCCCCCTTCCTCGTGGTGGGCGCGGTGCTCGCGCTGTCGCTGGGCCGGCCGCTCAACGCGATGGCCATGGGCGACGACACCGCCCGGGCGCTCGGCGCGCACCTGACGCGGACCCGGATCGGCGCGATGCTCGCCATCACCCTGCTCTGCGGTGCGGCCACCGCCGCCTGCGGGCCCATCGTCTTCATCGGGCTGATGATCCCGCACCTGGTGCGGGCGTTCACCGGACCCGACATGCGCTGGGTGCTCGCGTACTCGGCCGTCCTGTCCCCCGTGCTGCTGCTCGGCGCCGACGTCGTCGGCCGGGTCGTGACCCGGCCCGCCGAGCTGCAGGTCGGCATCGTCACCGCGCTGATCGGCGGCCCCGTCTTCATCTACCTGGTCCGGCGCAAGAGGATGGCCCAGCTGTGACCGCGACCGCCAAAGCCCGCCGGCTGAACCTCCCCGGCGGGATCTCGCTGCGGGTCGAGCGGCGGGCCCTGGCCGCCGGGGTGCTGCTCACCGTCGCCGCGCTCGCGCTGGCCGTCCTGCTCATCGGCACCGGCGACTTCCAGATCGCGCCCGGGGACGTCGTACAGACCCTGCTGGGCAACGGCACCCCCGCCAACGACTTCATCGTCAACGACCTGCGATTGCCGCGGGTCCTGGTCGCCGTGCTGGTCGGCGCGGCCCTCGGGATGGCCGGGGCCGTCTTCCAGTCCGTCTCCCGCAACCCGCTCGGCTCGCCCGACCTGCTCGGCTTCGGGTACGGCTCGGCGGTGGGCGCGCTCGTCGTGATCATCCTGTTCAAGGGCGGCGCCGCCGAGGTGGCCGTCGGCGCGCTGCTCGGCGGGCTGCTGGCCGGCCTGGCCGTGTACCTGCTGGCCTACAAGCAGGGGATCCATGGATACCGGCTGGTGCTGGTCGGTATCGGCGCCTCCGCCATGCTGATCGCCGCGATCCAGTACCTGATCACGAAGGCCCAGATGATCGAGGCCACCCGGGCGATGGTCTGGCTGACCGGCTCGCTGGCCGGCCGGGACTGGGCGCAGGTGTGGCCGCTGCTCGCGGTCTGTGCGGTGCTCTTCCCGGTGGTCCTCGGGCAGGGCCGGGCCCTTCGGATGATGGAGATGGGCGACGACGCCGCGTACGCCCTCGGGGTACGGGTGGAACGCACGCGGCTGCTGCTGATGCTCGCGGCGATCCTGCTGACCACGGCGGCGAGCGCCGCGGCCGGGCCGATCTCCTTCGTCGCGCTGGCCGCACCGCAGCTGGCGCGGCGGCTGACCCGCTCGCCCGGCGCGAACCTGCTGACCGCCGCGCTCATGGGCTCGGTGCTGCTGCTGGTGTCCGACTGGGCCTCGCAGCGGGCGTTCGGCTCCGACCAGCTGCCGGTGGGCGTGGTGACCGGGCTCGTCGGCGGTGTCTATCTGCTCTGGCTGCTCGTCACCGAGCGCAAGGCGGGACGTATATGAACCTCAGGAGTGGCGAAGTGCAGCGGCTGACCGCAGAGAACGTGACGCTCGGCTACGACCAGCGGGTCATCGCCGAGAACCTGTCGGTGGAGATCCCCGACCACTCGTTCACGGTGATCGTCGGCCCCAACGCCTGCGGCAAGTCCACTCTGCTGCGGGCCCTGTCGCGGATGCTGAAGCCGTCTGCCGGACGGGTGCTGCTGGACGGGCAGGCCATCGGGTCGATGCCGGCGAAGAAGGTCGCCAAGACCCTGGGACTGCTCCCGCAGTCCTCGATCGCCCCGGACGGCATCACGGTGGCCGACCTGGTCTCGCGCGGGCGGTACCCGCACCAGGGCCTGCTGCGGCAGTGGTCGCCGGAGGACGAGCGGATCGTCGCGGAGTCGATGGCCTCGACCGGGGTCGCCGAACTCGCGGACCGGGCCGTGGACGAGCTGTCGGGCGGTCAGCGGCAGCGCGTGTGGATCGCCATGGCGCTGGCGCAGCAGACCCCGCTGCTGCTGCTCGACGAGCCGACGACCTATCTGGACATCCAGCACCAGATCGACGTGCTCGACCTGTGCGCGGAGCTGCACGAGAACCAGGGGCGGACGCTGGTGGCGGTGCTGCACGATCTGAACCACGCGGCCCGGTACGCGACGCATCTGATCGCGATGCGGGGCGGGGAGGTCGTGGCCGAGGGGCCGCCGGGGGCGGTGGTCACCGCCGAGCTGGTGGAGCGGGTGTTCGGGCTGCGGTGTCAGGTCATCTCCGACCCGGAGACGGGGACGCCGCTCGTGATTCCGGCGGCGCGGAAGTCCCGTGCGGGGGCTCTCGCCGGGTAGTCGGTGCGGCGCCGTTGCGGGGGCTCCGCCCCGGGCCCTTCCCAGGTCCGTCCGGGGGGACCGCCACCCCTCAAACGCCGGCGGGGCTGGATTGTGGCTGGACCGGGCTGTGGGGGGTTCGGCTAGAGCAGGCTCTTGAGGCGGAGGAGGTCGCGGAAGCCGGCTTCCAGGCGGACTCGGCCGGAGGCCCAGGCCTTGGCGAACTTCAGGTCGCCCGCGACCAGGGCGACCAGGTCGTCTCCGCTCATCGCGAGGCGGATCTCGGCCTTCGACGCGGGCGGGCCCGGGGCGATCGACTCCACCCGGATGCGGCCGCCGTCGAGGCGGCCCGTGAAGGTCTGGTCCAGGTCCGTGATGTGGCAGCTCAGCGAGCGGTCGAGCGCGGCCGCGCCGCGCACGCCGCCGTCCGCGCCGGCGAGGTTGTCGGAGAGTCGGTCGAGTGCGCCTCGGCACTCCTGAATCGTAGCCATCGTGATCACGACCGTACCGCAGAGCCGTTGCGTGGTCGCGGGGCGCTTCGGGGTAGCGTCGGGGCATGACCGACGAAGCTGCCGAGCCCACGGCCGACACCGCCGCCGGGCCCGTGGCGCTGGGCATCGTACGCACGCCCACCGGGCACGACGCGGTGGACGCGCACCTGGCGCGGCTGGCGGACGCCGACCACCTCCCGGCGGACGGACACCTCGCGGTGTACGAGGATGTCCACCGGGGGCTGCGCGAGGCGCTGACCGCGCTGGACGCACCGCCCGTCCCCGGACCGTACGAAAACAGGAGCTGAACCGAACGTGGCAGGAGTGGCACGCCGCCGCCTGGACGCCGAACTGGTGCGCCGCAGCATGGCCCGCTCGCGGGAGCACGCCGCGCAGCTGATCGCCGCGGGCCGGGTGACCGTGGGCGGTACCACCGCGACCAAGGCCGCCACCCAGGTCGAGACGAGCGCGGCGCTGGTCGTCCTCAAGGACGACAGCGATCCCGACTACGTGTCGCGCGGCGGACACAAGCTCGCGGGCGCGCTCGCGGCGTTCCAGCCGCAGGGGCTGCGGGTCGAGGGGCGCAGGGCGCTGGACGCCGGGGCGTCGACCGGTGGCTTCACCGATGTGCTGCTGCGGGCGGGTGTCGCCCACGTGATGGCCGTCGACGTCGGCTACGGACAGCTCGCCTGGTCCCTGCAGAGCGACGACCGGGTCACGGTCAAGGACCGTACGAACGTCCGCGAACTGACGGTGGAGCTGATCGACGGGGTCCCGGTCGACCTGGTCGTCGGTGACCTGTCCTTCATCTCGATCGGGCTGGTGCTGCCCGCGCTCGTCCGGTGCTGCGCGCCGGACGCGGACCTGGTGCTGATGGTCAAGCCGCAGTTCGAGGTCGGCAAGGACCGGCTGGGGAGCGGCGGTGTGGTGCGCAGCCCCGAGCTGCGGGCGGAGGCCGTGCGCGACGTCGCGGCGCAGGCGGCGAAGCTGGGGCTGGGCGTGCTCGGGGTGACCGCCAGTCCGCTGCCGGGGCCGTCGGGGAACGTCGAGTACTTTCTGTGGCTGCGGGCGGGGGCTCCGGCACTCGACCCGGCGGATGTTGACCGTGCAGTGGCGGAGGGGCCGCAGTGACAGATTCAGCGGGTTCTGGTTCAGGTTCAGGGTCGGGTTCGGCGACGGGCCGGACCGTCTTCCTGCTCGCGCACACCGGCCGGCCGGCGGCCATCCGGAGCGCCGAGCTGGTCGTGAAGGGTCTGCTGCGCTGCGGGCTGGGCGTACGGGTCTTCGCGCACGAGGCGGCGGACCTGCCGCTGCCGCGCGAGGTGGAGCTGGTCACCGAGTCCACCCCGGGGGTGCTCGACGGCTGCGAGCTGCTGATCGTGCTGGGCGGCGACGGGACCCTGCTGCGCGGCGCGGAGTTCGCGCGCGCCTCGGGCGTGCCGATGCTCGGCGTCAACCTCGGACGGGTGGGGTTCCTCGCCGAGGCGGAGCGCGACGACCTGGACAAGGTCGTCGACCGGGTGGTGACGCGCGAGTACGAGGTCGAGGAGCGGATGACCCTCGATGTGATCGTGCGCACGAACGGCGACGTCGTGCACCAGGACTGGGCGCTGAACGAGGCCGCGGTCCAGAAGGTGTCCCCGGAGCGGATGCTCGAGGTGGTCCTGGAGATCGACGGGCGTCCGGTGACCGGCTTCGGCTGTGACGGGATCGTGTGCGCGACTCCGACGGGCTCCACGGCGTACGCCTTCTCCGCGGGCGGGCCGGTGGTCTGGCCGGAGGTGGAGGCGCTGCTCATGGTGCCGATCAGCGCGCACGCGCTGTTCGCGAAGCCGCTGGTGACCTCACCGAACTCGGTGCTGGCGGTCGAGGTGCAGAGCGGTACCCCGCACGGGGTGCTGTGGTGCGACGGGCGGCGGACGCTGGAGCTGCCGGCCGGGGCCCGCGTGGAGGTCCGGCGGGGGGAGGTGCCGGTGCGGCTCGCCCGGCTGCACCACGCCTCGTTCACGGACCGGCTCGTCGCGAAGTTCGCGCTGCCGGTGTCGGGGTGGCGCGGGAGGCCCCACTGATCCGGGCCCCGGCCCCGCCCGCCCCTCTAAATAGCACGTCCGTTCGGAGAACTTCGAGCGGGTGAGGTCACATGGCACCGGTGAAACCTCGGTATCGTCGTCCCGTGCTTGAGGAGATGCGGATACGGTCGCTCGGGGTCATCGACGACGCGGTGGTCGAGCTGTCGCCCGGTTTCACCGCGGTGACCGGCGAGACCGGCGCGGGCAAGACGATGGTCGTCACGAGCCTCGGGCTGCTGCTCGGCGGTCGCGCCGACCCGGCCCTGGTGCGGATCGGGGCCAAGGCCGCGGTCGTCGAGGGCCGCATCGTCATGCGCCCGGACGCGCCCGCCGCCGTACGCGCCGAGGAAGCGGGAGCCGAGCTCGACGACGGCGCCCTGCTGATCAGCCGGACCGTGTCCGCCGAGGGGCGCTCGCGCGCCCACGTCGGCGGCCGCTCCGTGCCCGTCGGCCTGCTCGGCGAGCTCGCCGACGACCTCGTCGCCGTACACGGGCAGACCGACCAGCAGGGCCTGCTGCGGCCCGCGCGCCAGCGCCAGGCGCTCGACCGGTACGCCGGGGACGCCGTCGCGGTCCCGCTGGAGAAGTACGGCTCCGCCTACCGCAGGCTGCGCGCGGTCGCCGCCGAGCTCGAGGAGATCACCACCCGGGCCCGGGAACGGGCCCAGGAGGCCGACCTGCTGCGCTTCGGCCTGGACGAGATCGCGGCCGTGGAACCGGTCGCCGGCGAGGACACCGAGCTGGCGGCGGAGGCCGAGCGGCTCGGGCACGCCGAATCGCTGGCCTCGGCCGCGCAGCAGGCGCACGGCGCGCTGGCCGGCAATCCGGAGGACCCGGAGGGCATCGACGCCAACACGCTCGTCGCGGGCGCCCACCGGGCCCTGGAGTCCGTACGGTCGCACGACCCGGCGCTCGGCGCGCTCGCCGAGCGGATCGGTGAACTGGGCATCCTGCTGGCCGACGTGGCCGGGGAGCTGGCGGGCTACGCCGACGACCTGGACGCCGACCCGCTGCGGCTGGCCGCCGTGGAGGAGCGGCGGGCGGCCCTGACCCAGCTGACCCGCAAGTACGGCTCCGAAGGCACCGTGGACTCGGTGCTGGAGTGGGCGGAGCAGGGCGCCGCCCGGCTGCTGGAGCTGGACGGCGACGACGAGCGGATCACCGAGCTGACCGCCGAGCGGGACGGGCTGCGGTCCGAACTGTCGGCGCTGGCCCAGGCGCTGACGGACGCGCGGGTGGAGGCGGCGACCCGGTTCGCCTCGGCCGTGACGGAGGAGCTGGCCTCGCTGGCGATGCCGCACGCCCGGGTGACCATCGACATCCGGCAGACCGAGGACCCCGACGGGGTGGACGTGGACGGCCGCCCGGTCGCCTGCGGACCCTCCGGCGCCGACGAGGTGGAACTGCTGCTGGCCCCGCACCCCGGGGCCCAGCCGCGGCCGATCGCCAAGGGCGCCTCCGGCGGTGAGCTGTCCCGGGTGATGCTGGCCGTGGAGGTCGTCTTCGCGGGCTCCGACCCGGTGCCCACCTACCTCTTCGACGAGGTCGACGCGGGAGTCGGCGGGAAGGCCGCCGTCGAGGTGGGCCGGCGGCTGGCGAAGCTCGCCAAGTCGGCACAGGTGGTCGTCGTCACCCACCTGCCGCAGGTGGCGGCGTTCGCGGACCGGCAGCTGCTCGTCGAGAAGACCAACGACGGATCGGTGACCAGGAGCGGTGTCACCATCCTGGAGGGCGAGGACCGGGTGCGCGAGCTGTCGCGCATGCTGGCGGGCCACGAGGACTCCGTCTCGGCGCGGGCGCATGCCGAGGAACTCCTCGCGGCGGCGCGGGCGGACAGCGGTCGGGGTTGACGGCGCACTAGCCCGTGTGGGTGAGGCTGGGGGGCGTACTGCGGTATCTCTCACGGGATCCGCACCCGTATGGTCCCGGAACGCGCGTGCGGACTGGCATCCTGGGCGACGTCTCTGACTCCCTCACCCTGGAGCTTCGGCCCGTGAGCAGCTCCCCGGTCTCCCCGCCCGTCCCGGCACAGCCCTACGGGCGGCCGCCGCTGCGAACCGTCCAAGTGCTCGGCGGCGGTGCGGGCGCGGGCAGCAGCACGCACGTACGGTCGCTCACGACCGGGCTCGCCGCGCGCGGGGTACGGGTCACGGTGTGCGCGCCCGTCGAGGCGGAGGGCGAGTACGACTTCACGGGAGCAGGGGCGCAGTTCGCGCCCGACGCGGTGAACGCGCTGCGGGCCGCCTGCGCCGGGGCCGACGTCGTGCACGCGCACGGGGTGCGGGCCGGGATGCGGGCCGCGCTGGCCCTGCGGGGGCGGCGGGTGCCGCTGGTCGTGAGCTGGCACGGAGACGGCCCGGCCGCCGCCGGTGCGGCCGGTGCCGCGCTCGGGCGGCTGAGCCGGATCCTGGAACGGCACGTGGCGCGGGCCGCGGCGGTGGTGCTGGGGGCCTCCTCGGACCTGGTGGACCGGGCCCGGCTGCGGGGTGCGCGGGACGCGCGGCTGGCACCGGTTGCCGTGCCCGCGGCCGCGCCGGGGGCCGATCCGGGGAAGGTGCGGGCGGAACTCGGGGCGGTGGACCGGCCGTTGCTGATCGCGGTCGGAAGCCTGGTGCCGCACCGCGGGTACTCCGTGCTGCTCGACGCGGCGCGGGCGTGGCGGACGCTGGAACCCCTGCCGCTGCTGGTCATCGCGGGGGAGGGGCCGCTGCGGGCCGAACTGTCCCGGCGGATCACGGAGGAGGGGCTGCCGGTACGGCTGCTGGGGCGTCGGCGGGACGCGGCGCACCTGCTGGCGGCGGCGGACCTGGCGGTGCTGCCGAGCCGGTGGGAGGAGCGGGCCCTGCTGGCGCAGGAGGCGCTGCGGGTGGGGGTGCCGTTGGTGGCGACGGCGGTGGGGGGCGTGCCGGAGCTGGTGGGGGAGGGGGCGGTGCTCGTCCCGTACGGGGACCCGGGCGTCCTCGCCACGGCCGTGACGGGCCTGCTCGCGGATCCGGCGCGCCGGGCCGAACTGGTCGCCGCGGGGCGCGCGCAGGCCGCGACGTGGCCGTCCGAGGACGACACGGTCGCGCAGGTCCTGTCGGTGTACGACGAGCTGACGGAGCGCGGGCGGCGCTAGTGCCGGGTCCGCCCGCTGCCGCCCGCAGGTGGTGCGAGCGGGGCGTCAGGAAGGAATCGTGTGGCGGCGGGCGCGCAGGGCCAGGCTGAGGGAGAGCACCGTTTCGGGGTCGTCCAGGTCCGTGCCCAGGAGTTCCGAGATGCGGGCCAGCCGGTTGTACAGCGTCTGGCGGTTCAGGTGGAGCTCGCGGGCCGTTTCCGCCTTGCGGCCCGCGTGGGCCAGGTACGTCTCCAGGGTGGGCAGGAGCGGCGGGCGGGACGTGGTGTCGTGGGTGCGCAGCGGCCCGATCGCGCGGTCCACGAAGGCCGCCAGGTCGGGGTGTTCGCGCAGCCTCCAGAGGAGGAGGTCGATGTCCAGCCGGCGGGCGTCGTACCAGGGCCGGGCCGGCAGGCCGTGGGCCGCCGTCGCGGTCTCCGCGGCGTGCCGCAGCCCCGCCGAGGCCGCCGCCCAGCCGCCCGCGACGCCGACGACCACCGCCGGCGGGGCGGAGGCGCGGTCCAGCCCGGCCCGCTCCACGCCCGCCCGCAGCGCGGCCGCCACCCGGTCCGCCACCGCCGTACGCTCCGACTCCGCGCGCAGCGACACCAGCAGGGGCACCCGGCCCTCCACCGGGCGGACCCCCAGCAGCACCGGGACCCCGACCGACGACAGCTCCTCCAGCACCGCGCGGGCCAGGACCGCCCAGTTCCCCGACGGGCCCAGGTCCGACGACAGGCGCATCACGATCGGCAGCAGCGGTCCCGCGCCCGGCTTGAAGCCCAGGACGCGGGCCTGCGCCGGGGCGTCCTCGGCCGAGATGCGGCCCTCGGCGAGGTCGGTCAGGAAGTCGCCCCGGCCGCGCGCCGCCAGTTCCTCCTCCTGCCGCGCCTGCATGAGGACGACGGCCAGGACCCCCGCCGTGCGTTCCGCGGCCATCCGGTGGACCGGCTGCAGCGGGGCCGAGACCCCGACCAGGACTACCCGGGCCCGGACCGTGCCCGTGCCGTGGCCCCCGCCCGGTACGTCGACCACCACCGTGTTCGCCGACGGTTCGGCCTCGCGCTGGCCCCGCAGGCCCTCCCACACCTGGAGCGGGTCGGCGCCCGCGTCCGCGCCCGAACTGCCGGCCGCGTACAGCAGCTGCCCGTCCGGGGTCTCCAGGAAGACCGGGTTGCCCGTGAAGTCGGCCAGGATCCGCAGCACCTGCGGGATGCCACCGCCCCCCAACAGGGCCTCCGTACAGCGCCGGTGGACCTCCTCGGCCCGCTGGAGCAGCGCGTAGTGGTGGTTGACGATCTCGGTGTGGACCTCCTCCGTGACGGTGACGAAGGGCACCTCCCGGTGGAGCTGGACGAGGGGGAGGCCCGCCGTGCGGGCGGTCTCCACGAGCGTCGCCGGAAGCCGGGTGAAGCGCGGGCCCAGCTCGACGACCAGCGCGGCGATCCCCCGGTCCGCGAGGCGGCGTACGAAGGCACGCTGCTCGGCGGGCCGGGTGCCGAGGCCGAGACCCGTGGTCAGCAGCAGTTCGCCGCCCTTGAGCAGTGAGGCGATGTTCGGCACCTCGCCCGCGTGCACCCAGCGGACGGTGCGGCCCAGGCGGTCGGCGCAGGCCAGCACCTCCGGCAGTCCGCTGCGCAGCCCCGGCAGCTCCAGCGCCCGCTGAACCGTGATCCCGCCTTGATCGTCCATATCGCGGGACGGTACCGGCCGACCTGTTCCGATCACATCACCCGCCGGTTACAAGTGGTGCGCTGCCGCCCATCCGGCCCGACAACTCGTCGCCCCGGCAAGGAGATTATCGGACCACGTGCCGATTGTGGTGTGCGTCACGCGGGGCGAGAGTGGGCGCCCTCCACACGGAAGAGGACGCAATGAGCAAAGACATCACGGGCGGGTCGCCACAGACCCCCGCAACCCCGCAGGTCCAGCGGCTGAAGGCCAACTCCGTCGGGCTGGTCGGCGTGGTGTTCATGGCGGTGGCCACCGCCGCGCCGATCACCGCCATGACCGGCAACCTCCCCATCGCGGTCGGCTTCGGCAACGGTGTCGGAGCCCCGGCCGGATATCTCTTCGCGACCCTCGTGCTCACCGTCTTCGCGGTCGGATACGTGGCCATGGCCAAGCGGATCACCGCCGCGGGAGCGTTCTACGGGTACATCTCGCACGGCCTCGGCCGGATCGCCGGCATGGCGTCCGGGATGCTCGCCGTCCTCGCCTACATCGTCTTCGAGGCCTCGATCGTCGGGGTGTTCTCCTACTTCGCGAAGACCACCGTCCACGACCAGCTCGGCGTCGACCTGCCGTGGGTGCTCTACGCGGCCGCCATGCTCGCCGTCACCGCCGCCCTCGCCCACTTCGACATCAACCTCACCGCCAAGGCCCTCGGCGTGATGCTGATCGCCGAGATCGCCGTGCTGTTCGCCGTCGCCACCGCCGTGCTGGTCGCCGGGGGCGGACCGGACGGCATCCCGCTGGAGCCCGTCAACCCGAAGAACGCCTTCACCGGGACCTCCGCCGGCCTCGGCCTGTTCTTCGCCTTCTGGTCGTGGGTCGGCTTCGAGTCCACCGCCATGTACGGCGAGGAGTCCCGCGACCCCAAGCGGGTCATCCCCAAGGCCACCCTCATCTCCGTGGTCGGCGTCGGCCTCTTCTACATCTACGTCTCCTGGATGACCATCGCGGGCAACGGCCTGGCCAAGTCCGTCGAGCTGTCCGCCTCCACCAGCCCCCTCGACCTGTTCTTCGCCCCCACCCAGGGCTTCATCGGCGCCTGGGCCGTCGACGCCTTCCAGTGGCTGCTGCTCACCGGCTCCTTCGCCTGCGGCATGGCCTTCCACCAGTGCGCCGCCCGCTACCTCTACGCCATCGGCCGCGAGGGCTTCCTGTCTCCCGAGCTCGGCCGCACCCACGTCAAGCACGGATCCCCCTACGTGGCCTCGCTGGTGCAGACCGCCATCGCCACCGCGCTCGTCGCCGGGTTCTGGCTCACCGGGCAGGACCCGTACCTGCACCTGTACACGCTGCTCGCGATCCTCGGCACCATGGCGATCCTGATCGTCCAGACGCTCTGCTCCTTCGCGGTCATCGGGTACTTCCGCAAGAACCACCCGGAGGACCGGCACTGGTTCAAGACCATGACCGCCCCGCTGCTCGGCGGGGTCGGCATGACGGCCGTCGTCGTCCTGCTGGTCGTCAACATGGAGACCGCGGCGGGGAGCGCGGCCGGGTCCCTCTTCTTCACGCTGATCCCGTGGATCGTCGGCGGCGTGTTCCTCGGCGGTCTCGGCCTCGGCTTCTGGCTCAAGGCGAAGGCCCCCGAGCGCTACGAGATCATCGGCCGGATCGTCCTGGAGGACGCCGCCGAACGCCCCGACGCCCCGTCCCCCTCCACCGCCGCCGCGAACGTCTGAGGAGCGCCGCCATGGCCCGTACGCCCCTGATGCACGCCCTGCGCCGGCTCGCCGCCGAGCACGCCGCCGCCCGCAGCCTCGACCTGCCCGTCGCCGACGTCCGCGGCTCCACCCGCCGCGAACTCCTCGGCCGGGCCGCCGCCCTCGGCCTCGGCACCGCCCTCGCCTCGTCCGGCGTCGCCTACGCCGCCGGGCCCGCCGCCGACAAGAAGCCCGTCGGCCCCGCCCGGGTCGCCGTGGTCGGCGCGGGCATCTCCGGCCTGACCGCCGCCCTCACCCTGAAGGACGCCGGGGTGAACTGCACCCTCTACGAGGCCAACCCGAGCCGCGTCGGCGGGCGCATGTGGACCCAGCGCGACCACTGGGCGTACGGCCAGAGCTCCGAGATCGGCGGCGAGCTGATCGACACCAGCCACAAGAAGATCCTGGAGCTCTGCCGCCGCTTCGGCCTGCCCGTCGAGGACTTCCTCGGCGGCGGACCCAACGGGGCCGAGGAAGTGCTCTGGTTCAACGGCGAGTACTACTCCCGCACCCAGGCCGACGAGGACTTCAAGGCCGTCTACCAGACGCTGCACCGCGACCTCCAGGAGGCCGGCGAGGTCGCCTGGAACTCCACGACCCCGGCCGGCACGGCCCTCGACAACATGACCCTGTACGAGTGGATCGAGACCCGGATCCCCGGCGGCCACGGCTCGCAGCTCGGCCGCTTCATCGACGTGGCCTACAACGTCGAGTACGGGGCCGACACCGACCGGCAGTCCGCCCTCGCCCTGGTCCTCCTGATGGGCTACCAGCCCAACCCGGGCAACTTCAACGTCTGGGGCCTGTCCAACGAGCGCTACCACATCACCGGCGGCAACGACCGGCTGCCGAACGCCATCGCCGCGGCCCTGCCCGCCGGGTCCCTCGTGATGGGCCGCGAGCTGGTCGCCGTACGGGCCAACGCCGACGGCACCCAGACCCTGACCTTCAACGACTCGGGCGCCACCCGGACCGTCGTCGCCGACCACACCGTCCTGTGCCTGCCGCTGCCGATCCTCCAGCGCATCGACACCTCGCAGGCCGGCTTCGACCCGCTGATGCTGAACCTCCTCAGGGACGCCCGGATGGGCTACTGCACCAAGCTCAACATGCAGTTCACCGCCCGCCCCTGGCGCGGTACGGGACCCTGGCCGGGCGTCACGGCGGGCGACTGCTTCACCGACCTGGACGTCCAGCAGACCTGGGACACCACCAAGGTCCAGCCCGGCACCGGCGGGATACTGCTCCAGTACGGCGGCGGCACCCTGGCCGGGGCGCTCACCCCCGCGACCCCCTTCGCCACCGAGGCCGACCCGTACGTACGCGACCTGGCGGGCCGCATGCTGACCGGCGTCGACTCCTTCTTCCCGGGCACCAAGGCGGTCTGGAACGGGCGGGCCCAGCTCTCCGCGTGGCACCGCAACCCCTACGCCCTGGGGGCCTACTCGTACTGGCCCACCGGCTACCTGCACCGCTACGCACAGTACGAGGGGACCGCCCAGGGCAACATCCACATCGG
This sequence comes from Streptomyces sp. LARHCF249, assembly GCF_052871255.1. Classification (NCBI taxonomy): domain Bacteria; kingdom Bacillati; phylum Actinomycetota; class Actinomycetes; order Kitasatosporales; family Streptomycetaceae; genus Streptomyces; species Streptomyces sp. LARHCF249. The sequence continues at coordinate 18,909 of NZ_JBIXJQ010000018.1, forward strand.
CGGCGAACACTGCAGCTACGACTTCCAGGGCTTCATGGAGGGCGGCGCCACCGAGGGCGAGCGCGCGGCCCGCGAGGTGATCGCCGCCCTGGCGTGATCCTCACGTGGGCCGGACGTTGTGGTTGAAGCGGAACACGTTGTCCGGGTCGTACTGCCGCTTCAGGGCACCCAGCCGCTGCATGTTCTCGGCACCGAGGCCCGCGACCACCCGGTCGCGGCCCTCGTCCCCGGTGAAGTTGAGGTAGACCGCGCCGGTGCTCCACGGCTGGACGTCGGCGCGGACGTCCTTCACCCACTGGCGGCACCGCTCGTCGTCGGCCGGGTCCTCCCAGATCCCGAACGGGTGCACCGCCCAGGGCGCGTCGCGGAACGGCACGGGGTAGTCGCCGGGCCCCGAGGCGACCGCGCCGCCCTGCGGCCAGACCACGTGCTGGGTCCCCGTCGGCACCGGCATCGAGTCGGCGCGGGCGCAGAACACGTCCACGAACGCGTCGGGCACCCCGGTGAGGTACTCCGCCGACCAGTAGTTCCGCATCCCCGGCGGGTCGTCGATCATGCACTGCAGGTCGGCGTACGGGATCGCCGTGACGATCTCTGCCTCGTGCGGGATCGCCAGCAGCGGCGCGGCGAGCTTGCGCATCTCCTCCTCGGGGCCCGCGTACGTCAGCAGCGCGCCCGCCAGCAGCAGGCCCACCAGGTGCGGCGGGACGAACTCCTCGGGCGGGCCCGTCACGTAGAGGGCGGCGCCGGAGGCCTCGGGCGGTCCCGCCTCGATGACGTCCCGGTACGCACGGACCACCTCGGGCCCGCGCTCCGGCAGGTACAGCACGAACGCGATCGACATGACCGGCAGTTCGTGCAGCCGCAGCGTCAGCGAGGTGGCGATGCCGAAGTTCCCGCCGCCGCCGTGCAGCCCCCAGAACAGCTCGGGATGGTCCTCCGCCGTCACCTGGAGCAGCTCGCCCTCGGCGGTGACCAGTTCCGCGCCCAGCAGGTTGTCCACCGCCAGGCCGAACTTCCGGTCCAGCCAGCCGGAGCCGCCACCCAGCACGAAGCCGCCGACGCCGGTCGTCGAAGCCCGTCCGCCGGTGGTCGCCAGGCCGTACGGCTCGCAGGCCCGGTCCAGGTGGCTCATCGTGGCCCCGCCCCCGATGTGGGCGGCCTTCGCCGCCGGATGCACCGTCACCTCGTGCATCCGCCGCAGGTCCACGACCAGGCCGCCGTCGTTGAGGGACATCCCGGCGACGCTGTGCCCGCCGCCGCGCACCGCGATCTTCAGGTCCAGGTCCCGGGCGAACCGTACGGCGGTGACCACGTCGGCCGGGCTCGCGCACTGCGCGATGACGGCGGGACTGCGGTCGACCATCGCGTTGAAGACCGTCCGGGCCTCGTCATAGCCCGGATCGTCCGGGACGAAGACGTCACCGGCCAGATCCTCGCGGAGCGCGGCGAGCGCCGTGCCCGCCTTCGACAGGGGCACCATGGCCTCCCCCTTCCGAGAAGGGCATAGGACCTCTCCAGGGTAGGCGGAGGCGATCACGGGGGCACGGCGGGAGCCCTCACCGTGCCCCTGGCCGCTAACCCCCGTACGCCCCGCTCGCAGTCAGCCGCAGCGCCGTGTCGATCAGCGGAACGTGGCTGAAGGCCTGCGGGAAGTTCCCCACCTGCCGCTGGAGCCGCGGGTCCCACTCCTCGGCCAGCAGCCCGAGGTCGTTGCGCAGCGACAGCAGCTTCTCGAAGAGCCGGCGCGCCTCGTCCACCCGCCCGATCATCGCCAGGTCGTCGGCCATCCAGAACGAGCACGCGAGGAAGGCCCCCTCGTCGCCCTCCAGGCCGTCCACGCCGGCCTCCTCGCCCGCCGTCGGATAGCGCAGGATGAAACCGTCGGACGTGGACAGCTCGCGCTGGATCGCCTCGATGGTGCCGATGACCCGCTTGTCGTCCGGCGGCAGGAAACCCATCTGCGGGATCAGCAGCAGGGAGGCGTCCAGCTCCTTCGACCCGTACGACTGGGTGAAGGTGTTGCGCTCCTTGTCGTAGCCCTTCTCGCACACGTCCTGGTGGATCTCGTCGCGCAGCTCGCGCCAGCGCTCCAGCGGGCCGTCCGCGTCACCGCTCTCGATCAGCTTGATCGTGCGGTCCACGGCCACCCAGGCCATCACCTTCGAGTGCACGAAGTGCCGGCGGGGGCCGCGCACCTCCCAGATGCCCTCGTCGGGCTGGTCCCAGTGGGTCTCCAGGTAGCGGATCAGCTTGAGCTGGAGCAGCGAGGCGTAGTCACTGCGGGCCAGGCCGGTCATGTGGCCCAGGTGCAGGGCCTCGGTGACCTCGCCGTAGACATCGAGCTGGAGCTGCCCGGCGGCGCCGTTGCCGACGCGGACCGGGCGGGAGTTCTCGTAGCCCGGCAGCCAGTCCAGCTCGGTCTCGCCGAGCTCCCGCTCGCCCGCGATCCCGTACATGATCTGAAGGTTCTCGGGGTCGCCGGCCACCGCGCGCAGCAGCCACTCGCGCCAGGCGCGGGCTTCCTCCCGGTAGCCCGTCCGCAGCAGCGATGACAGGGTGATGGCGGCGTCGCGCAGCCAGGTGTAGCGGTAGTCCCAGTTGCGGACCCCGCCGATCTCCTCCGGCAGGGAGGTGGTCGGCGCGGCGACGATGCCGCCCGTGGGTCCGTAGGTCAGGGCCTTGAGGGTGATCAGGGAGCGGACCACCGCCTCCCGGTAGGGCCCGTGGTACGTGCACTGCTCGACCCAGTCGCGCCAGAACTCGGCGGTGGAGTCCAGCGCCGCCTCCGCGTCGGGGGCCTCCGGCGCGCCGCGGTGCGAGGGCTGCCAGCTGATGCTGAAGGCCATCCGGTCGCCCGGCCCGACGGTGAAGTCGGAGTACGTGGTCAGGTCCTTGCCGTAGGTCTGCGCGTCGGTGTCCAGCCACACGGAGTCGGGGCCGGCGACGGCGACCGTGCGCCCGTCGACCTTGTGCACCCAGGGCACGACCCGCCCGTAGCTGAAGCGCATGCGCAGCGCGGAGTGCATCTTGACGCGCCCGCTGACCCCCTCGACGATCCGGATCAGCTGGGGCGCGTGGCCCTCGCGGGGCGGCATGAAGTCGATCACGCGGACGGTCCCGCGCGGGGTCTCCCACTCCGACTCCAGCACCAGCGAGTCACCGCGGTAGCGGCGGCGGGTCGCCCGCGGCGGCTCGGCGTCGGCCGGGAAGGCCGGGCCGATCCGCCAGAACCCGTGATCCTCGGTGCCGAGAATGCTCGCGAACACGGCATGGGAGTCGAAACGTGGCAGACACAACCAGTCCACTGCCCCGTCCCGGCAGACCAACGCGGCGGTCTGCATGTCCCCGATCAGTGCGTAATCCTCGATGCGCCCGGACACGTGCATCTCCAGTCGAACGGCCACGTCCGCCCCGAAGGGCGCTTGCATTGCGCGGTTGCGCGGTCTCCTGTGGGTGGGGATCTCCGCGTTGAGCCCATGATTCCGTATGTCGGCTCGGTGCGGCCGTGTGACGGACTGCTCGGCGGCGATGTGTGCAATATCCGAGCAGGATATGACGGCACCCTAGTGATCCCCTTAAGCCGCGGAAGAATGCGACTGCTCCAATCGGGTGACCTGCCGGTACGTCGCCGCGCCGCCCCTCCCGCACCCCCGTACGGGAGGCCCGCGCCGCGTGGCCGGAGGCGGACGGGCCCGGGCGCTGATAGGCTGGTACCCCGTGGACCGGTGGTCTGCCTGTGCGAATCAGGAGCCCCGAAACCGCAGCTTCGGCGCCCCCTGAGACCCTTCCGGATCGACGGTGGCCGGCGCCGGACGCACCTCACCTCGCGACCACGGGAGCCCCCTCTTGGCTATGCCGCCCGCTGCTTTTCGAAACAGCACAGCCATGACGACCAAGCACATCTTCGTCACCGGGGGTGTCGCTTCGTCCCTCGGCAAGGGACTGACGGCCTCCAGCCTGGGTGCGCTGCTGAAGGCGCGCGGCCTGCGGGTCACCATGCAGAAGCTCGACCCGTACCTGAACGTCGACCCCGGCACGATGAACCCGTTCCAGCACGGTGAGGTGTTCGTCACCAACGACGGCGCCGAGACCGACCTGGACATCGGCCACTACGAGCGCTTCCTCGACGTCGACCTCGACGGCTCGGCCAACGTCACCACCGGCCAGGTCTACAACACGGTCATCGCCAAGGAGCGCCGCGGCGAGTACCTCGGTGACACCGTGCAGGTCATCCCGCACATCACCAACGAGATCAAGCACCGCATCCGCCGCATGGCGACCGAGGACGTGGACGTCGTCATCACCGAGGTCGGCGGCACGGTCGGCGACATCGAGTCGCTGCCGTTCCTGGAGACCGTCCGCCAGGTCCGCCACGAGGTCGGCCGCGACAACGTCTTCGTCGTGCACATCTCGCTGCTGCCCTACATCGGCCCCTCCGGCGAGCTGAAGACCAAGCCCACCCAGCACTCGGTCGCCGCCCTGCGCAACATCGGCATCCAGCCCGACGCGATCGTGCTGCGCGCCGACCGCGACGTCCCCACCTCCATCAAGCGCAAGATCTCGCTGATGTGCGACGTGGACGAGGCGGCCGTGGTCGCGGCGATCGACGCCAAGTCGATCTACGACATCCCGAAGGTGCTGCACACCGAGGGCCTGGACGCGTACGTCGTGCGCAAGCTCGACCTGCCCTTCCGCGACGTGGACTGGACCGTCTGGGAGGACCTGCTGGACCGGGTCCACAACCCCGACCACGAGGTCAAGGTCGCGCTCGTCGGCAAGTACATCGACCTGCCCGACGCCTACCTGTCGGTGACCGAGGCGCTGCGCGCCGGCGGGTTCGCCAACAAGGCCCGCGTCCAGATCAAGTGGGTCACCTCCGACGACTGCAAGACCCCTGCGGGCGCGGCGGCGCAGCTGTCCGACGTGGACGCGATCTGCGTGCCCGGCGGCTTCGGCGACCGCGGCGTCAACGGCAAGGTCGGCGCGATCACCTACGCCCGCGAGAACAAGATCCCGCTGCTCGGCCTGTGCCTGGGCCTGCAGTGCGTGGTCATCGAGGCCGCGCGCAACCTCGCGGGCATCGAGGACGCCAACTCCACCGAGTTCGACGCCTCCACCCCGCACCCGGTCATCTCGACCATGGAGGAGCAGCTGGCCTTCGTCGAGGGCGCGGGCGACCTGGGCGGCACCATGCGGCTGGGCATGTACCCGGCGAAGCTCGCCGAGGGCTCCATCGTGCGCGAGGTCTACGGCGACCAGGCGTACGTGGACGAGCGCCACCGCCACCGCTACGAGGTCAACAACGCCTACCGCGGCGAGCTGGAGAAGAAGGCGGGCCTCGTCTTCTCCGGCACCTCCCCGGACAACAAGCTCGTCGAGTACGTCGAGTACCCGCGCGAGGTCCACCCCTACCTGGTGGCCACCCAGGCCCACCCGGAGCTCCGGTCCCGCCCGACGCGGCCGCACCCGCTGTTCGCGGGTCTGGTCAAGGCGGCCGTGGAGCGCCAGCAGCAGGCCTGACGCTCGGTAACGTAGACAGCCGGGGTACGGAGTTCCGTACCCCGGCTGTCGTGCGTTGCGGAGGGTCGGGGAATGAACATCGAGGACACGCCGGAATCCTGGGAGATGCTGTCGACGCAGCGGCCGTTCCAGGGCGCGAAGACGGCGGTGAACTCCGACGAGGTCCGGATGCCGGACGGGTCCACGGCCCGCCGCGACTACCAGGTGCACCCGGGCTCGGTGTGCGTGCTCGCGCTGGACGAGGCGGGGCGGGTGCTGGTCCTGAGCCAGTACCGGCACCCGGTGCGGCGCCGCCTGTGGGAGCTGCCGGCCGGGCTGCTCGACGTACCGGGGGAGAACCCGCTGCTCGGCGCGGAGCGGGAGCTGTACGAGGAGGCGCACGTCAAGGCCGAGGACTGGCGGGTGCTGGTCGACTTCTACGCCTCGCCGGGCGGGTCGGACGAGGCGATCCGGGTCTTCCTCGCGCGGGGCGTCTGCGACGCCGAGGGCGAGCGGTACGCGGAATCCGGCTCGGAGGAGGCGGACATGGAGCTGGCGTGGGTTCCGCTGGCGGAACTGGTCCGGGGCGTGCTGGCGGGCGAGCTGGGCAACCCGGGGCTGGTGACGGGGGTCCTCGCCCTGTCCGCCGCCCTGGCTTCCGAGGACGGCCTCGACTCCCTCCGCCCGGCCTCGGCCCCCTGGCCGGCCCGCCCGTACGAGGCGTAGCCGACCGGGACCCCGGCGCGACGGGAAGCGCCTCCGGCGGCGCCTCAATCGCCGGCGGGGCTGGTTTCGGGCTGGGCTGCGCTGCCGGGCGTGCCTTCGGCCCACCGGGGCGGGGCCGTGCGCGCGGCGGAGGAAAAAACGGACCATCCGCTGATCCGATCAGGGGATATGCCCGCCGCGCTCCACCCGGCCCGTCGCTCTGCGTGAACTACGCTCGCAATCCGAAGGCAGGGAGAGGAGCGGATCCGTGACGGATTTCGTCGGGCGGCGGCGTGAGCTCAAGGAGCTGCGCGAGGACATCGCACGGACCGGGCTCGACACCCTCTCGGGCCGCAAGGCCAAGGCACCCCGCGCCCGCGTGCTGCTGGTCGCCGGGCGCCCGGGCTCCGGCCGGACCGCGCTGGCCGAGGCGTTCGTGCGCGAGGTCGCCGAGCAGTACCCCGACGGGGTGCTCCGGACCCGGCTCACCGCACCCGGCGGGGAGACCCTGGCCACCGAGCGGGCCGTCCGCGGCCTGCTGGAAGCGCTGGGGCAGTCCACCCCGCCCGGCGCGGGCGAGGACGAGCTCAGCTCAACCCTGCGCACCGCGCTCGACGGCCGCCGCGTGGTCATCCTGGTCGACGACGCCGCCGATCCGTACCAGGTCGACGCCCTGCTGCCGGACACCCCCGAATGCCTCGTCGTGGTCACCGCGGAGGGACCGCTCACCGGGATTCCGGACGTCCGCCCGTGCACCCTCGGCGGACTCGACACGCCCTCGGCCGTGGAGATGCTGGTGCAGCGCATCGGCGACATCCGCGTCACCGCCGATCCCCGGGCCGCCGAATCCCTCGCCGAGGAGTGCGGCGGCCAGCCCGCCGCACTCGCCCTCGTCGGCGGCTGGCTGGCCGCCCACCCCAAGGCCTCCGTCGCCGACGTCGCCAAGCAGCTGCACGACATGCCCGCCGGTGTCGGCGGCCCGCTGGCCCGCGGCTTCCGGCTCGTGTACGAGTCCCTCCCGCAGCCCGCCCAGCGGACCCTGCGGCTGCTGCCGCTGGCCCCCGCCGGGATCATCGACTCGCACACCGCCTCCGCCCTCGCCGGCTGCTCGGTGGCCGCGGCCCAGTCCACGCTGGACGACTTCGCCGGGCTGGGCCTGCTGCGCCACGCCCCCGACGGCCTGTTCCTGCTGCCCGGCTGCCTCGCGCCGCTGCTCCAAGCCCTGCTCGAGGCCAGGGAGCGGCCCGCCGAGGTCCAGCTCGCCCGGGCCCGGATGCTGGAGCGCACCGTACGGCTGCTGCACTCGTGCCGGGCCATGGCCGCATCGGACGAGGACGAGGGGGTCGGCCTGCGGGAGAAGCTGGACGGCGTGCCGCGCGCCCTGCGCTTCCCCGACCGCCGGGCCGCCGCCACCTGGCTGGGCACCCGGCTCCCCGCGCTCTCCGCGGCCGCCTCCCTGGCCGTGGCCGACGGGGAGCTGGACACCCTGGCCCGCCGGCTGATCGCCGCCCTCGTACGGGCCCTCGCGGAACACCGCGGCACCGCCGGGGCCGCCCCGGAGCTGTACGGGCTGCACCGGCTGGTCCTGGACGTGGCCGAGCGGCGCGGCCTGCACCGGGAGCAGGCCGCCGCGCTGCTGAACCTGGCCGACCTGGACGCCGAGACCGGCCGGACCCAGGAAGCGCTGGACCGCTACCGGGCCGCGCTGGACGCCGGACGGGCCGCGAACGACCCGTACGCGACCGGCCGCGCGATGGAATCCGTAGGGGGTGCCTACCAGGAGCTGGCGGACTGGCACCGGGCCTCCGACTGGTTCGGCCGGGCGCTCGCCCAGGCCCTCGCGCGCGGGGAGCGCGCTGACGAGGCCCGGCTGTACGGGCGGCTCGGAAACGTCCACACGTACGCGGGCCGGTACGGGGACGCGCTGCGCAGCTGGCGGGCGGCCGCCGCGGGGTACCGGCGGCTGGCCGATGTGCCGGGTCAGGCAAAGGCGTTGAGCGAGATGGCCCGGGTCCAGGAGTACGCCGGCCGACCCGAGGAATCGCTGCACACCTGCCGGGAGGCGGTGGAGCTGGCGCGCCGCGCCGGGGACCAGCGGCTGCAGGCCGCGCTCCAGGTGCGGCTGGCCGACACGCTCGACCGGCTGGGGGATCCGGCGGCCGCCAGGCTGCACCGGTCCGCGGCCGACAGATTGCTGGGCGACGACCCCGCAGCCTGCGAAATCCGTAGTGGATCCGACTGAGATTATTTGTTTGCAAGGCTAGACACGAGTTCATCCTTCATTAAACTGGCTTCACCACGTCATCTCGTGGTGCATCCCGTTGCGCGTTCTTGTGGGCGGGTATGTATGGAAGTGCCCCGTAATTTCCCCTGAGCCAAGGACCGTGATCGACGATGAAGGTCGGCATCCCCCGCGAGGTCAAGAACAACGAGTTCCGGGTCGCCATCACGCCCGCCGGCGTGCATGAGCTGGTCCGCAACGGCCACCAGGTCTTCATCGAGCAGAACGCCGGTGTGGGCTCCTCGATCACGGACGCCGAGTACGTCTCGGCCGGCGCCGAGATCCTCGGCACCGCCGACGAGGTCTGGGCCACCGCCGACCTGCTGCTGAAGGTCAAGGAGCCGATCGCGGAGGAGTACCACCGCCTCCGCAAGGACCAGACCCTCTTCACCTACCTGCACCTGGCGGCCTCCCGCGAGTGCACGGACGCCCTGCTGGAGTCCGGCACCACCGCCATCGCGTACGAGACGGTCGAGCTCGCCAACCGCGCGCTGCCGCTGCTCGCCCCGATGTCCGAGGTCGCGGGCCGCCTGGCCCCGCAGGTCGGCGCCTACCACCTGATGCGCTCGGCCGGCGGCCGCGGCGTCCTCCCGGGCGGTGTCCCCGGCACCCACGCCGGCGAGTGCGTGGTCATCGGCGGCGGCGTCTCCGGCTGGAACGCCGCGCAGATCGCCATCGGCATGGGCTTCCACGTGACCCTGCTCGACCGCGACATCAACAAGCTCCGCGAGGCCGACAAGATCTTCGGTACGAAGATCAAGACGATCGTCTCCAACGCCTTCGAGCTGGAGAAGGCCGTCGTCGAGGCCGACCTCGTCATCGGCGCGGTGCTGATCCCGGGTGCGAAGGCCCCGAAGCTGGTCACCAACGAGCTCGTCGCCAAGATGAAGCCCGGAAGTGTCCTTGTCGACATTGCGATCGACCAGGGCGGCTGCTTCGAGGACTCCCGTCCGACCACCCACGCCGAGCCGACCTTCCAGGTCCACAACTCGGTCTTCTACTGTGTCGCGAACATGCCCGGCGCCGTGCCGAACACCTCCACCTACGCGCTGACCAACGCCACGCTGCCCTACATCGTGCAGCTCGCGAACCTCGGCTGGGTCGAGGCGCTGCGTCGTGACCCCGCGCTCGCGCTGGGCCTCAACACCCATGACGGCCAGGTCGTTTACGGTCCGGTCGCCGAGGCCCACGGCCTCGAGACCCTCGAGCTGAGCACGCTGCTCGGCTGAAACGTCAACGACTGACGTCAATCTCACGTATCCGGCCGGACCTTGCCCGCAAGGTCCGGCCGGACGCGTTTGCCGGGTGCGCCGGAGAGCCGTTCAACTCGCCTCGAACGTAACCCTTTAACCCTTTCGCACACCCGCGAAACTTCGCGGCGACAGCTCGTGCGCCCTTGACAGAGTGGTGTTCGGTTGCCGACACATCGTGCCGGGTCCGGCGGATTGTGTTGCCGCTGAGCGGTGACACGCCATAGAGTCGCCAACCGTCGGCATGGTGCCACGCTGACCTATCGATAAGTGTCCTGGTCACGTCCGAGGAGGTAAGACGACTTGTGAATGAGTCGACATTTGCTCCTGGGGGTGGTCGAGCAGGCGCGCCGGAGCGGGGCCAGAACCCCGCCGGGCTCGAGGCTGTCGGCTCCGTCGCAGTCCGCACCTTCGCAAACCACCAGCACATGACGACGCCCCAAAAGAGCATGGACGGCCTAGACGTGAACTCCAGGGCCGGCGACCTGAGCGGCGAAAAGCCCACTGGTTTCGCCGACTACGACAACGTGCCCGAAGGGCACTTCTACGACCCCGACGCGGAGTACGAACCGGACCCCGAGTACGCGGCCACCCTCGCCCCCGACGCTGCCCGTCAGCGCCGTGAGCGGATCGGCCCGACCGGACGCCCGCTCCCGTACTTCCCGATCCCGGGTCCGCTGACCGACCACGGTCCGGCGAAGATCATCGCGATGTGCAACCAGAAGGGCGGCGTGGGCAAGACCACGTCGACCATCAACCTGGGTGCCGCGCTCGCCGAGTACGGGCGCCGCGTGCTGCTCGTCGACTTCGACCCGCAGGGCGCGCTGTCCGTGGGTCTCGGCGTGAACCCGATGGAACTCGACCTGACGGTCTACAACCTGCTCATGGAGCGGGGCATGTCGGCCGACGAGGTCCTGCTCAAGACCGCGGTCCCCAACATGGACCTGCTGCCGAGCAACATCGACCTGTCCGCTGCCGAAGTGCAGTTGGTCAGCGAGGTCGCGCGCGAGTCCACCCTGCAGCGGGCGCTGAAGCCCCTGATGGCCGACTACGACTACATCGTGATCGACTGTCAGCCCTCGCTCGGTCTGCTGACCGTGAACGCCCTGACGGCGGCTCACAAGGTCATCGTCCCGCTGGAATGCGAGTTCTTCGCACTGCGCGGCGTGGCCCTGCTGACGGAGACCATCGAGAAGGTGCAGGAGCGGCTCAACCCCGACCTGGAGCTCGACGGCATCCTCGCCACGATGTACGACTCCCGTACGGTGCACAGCCGCGAGGTGCTGGCGCGCGTCGTCGAGGCCTTCGACGACCACGTCTACCACACGGTCATCGGCCGCACGGTGCGCTTCCCGGAGACCACGGTCGCCGGTGAGCCGATCACGACGTACGCCTCCAACTCCGTCGGCGCCGCCGCCTATCGCCAGCTCGCCAGGGAGGTGCTCGCCCGGTGTCACGCCGAGTGAGTCTGCCCGGAGCCGACGAACTGTTCCGTACGACCGGCGGGATGGCGCTCCAGTCCTCCTCGCCGAGGCGGGGCGCCGACGACGCGCCCGCCGCCGAGCACGCGGCCTCCTCGGCCGAGGGCGCGGCGGGGGAGGGCCGGAGCCGGGAGGCCGAGGCCGGCACGGAAGCCGTGGTGGGAGCACCCCGGCGGCCGCAGGAAGGTTCTGTCAACGGAGCCTCCGCGGCCCCCGGGGCGGGCGGACGCGGCAAGGGCCAGGGCCGGGGCGCGAACCGGCGGCCGAGCGGCCGCGAGCGGCACGACGAGAAGATCACGGTCTACGTCTCCGCCGAGGAGCTGATGGACCTGGAACACGCGCGGCTGGTGCTGCGCGGTGAGCACGGCCTGGCGGTCGACCGCGGCCGCATCGTCCGCGAGGCGGTGGCGGTCGTCCTCGCCGACCTCGAATCCCGCGGCGACGCGAGCATCCTCGTCCGCAGACTCCGCGGCCGCTGACCGCTGCGGCGCGCCTGCGCCGTCGACGCCCAGCGCCTCGCGCCCGCAGGGCCGGGTCCATCACGCCCGTTCCGCCCGGACCGCTCCGGCGGCACGGCCGCCGCGGCCGGGGGACGGGCCGGGGGCCGGGGTGATGCCCGGGACGCAGAACGTGATGTGCGGCGCGTCCCAGGCCCCGGACCGCGCGTGCACGCCCGGTACGAGCCGCGGTTCCTGCGCCGTGCGATGCGCCGCACCGGACGCCGCGCCCCGGCCGCCCCCGGCCGCCGCACTAGGCTGCGCGTACACCGCCCCCTTCGCACCACCCTGGACCCCGATGCCCCTCCCCGCCGAACCCGGACGCCCGCCCCGCCGCCTCCTGGGCCGCGGCCCAGGCGCGCCGGGAGAGGCCCCAGCGGGGCCTGAAGCGCCCGCTGAGCGCCCCGCACCGGCCGAGGGCGGGGCGGAGCCCCAGCGGGCCCCCGAGCCCGTGGACGGGCCCCCCGGTCCGGCTCGGGCCGATGCCGAGGCGCCCGCGGCCCCTGCGGGGGACGCCCGGACCGGCCCGCCCGATGCCGGGCCGCGGCCCGAGGACGGCCCCAGGGCCCCCGACGGATCCGCCCCGGCCCAGGAAGGTCCCGCCCGGCCGGGCGAGCCTGAACCGGCCGCGAGCCCCGCCGGAGGCGACGGGCGGTTCACGCTGCGGCTCGCCAACTTCGAAGGGCCCTTCGACCTCCTGCTCCAGCTGATCTCCCGGCACAAGCTCGACGTCACCGAGGTCGCGCTGTCCAAGGTCACCGACGAGTTCATGGCCCACATCCGGGCCATGGGCCCCGACTGGGACCTCGACCAGACCACCGAGTTCCTCGTCGTCGCCGCCACCCTGCTCGACCTGAAGGCCGCCCGGCTGCTGCCGGCCGCCGAGGTCGAGGACGAGGCCGACCTCGCCCTGCTGGAGGCCCGCGACCTGCTCTTCGCCCGCCTCCTCCAGTACCGGGCGTACAAACAGATCGCCGCGATCTTCGAGGAGCGCGCGGAGGCCGAGGGCCGGCGCTACCCGCGGACCGTCGGCCTCGAGCCGCACCACGCCGACCTGCTGCCCGAGGTCGTCATCACCATCGGCCCGGAGGGCTTCGCCCGCCTCGCCGTCAAGGCCATGCAGCCCAAGGCCAAGCCCCAGGTCTACGTGGACCACATCCACGCGCCGCTGGTCAGCGTGCGCGAGCAGGCCGGTCTCGTCGTACGGATGCTGAAGGCCCGCGGCGAGGCCACCTTCCAGGAGCTCACCGAGGACGCCGCGGACACCCTCACCGTCGTCGCGCGCTTCCTGGCGCTCCTCGAGCTCTACCGCGAGAAGGCGGTGGTCCTGGACCAGGAAGAGGCCCTGAAGACCCTCACCGTCCGCTGGAGCGGCGGCGACGGCGACGGCATGCCGACCGTGACCGACGAGTTCGACCAGATCGTGGAGGCCAAGGAATGAGCAGCGACGTGGCCGCGCTGGCGCTGAAGCCCGCGCTGGAGGCCGTACTCATGGTCGTGGACGAGCCCGCGACGGAGGCGCACCTCGCCAAGGTGCTGGAGCGCACCCCGCGGGAGGTCGCGGACGCGCTGCGCGAGCTCGCCGACGAGTACGCGCTCCAGGGACGCGGCTTCGAGCTGCGCCTGGTCGCCGGCGGGTGGCGGTTCTACACCCGGGCGGAGTTCGCGCCGGCCGTCGAGGGCTTCGTACTGGACGGCCAGCAGGCCCGTCTCACCCAGGCGGCGCTGGAGACCCTGGCGGTCGTCGCGTACCGCCAGCCGGTGAGCCGGTCGAGGGTCTCGGCGGTCCGCGGAGTCAACTGCGACGGGGTCATGCGCACCCTCCTCCAGCGGGGTCTGGTGGAGGAGGCGGGGACGGAACCCGAAACAGGTGCGATCCTGTACAGGACGACGAACCACTTTTTGGAGCGGATGGGCCTGCGCGGCCTGGACGAGCTCCCGGAGCTCGCGCCCTTCCTCCCCGAGGCGGACGCGATCGAAGCCGAGACGCAAGAAGGTGTGCCGTCGTTCGATCCGGACGCACCGGACACTGATGAAGACGACGACAAGACGACGGACATTTGATGCGAAGCAACGGCAACGGCGGCGGCAACAGGAACAGCGGCGGCGGCGGTGGTGGCGGACGCGGTGACTCCCGCGGCGGCAGCTCCTCCGGCGGCGGTGGCTACCGCGGCGGCAGCTCCTCCGGTGGGGGCGGCTACCGCGGCGGGTCCTCCGGCGGCAGCTCCTCTGGTGGGGGCGGCTACCGCGGCGGGTCCTCTGGCGGCAGCTCCTCCGGTGGGGGCGGCTACCGCGGCGGGTCCTCCGGCGGCAGCTCCTCTGGTGGGGGCGGCTACCGCGGCGGCTCCTCTGGCGGCAGCTCCTCCGGTGGGGGCGGCTACCGCGGCGGCGGCTCTTCCGGTGGGGGCGGCTACCGCGGCGGCTCTTCCGGCGGCGGTTACCAGGGCGGCGGCTCCGGCTCGCGCGACCGTGACCGCGACCGCGACCAGGCACCCCAGCGCCCCCGCAACCCCCGCCCCGAGGAGCGCCGCTACGACGTGGGCCCCGAGGGCGAGCGCAGCGGTCGCTCGGGCCCCAAGGCCGGCGGCGGCGGTGCCCGTGGCGCGGCCGCGCGCGGTGGCGCCAAGGGCGGCCCGAAGACCTCCAGGACCCCCGGTATCGGCGGGGCCGGCGGCCCGCGCAGCGGCCCCGGCAGCCGCAGCGGCCAGTCCCGCCCGCGGGAGCTGGACGCGCGGATCGAGGAGCGCGTGCGCGACCGGTACGCCGACAAGCCCGTGATCAAGACGCCGAAGACCTTCCCGGGTGCCGAGGAGGAGGGTGAGCGCCTGCAGAAGGTGCTCGCCCGCGCCGGCATGGGTTCGCGCCGCGCCTGCGAGGAGCTCATCGAGCAGGCCCGCGTCGAGGTCAACGGCGAGATCGTGCTGGAGCAGGGCAAGCGCGTCCTGCCGAAGGACGAGATCAAGGTGGACGGCCTGACCGTCGCCACCCAGTCGTACCTGTTCTTCGCGCTGAACAAGCCGGCCGGCGTCGTCTCCACCATGGAGGACCCGGACGGGCGCCAGTGCCTGGGCGACTACGTCACCAACCGTGAGACGCGTCTCTTCCACGTCGGTCGGCTCGACACCGAGACCGAGGGCATCATCCTGCTCACCAACCACGGTGAGCTGGCCCACCGCCTCACGCACCCGAAGTACGGCGTGAAGAAGACCTACGTCGCCGCCATCACCGGCCCGCTGCCCCGCGAGATCGGCAAGCGGCTCAAGGACGGCATCGAGCTGGAGGACGGGTACGCCCGCGCCGACCACTTCCGCGTCGTCGACCAGGTCGGCAAGAACTACCTGGTGGAGGTCACCCTCCACGAGGGCCGCAAGCACATCGTCCGCCGCATGATGGCGGAGGCCGGCTTCCCGGTCGAGAAGCTCGTCCGGACCTCGTTCGGGCCGATCGAGCTCGGCGACCAGAAGTCCGGCTGGCTGCGCCGCCTGACCAACACCGAGGTCGGCATGCTGATGCGCGAGGTCGGTCTGTAGGACCGCAGCAGTACCGCCCGATCCCGGGTCGAAGAGCCCGCAGTGCCCTTGGCGCTGCGGGCTTTTCGCTTGCCCGGCGACCCCTCGACTGTTTATAGTCAGCATGACTATTAAGGGGGTCGTCGTGAACACCAGCCGGACCGGGGTACCCGGATGCGCCGCAGATCGTCTTCACCGCCCCCGCCGCGCACGGCCGGCGGCCCTGGACCCACGGGGGTGGACCGGGAACCGCCGAAGCCCTGGGCGCGGCGGGGGCGGTGGGGGTGCCCGGCCCGACCGGTGCGCCGGCTACCCGGAGGTCCGATGACCGCCGGATACGACCCGGCCGCCTTCGTGCCGTTCGCGGTGACCGTCGACCTCGCCGTCTTCACCGTGCGCGGCGGGCGCCTGCACGTACTGCTGATCAGGCGCGGCCAGCAGCCGTACGAGGGGGCCTGGGCGCTCCCCGGCGGATTCGTCACGCCCCGGGAGTCCGCGGAGACGGCCGCCCGCCGTGAGCTGGCCGAGGAGACCGGCCTCCCGGAGAACGTGGTGGCGGCCCTGCACCTGGAGCAGCTGCGCACGTACAGCGAGCCGGACCGGGACCCCCGGATGCGGGTGGTCTCGGTGGCCTTCACGGCCCTGGTCGCGGACCTGCCGGAACCGGCGGCCCAGGGCGGCGGGGACGCGGCCCACGCCCGCTGGGTGCCCGTCGGCGAGATCGGGCCTCACCCGGCCTCCGGCCGGGAGGACGCCGATCTCGCTTCGCTCGCCTTCGACCACGCCGTGATCCTGGCGGACGCGCGGGAACGGGTCGGCTCGAAGCTCGAGTACACCTGCCTGGCGACCGCCTTCTGCCCGCCCGAGTTCACCCTCGGGGAACTCCAGTCCGTCTACGAGACGGTCTGGGACACCGCCCTGGACCGCCCCAACTTCCGCCGCAAGGTCCTGGCCACGCCCGGCTTCGTCGAGGCCGTACCGGGAGCCGCCCGGCTGACCGGAGGCCGCGGCAAACCGGCCGCGCTGTACCGGCCGGGACCGGCGACCGCCCTGCACCCGCCCCTGCTCCGCCCCTCGGAAGGACGCACACGATGACGACGACCCCGAAGCGCGCGGCGACCGGCGCCATGATCGGCCTCGCCCTGGGGGACGCCCTGGGCTTCCCCACCGAGTTCAACGACGTGCCGTCGATCCTCGCCAAGACCGGCCCGTGGCGCGAGATGAGGCTGCCCCGGCCGGCGATCGTCACCGACGACACCCAGATGACGCTCGCTCTGGCGCGGGGCATACGGACCGCTCTGGAGCGCGGCCCGATCGGCCCGCTGGGCCTCGCCCGGCCGGTCCGGGAGGAGTACGTCGCCTGGTACCACTCCCCGGAGAACAACCGGGCCCCGGGCAACACCTGCCTGACGGCCTGCGACCTGCTGGACGACCCGGAGCGGGACTGGCGCGATGCCAGCCAGACGGGCTCCAAGGGCTGCGGCGCGAACATGCGGGTGGTCCCGGTGGGGCTGGTCCCCGGCTGGACCGAGGAGGAACGGGCGGGCGCCGCCCAGCTCCAGTCGGCCCTGACCCACGGTCACCCCACCGCGCTGGCCGCCTCCGACCTGACCGCGCGGGCCGTGTACCTGCTCGCGCAGGGCACCGAGGTGACGGGCCTGGTCGGGCGGCTGCGCTCGTACGCCCTGGAGAACCGCACCCGCTACCACGAGCGGTGGCTCGGCGACCTCTGGATGCGGACGGCCTGCGACGCCTCCCCGGAGTCCTACATCGCGCGCGGCTGGGACGACTGCCTGGCAGTCCTGGACCGGCTGGCGGCCGCCCTGCGCACCCCGTCCCCCGAGACGGACCCCTGCCTGACCACGGGGGAGGGCTGGATCGCGGAGGAGGCCCTGGCCACGGCCCTGCAGTGCTTCCTGCTCTTCCCGCAGGACCCCCTGACGGCCCTGCGCCGCGCCGCCTGCACGGCGGGCGACTCGGACTCCCTCGCCTGCCTGGCGGGCGCCTTCGCGGGCGCCCACCTCGGCGCGGACGCCTGGCCCCGCGACTGGGAGGGCCGCATCGAGTACCGCGACGAACTCCTCGCCTTCGGCGCCCTCTGGGACGCCTAGGTCGAAGCCCGGCGGGTGCGCAGGAGGAAGTCGGCCACGCGCGCGTGGTCGGGGTCCTCCGGGAGGCGGGTGGTGGTCAGGGCCGACTCCGTCTCGGAGGTGAGGCGGGACATCCACGCGTCGACCTCGTCCCAGGTGAGCTCGCCGCGGCGGACCGCGAGGAGGCGCTCACGGTGCGGGCCCGCGTCGATCGTCAGGCGGCCCGTGCGCAGGAGGTCGCGGCAGGACAGGAGCAGGCGCAGCAGGTGCATGGCGTGCTTCCAGCGCGGGGCCCCGTGGATACGCACGTCCGCGAGGAGTTTGCCGCGCTGTGAGGCCGCGTACCGGCTGAAGCTGGTGTGGGCCCGGCGGGAGAGGAAGGCCTCGCGGAGCGAGAGCAGTTCCTCGCCGACCGGGGTCAGCCGTTCCACCAAGGGGGAGTGGAGGCACTCCAGGATGTTCGGGTTGGCGCGCAGGGCCAGTTCGCAGAAGCGCTCCAGCTCCCACGAGAACTCCTCGTCCCGCGGGCCCTCCACGTGCGCGGGGGGCTTCTCGAACCGCCAGAACAGCGGCGTCGGCGCGAGGTAGACACCGCGCCGGTCGGTGTCGCTCGCCTCCGTCGCCAGCCCGAACGCCCGGGAGCCCATCACGCACTGGTAGACCGTGTGGTCCCGTACCAGTGTCAGTTCGTCCATTCGGGGAGCCTAGGCACGGGGCCCGCCGCTAAGCGAGCGAGATACTGCCGTCCGCCGCGACCGCGATCTTCTTCTCCTCCAGCGGGCGGGTGGCCGGACCCTTGGTCACCGCGCCGTCCGTGTCCTTGAACTTGCTCATGTGGCAGGAGCATTCGATGGTGCCGTTCTCCACCTTGCTCACGAGGCAGCCCTGATGCGTGCAGACCGCCGAGAAGCAGCGGAAGGACCCGGCGGTGGGCTGGGTGACCACCAGCTTCTCGTCCTTCAGGACCGTGCCGCCGCCGACCGGTACGTCGGCCGCCTTGGCGATGGCCTTCGCCGCGGGTGCGTTGGGGGCGGACTCGCTCGCGGGCGTCTTCCCGCCGCCATCGCCGCACGCCGTCAGCGCGCCGCCTGCCAGGGCGGCCGCGCCGGCCGTCAGTACCGTGCGCCGGGCGGTGCGCGTGGGGTCGCTCATGGTGTCTCCTCGCTTCGTGACCGGATGGCGTGCAGCATCCTGGCCTGCGGCGGGCCTCAGGAGAAGCCTGCCGCGCCGTTTCGGTGGCCCGGCTCCCAAGGTGCCAGTGAGGCAGGGCTGCCGGATGGGCGTACGACCTCCCACACGCGGATCACGGCCTCCCGGTTCAACGGGCCGTGGACGTGCGGGTACCGGCCGCCGGTTTCACCCTCGCGGCGGACCTCGGCGGTCAGGGCGTCCTCGTCGAGCTCCACCGCGAGCAGGATCCCCGGTACCGAGCGGTAGTGCGCGTCGGCGATCGCGAGCGCCGTGGGCCGGTCCGCCGAACAGTGCACGAAACCCTCCGAGTCGAGCGAGGGCGGGGCGTACGGCCGCCCGGGCGCGGCGGTCCAGTCGGCGAGCGGGACGAGGTGGAAGATCATGCCGATCGTTCTACCGCAGGGGTCGGGGGTACGTGCGCCAAGTGGCGGCACTGTCTGGTTCGGGTGACATTGTCCGTGTCTCGAAGCCGGGTACGCCGCTGTCGTGCGGCCCGGTCCCTCTGCGAAAGGCAGGACCATGGCGGGTAACGACCTCGGCTCCCTTCTCGGCGGCCTCCTCGGCGGCGGCCAGGGCGGCGCCGCCGGCGGAGGAGGCAACATTCTCGGCTCTCTGCTCGGCTCGCTCATGGGCGGCGGCGGAGCGGGCGGCGCGCAGGCGGCCGGAGGCGGCGCGGCCAACCCGCTCGGCGGCCTGCTGGAGATGCTCACCAGGTCCGGCCTCATCGACCAGGCGCAGTCCTGGGTCGGTACCGGCCCGAACCAGCCGGTCAGCGCCGACCAGATCAAGGAGGCGCTGCCGGGCGACACGCTCCGGAATGTCGCCGAACAGGCGGGCGTCTCCACGGACCAGGCCGCCGACCAGATCGCGCAGGTGCTGCCGGGCGCGGTCGACAAGCTGACGCCGAACGGCTCGGTGCCGTCGGGTTCGCTCGAGGACATCATCAAGGCCCAGAAGCTCTGACGCGGTTTCCCGCCGGGGCCCGGCCGCCGTCCCACTGGGCGGGCGCCGGGCCCTCGCGCCGTCCGGGCTGGCTACCCTGGCCCGACAGCCCGTCACCTCGCCGAACGCAACCCTGGAGTGCCCCGTGAGAACCGCCGTCGTCATCGGAACCGGACT
Source organism: Streptomyces sp. LARHCF249 (assembly GCF_052871255.1). Taxonomy (NCBI): domain Bacteria; kingdom Bacillati; phylum Actinomycetota; class Actinomycetes; order Kitasatosporales; family Streptomycetaceae; genus Streptomyces; species Streptomyces sp. LARHCF249. Next base: position 38,534 of record NZ_JBIXJQ010000018.1, read on the forward strand.
GATCGGCACCTCCGCGGCGCTCGCGCTGACCGCCCGCGGGATCACCGTCCACCTCGTCGACCACGACCCGGCCCAGGCGCACACCGCGGCCGCCCTCGGGGCCGGTACGGACGAGGCCCCCGAGGGCAGGGTCGACCTCGCGATCGTCGCCGTGCCCCCGGCCCACGTGGCGGCGACGCTCGCCGATGCGATCGGCCGCGGGGCGGCCCGCGCCTACGTGGACGTGGCCAGCGTCAAGGGCGGACCGCGCCGGGAGCTGGAGGCGCTCGGCGTCGACGTCACGGAGTACATCGGCACGCACCCGATGGCGGGCAAGGAGCGGTCGGGACCGCTGGCCGCCACCGCGGACCTCTTCGAGGGCCGCCCCTGGGTGCTGACCCCCACCCGGGACACGGACCACGAGGTGCTGAACCTCGCCCTGGAGCTGGTGTCCCTGTGCCGGGCCGTACCGGTGGTCATGGACGCGGACGCGCACGACCGGGCCGTGGCGCTCGTCTCCCACACCCCGCAGCTGGTGTCGAGCATGGTCGCCGCGCGGCTGGAGGAGGCCGACGAGACGGCCGTCCGGCTGTGCGGGCAGGGCATACGGGACGTCACCCGGATCGCGGCCTCCGACCCGCGGATGTGGGTGGAGATCCTGTCGGCGAACCCGGGCCCGGTCGCCGACGTCCTGGCCGGGATCGCGGCCGACCTGGAGGAGACCGTGGAGGCGCTGCGGAGTCTCCAGTCGGCCGACCTGGAGAAGCGGCGGGGCGGCGCCGCCGGGATCGAGGACGTGCTGCGGCGCGGGAACGCGGGGCGGGTCCGGGTGCCCGGCAAGCACGGCGCGGCGCCGACCGTGTACGAGACGGTGGCCGTGCTCATCTCCGACCAGCCGGGGGAGCTGGCGCGGATCTTCGCGGATGCGGGGCGGGCCGGGGTCAACATCGAGGACGTGCGGATCGAGCACGCGACGGGGCAGCAGGCCGGTCTCGTGCAGCTGATGGTCGAGCCGCGCGCCGTGGCCGGCCTGACGGCCGAGCTGCGCGAGCGCGGCTGGGCGCTGCGGCAGCAGTAGCCCCGCGCCCCGGCCCCGGCGTGGCCGGATGCGCGGTGGCCCGGACGGGCGGGGTCGGGGGGTCCCGGGGCCCGGTAACCTGGAGCAGGGGCGTTTTCGCGCGCCCAGACACGTACGCGCAACCAGGAAGGTGCCCGCACCGTGGAAACCGCAGCTCCGGCAGCCGTGATCGTCGCCATCGACGGTCCCTCCGGCACGGGCAAGTCCAGCACCTCCAAGGCCGTGGCCGCCAAGCTCGGGCTGCGCTACCTCGACACCGGCGCCCAGTACCGGGCCATCACCTGGTGGATGATCAGCAACGGCGTCGACACCGACGACCCGCAGGCCATCGCCGTCGCCGCGGGCAAGCCGTCGATCGTCTCCGGCACCGACCCGGCCGCGCCCGCCATCACCGTGGACGGCCTGGACGCCTCCGGCCCCATCCGCACCCAGGAGGTCACCTCCAAGGTCAGCGCCGTCAGCGCCGTCCCCGAGGTGCGCACCCTCATCACCGAGCTGCAGAGGTCCATCGCCGCCGAGGCGGCCGCGGAGGCCGACGGCATCGTCGTCGAGGGCCGCGACATCGGCACCACCGTGCTGCCCGACGCCGACCTCAAGATCTTCCTGACCGCCTCGCCCGAGGCGCGCGCCGCCCGGCGCAGCGGTGAGCTCCGCGGCAAGGAGGCCGCCGACCTCGCGGCCACCAAGGCGGCGCTGATCAAGCGCGACGCCGCGGACTCCGGCCGCAAGACCTCGCCGCTGGCCAAGGCCGGCGACGCCGTCGAGGTCGACACCACCGAGCTCACCCTCGACCAGGTCATCGAGTGCGTCGTGACCCTCGTCGAGGAGAAGCGGGCGGGCCGCAAGTGAGCGATACGCCCTCCCCCAAGGGTGCGGCGGTCGGCAGGCGCATCGGCATCGGGCTCATGTACGGGCTCTGGAAGCCCCGCGTGCTCGGCGCCTGGAAGGTGCCCGCCTCCGGCCCCGTCATCCTCGCCGTGAACCACTCGCACAACATCGACGGCCCGATGGTCATGGGCACCGCGCCCCGACCCCTGCACTTCCTGATCAAGAAGGAAGCGTACGTCGGCCCGCTCGGCCCCTTCCTCGACGGGATCGGGCAGGTCAAGGTCGACCGCAGCGGCACCGACCGGACGGCGATAACCCGCGCCCTCGGCGTGCTCGACAATGGAGGTGCCCTCGGCATCTTCCCCGAGGGAACCCGGGGCGAGGGCGACTTCGCCTCGCTGCGCGCCGGTCTCGCGTACTTCGCGGTCCGCAGCGGCGCGCCCATCGTGCCGGTGGCCGTGCTCGGCAGCGGCGACACCCAGGGCCGGCTCGTCAAGGGGCTGCCCGCCTTCAAGAGCCGGGTCGACGTCGTCTTCGGCTCGGCCTTCGACGCCGGGGACGGCAGTGGCCGCCGTACCCGCACCGCGCTGGACGAGGCCACCGTACGCATCCAGGACCGGCTGACCGCCCACCTGGCCGACGCCAAGCGCCTCACCGGGCGCTGAGCGAGACTTGACCTAGTAGTGGAACCGCGCTGCGCGGGTACCACCGATCACCACGAACGACGAGGAACGGACTTCATGAACGACCAGCACGACCACGGAGCACTTGGCGACGCCGAGTACGCGGAGTTCATGGAGCTCGCCGCGGAAGAGGGCTTCGACATCGAGGACGTCGAAGGCGCGATCGAGGCGGCCGCGGCCGGTCCCCTCCCCGTCCTCGCCGTCGTCGGCCGGCCGAACGTCGGCAAGTCGACCCTGGTGAACCGCATCATCGGCCGCCGCGAGGCGGTCGTCGAGGACAAGCCCGGCGTCACCCGCGACCGCGTCACGTACGAGGCCGAGTGGGCCGGCCGCCGCTTCAAGGTCGTCGACACCGGCGGCTGGGAGCAGGACGTCCTCGGCATCGACGCCTCCGTCGCCGCCCAGGCCGAGTACGCCATCGAGGCCGCCGACGCGGTCGTCTTCGTCGTCGACGCCAAGGTCGGCGCCACCGACACCGACGAGGCCGTGGTCCGCCTGCTGCGCAAGGCCAAGAAGCCCGTCGTGCTGTGCGCCAACAAGGTCGACGGCCAGAGCGGCGAGTCCGACGCGGCCTCGCTGTGGTCCCTGGGCCTCGGCATGCCGCACCCCGTCTCCTCGCTGCACGGCCGCGGCACCGGCGACATGCTGGACGCCGTCCTCGAGGCCCTGCCCGAGGCCCCCGAGCAGACCTTCGGGGGCGCCGCCCCCGGCGGCCCGCGCCGCATCGCGCTCATCGGCCGCCCGAACGTCGGCAAGTCCTCGCTGCTCAACAAGGTCGCGAAGGAGGACCGTGTCGTCGTCAACGAGCTGGCCGGCACCACCCGCGACCCGGTCGACGAGCTGATCGAGCTCGGCGGCATCACCTGGAAGTTCGTGGACACCGCGGGCATCCGCAAGAAGGTCCACCTCCAGCAGGGCGCCGACTACTACGCCTCGCTGCGCACGGCCGCCGCCGTCGAGAAGGCGGAGGTGGCGGTCATCCTGATCGACACCACCGAGACGATCAGCGTCCAGGACCAGCGCATCATCACCATGGCCGTCGAAGCGGGCCGCGCGATCGTGATCGCGTACAACAAGTGGGACGAGCTCGACGAGGAGCGCCGCTACTACCTCGAGCGCGAGATCGAGACCGAGATGCAGCAGGTCTCCTGGGCGCCCCGCGTGAACGTCTCGGCGCTCACCGGCCGCCACATGGAGAAGCTGGTCCCGGCGATCGAGACCGCCCTCGCGGGTTGGGAGACGCGCGTCCCCACCGGCCGGCTGAACGCCTTCCTCGGCGAGGTCGTCGCGGCCCACCCGCACCCGATCCGCGGCGGCAAGCAGCCCCGCATCCTGTTCGGTACCCAGGCGGGCAGCAAGCCGCCGCGGTTCGTCCTCTTCGCCTCCGGCTTCCTGGAGCACGGCTACCGGCGCTTCATCGAGCGCCGGCTGCGCGAGGAGTTCGGCTTCGAGGGCACCCCGATCCACATCTCGGTGCGGGTGCGCGAGAAGCGCGGCGCCCAGTACAAGAAGAAGAAGTAGCCGCCCCGGGGTCAGTAGCCCCGGCGCGGAGCGGGCGGCAGGGCCGCCGGGATGGGCGTCATCCCGGTCTGGCGCTGCCGCCCGTCGGTGTATCCGGCGCCGCCGGCGTACGAGTAGGCGGGCGTCGGCTGCGGCTGCGCCACGTACGTGGGCTGCCAGCCGTCGGCCCGCTGCCACGGGGAACCGCTCCAGCCGCTGTCGTACGAGCTGCCCGTGCCGGTGTACCCGCCCCCGTACGAGAAGGCCGTGAACCCGAGGTCCTCCTCGCCCGTACGGTCGCCCGGCAGCGCCCGGAAGGCGCGCAGGTACTCCGAGTACAGGGCGTCGTAGATCGGGGTGTGCGAGACGGGGCTCGTACGGGACGGGGCGCGGGAGGAGTCGTATGGATGCACGTATCAGCCAACGAAACCGGCGCCCTGCGGATGCGGGGTGACGGGCGGAAAACGCGGATCGCCGCCGGGGTCGACCCCGGCGGCGATCCGTGACTGCCGTGCTCTGGTGCCGTGGATCAGGCGCCCGGCGTACCGGCCAGGGGCATCGAGGCGGCCACGAGCTTGCCCGCGGCGGCGGCCTTGTCCAGGGCGTCGCGCAGCAGGTCCTCACGGGGCTGCTGGCCGATGGACCCGACCGGGGCGGCGTAGATGAGCACGCGCTGGGTCTTGTTGACGGCGTTGCGCCAGCCCTCGGTGACCGACAGCGCCTGGTGCGCCTGCCACCAGGCGACCGGGCGGCCGCCGTCGGCGCCCGGCTGCAGGACGGCGTGCAGCTGGCCGCCGGCGAGCAGGACGGACCAGCCGCTCAGCGCGGTGGGGAGCTGGGCGGTGTCCATGACCGGGATGAAGCCCTGCTCGATGAGGAGCGGGAGGAAGTCGTCGCCGGGGCCGTCGCTGCCGGGGCGGGCGATCGGCGCGGTCGGCTCGACCACCAGGGCGGGGTGCAGCTCCCCGCCGATCAGCACCAGGCCGCTGGTGATGCCGAGGACGGCCTGGCCGCCGGGCACGTTCTGCGGGGCCTCGCCGGCGGCGGGCGCCGCCGGGCTGTCACCGGTGATGCTGGCGACGGCGCCCTGGAGCTGCTCCTCGGACACGGTCACCACCTGCGAGGGGATGCAGGTGGCATGGGCGAAGGCAAGGACGGCCGTCTCCTCGCCGACGAACAGCACCGTGCTGGTGCGGTCGTTCTCGGGGTCGCCCGGGGTGCGGCAGGAGGTGCAGTCGTAACTGCGCGGCGCGTCCTCGCCGACGAGCAGCCTGTCGGCTTCTTCGTCACCGATCTCGGCACGTACCTCATCACTGACGTCGAGCATGCGCGGCACGGGGTGGCTCCTCGGCATAGGTGCAGGGGCCGGGTGGTTCCCGGCTCGCCGGGCTCAACGGGGGAGCGGCGGCCGGGGTCACGCCATTGGAGGGAACGGAATCGAACCGGGCCCCCGTACGAGTGAACGCCCCGGCGGGGCCTTCGATTCATGCCAACTGTTTTCTGATTGTGCGCAGTTGATGGCCGTGATTGGCCGTTTGGGGGAGGGATGGCCGGTCGGCCGAGCGGGTGGGGTGCGGGGCGCGCACGGCGCGCCGGGCCGGGAGGGCCGCGGGCGCTGCGTAGCGTGACGCGATGCCCCACCTCCGGATCCGGCGTCGCCGGCGGGCCAGGGCCCGTCTCGGCGCCGCTGCCGTCGCCGCCGCGCTGGCTCTCGTACTCCCTGCCGGTGCGGCGGCGGCCCTCGCCCCGCCGCCGCCCGCGCCCGGGCCGGCGGGGGCGGCGCACCCCGGCTCGCCGGGGGTGATCGGAACCGGGCCGGGGGACTGCGGGCCGGGCAGGGAGTGGCCCTGGGACTGCGTCGCCGACTGCGAGAGCAGCGGGCGGTGGGCGATCAACACCGGCAACGGCTTCTACGGCGGGCTGCAGTTCCGGCAGCCGACGTGGGAGGAGTACGGGGGGCTGGTGTTCGCGCCGCGCGCCGACCTGGCGAGCCGGGTCCAGCAGATCCGGGTGGCGGAGGACGTGCTCGGCGCGCGGGGCTGGGACGCCTGGCCGACGTGCTCGAAGCGGTACGGCCTGGCCGGGCGGATGCACGTGGTGCGGAGCGGGGACACCCTGGACTCGATCGCGCGGAAGCACCGGGTGCGGGGCGGGTGGCGGGCGCTGTACGCGGCGAACCGGGAGGTGGTCGGGGCCAGGCCCGGGGCGCTCGTGGTGGGCACGCTGCTGGTCATTCCGGAGCGGGCACCGGCCCGGCCGCCGGGTCCGGTGGTACCGGCGGCTCCGGCCGGTCCGGCCCCCGTCCCGCCGGCCGCTCCCCCGTCCCCTCGGCCGCTGCTGCCGTACCGGCCCTGAGCGGCCCGGCAGACGCTGGCAGACTGCGGCCATGCTCGAGACCTCCGCACGGCTGCTGCGCCTGTTGTCCCTGTTGCAGGCCCACCGCGAATGGACCGGGGCGGACCTCGCCGACCGGCTCGGGGTGACGCCGCGGACGGTACGGCGGGACGTGGACCGGCTGCGGGAGCTGGGCTATCCGGTCAACGCCAGTCCCGGGACCGGCGGCGGCTACCAACTCGGGGCCGGGGCCGAGCTGCCGCCGCTGCTGCTGGACGACGACGAGGCCGTGGCCGTCGCGGTCGGGCTGCGGACGGCCGCCGGGAACGGGGTCGAGGGGATCGGGGAGGCATCCGTACGGGCCCTCGCCAAGCTGGAGCAGGTGCTGCCGGCGCGGCTGCGGCGCAGGGTGTCCGCGCTCAACGAGTTCACCGTGCCGATGCTGCGCGGGGCCGAGCGGTCCAGCGTGGACCCCTCGGTGCTGACCGAGCTGGCCGCGGTGTGCCGCGACACCGAGCGGCTGCGCTTCGGGTACCGCGACCACGGGGGCAACGTCACCCGCCGCACCGTCGAGCCGCACCGGCTGGTGTGCACCGAGCGGCGCTGGTACCTGGTCGCCTGGGACCTGGAACGCGGGGACTGGCGGACGTTCCGGGCGGACCGGATCGAGCCGGCACCGCCCCACGGACCGCGGTTCACGCCGCGCGAGCCGCCCGCCGCGGACCTCGCCGCGTACGTCTCCCAGGGCGTGTCGCAGCGGGCGTACGCGGCCCGGGCGGTGGTGCGGCTGAAGGTTTCCGCCGAGGAGGCGGCCCGGATCATCGGGCCGAGCGACGGGGCCCTGGAACCGGTCGACGGGCAGAGCTGCCTGCTGCGCACCGGGGCGGTCAGCCTGGACGTCCTGGTGATTCACATCATGCTGCTCGGCTGTGAGTTCGAAGTGGTCGAGCCGCCGGAGCTGACGGATCGGATCAGGGCGGCGAGGGATCTGCTGGGGCGGGCGGTGGAGCCGCCGAGGTGAAGGAAATGTGGCGGACCTGAGGGGGATTCACCTGGTCTGGTCCACCGGTCCAGTGACAATCTCCTACCGGAATTCCAGAGGTTCGGCAGGGGGTTTCGGAAGAAATTCCAATGCACCTGAACGGCGGGCGTGTCGCGGGCCGGAAAGCAATTGGCAGTTGTCGATATTCTGTGACACAAGCGTGACCCGGGACGGACGAACGTGTCGGCGTGGCGCTGACGAACGACGAAGGCGGGCCGGGTCAGAGACCCGGCCCGCCTTCATATCGCGGGGTGCGGTGGTGCGTACCGGCCCCGCGGTGGTTCAGCCCCCGGCGACCGGGCGGGCCGCGGTGCTCCGGGCGGCGGCCCGCTCGCCGTGGGCCGGCCGGCGGCTGCCGACCGGGGTGACCGGGGTCCGCTCGGAGCGGATCAGGTGCGGCCGGGCGGTGAGCAGGGGCGCCGGCCGGGCCGCCGGGGTGTGCACGGCCGCGGCGGCGTGCGCCGGGGCCGTCGTGGCGGGCTCCCCGGCGGTCTCCGCGGCGACGGCGGGCTGGAGCCGCCACTTGCCGCCCGCGGAGAGCAGCGGGGTGAGCGCGGACACGACCGGGGCGGGCATCCGGCCGGTCTCCGCGCGGCGGCGCAGCAGCTCGCGCAGCTCGAAGACGTAGGCCTCGGTCCGGGCGATGAGCGGCTCGAACCAGGGCAGGGCCAGCAGGATCAGCAGTCCCGCGGACCAGCCGAGCAGCACGTCGCTGACCCAGTGCGTGCCGAGGTAGACGGTGGTGGCGCCGACGCTCAGCGAGACGACGGCGGACACCACGGACAGCACCCGCCGGGTGACCACGGTCGACGCCAGGTAGGCGAGGATCCCCCAGGTCACGACGGCGTTGGCGGTGTGGCCGGAAGGGAATATATCGCCGCCCGCGAAGAGTTCGGCCGAACCGATCTCGGTGGCGTAGTGCGGGCCGAGCCGGCCGAGGCCGAGCTTGACCGACCCGACGGTGACGTTCAGCAGGAGCAGCGCCACGCCGAGCGTGATCAGCGGGCGGAGGGTGTGCTGGCGCCAGGAGCGCCAGCCGAGCCATGCGGCGACCATGACCGCGGTGGGTCCGCGCTGGCCGAGTACGACGAGGTAGTCGAGGAAGGCGTGCAGCTGCGGCCACTGCTCGTACGGCCGGAAGAACATGACCTGCCAGTCCAGGCGGACGAGCCAGGACGTGGTCAGTACGGCCACCACGATCGCGAGATAGAAGGCGAGGGTCGATCCGAGGAGCACGACGCGGTGCCGGCTCATCTGCGGGGTTTGCAGATGAGCCGGTCGCTCTGGTTCCCGGTCCAGGCGGGCGAACACCCGCTCCAGACGGGTCAGGATTTGATCGGTACGCACTCAATCGACGTTACCGCGCGCGGCTGGTCGGCCCGGGCGAATCGCGGGCTTTGTGATGACCATGTGATGTGGAGTTGGTCTCACGCGGGACTTAATTCCCAGTATTTCGGCAATGGTTGGAGCGTTCTTGATCAACCGCCCTGGCAATTGTTTCGCACACTTACCCGGACTCTATTGCAGCGACGCGTTTCCTTTGCCGAACGATGGAACGGAATGATCCATTCCGTTATGGCGGGCCCGAGCCGTTCAGCCAGAACGCCCCGTAGACCGCCGAGGCCAGCGCCGCCGCACCCAGGACCAGGGCCGCCCGCCGGGTCCGCCACCGGGCCACCGCCACCGCCACCGGCAGCACCAGCGGGAAGGCCGGCAGCAGGAGCCGCGGCTTGGAGCCGAAGTACCCGGACGCGCACAGCGCGAGCGCCACCACGATCCCGCCGTACACGAGCAGCGGCAGCGGCTGCCGCTGCCGCACGCACCGCCCGTACAGCCAGAGCACCAGAACGACCCCCGCGATCAGCCCGAGCCCGGCCGCGAAGGCGGGCGAGGCGAGCTTCGCCCCGATGAACCGGGCGAAGGCCCAGCCGCCGTCGAAGCCGTTGCCCCAGCCGCCCTGTACGTCCAGGTACCCGAGCAGCCCCCCGCCGGTGCGCGCGCCGACCCACAGCACGTACGCCCCGGCACCCAGCGGAGCCAGCAGCGCACCTGCGGCCATCCGCCAGGACCGCTCACCGCCGCGCCAGGCCAGTACGAGGGCCACCCACACCCCCGCGACCACCGCGGCGCCGACCGGGCGGGTCAGCCCCGCCCCCGCCGCGAGCAGGCCGGCCGTGAGCCACCGGCCGCGCAGGGCCCCGTACAGCGCCCAGGCGGCCAGCGCGGTGAACAGCGACTCGCTGTACGCCATGGACTGCACGACCCCGACGGGCAGCGCCGCCCAGACGGCGACGGCGAGCACCCCGGCCCGTCGGCCGTGCAGCAGGTCCGCCACCGCGAAGATCCCCCAGGCCGCGGCGAGCCCCGCCAGCGCCGAGACCACCAGGCCCGCGGAGCCGTACGCCAGTCCGGTCGCCGCCGACACCAGCCGCTCCAGCCAGGGCAGCAGCGGGAAGAATGCCAGGTTCGAGTGGACGTCCCCGTTCGGCAGGACCACCTCGTACCCGTACCCCTCCGCGGCGATGCGGGCGTACCAGAGCGAGTCCCAGCGCGCCGACAGCAGCGTGTGCGGGCTGCTGCCGGCCGCCGCACTCCACACCGCGAGCACGGCGAGCCCCAGCAGGCGGACCGCCGCGAACACCGCGAGCGCCGGCGCCGCGACGGCGAGCGCGGGCGCGGGCCGGCGGAATCCAAGATCTTTCACGGGCATGATTATCGGTGGCGCGCATCCGGGCGCCGACCGGGACCACGGGCCGTGAGCGCGCGCGCACGCGGCGGAAGGGGCGGGGCGGGGGAGTGGCGCACACCACAGCGCGGCCTCCGCCGGGATGAGAGCTTGACCACGTGTGGGACAGGCGAACTCGCGTACGCTGACCGTTCACTCGCGTGTCGATGCCGGACCCCGTTGGACGCCGCACAGCGCACCACCCCCCGTGGCTCCGCAAGACGCTGGTCCGCCGAGCGCGAGGGATCACCTGGGAGGTACATGCATGTCGGGGACGAACGCGGCCGGAGTCCGGACCACTGGCTCCTGGCAGCGGCTCCGCGCGGCCTCCGGCGGGGGCAATCGCTGGGTCGTCCTGGCGGTGCTGTGCGTCAGCCTGGTCCTCGTCGCCCTCGATGCGACGATCCTGCACGTCGCCGTCCCCTCCCTCACCGAGGACCTGCGCCCCGGCTCCATCGAGCTCCTGTGGATCGTCGACGCCTACCCGCTGGTCTGCGCCGCGCTGCTGATCCTCTTCGGCACCCTCGGCGACCGGGTCGGCCGCCGCCGCATACTCCTGCTCGGCTACGGGCTCTTCGGCGTGGCCTCTGCCATGGCGGCCCTCGCCGAGAACGCCCAGGTCCTCATCGCCGCCCGCGCCCTGCTCGGCATCGGCGGCGCGATGATCATGCCCGCCACGCTGTCGATCCTGCGCCAGGTCTTCCCCGACCGGCGCGAGCGGGCCCTCGCCATCGGCATCTGGACCGCCGTCGCGGCGGTCGGCGCCGCGAGCGGCCCCGTACTCGGCGGCTTCCTCGTCGAGCACTTCTGGTGGGGCTCCGTCTTCCTCATCAACATCCCGCTGATGGCACTGATCCTGCCGCTGGGGCGCTGGCTGCTCCCCGAGTCGAAGGGCTCCTCCGACGGGCCGTGGGACGTGACCGGCGCGCTGATGGCCGCCGCCGGCGTGCTCGGTTCGGTGCTCGGCATCAAGCGGTTCGGCGCGGAGCGCGACCTCCTCGACCTCGAGGCGCTGATACCGCTGGTGATCGGGGTGGCGCTGCTCGTCGTGTTCGTGCGGCGGCAGAAGCGGCGCCCGCACCCGCTGATCGACATGCGGATGTTCTCCCGCGCCGCCTTCTCGACCTCCGTGGGCTGCATCGTGCTCGCCATGCTGGCCCTGGTCGGCCTGGAGCTGATCGCCGTCCAGTACCTCCAGCTGGTGCTGCACCTCAGCCCGCTGGAGACCGGCCTGCGGCTGCTGCCGCTGACCTTCGCCGCCATGGCCGCCGGGGCCACCGGGTCCTACACCCTGGCCCGGATCGGCCCGCGCACCATGGTCTCGCTCGGCTTCCTGCTCACGGCGTTCGCAGTGGTCCTGCTCACCTTCATGGGACACCACGACCGTCCCGTCCTGCTGACGGTCGGCTTCATCCTGCTCGGGTTCGGGCTCCAGACCACGCTGTTCGCGGCGTACGAGTCCATGCTGAACGAGGCCCCGGCGGCCGCCGCGGGCGGCGCGGCCTCGATCGGCGAGACCTCGTACCAGCTGGGCGCGGGCATGGGCATCGCGCTGCTGGGCAGCGTGATGAACGCCGCGTACGCGCCGGGGCTGGCGGGGGTGCCGGGGGTTTCGGCCGCGGACTCGGCCGGTGCCGCGCACTCGCTGGGCGAGGCCTACCAGATCGCCGCGCAGCTCGGCGGGCCGGCGGGGGAGGCGCTGCACGCGGCGGCGCGCAACTCGTTCGTGCAGGGCCTCCACGTGACCCTGCTGGTCAGCGCGGGGTTCTTGATCGCCGGGGCAGTGATGGCGCTGAAGCTGCCGCGAGTGATGGACTGCGGTGCCGAGGCCGGCGGGGGCGAGGTCGTGCGGTTGCCGGCGCAGGCCTCCGCGGAGCCGGCTGCGCCGTCCGCCGTGAAGATCCCGGCCCCTGCGGAGCCGGACCCGGCGGTGGGCCGCGTGTCGGGGCGCGCGGGCTGAGCCCCTGGGGGTGACGGGGTCGGGGCTGGATTTGCCCGGCGGCGGTGGCTAGCGTCAGCGGCGCGGCGTAAAACTTGCGCTGCTAGGTTCTGTACTCAGGCCGCCGGGAGGCCCAGTGTCCGCGTTCCTGCCCCTTGATCCGCTCGGGATCGACGAGCTCCTCGGGCCCGAGGACCTCGCCGTCCGGGACACCGTCCGTGACTGGGCCGCCGACCGGGTGCTGCCCCACATCGCCGGCTGGTACGAGAGCGGCGAGCTCCCCGGGATCCGCGAGCTGGCCCGTGAGCTCGGATCGATCGGCGCGCTCGGGATGTCGCTGGAGGGGTACGGGTGCGCGGGGGCCAGCGCCGTGCAGTACGGGCTCGCCTGCCTGGAGCTGGAGGCGGCCGACTCGGGCATCCGCTCGCTGGTCTCCGTACAGGGCTCGCTCGCCATGTACGCCATCTGGAAGTACGGCTCCGAGGAGCAGAAGCAGCGCTGGCTGCCCGGTATGGCGGCCGGTGAGCTGATCGGCTGCTTCGGGCTGACCGAGCCCGATGTGGGATCGGACCCCGCCGCGATGCGGACCCGCGCCAAGCGCGACGGCACCGACTGGGTGCTGACCGGGCGCAAGATGTGGATCACCAACGGGTCCGTCGCCGCGGTCGCCGTGGTGTGGGCGCAGACCGACGAGGGGATCAGGGGCTTCGCCGTCCCCACCGACACGTCGGGGTTCACGGCACCCGAGATCAAGCACAAGTGGTCGCTGCGGGCCTCGGTGACCAGTGAGCTGGTCATGGACGAGGTGCGGCTGCCCGCGGACGCGGTGCTGCCGGGCGTCACCGGTCTCAAGGGGCCGCTCGGCTGCCTCAGCCACGCGCGGTACGGGATCATCTGGGGCTCGATGGGCGCGGCACGCGCCAGCTTCGAGTCGGCGCTGAACTACGCGAAGACGCGGGAGCAGTTCGGGAAGCCGATCGGCGGCTTCCAGCTCACCCAGGCCAAACTCGCGGACATGGCCCTCGAACTCCACAAGGGCATCCTGCTCGCCCACCACCTGGGCCGGCGGATGGACGCGGGCACCCTGCGGCCGGAGCAGATCAGCTTCGGCAAGCTCAACAACGTCCGCGAGGCCATCGAGATCTGTCGCACCGCGCGGACCATCCTCGGTGCCAACGGGATCTCGCTCGAATACCCCGTCATGCGGCACGCCACCAACCTCGAATCGGTCCTCACCTACGAGGGCACCGTCGAGATGCACCAACTGGTGCTGGGCAAGGCGCTCACCGGGCTCGATGCCTTCCGGTGAGGGCCCTGCCTAGCTCTGGTTGAAGAAGTCGCGCGAGCGGCCGCCGGGCTCGCCGCTCACGATCTGGGTGTCGGCCGGGGTCAGCAGGAAGACCCTGGTCGCCACCCGCTCGATCGAACCGCGCAGCCCGAAGGTCAGGCCGGCCGCGAAGTCGACCACGCGCTTCGCGTCGCCCGGGTCCATCGACGACAGGTTCACGATCACCGGGACGCCCTCGCGGAACAGCTCGCCGATCCCCCGCGCGTCACGGAACCCGTCGGGGGTGACCGTCGCGATGCGCCGGCCCTGCTCGACGGCGGACTCGGAGGCCACTCTGACGCGGGGGTCGGTGACCCACTGCTCGCCGGGACCGGCCACCGAACCCTGGGCCGCCTCCGCGTAGTCGTCGTCGTAGTAACGCTCGTCGTCGCTGTCCTCCACGAGACCCAGCCAGGCACTCGCCTTGCGCACCGAACCCATGGACGCCTCCTTTCACCGTGGTCAGTCTGTCTTCTCTCCGCTGCCCCTATGGTCGTCCATGATGCTGACAACGCGCCAAGTGGATAGCCGCCGCGCAGGGGTTTCGTGACGGTACTGGTGCAGAACATCCGTTGCACGGCCAAGGTTCCTGGCAGCTACCACTGCTGACTGAGTGAAAATACGACCGGTGCCTCCGTACGGGTGGCCGGTGCGGACGTACGGGTGAAGGACGCGGGTCGATACGATGCCCGGCAGGCACGCGTACGACACACGGGGGAAGCAGTTGTTCGGCATCGTCAGACCTTGCACCCACAGGCTGGGCGAGCGGTTCAAAGCGGAGTGGATGGCTCATCTGTGCGGGCTCTGCCTGGCACTTCGCGGTGACCACGGGCAGTTCGCCAGGATCGTCACCAACTACGACGGGCTGCTCGTCTCCGTTCTGACGGAGGCTCAGTCGGGGCCCGCTTCCGCCGCCCGGCGCACCGCCGGACCCTGTCCGCTGCGGGGGATGCGCACCGCCCCGGTGGCCAACGGCGAGGGCGCGCGGCTCGCCGCCGCCGTCTCGCTCGTACTGGCCTCCGCGAAGGTGCGGGACCACGTGGCCGACCGGGACGGGCTGTTGGCCCGCGCCCCCATAGCCGCGGCCGCCCGCAAGGTGGCCCGCGGCTGGGACCGGGCCGGCGCCCGCACCGGCGCCTCGCTCGGCTTCGACACGGCGGTGCTCGTCGACGCCGTGGACCGGCAGGCCGGCATCGAGACGCTGGCCGGGCCCGGCACGCCGGTGCTCGTGGTGACCGAGCCGACGGAGACCGCGACGGCCGCCGCCTTCGCGCATACCGCGCAGCTCGCCGGACGGCCAGGCAACGCCCCCGCGCTCGCCGAGGCCGGCCGGTACTTCGGGCGGCTCGCGCACCTGCTGGACGCCGTGGAGGACCAGGCGGCCGACGCCTCGGCCGGCGCCTGGAACCCGCTGACCGCCACCGGCACCTCGCTGACCGAGGCCCGGCGGCTGTGCGACGACGCCCTGAAGGGCATCCGGCTCGCGCTGCGCGAGGTCGAGTTCGCGGACGCCGGGCTCGCCCACCGGCTGCTGGTGCACGAGCTGCGCACCTCGGTGGACCGAGCCTTCGGAACCAGCAGCTGCGGGCACACGGCGACCGCCTCCACCGGGCAGGGCGGCAACCCGTACCCGGGCAACCCGTACCCGGGCGGACCGTACGCGGCCGCACCGCACGCGAACGGCCCGTACGCGAGCAGCCCGTACGGGAACGGGAACCCCTACGGCGGCAATCCCTACGCCCCGGGCGCCCCCCACGCCCCGGGCGGGCCGGGAATGCCCCCGCCGCCCATGGGGCCCGGTGGCGGCGGCGGTGGCGGCGGCCGGCCTCCGCAGAAGCCGCGGCGCGGGCTGCTCGCCGGGTGCGCGGTCGCCCTCGGGCTGTTCTGTACCTGCCAGCTCTGCTGCACCGAGCACGACGGGCCGTGGTCCAGGGAGAAGAAGGAGCCCTGGTGCAACAACTGCGACTGCGGCAACTGCAACTGTGACTGCGGCTGCGGCGACTGCTGCTGCTGTCCCTGCGACGGCTGCTGAGTCCTTGTCGGGCTGAGGCCCTTTCGCGGCGTGCAGGTCCGGACGGGGTACCCCGCGGTTCCCGGCCGGACCCGCGTGGAAGGGTTGAGCGGCATGAGCGATGACGCAGACGATGCGCCCGCCGACTGGCGGAATGGGCACGAGCGACGGGTGGCGGCCGTCTCCGCCCCGTACGGGCCCCTCGCGCCAACCGGTGCTTACCGGCTCGCCGGTCACCCGAAGGTCGAATTCCGGCCGTTCCGGGGTTCTGGCGCACGGCCGAGGCCTCAGTGGTGCCGGCCGCGGCTCCGGAGGACTCCGTTCACCTCGACGGCGAGCCCTTCACCGGTGAGGTCGCCCGTACGGCGAGGACCGGGACGGCCGCGGGGGAGCGGCGGCTGAAAGGCGCCCTTGCCGACCGGTAACCGACGCCACCACACTCCCGACAGTGTTGTCAGGGGCACGGCACAAAACCAAGCGCTCCGCGTGTCCTGACTGCGCCTCACGGGCTCCGGCACCCCCACGACCGCCGGGCCCCCGACCCTCTCGGAGGACGAGAAGTGAGGATCAAGAGCATCACCCGTACCAGGCTGCTCGCGGTGGCCACCGGCCTGGCCGCCGTCGCAGCACTCGCCGCCCCCACCGTGGCGAACGCGGACCCACAGGACGGCGGATTCAGCGCCGCGCGACTGGCCTCGGCCGGCGCATCCGTCCTGCGCGCCGACGTCGCGGGCACCGCCTGGCACACCGACACCGCCACCGGGACCCTCGTGGTCACCGCCGACTCCACCGTCTCCGCCGCCGACCTCGCGAGAATCAAGCGCGAGGCCGGGGCCGACGCCGGGGCGCTGCGCATCGAGCGCACCCCGGGCAAGCTCACCAAGCTGGTCTCCGGCGGCGACGCGATCTACGCGTCGAGCTGGCGCTGCTCGCTCGGCTTCAACGTGCGCAGCGGCAGCACCTACTACGCCCTGACCGCCGGGCACTGCACCGACGGCGCCGGCACCTGGTGGAGCAACTCCGGCCGCACCACGGTCGTCGGCTCCACCGTCGGCTCCAGCTTCCCGACCAACGACTACGGCCTGATCAAGTACGCCAGCAACTCGCCGGTCCCGCCGGGCACCGTCGGCAGCCAGGACATCACCAGCGCCGTCAATGCCACCGTCGGCATGTCGGTGAAGCGGCGCGGCTCGACCACCGGCACCCACAGCGGTTCGGTGACCGGTCTCAACGCCACCGTCAACTACGGCGGCGGCGACATCGTCTACGGCATGATCAGGACCAACGTCTGCGCCGAGCCCGGCGACAGCGGCGGCCCGCTCTACTCGGGCACCCGCGCGGTCGGCCTCACCTCCGGCGGCAGCGGCAACTGCTCCTCGGGCGGCACCACCTTCTTCCAGCCCGTGGTCGAGGCCCTCAACGCCTACGGGGTCAGCGTGTACTGACCCGCCGGCGGGTAGGAGACCCGCCCGGCCTGCGGCACAATCGTGAACCCCCGCCCGAACTGCCGGGCGGGGGTTCGCTTTTGGGGGACAGACGCGCATGACCAGTGCACCTTCCGGGCCGGGAGGCCCGTTCTCCGACACCCAGCGGCGCATCCGGCGCAACCGCTGGCTCTTCACGGCACCCCTGGTGCTGCTGTGCGTCCTGGCCGCCGTCCTGGTCTGGGAGGTCGTGCGCGGGAACATATCCGAGGCGGGCCGCACCCACTGGCCGTGGCGGCTCCAGCTGATGAGCGCAGAACCGCTGGCGAGCCTGCTGGCCGTTGCGGCCGGGGCCGTCCTGGCACGGGCCCAGTACGCGCGGGCGGTCCGCCCTGTGCTCGGGTGGCGGTCCGAATTCGAGGCCGGGCTCCTCCCGGGCTCCGGAAAGGCCTGGCAGGTGGGCATCCTCAACGGCGGCCAGAACAACGCGGTCCTGGAACATGTGGACTACCACCTGGTCCTGGCCGGGGGGCCGGTCGACGTACCGGGCTCCAGAGTGGAGTGGACGGGCCTGACCGCCCTCGGTGAGCAGTTGGCCGACGCGGGTCTACGGGCCCCCGTCGACTTCCGGATCATGTACTTCGGGGTGGGGTACCCGATGGTGTCGACCGGCTCGCACGAGGTCATCCCGGTGGGGGTGTTCTCGAAGCGGTTCATCGGCGAGGTGCGGGCCCTCTACATGCGCATCCGGGTCACGGACGGCGTAGGGGACACGCACGAGCGCATCATCGACTGCCTCAAGGGCGCTCGGGAATCGGTGGTGGCGCCCGTGGAAGAGGAGCCGCCGGTCACAGAAGCCAGTCCAGGGTTTCCGGCAGCGCGTACTGAGCCGCGAAGTGGCCCGCCCCCGGCTTGAGTACGGCGGTGCGGTTCGGGATGTGCCGGCTGAGCCAGCGGAAATGTCCCAGGGGTGAGAAGGCGTCCTCGCCACCGCGCCAGAGCAGGACCCGGCCGGGGATCGATGCGGGATCGAACCCCCAGGACCGACAGAAGGCCAGGCTGTCGTCCAGCCAGCCGTAGGCGGAGACGCGCAGCGACTCCCGGTAGCTGTCCAGGATCGACTGGCGCACTTGGCCGTCGGCGAGGACCCGCAAGTCGTCGTCGGCGAGTTCCTTCCGCAGCTCATCGAGCAGCCGGCCGGGATCACGGCTGATCGCGGCCGCCCGGGGAGTGAGCCGGCGCTCCAGCGCCGCCGGATCGTCGACCGCGAGGCGGTAGTGCTCCACGTTGTGGGGGGTCATGCCGCCGAACCAGTCGAGCCCCGCCCCGTCGCTCGGCGCGAGGCTGACCAGGGCGGCCGTCCCCGTCACCCGCTCCGGGAGCAGCGCCGCGCAGGCCAGGGCATGCGGACCGCCCCCGGAGCGGCCGACGACGGCGAAGGTGTCCACGCCCAGGGCGTCCGCGACGGCCGCGGAGTCGCGGGCGGCGTCGGCTACCGTCCGCCCCGGGGCCCGCTCGGAGTCCCCGTAGCCGGGCCGGTCGTAGGAGAAGAAGCGGAGGTCCGGACGGATCTCCGTGATGTCGCGCAGCGCGCTCCCGAGCCTGCATCCCGGTGTTCCGTGGTGCAGGAGCACGGGAACCCCGTCCGGCGCTCCCCAGACCTCGGCCACGATCAGACGTCCGTCTTCTGCCTTCACCTCAACGCGCACGACACCTCCGCGGTCTTCCGGCTTCCTGCCGATGTCCCTGGTCTCATGACGACGACTCTTTTGATGGAAGCACAGCCACGACCCGGAGGGGGACCCGTGACGGCCACTCAGAAGCAGCAGCCCGCGGTGGTCTTCGACGCGGTCGCGGAGCGGATCGCGCAGCGGCCGGCCGAGCACGCGGCCGCCCACCACCGCGCCGCTGATCACCGGGCTTCCGTCCCCTCGCCCGCGAACCGGGCGACCGACGGCGCGTCGTCGGGGAGGCCGCTGCCCACGGCGGCTCCCGGCCGGCCCCCGCGGAAGAGCGCGCAGGCGATCGTGATCGCCGAGCCGGCCACCGCCCAGGCGGCCAGTACCAGCATCGGCCCGGTCGTGCCGTTGCCCTTGAAGTACGCGATGGAGCGCGCGGCGTACGTACCGGCGCCCGGCGGCAGGGCCGGGCCGATGGCCCTCCAGAACGGCGGCAGCAGCGGGTACGGGTAGGCGCCGCCCGCGCTCGGGTTGCCGAACACCACCACCAGCAGGATCGCCAGGCCGATGCCGACCACGCCCGCCAGCCCCTGGAAGGCCAGGGTGATCGCGCCCACCGCGAAGACGACCAGGGTGCCCAGTCCCCACAGGGCCGTGAGCGAGCCGGGCAGCGCGTCCAGGACCGGCCCGGCGATGACCGCGCCGAGCAGTCCCGCGGCGATCGCGTACACGAGCAGCGCGCCGAGCCGGATGACGGCGCGGGCGGAGTTCGCGGGCCGGGCGCCGGCGCTGATGGCGAGGATCGCGGCGCACAGGTAGCCGCCCACGCACCAGCCGACGACCAGGTAGAAGGAGCTCAGGCCGCGGCTGTCGCCCCGCTCGGCCGGGGCCACGTCGGTGACCCGGACGGTCCGCCCCTGGGCCTTCTCCACCGCGCCGACGATCTCTTCGAGGGCCTGCGAGAGGGAGGCCCCGCCTCCGGAGGCGACCAGCAGCCTGTCGGTGCGCCCGGCCGGGTCGACGATCAGCGCGCCGTCCACGTCCCGGTTCTCGATCATGCGGATCGCGGCGGCCTCGTCCTCGGCCGTACGGGGGTCGAGCGGCTTGCCGGGCAGGGCGGCGAGCCGCTGCGCGGACTGCTCGGCGACCGGTGCGGCGGGCGCGGACACGGCGATCGGGATCTCGCTGGGCTTCGGGTGGTGGAAGGCACCGATGTACGAGGTGATGAAGGCGAGCTGGAGGGCCAGCACCCCCAGGACCAGCAGCGCTGCCCGGGTGGTCACGGCGTCCTTGATCTCGGCGAGGAAGCCGCCGGACGGGCCTGCGTCGGTGCTCTCGGTGGGCTGGGTCATGCCCCCACGCTCGGCGTACGGGGGATAGGTCGCAGCAGGGGGTGGGCCGAACGGATGACCTCCCCGGATGATCGAACAAGTGTTTCGCACGGATATTCGAATTGCTCTATGGTGGAGAGCGGGGGAGGTGTTCATACGAGGGAAGCAGGAGGCCGCGGGTGCCTGGTTTTACGCATCTGCACACCGTTTCGGGGTTCTCCATGCGCTACGGAGGCTCGCACCCGGAACAGCTGGCGGAACGTGCCGCCGACCGGGGCATGGACGCCCTCGCCCTGACCGACCGCGACACCCTCGCGGGGGCGGTGCGGTTCGCGAACGCGTCGGCGAAGGCCGGGATCCGGCCCCTGTTCGGGGTGGACCTCGCCGTGTCGCCTCCGGCGGGGCCGGCCGGGTCGGGGGGCTCGGCCGACCCCGCCGGAGGCGGCGTGCGTACGGGCGTCCGCGGGTCCGGACCGGCGGACCGGGCGGGGTCCGGACCGGCGGACCGGGCAGGATCCGGCGAGGCCTCGTACCGGCGGCGCAACCCCGTCAAGGGCGGCGCCTTCATCGACGAGTCCGCTCCCCGCGCGGTCTTCCTGGCCCGGGACGGGGCCGCCGGATGGGCCGAACTGTGCCGGATGGTCACCGCCGCCCACGCGGGCGCCGCCGAGGTGCCGCTGCTGCCCTGGGACGCCCTGCGCGGAGAGGGCGTCTTCGTCCTGCTCGGCCCCGGCTCCGAGGTGGGGCGGGCGCTCGCCGCGGGCCGTCCCGACCGGGCCGCCCGGCTGCTCGCCCCCTGGCGGGAGGTCTTCGGCGACTCCCTGCGCCTGGAGGCCGTCCACCACGGCCGCACCGGCACCGGACCCGGCTCGCTCCGGCTGGCCGCCCGTACCGTCGGCTTCGCCGCCGAGCAGGGCGTCCCGGCCGTACTGACCAATGCCGTCCGCTACGCCGACCCCGGCCAGGGCCCGGTCGCCGACATCCTCGACGCGGCCCGCCGCCTGGTCCCCATCGACCCCCGCGGCCCCCTCGACAGCGGCGAACGCTGGCTCAAGGACCCGGCCGCCATGGCCGGGGCCGCCGACCGGATCGCCCAAGCCGCCGGCCTGCGCCCCGCCGATGCACGGCGCCTCCTCGCGGAGACCCGGCACACCGCCGAGGCCTGCGCGGTGGACCCCGAGGACGACCTCGGCATGGGATCCGTGCACTTCCCCGAGGCCCGCCTCGTCGGCGCGGCCCACCGCAGCGCCCAGCGGGTCCTCGCCTCCCGCGCCTCGGCGGGCATGGTGCTGCGCGGCTACGCGGACGACCGCGCGTACTGGGAGCGCATGCACCACGAGCTCGACATCATCGCCTACCACGGCTACGCCTCGTACTTCCTGACGGTCGCTCAAGTAGTGGACGACATACGGGATATGGGCATCCGGGTGGCCGCCCGCGGGTCCGGCGCCGGCTCCCTCGTCAACCACCTGCTCGGCATCGCGCACGCCGACCCCGTCGCGCACGGCCTGCTGATGGAGCGCTTCCTGTCCAAGCGCCGGCGCGTCCTGCCCGACATCGACATCGACGTGGAGTCCGCCCGCCGGCTGGAGGTCTACCGGCGGATCATCGGCCGGTTCGGCACCGAGCGCGTCGCCACCGTCTCCATGCCCGAGACCTACCGGGTCCGGCACGCCATCCGCGACGTCGGCGCCGCCCTGTCCATGGACCCGGCCGTCGTCGACCGGCTCGCCAAGGCCTTCCCGCACATCCGGGCCCGCGACGCCCGCGCCGCGCTGCAGGAGCTCCCCGAACTGCGCGACGTGCGCGGGGAGTCGTACGGGCGGCTGTGGGAGCTCGTCGAATCGCTGGACGCGCTGCCGCGCGGGACCGCCATGCACCCGTGCGGAGTGCTGCTCTCCGACGCCTCCCTGCTCGCCCGTACGCCGGTGGTGCCCACCAGCGGCGAGGGGTTCCCGATGTCCCAGTTCGACAAGGACGACGTGGAGGAGCTCGGCCTGCTCAAGCTCGACGTGCTCGGCGTACGGATGCAGTCGGCGATGGCCCACGCGGTCGCCGAGATCCGGCGCGGCTCGGGCCGGGAGCTCGACCTCGACGACCCGGCGCAGGTGCCGCCGGGGGACCGGGCCACGTACGAGCTGATCCGCTCGGCCGAGACGCTGGGCTGCTTCCAGATCGAGTCGCCGGGCCAGCGCGACCTGGTGGGGCGGCTGCAGCCGTCGACCTTCCACGACCTGGTGGTCGACATCTCGCTGTTCCGGCCGGGCCCGGTGGCCGCCGACATGGTGCGGCCGTTCATCGAGGCCCGCCACGGGCGGGCGCCGGTGCGCTTCCCGCACCCGGACCTGGCCGACGCGCTGCGCGAGACGTACGGGGTGGTGGTCTTCCACGAGCAGATCATCGAGATCGTGCACATCATGACCGGCTGCGGACGGGACGAGGCGGACCGGGTGCGGCGCGGGCTGTCCGATCCCGAGTCGCAGGGGCGGATCAAGGTCTGGTTCGCGGCGAAGGCGGGCGAGCGCGGCTACCCCGTGGAGGTGATCGCCCGTACCTGGGAGGTCGTGGAGGCCTTCGGCTCGTACGGCTTCTGCAAGGCGCACGCGGTGGCCTTCGCGGTGCCCACGTACCAGTCGGCGTGGCTGAAGGCGCACCATCCGGCGGCCTTCTACGCGGGGCTGCTGACCCACGATCCGGGGATGTACCCGAAGCGGCTGCTGTTGGCGGACGCGCGGCGGCGGGGCGTGCCCGTGCTGCCGCTGGACGTGAACCGGTCGGCGGCCGCCCACCGCATCGAACTGGTGTCCGACGAAGGTGCGGCCGGTGTGTGGGGGCTGCGGCTCGGGCTGTCCGACGTCCACGGCATCAGCGAGGCCGAGGCGGGCCGCATCGCGGCCGGGCAGCCGTACGCCTCCCTGCGCGACTTCTGGGACCGGGCGCACCCGGGCCGGCCGGTGGCCGAACGCCTGGCGCAGGTCGGGGCGTTGGACGCGTTCGGCACCAACCGGCGGGACCTGCTGCTGCACTTGACGGAACTGCACGGCGCGCAGCGGGCGGCCGGTGTGCGCGGCCCCCAACTCCCGCTGGAGGGCGGCCGTTCCACGGCCTCCGTCGGGCTGCCCGACCTGACCGACGCGGAACGGCTCAGCGCCGAGCTGGGCGTCCTCGGGATGGACGCCTCGCGGCACCTGATGGTGGACCACCACGCCTTCCTGGCCGAGCTGGGGGTGATCCCGGCGCGGCGGCTGCGCGATGCCGGGCACGGGCAGACGGTCCTGGTCGCGGGCGCCAAGGCGGCCACCCAGACCCCGCCGATCCGGTCCGGGAAGCGGGTCATCTTCACGACGCTGGACGACGGGACGGGCCTGGTGGACCTGGCCTTCTTCGACGACAGCCACGAGCGGTGCGCGCACACCGTCTTCCACTCCTTCCTGCTGCTGGTACGGGGCGTCGTGCAGCGGCGGGGCCCGCAGAGCCTGAGCGTGGTCGGGGCGGCGGCGTGGAACCTGGCGGAACTGGTGGAACTGCGCACGGCCGGCGGCCTGGAGGCGGTCGCGGCCCGCCTGGCCGCCTCCGGCGGTGGTGCCGGTGACGGCGGCGGCGACCACGGCGGCGTGGTCGACGGCGACGGCGACGGCGCGCCGGGTGAGCGGGGCGCAGGCCGCCGGATCCACTTCTCCACGGGGTACGAGATGAGCCCCTGGGCAGACCTCCAGCCCCCCGGCACCGGCCCCGCGACGGGCCGCAAGCTGTGGCACTCCAGCCCGGGGAGCGCGGGATGACCTCCGACCGGGCCGTGATGTGCCTGCGGCTGCACCCCGCGGACGAGGGGCCGCTCGGGGCTCCGGAGTACGCCGGGGTCCTCGCGCTGCTCGGCGGGGTCACGCCGGCCGTGCAGGCCCTGCCGCCCGACGGGGCCCTCGCCGATGTGCGGGCCGCGCTGCGGTACTTCGGCTGCGACGCCGACCGGCTGGCCGCCGTGATCCGGGTCCGGGCCCTCGCCCTGTACGGCGTGGACTGCACGGTCGGCGTGGCCGGCAACCCCATGCTGGCCCGGGCGGCGGCCCGCGAGGCCCGGCCCGGGGGGACCCTGGTGGTCCCCGACGAGCCCGCCGCCGTCCGTGCGTTCCTGGCCGGCAAGCCCGTCACCGCCCTCGACGGCGTCGGCCCCAAGGCCGCCCGCACCCTGTGCTCCTACGGCCTCGACTCCGTCGGCCGGGTCGCCGCCGCCCCGCCCGCCGCCCTGCGGCGGATCCTCGGCGCCCGGCTGGGCCGCGAGGTGCGGGAGCGCGCCCTCGGCATCGACAGGACCCCCGTCCGGCCCGGCGCGGCCGCCCGCGCCGTCGCCGCCGAGCGGTCCTTCGACCGGGACGAGCTGGATCCCGTACGGCACCGGCGGGCCCTGCTCTCGCTGGCCGACGAGCTCGGTACGAAGCTCCGTACGCTTCGTACACAAGAAGAGGGCCGGGGCCAGGTCTGCCGCACCCTCTCGCTCACCGTCCGCTGCGCCGACCGCACCACGCTCACGCGGACCCGCACCCTGGCCGAACCCACCGCGCACTGCGCCACCTTGACCGCCACGGCCTACGCCCTCTACGAGGGCCTCGGCCTGCAACGGGCCCGGGTCCGCGCGCTGTCCCTGCGGGCCGAGGACCTGATCCCGGCCGAACGGGCCGCGCGGCAGCTCAGCCTCGACCCCGAGGACGAGAAGGCCCGCCGCCTGGAGGCCGTCACGGACCGCGTCCGCGCCCGGTTCGGGCCGCACGCCATCGCCCGCGGCTCGCTCGCGGCCTGAGCGAGCATCGAGAATCGCAAGACACGCGAGTTTTTACCGACGCGTAACTTCCCTGTGTTGCTACTCACCCGTAATTTAGCGGCAGCAGCGCCCCTTTGTGATCCGGATCACGGGACGAACCCCCACGCTCCATCCCCTTGAGTCGACCCGCAAGGAGATCACACGATGCTGCCCTGGAGACGCCTGCTCCGCCCGCTGGCCGTCCTCACCCTCACCGCCGCCGCACTCGTCGCCCCCACCGGCGCCGCGCAGGCCGCGACCGCACCCAGCAGCGGCTGGAACGACTGGTCCTGCAAACCGTCCGCCGCGCATCCGCGCCCCGTCGTCCTGGTGCACGGCACCTTCGGCAACTCGTGGGACAACTGGCTCGGCCTCGCGCCGTACCTCGTGCACCGCGGCTACTGCGTCTACTCGCTCGACTACGGGCAACTGCCCGGCGTGCCCCTCTTCAACGGGCTCGGACCCATCGACAAGTCCGCCGGACAGCTCGACGTCTTCGTCGACAAGGTGCTCGCCGCCACCGGCTCCGCCAAGACCGACATCATCGGGCACTCGCAGGGCGGCATGATGCCGCGCTACTACCTGAAGTTCCTCGGCGGCGCCGAGAAGGTCAACGCGCTGGTCGGACTCGCCCCCGACAACCACGGCACCACCCTGCTCGGACTCACCAAGCTCCTCCCGTACTTCCCCGGGGCAGAGGACCTGATCAGCACCGCGACCCCGGGCCTCGCCGACCAGATCGCCGGATCGCCCTTCCAGCAGAAGCTCAACGAGGGCGGGGACACCGTGCCCGGGGTGAAGTACACGGTGATCGCCACCAAGTACGACGAGGTGGTCACCCCGTACCGGAGCGCGTTCCTGGACGGGCCGAACGTCAAGAACGTCGTACTCCAGGACCTGTGCGCCCTGGACTTCTCGGAGCACGTCACCATCGGGCTCACCGACCGGATCGCCTGGCACGAGGCGCTGAACGCCCTCGACCCGGCACACGCAGAACGGACCACGTGCGCGTCGGTCTTCGACTGACGCGCACGCGGCCCGCGAGGGTGCGGCTAGGCCGTGGCGGCCCGTCTCCCCCGGCTACCGCTGGGAGCCCCCGGTGGCGCGACGGCGGGCCAGTCCGAACAGCACGGCCGCACCCACGGCCAGGACGCCGGCGCCACCGATCGCGATCGCGGGGGTGGCGCTGCTGCCGCCCGTCTCCGCGAGGTTGTCCTTCTGCGGGGCGGGGGACGACGCCGCGGCCGCGCTCCCGTTCGTCTTCGGGTCGTTGTCGTCGTGGCCGTTGTGCTCCACGGTGGACTTGTCCGCGCCGTCGGCGATCTGCTGGTCGCTCGGGGCCGAGGGGGTGTCGGAGGTCGCCCCGGCCGGCTTGGCGTCGCCGGGCTTGGCGCTCGGCTCGGCACTCGGCTTGGCGCTGGGCTTGCCGCTCGGCTTGGTGCCCGAACCGCCGTTGTCCTTCCCGAAGACCACGTCCGAGCACGTGTAGAAGGCCTCCGGGCTGTCCGAGCGCTGCCAGATGCTGTAGATCAGGTGGCGGCCGGACTTGGCGGGGACGGTCCCGGAGAACACGTAGTCGCCGTTCTGCATCCCCGGGTCGGTGACCTTCGCGAACGGCGCGGGCTCCAGGTCCGACCAGGCCAGCGGCTTCGCCGGATCGTACCCGTCCTTCGTCACGTACAGCTCGAAGGAGCCCTTGTGCGGGGCGGTCCCCTTGTAGCGGAAGGTGTGCGCGCCGGCCGTCATGGGGCTCGCGGGCCAGTCGGCGCGCGCCAGGTCCAGTCCCTGGTACTTGTCGTTGCCCGCCGAGCAGAGCTGCCCGTTCGGGATCAGCGCCCGGTGGTTGCCGGCGGCGTTGGCGATGTTCACCGCGTTCCAGTCGTAGAACGCCTGGGCCCCGCTCGCCGCGACCGCCGCCTTGCAGGCCGCGGACCGCGGGGACTCCGGGCCCTCCGCGTAGCACGCCGCGACCCGGCTGACCGGGTCCGTCATCGAGCCGTGCGCGACCGCGGGAGCGGCGGCGTACGCGGCCACCGCCAGCGGGGCGAGGCCGGCGGCGGCGATACGGGTCAGCGTCACGGTACGGCGGCGTGCGGACATGGGCGGGTCTCCTTCGGGCACAAGGCAGGGGCGCGCCAGCGGAATCGGAAGCGGGCCCTGCGGCGCCGCCCCCCGGCGGCGCCACATCCGGCCCTTCCTGTCCTGGCCCTGCCAAGCTAGCCCCCCGAACCCCGCGTTTCCCCGCGATCGGCCCCCACCCGGTGATCCTTAGGATCCGCTTAAGGAAGCGCTAAGCGGGGCCTACAGAAGACGCCTTCCGGGGCCCGCTAGGCGAGGAGCGCGGGGAGGCCCGCCGGGGTCCTGGCCTGGTCGTCGAGGGCGTCGAGGGCGCGGATGGCCTGGGCGGCGGCCTCCGGGTCGCTCGTGGTGAGCCCGCTCCCGGCGAACTCGTCCTCGTCCAGGCGCAGTACGCAGGACCCGTCCGCGGAGACCCACAGGTCGAGGTCCAGGTCGTCCACGAGGATCTCCCCGCCCCGCACCAGGGCCGGGCGGGTGACGTCGCAGTACCAGCCCTTCAGGACGCCGTCGCCGGTCCACACCTCCTTGACCGCGTACCAGCGGGTCCGCCAGAAGTGCTCGACGAACACGTCGCCCGGCTCGAAGCGGACGAAGCCGAAGTCCCGCACGCCCTCGGCCGCCCAGGGGGCCCGCACCGAGATCCGGTCGCCGTCGTCGGCGACGCGCGCCGCCGGGTAGCGGATCTTGGTCCGGCCGGCCTTGGTCAGGACGACGGTCAGCTGCTCGGCCATGCGGTCTCCAGCTTCCTCGTGTAGCGCGTCTCGCTCGCGCAGATCTCGTATCCGAACCACTTGTTGATGGCGAGCATCGGGCCGTTGGCCGCGTCGTTGCCGGTGAAGGCCTCGGTGTACCCGGCCGCGCGGGCCCGGTGCAGGGACGCCGTCTTGGCGAGCTTGGCCAGGCCCCGGCCGCGGAAGGCGCGCAGGGTGCCAGTCATCGCCGTGGCGTAGCGGGTGGCGCCGTCGGTCTTGGCGGCGGTGAAGGCCGCCACCGCGCCGTCGACGAGGACGACGACGGTCAGCTCCTTGTCGAGGTCCGGGCTGTTCCAGGTGTGCGCGAGCCATTCCTCGTAGTCGTCGAACTCGGCCGCCACATCGCCGGGTTCGTCGGAGGTCGTCTCCGCGTCGGCCTCGAAGAGCGGACGCGGGTCCGCGGCGAAGGCGGAGGCGGGGCGCAGCTCGACCCCCGCCGGGAGGGCCGCGGGGAGCGGAGGCAGGGTGCCCGCCGCCAGGTCCAGGCGCAGGAAGTGCGCGGACCGGCTGGGGCGGTAGCCGCGCCGCTCGGCGAAGGCGCGGTGGGCGGGGTCGTCGAGGACCCAGGCGTACGTGTCCACCGCGCCGTGGGCGGCGAGGTGCTCCTCGGCCGCACGGAGCAGCAGGCTGCCGGCGCCGAGGCCGCGGTGCGCGGGGTCGACGAACGCGTTGACGTACGACTGGCCGGGCTCGGGGCTGTCGTGGGCGATGCCGACCTGGGCGGTGCCGATGACGAGTCCCTCGCCGGTGTGTGCGAGGAGGAGGCGGTAGTGCGCGTCGGGGTGGGCGGAGTCGACCTCGAAGGCGACGCCCTCCGCGGTGGCGATCAGGAAGGGCAGGGCCGAGCGGCGTACTCGTACGACGGACTCCGCGTCGTCCGCTCGGCCGGGCCCGCTCGGTCGGAGGTCGCGGATCAGAACAGTCATGTGGCCGACGCTACGGGCGGGGGCGCGTCCCGCGCCTCCCAATTATCCGGCGATGGGGGACAATCGCGCCGTGACCTCGACGAACCTGAAGATCACCATCAATGCGGCGGCGGGCTCGGCCGCGCCGTACGAACAGCTGCGCGCGCAGATCGCCGACCGGGCCCGGTCGGGCAGGCTGCCGGCGGGCTTCAAACTGCCGACGGTGCGGGGGCTGGCGGAGGAGCTGGGGCTGGCGGCCAACACCGTGGCGAAGGCGTACCGGGCGCTCGAGGCGGACGGGGTGATCGAGACGCGGGGCCGGAACGGGACGTTCATCGCCGCCGGGGAAGGCGCCTCCCGGGAGGCCGCAGCCGCCGCGCAGGCGTTCGCCGACCGGGCGCACCGCCTGGGTCTGACCGAGGCCGACGCCCTCTCGGCCGCATCCGAAGCACTGCGGGCCCGCTACGCCGCCGACTAGCGGAGCCGCGGTTACAGGTACAGGCCCGCCTCGGACGAGTGCGGCTGCGGGGGGAGGACCGCGGCCGGGCCGGTCCCGCGGCGGAGGGCGAAGAGTTCGGCCAGGCTGGCGCCCTCGCGGGAGACGCCCTCGTCGGTGCCCAGCCAGTCCACCGCCTCGCGGTGGGTCAGCCGGCCCACCTCGATGCGGGCCAGGCAGCGCCCCGGCCGGACCACCGCCGGGTGGAGCCGCTCGAGGTCCTCGTTGGTGGTGACGCCGACCAGGACGTTGCGGCCCTGCCCCAGCAGACCGTCCGTCAGGTTCAACAGGCGCGACAGCGCTTGCCCGGCCGTGTGCCGGGCCTCGCCGCGGATCAGCTCGTCGCAGTCCTCCAGCAGCAGCAGCCGCCAGCGGCCCTTCGCCGTGCCCTCCTCCTCGCCGATCGCGATGTCCATCAGGTAGCCCACGTCGTTGAACAGCCGCTCCGGATCCAGGACGCAGTCCACCTGGCACCAGTCCCGCCAGGAACGGGCCAGCGTGCGCAGCGCCGAGGTCTTGCCCGTCCCCGGCGGACCGTGCAGCAGGAGCAGCCGGCCCGCGATGTCGTCCGGGGTCACCTTCATCAGCCGGTCCATCGCCCCGGCCACCGGCGCCGTGTAGTTGGGCCGGACCTCGGCCCAGGTCCCGGCCGCGATCTGGCGGGTCGTCCGGTACGGGCCGCGGCGCGGGGAGACGTACCAGAACCCCATCGTGACGTTCTCCGGCTGCGGTTCGGGATCGTCCTGCGCCCCTTCCGTGGCCTGTCCGAGCACACCGGCGGCGAGTTCGTCGCTGACCGCCGTGACCGTGACGTCCGCGCCCCGGCTCCAGCGGGACACGAGCATGGTCCAGCCCTCGCCCTCGGCGAGGGTGGCACTGCGATCGCTGTCGCGTGCCGAGCGCAACACCGTGGCCTCGGGCGGCAGCAGGGTGACATCCGGCTTGACCCGGTCGATCGACACGCTGTGCGAGAACGGCTGCTCACCGGACGCGAACCGGCCGAGGAACAGCGCATCGACGACGTCCGACGGCGAATCGCTGTCGTCGACGTTGAGCCGGATCGGCAGCGCGTCATGCGGGTTGGCTGGCATGGCGCCCATGATCCGGCACGCGATGCCCTCGTGCACCCGTGTTTCGCCGGATCGGGTGGACGGGTTCCCTCTTCAAACACCTCGGGAGTGAAGATTCGGACAGCAACTCTGTTCCGAAAATTCTTGGCATGAACACTTCCAGCCAACCCCGGCTCCTTGTACCACGGACTCAGGAGTAACCCCCACAAGGAGCCGCACACATGAGCATGAGAATGCCGCGCTTCGCCGCGCTCGCCTCCACCCTGTTATTGGCCGCGGGCGCCGCCCTGTTCGGCGCCGGCCAGGCGGCCGCCGCCGCCCAGGCCGACTTCGGATACGTCGCCCTCGGCGACTCGTACTCCTCCGGCGTCGGCGCCGGCAACTACGACAGCGGGAGCGGCGCCTGCAAGCGCACCACCCGCGCCTACCCGGCCCTGTGGGCCGCAGCCCACGCCCCGCAGACCTTCTCCTTCACCGCATGCTCGGGCGCCCGCACGGGTGATGTGCTCGCCAACCAGCTCACCCCGCTGAACTCCGGCACCGACCTGGTCAGCATCACCATCGGCGGCAACGACGCCGGATTCTCCGACGTCATGACGACCTGTGTGCTCCAGTCCGAGTCCACCTGCGTCAGCCGCGTCAACCAGGCCAAGGCGTACGTGGACTCCACCCTCCCCGGCCAGCTCGACCAGGTCTACAACGCGATCGACAGCCGCTCCCCGAACGCCCGTGTCGTCGTCATCGGCTATCCCCGCTTCTACAAGCTGAACGGCACCTGCACCGCCGGCCTGACCGAGGGCGAGCGCGCCGCCATCAACGGCGCGGCCGACCACCTCAACGCCGCCATCGCCAAACGCGCCGCCGACCACGGATTCGCCTACGCCTCGGTCGTCGGAGCCTTCACGGGCCACGAGATCTGCTCCGGCAGCGCGTGGCTGCACAGCGTCAACTGGCTCAACATCGGCGAGTCGTACCACCCGACCGCCGCCGGACAGTCCAGCGGCTACCTGCCGGTCTTCACCAACGCCGCCTGACCCGCTAGGGACTGACGGACGGTCCCGCCGACGGGTCCTCCCCGGCCGGCGGGCTCGGAGACGTACTGGCGCCAGGGGAGGGGGCCCCGCCCGTCGGGGCCTCCTCCTCGCACGTCACGGAGACGGCGACCCACTGCGTGGCCACCTCGGCCGGCCCCCGTACCTCCAGCCGGACCGCGTCCTCGTAGCCCGCGCCCGGCACGTGCGTGAGCTCGGCGTGCTCCAGCCGCCGGCTCCTCGGCCCGCCCTCCTCGTACGTGAGGGCCTGCCAGCCCGGGCCGGAGGTCTTTCCGCTCCGGGTGGCCCAGCGGTACTCCAGCCGGACCGGGGCGCTCTCCACCTCCACGGTGGCGGTGAAGGAGGGTGCGCGGTCCGCGGGCGGCGGGCAGCTGCCGCGGTACGAGGCGCGCACGGTGTCCACGTACACGGAGACGTGCTGCCCCGCAGTGGCGGAAGCCGAAGCGGATGCGGATGCGGACACGGGGTCGGACGGGGGCGCGGAAGCCGGAGTGGCGGCCCGGGCGGTGGTCGCCGTGCCGGTCGGGCCGACCCCGCCGCTGCTGCCGTCCGCGTCCTGCCGTTCCTTCAGCAGCACCCATCCCAGAGCGGCCAGCGCCAGCAGCAGCACCACGATCCCGGCGGTGAGCACCGCCCCGGCCCGGCCGTCGCGCGGCGGCTGCCCGGACGCGGGCGGGGGCGCGGGTGCGGGCATCGGCGGGGTGGGCTCCCCGTACGGCTCCCCGTACGCCGGCCGCGGTTCCTGCCGGTGGTGCTGCCGGTGGTGCTGCGCGACGGCCGTCGGCGAGTCCGGCCCCGACACCGGCCCGCCGGAGGCCCGTACGGCCCCGCCCGCGCCCACGACCCGCAGGATCCGGGCCGCCTCCGCCGCGGGCAGCCGCTCGGCCGGGTCCTTCCGCAGCAGCCCCACCAGTACGGGCTCCAGCGGCCCGGCCCGGCGCGGCGGCGGCAACTCCGCGTCCACCACGGCCCGCAGGGTGTCCAGCGGGGTCCCCTGGCGGAACGGCGTGACCCCCTCGACGGCCGCGTACAGCATGATCCCGAGCGACCACAGATCCGACTCGGGCCCCGGATCGCGCCCCAACGCCCGCTCCGGGGCGAGGAATTCGGGGGAGCCGACCACCTCGCCCGTCATGGTGATCGCAGAGGAGCCCTCCAGGCTCGCGATCCCGAAGTCGCTCAGCACCACCCGGCCGTCGTTGGCGATCAGCACGTTCCCGGGTTTCACGTCCCGGTGCAGCACCCCCGCCTCGTGCGCGGAGCGCAGCGCGGCCAGCACCTGTTCCCCGAGGTGCGCGGCGCGCTGCGGGGTCATCGGCCCCTCGGCCTCCAGTACGTCGGCCAGCGTGAGCCCGCGCACCAGCTCCATCACGATCCAGGGCCGGCCGTCCTCGGAGGCCACGTCGTAGACCGTGACGACCCCGCGGTGCGAGACCCGGGCCGCCGCCCAGGCCTCCCGCTCCAGCCGCCGGTACATCCGCTGGAGTTCGGCGGGCTCCAGTCCGGCGGGCGCCCGTACCTCCTTGACGGCGACCTCGCGGGCCAGTACCTCGTCCCGGGCCCGCCACACGATGCCCATCCCCCCGCGGCCGAGGGGATCCAACAGGCGGTACCGGCCGGCGATGACACGATCGGGACCCGGTTCCCCGCTCGATTCCCCGTCCACATCGGCCACATTCCCACTCACACGCGCCCCCAGGGGTCACCAGGCGATCACTTCAAGTTAGCGCAGGGCGCGTGAAGTGGCCCCTGTCGTGACGCGACTCGCGCACCGGACCTCCGAAACCGGCGCGCCTGTGCGGAGAGTGACTGTCGACTCCGCTGAGTAACCGTCAACTCCCCGTACTGATAGGGGTAATTCACACCACCGGGATACCCGAGCGCGACGCGGGGACGATAGGGTTAACCTGCCCGGGCCGGGTGCCCTCGTACGGGTGGGGAGAGAACATGGAACAGATAGCAATGCGCAGCAGGCCGCCTCGCGTGCCTGCCATCACCTGCGGCAGCAACGCGACCAGCTCGCGCCTCGACCGCCATCTCGCCGTGCTGGGCGGACCTGCCGTCCCGCACCGGGAGACCGCCGAGGCGACCCTGCTGATGCGCGAGCTCACCTCCCGCGACCACACGCACCGTCTGCGGAGCCGGAGCGCGCGCGTCTCGCTCTTCGCGCCGCTGCGCCGTCTGCGTCGCACGCTCTTCGGCAGCCGCCGCTCGTAACAGTCCCCGTACCGCAGCCTTCCCTTCGGCTCGGCTCCGGCTCCCCGGCCCTACGCCACCACACCCTCCCGGCGCAGTTCCGAGATCTGCGCGCCCGTCATCCCCAGGGCGCGCAGCAGGGTCTCGGTGTGTTCACCCAGCGCGGGCACCGCACCCATGTGCGGTGCCGCGCCGCCCGGCAGTCCGATCGGCGGGAGCAGGGCCCGCAGCGGACCGGCCGGTGATCCCACCTCCCGCCAGCGGTCCCGGGCCGCCAGCTGCGGGTGGCCGGCCAGCTGGGCCACCGAGTTCAGCCGCGCGCAGGCCAGGCCGGCCGCCTCCAGCCGCCCGATCGCCTCGTCCGCGTCCAGCCGGCCCAGGGCCTGCGCCACCACCGCGTCGGTCTTCTCCCGGTTGCCGGTGCGCGCCGCGTTCGTCGCGAAGGCCGGGTCCTGTGCCAACTCGGGGCGCTCCAGCACCTGTTGTGCGAGGCGTTGCCACTCCCGGTCGTTCTGCACCGACAGCAGCACGCGGTCGCCGTCGGCCGTCGGGTAGGCGTCGTAGGGCGCGATCACCGCGTGCGCGAGACCCGTCCGCACGGGCTGCTCGCCGCCGTGCATGGTGTGGTGCAGCGGATGCCCCATCCACTCGGCGAGCGCGTCCAGCATGGACACCTCCACCCTGCCTCCGCGCCCGGTGACACCGCGCCGCAACAGGGCCGCGAGCACCCCCGAGAAGGCGTACATGGCCGCCGCGATGTCGGCCGCCGGGATCCCCGCCTTGACGGGCTGCTCCGGGGTGCCGGTCACCGAGACCAGGCCCGCCTCACACTGCACGAGCATGTCGTAGGCGCGCTTGTGGGCGTACGGGCCTTCGGCGCCGTAGCCGGAGACGTCCACGGCGACCAGCCGCGGGTACCGTGCGCACAGCGCGGCCGAGTCGAGCCCGAGCCGGGCCGCCGCGCCCTGCGCGAGGTTCTGTACGAAGACATCGGCGCCGGCCAGCAGCCCGTGCAGGATCTCCCGGCCGCGCGGGTCCTTGAGGTCGAGCGCGAGCGACTCCTTGCCGCGGTTGGCCCACACGAAGTGCGAGGCGAGGCCGTGCGCGGTGGTGTCGTAGGCGCGCGCGAAGTCGCCGCCGTCGGGACGCTCGACCTTGATCACCCGGGCGCCGAGGTCGGCGAGCTGGCGGGTGGCGAAGGGGGCCGAGACGGCCTGTTCGACGGCGACGACGGTGATACCGGCGAGGGGGAGGGGCTCGGGCTCTGATGCGGGCGCGGCGGTTTCGGTGTCCATGGCACCGATGCCTATCCCGTCGGGCCCCGTCCTGTCACCCCCCTGACTCCCTCGCGCTCGGGACCTACGCGGTGAGGCCGCGCGCGAACCGGCGCGTGGCCAGCGGCACGAAGAGCGCGAGGAGGACGAGCGACCACACGACGGCCCCGGCGACCGGATGGGCGGCGGGCCAGGCGGCACCCGCCACGTCCTCGGCCCCGGCGTTTCCGCACAGCTCGCGCACGCCGGTCGCGACGGCGCTGATCGGGTTCCACTCGGCGACCGTACGGAGCCACCCGGGCAGGCCGGCGGTCGGCAGGTACGCGCTGGACAGCATCGGCAGGACGAAGGTGGCGCTGCCGAGCTGGCCGGCCGCCTCCTCGCTCCTGCTCACCAGGCCGAGGTACGTCCCGACCCACGCGGTGGCGAAGCGGAACAGCAGCAGCAGTCCGAAGGCCCCCAGCGCGCCCGGCAGGCCGTTCTCGATGCGCCAGCCCATCGCCAGCCCCACCAGCATCAGCGGCACCATGGAGACCGCCGTGGTGAGCAGATCCGCGGCGGTCTGCCCGAGCGGTACGGCGCTGCGGCTCATGGGCAGCGTCCGGAACCGGTCCATCACCCCGCGGTGCGCGTCCTGCGCGGCGGTGAACATACCGGTCATCAGGCCGTTCGCGGCGGTCGCGGCGAGCAGTCCGGGGACCAGGAACTCGCGGTACTCGGCGCCCGGCATCGCGAGGGCGCTGCCGAAGACGTAGCCGAAGAACAGCAGCATGGTGACCGGCATGGTCTGGGTGAGGATCAGCAGCGCGGGGGCGTGCCGGGCCTTCTGGAGCTGGCGGGTGAGGACGGCTCCGCCGTCGGACAGCAGGGTGCTCATGCCGCGTTCTCCTTCTGGGTCTTGCCCTGGGTCCCGTTCCGGGTTCCGCTCTGTGCCGCGTTCTGTGCCGCGTTCTGCGTCGCGTCGGGGATTCGGGTGAGGCGCAGGAACACCTCGTCGAGGGTGGGCGGGCGCAGGCTCGCGTCGGTGACCGGGACCCCGGAGCCGTCGAGTTCGCGGATGATGCGGGGCAGGGTGAGCCCGGAGTCGAGCACGGTGACGCCGACCGTCAGTCGTTCCTCGTCGAGCACCGGCCGGCCGCCGGTGAGCTGGTCCAGTACGGCGGCGGCGCCGGGGAGGGCCTCGCGCGCGGGGACGGTGACCTCGGCGTAGGCGCCGATCCGCGCCTTGAGGTCGGTGGGGGTGCCGTGCGCGACGGCGCGGCCGCGGTCGACGACCACGATGTCGTCGGCGAGCCGGTCGGCCTCCTCCAGGTACTGGGTGGTGAGCAGCACCGTGGTGCCCTCGTCGGCCAGTTCCCGTACGGCGGTCCAGATCTGCTCCCGGGCCGCCGGATCGAGGCCGGTGGTGGGCTCGTCGAGGAAGAGCACGCGGGGGCGGGTGACCAGCCCGGCGGCCAGGTCCAGGCGCCGCTTCATACCGCCCGACCAGGTGCCGGTCACCCGGTCCGCGGCCTCGGCGAGGCCGAAGCGCTCCAGCAGCGCGTCGGCGCGGTCCCGGCCCGCGGAGCCGCGCAGTCCGGCGAGGCGGGCGAAGAGGCGCAGGTTCTCGCGGCCCGTCAGGTCCCCGTCGACCGAGGCGTACTGGCCGGTGACGCCGATGGCGCGGCGGACGGCCGCGGGGTCGCGGGCGACGTCGTGGCCCGCGACGAGGGCGCGGCCGCCGGCGGGCGCGGTGAGGGTGGTGAGGATCCGGACGGCGGTGGTCTTGCCCGCGCCGTTGGGGCCCAGGAGACCGCACACCGTGCCCTCGGGCACGGCGAGGTCGAGGCCGCGCAGCGCGTGGACCTCCCCGTAGTTCTTCTCCAAACCCTCACTAAGTACAGCGTACGTAGTCGTCATGTGCGACACCGTACCTCACTACGTACGGTGTACGTAACTAAGATGGGGGCGAGACGACGAGGTGATCTGAGCGATGACAGCCGGCGGGCGACCCGCTGAACCCGAAGTGATCTGGTCCCGCCCCCAGCGGGCCGGCCGCGGACCCAGGCCCGCGCACAGCCGCGAGTCCATCGCCGCCGAGGCGGTGCGGATCGCCGACGAGGAGGGGATCGAAGCCGTCTCCATGCGGCGCGTGGCGGCCGGGATCGGTGCGGGGACCATGTCCCTCTACAACTACGTGCCGCGCAAGGAGGACCTGTACGAGCTGATGGTCGACGCGGTCGGCGGGCAGTACGAGTTCCCCCCGCCGACCGGCGACTGGCGGGCCGACGTGCTCGCGCTGGCCCGCCAGACCCGGGCGCTGATGCACCGCCACCCGTGGCTGCCGCGCCTGCTGAGCCCCGTCTACGGCTTCAGCCCGAACGCCCTGCGCTACCTCGAGTACAGCCTGGACTGCCTGGCGCCGCTGGACGCGCCGGACGCCGAGAAGCTGGAGCTGGTCGCGGCGGTCAACGGCACCGTCGCCACCTACGTGGCGGGCGAACTGGCACTGGCCGAGCGGGCCCGGTCGCTGCCCTGGAGCGAGGCGGAGGAACAGCGCGTACGGACGGCCTGGCTCGGCTCGCGCCTGGCGACCGGGCAGTACCCGCGGCTGGCGGCGGCCGTCAAGGGCGGCGGCCCGGTCCCCGGTGCGGGGCTGGACATGGCCGCCATTTTCGACCGCTCGATGTCGCGGCTGCTGGAGGCCTGGGGTCCGTAGGGCCGGGCGCGGCTCGGCGGCTTGCGGCGGCTCGGCAGCGCCTCAGAGCAGCGCGAACTGCCCGCCGGGGCCCTCCTCCTGGTGGTCCAGGACCGAGGCCGGGCGCCTGGTCCAGCGCGGCGGCGGCAGCACCCCGGCCGTGCGCAGCTCGGCCGCGGACAAGGCGGGGCCGGGTGCGAAGGCGGCCCGTTCCGGGGCCAGATCGGCCAGCAGCGCCAAGGTGGTGACCAGGGCCAGCAGCTCCGAGGTCCAGGCCTGCGGCCACTCGGCCGGACCCAGCGCCTCCAGCCCGTCGGCGGCCGGGTCGCGGTGCGCGCCGCGGGCGGCGAACCAGGCCTCCAGCACCCGCACGCCCTGCGCCTCGTACTCCCACGCGCCGGTCGGCACGGGGGACACGGTCCCGCCGCCGAGGCTCAGCGTCTCGCTCCCGGCGTCGTACGCGACCTCGTGCGGCCATGCCGTGACCGCCGAGCGGACGTACGGGCGGCGCCCGCCCGGCAGCCGGGGCGGCTCGCCCCCGCGGGCCGCGCGCAGCTGGACCGCGAGCAGCCGGTGCCCCAGCTCCAGGCCGGCCCGCCAGCGCGATGGATCGGCGGCGAACGGGACCTCGTACCCCCGCGGCCCGGGGCGGCCCGCCGCGAGGATCCAGCACAGCACGTCCTCGGGGGCGACCCAGCCGCCGTACCGCTCGCCCAGCAGCGGCAGCAGGCCGGGGGCGAGGTTCGGCTCGGCGCCGCCGGGGCGCCGGTGCAGCGGGCGGATCCGGCCGAGGCGGCCGGCCGGGAGGTGGGCGGTGACCAGCGGATCCGGGGTCTCCAGGAGGAACAGCTGGTGCTCGTCCAGGACCCGCCAGAGCTCCGGGCGGGCCGTGTCGATGAGCCGCTGGTCCGGCAGCAGCCACTGCTCGTCGAAGGGCTCGCGCAGCACCCGTACGGGATCGGGGCACGGGCCGGGCCCATCGGTGAAACGGGCGGTGGCCGCGGAGCGCTGGCCGGGCAGCGCGGCCGCGCCGGCGGCGGGCGTACGGCTGCGGCTCGGCCGGAACAGCCGGTCCCGCTCGGCCCCTTCGGCGCTGGTCAGGGCAGCCCAGCGGGCGCGCAGGGCGGCCGGATCGGGCGCGGCCACCCAGTCCCGGCCCAGGCGCAGGCCGCCCACGGCCCAGGGCATCAGATCGTCCAGCAGCGGTACGTCTTCGCTCACGCCGCCGATGGTAGCGACGGGATCCGGTGGCCGGGCTGTGTCCAGGCCGAAGCGCTACGCTCCTTATGTACGTATACGTACCGTATCGACCGAGGAAACAGGAGACGGCCATGAGTCAGTACGACGAATACTCGACTCCTTCGCAGGCCGAGGGCGAGCGGCTGGACGAGGACATGGACGAGGCCCAGCGCAAGCAGCTGCACCCCCAGACGAAGCGGACCACGCCGTCGCAGGCGGAGGGTGAGCGCGGCAAGGACGACGACGAGAAGAAGTGACGAGAAGAAGCGACAAGAAGAGAAGAAGCGGCGAGGAGAAGTGACTCGGAGACGTGGCGTGGAGAAGTGACCCCCGTCAGTGCGCGTCGACCGTCACCGTGAACGAGAACCGGTCGCCGCGGTAGCGGATGCGGGCCACGTCCACCACCCGCCCGTCCTCGTCGTAGGTCACGCCCGTGTAGTGCAGGATCGGGCTGAGCAGCGGCACCTGGAGCAGCTCGGCCGTCTCGGGATCGGCGAGCCGCGCCTCCACCGTGTCGGTGATCCGGCTGATGCGCACCCCGACGACGTCCCGCAGGACCTTCGTCATCGGCCACCGTTCGAGATCGGCGAGCCGGACCGCCTCGGCGAGCTCCGGAAGGACCGCGTTCTCGACCCAGTTGGTCGGCTCGCCGCTCGCGGAGTCGTGGCGGAGCCGGCGGTACGTGACCACCTCGGGCGTGCCCGGGAAGTGCTCCAGCAGCTCCCCGGACACCACCGTGCGCCCGTGGCCGAGAATCGTCGTACGGTCGCCCGACTGCTGGGCCACGATCGCGTCGACCGAGCCCAGCAGCCGCACCGGGGAGCCGCGCCGCGCGCCCGGCTCGATGAAGGTGCCGCGCCGCCGGTGCCGGCTGATCAGCCCCTCGCCCTCCAGCTCCTTGAGCGCCTGCCGCATGGTCAGCACGCTCACCCCGTAGTGCTCGGCCAGCTGCTCCTCCGTGGGCAGGCGCAGCGAGGCGTCCGGGGTGCGCCCCAGTATCGAGGCGCGCAACGACTGTGACACCTGGTACCAGAGGGGCAGTTTCCGGTTCAGGACCAGTGAGTCGGGGGCGAAGGCGGTCACGGGTGGTTCTCCGTACGGCTGGACGGCGATGCTGCGCGGCGCAGGCGCGGTACGCAGGGTATGCAGTGCAGGTCAGGCACGGAAGTGGCGCTGCAGGCCCTGCCACACGTCGTCGTACCCGCGCTGGAGGTGATCCGCGCCGGCCGCCTGGGCGGTGGCGGTGATCGGCCAGCGGGTCTCGAACATGAAGGCCAGGCCGTCGTCGATCTTCTGCGGCTTCAGCTCGGCGGCGCTGGCCCGGTCGAAGGTCTCCCGGTCCGGGCCGTGCGCGGACATCATGTTGTGCAGCGAGCCGCCGCCCGGTACGAACCCTTCGGCCTTGGCGTCGTAGGCGCCCTCGATCAGGCCCATGTACTCGCTCATCACGTTGCGGTGGAAGTACGGCGGGCGGAAGGTGTCCTCGCCGACCAGCCAGCGCGGGGCGAAGACCACGAAGTCCACGCCCGCCAGCCCCGGGGTGTCGGAGGGCGAGGTCAGCACCGTGAAGATCGACGGGTCCGGGTGGTCGTAGCTGATCGAGCCTAGGACGTTGAAGCGGCGCAGGTCGTAGACGTACGGGACGTGGGTGCCGTGCCAGGCGACGACGTCGAGCGGCGAGTGGTCGTAGGTGGCGGACCAGAGGTTGCCGCAGAACTTGTTGACCACCTCGGTCGGGCGGTCGAGCAGGTCGGGGGTCTCGTACGCGGCCACCGGGGCCCGGAAGTCGCGTGCCGCGGCGAGGCCGTTGGCCCCGATCGGGCCCAGGTTCGGCAGCTCGAAGGGCTGGCCGTAGTTCTCGCAGACGTAGCCGCGGGCATCGTCCCCGAGGAGTTCGACGCGGAAGCGCACGCCGCGCGGGATCAGGGCGACCTCGCCGGGGCCCGCGCCGAGCAGGCCGAACTCGGTGCGCAGCAGCAGCCCGCCGCGCTCGGGGACGATCAGCAGCTCGCCGTCGGAGTCGCTGAACACCCGGTCGGCCATGGAGGCGTTGGCGGCGTAGAGGTGGATGGCCATGCCGGTGCGCTGGGTGGCGTCGCCGTTGCCGCCGAGGGTCCACAGACCGGCCAGGAAGTCGGTGCCGGGGGCCGGCTCGGGCAGCGGGTTCCAGCGCAGCCGGTTCGGGTCCGCCGCCATCTCGGTGAAGGGCCCGGTGCGCACGGCCCCGTTGTCGATCCGGGTGAAGGGCGGGTGCGCCGCCGAGGGGCGGATCCGGTACAGCCACGAGCGGCGGTTGTGGGTGCGCGGCTCGGTGAAGGCGGAGCCGCTGAGCTGCTCGGCGTAGAGGCCCAGGGGGGCGCGCTGGGGCGAGTTCCGGCCGAGCGGCAAGGCGCCGGGGACGGCCTCCGAGCTGTGCTCGTTGCCGAAGCCGGTGAGGTACTCCAGCCCCTCCGCCGTCTTCCTGGCCTGCTCGCTCATGTGCTGCTCCCGCTCCGTCGAAGGAATCCTATGGTCGACAGTAGGATTCCGCGGCCCGCACGTCAACGGTGGCCTTGGCGCGGCGGCCCCCGCCGGGCGCAACGGATTCGCGCAGAGGGGGGTCCCAAAAGATGAACATTGCTCTACTCTCACGCGCATGTCGTGGACCCGCAGGTTCCCTGCCGTGCCGGCGGCGCTCCTCGCCGCCCTCCTCGCCCTCCTGTCCCTCTTCGCCGCCGCGCCCGCCGCCCGCGCGCACGAGGAGCGCCCCGTCACCCTCCCGGACGGTTCCGGCTCCGTACCCGAGTACCGCAAGGCCGAGCCCGACCTCGTGGTCTGCAAGACCGGGCGGCCCGACTTCGAACGCCGGATATCCGCCTTCCCGGAAGAGCTCAGGCAGCGCAACCTCGCCCTGTACGAGCGCTGTGAGAAGAGCGGCTACCGCCACCTCCAGGCGGCCGTCGACGCCGTCGACCGGCCCGGGATGAACATCGCGATCCTCCCCGGCCTGTACGAGGAGGA
Source organism: Streptomyces sp. LARHCF249 (assembly GCF_052871255.1). NCBI lineage: Bacteria > Bacillati > Actinomycetota > Actinomycetes > Kitasatosporales > Streptomycetaceae > Streptomyces > Streptomyces sp. LARHCF249. The sequence goes on from NZ_JBIXJQ010000018.1 coordinate 79,949, forward strand.
GCCCTCGCTCGGAAAGCCGACGGGGGAGTGCGCCGCCCTCAAGGCCCCGGACTCCTCGCTCGGCTACCAGATCCTCAGCTACGAGCAGCAGGTGGCCTGCCGCCACAACCAGAACCTCGTCGCCATCCTCGGCAAGACGAACCTCCAGATCGAGGGCACCGGCGCCTCACGCATGGACGTCGTCATCGACGCCAAGTACCAGAAGCTCAACGCCATCCGCGCGGACAAGTCCAACGGCATCTACTTCCGCAATTTCACCGCCCAGCGCACCACCTTCAACTCGCTGTACGTCCTCGCCGGCGACGGCTTCGTCATCGACGACGTCCTGACCCGCTGGAACGACGAGTACGGCTTCCTCACCTTCGCCAGCGACCACGGGCTCTACAAGAACTGCGAGTCGTACGGAAACGGCGACTCCGGCATCTACCCCGGCAGCGCGTCCAACATCAACGACGGCCGCGGCTACGACGTGCCCCGCTACTCCATCGAGATCACCGGCTGCCGCAGCCACCACAACATGGTCGGCTACTCCGGTACCGCGGGCGACTCGGTGTGGGTGCACGACAACGAGTTCGACCAGAACATGGGCGGCGCCTCGATGGACAGCGCCTTCCCCGGCCACCCCGGACTCCCGCAGAACCACGCCAAGTTCGAGCGGAACCTGATCCACGACAACAACCAGGACTACTACCGGTACGTCGCCGACGGCACCTGCGCCAAGCCGCCGGTCGAGCGCGGCTACGAACGCGGCGTCGTCTGCCCGCAGATCTCCATGCCGCCGGGCACCGGCATCATCACCGCGGGCGGCAACTGGAACATCTACGAGGACAACTGGGTGTACGGGCACCAGCGCGCGGGCTTCTTCCTCAGCGCGGTCCCCGCTTTCATCCGCGGCGAGGAGCAGTGGTCGAAGCAGGCCGACACCTCCCACCACAACCGCTATGCCGGGAACACCCTGGGCAAGGACAAGACCGGTGCCGCCCGCCCCAACGGCATGGACGTGTGGTGGGACGGCCAGGGCCGCGGCAACTGCTGGCAGGAGGGCCCCGACGGCTCCACCCCGGGCACCGTGCCGCAGTGCGGGGGCGCGCGCGGCGATGTCTCGGGCGCCTCGGCCCGCCTGGTCGGCGAACCGGTCAAGCTGGTCCAACTGCTCGTCTGCGCTGACTACAGCGTCCAGGCGCGCAAACTCCCGGCCGGCTGCGACTGGTACGGCGCCCGCGGTCTGGAACGGGTCGAGACCCAGATCGCGCTCGCCGTGGCGGGCGTCCTGCTCCTGGTCGGCGGCGTGCTGTGGTGGCGCCGGCTGCGCGGCTCGCACCTGGGCACGGCGGCCTCGCTGCTGGGCCTGGCGGGCCTGGCCCTGGACGTGGCCGGCTCCACGGCCGGGCTGGTCGCCACCTTCGTTCCGGCACTGGCCCTCCTCCTCCTGGGCCTGTGGTGGACGGGAGTCGGGCTGGCCCTGCGCCCGACCCGCCCCTGGCTGGCCCGCCTGACCCTGCTGCTGGCCGGGCTGACCCTGCTGGACGCCTTCGACAAGGCCGTCCTGATGATCCCCTGGACCCCGCTGAGCCCCGCCTGGGTACGGGCGCTGCTCGCCCTGGTCTGGGTCCTGTGGGCCGTGGTCGCCTCGGCCCGCCCCGAAGCCCCGGTCCAGCCCTCCGGCCCCGGCCCCGACCCCGCGGGCGACCGCGGCCCGGCCCCGACCGACCCCTCCCCGACCCTCGCCGCGGCAGCCCCCGAACCCCGGCCCGACGCAGGCCCGGACTCGGCAGCCCCCACCCCGGGAGCCCACCCATGACCGCCCGCCCCGCCCCCGGAACCCAGGGCCCACCCGATCGCCCCGCCCAAGGGAGGCCGGCCGTGACCGCCGGCCCGGCGCGCACCGCGGTCCTGCTCGGCCTGGCCCTGCTGCTCGCCTGCGCGGCGGTGACGGGCTGCGGTGGGCGGGCCACCACCCACCACAAGCCCGGCACCAGCCACGAGCAGGCCTCCGGGAACACGGGCACGCTGCTCACCACCGACGACGGCGCCGGCCACCGGCTCCGCGAGGTCCCGGCCGGTGGTGCACCGGAGGTGCGGCTGACCGCCCGCCCGGACTCGGAGGACGGCTGGAACCTCCAACTGGCCGTGAAGAACTTCCGCTTCACCCCCGACAGCGCCGGCGGCGCCGCCCTCCCGGGCGCGGGCCACGCCCACCTGGAGCTCGACGGCCGCAAACTGGCCCGGCTGTACGGCCCCTGGTTCCACCTGTCCGCCGCCCAGGTCCCCGAGGGCTCGCACACCCTGACCGTCCGCCTGTACGCCGACGACCACACGGCCTGGGCGGTCTCCGGCAAGCCGGTCGAGGGCGCGACCCAGCTCACTGCTACCGCCCCGGCGCCAGGGCAGCCGGGCGGCCACGACCACGGCAGCACGCCGCAGGAGCAGGCCGACCGGACGGTCACCGTCAGCGTCCGGGACGGCAAGGTCAGCCCCGCTCCCGCCCGCACCGAGCTGCGGCGCGGCGAACGGGTCGCCCTGCGCGTCACCAGCGACCGCGCGGACGTCCTGCACGTCCACGGCTACGACAAGGAACTCGCCCTGCCCGCAGGCCAGGAGGCCACCCTGGTCCTGACGGCCGACCGCACGGGCCTCTTCGAGGTCGAGACCCACGAGTCCGCCCTCGTCCTGACCCAGCTCCTCGTCCGATGACCCCGCCGGCGCCGCCCACTCCGCCCCGGGCCGGGGGAGCGGCGGCCCCAGGTGCCGGGCCATGGGAGGGCCGATGCTGACCCCCGCCGGTCCGGTTCCCGCCCCGGGCGCCGGCGGTGGCGGCGCCGGCCAGGGCGTGGTCCTGCACCCGGCCGATCCGCTCACCGCGCTCGCGCACGGGATCGGGTCCCAGCACGATCTGCCGATCTCTCCTTTCTACGCATTCGCCGGTGCCTTCGCCGCGCTCTTCGTCTCCTTCCTCGCACTCGGCCTGCTCTGGTCCACCTCCCGATTCCGCGGCGACCGCTCGGGGCACCCCCTGCCCGCCGCCCTCCAGCGGGCCGCCGACGCCCCCGCCACCCGCACCGCCCTGCGCGGACTCGGCCTCGCCGCCGCCCTCGCCGTCCTCCTGCACCTCCTCCTCGGTCCCGACGACCCCGCGCGCAACCCCGCTCCCGGAGCCGTCTACGTCCTCTTCTGGGTCGGACTCGTCCCCGCCTCCCTTCTCCTCGGCCCGGTCTGGCGCCTGCTCAACCCGCTCCGCACCCTGCACCGCCTGCTCACCCGGGCCCGCCGCCACCGCGCCTCCGACCGCCCCGTCCCCGACCGCCCCGTCCCCGACCGCCCCCTCCCCGCCCGGCTCGGCCAATGGCCGGCCGCCGCTGGGCTGTTCGCCTTCACCTGGCTCGAACTCGTCGCTCCCGATCCCGCATCCACCACCACCCTCCTGATCGCCCTCACCACCTACGCCGGCGCCCACCTGCTGCTCGCCGCCCGCTTCGGCGAGCGCTGGTTCGACGACGCCGACGCCTTCGAGGCCTACTCCGCCCTCCTGGCCCGCCTCTCCCCCCTCGGCCGTCGAAGCGACGGCCACCTGGTTCTCCGTAACCCCTTCCACGGACTCGACGCGACACCCGAGCGGCCCGGACTCGTCGCCACCGTCTGCGTCCTGCTCGGCTCCACCGCCTACGACGGCTTCTCCGACAACCCCTCCTGGATCAACGTCCTCCAGACCTCCCCCCTCGGCCGCACCCCCACGGCCACACTCGGACTGCTCGCTTCCGTCGCCCTCGTCGCCACCCTGTACTGCCTCTGCGCGGCGGCCACCCGCCTGGTCGGCGGCCCGCACCCCGGACCGCTCACCGCCTTCGCGCACTCACTCGTGCCGATCTCTCTCGGCTATCTCATCGCCCATTACTTCTCCCTTCTCGTAACCGAAGGACCACGCACAGTAAGCATGGCACTCGGCACTGACAACGCCCCCGAAGCCGTCCCGCTCCTGGGTCCAGGCGGCCTCGCCGCCCTCCAGGTCATCGCCGTCGTCACCGGCCACGTCCTGGGCGTCGTCGCCGCCCACGACCGGTCCGTGCGGCTCTTCCCGCCCGCGAAGGCCGTGGCCGGCCAGCTGCCGCTGCTCGCGCTGATGATCACGTACACCATCGGCGGGCTGAGCCTCCTGCTGAACTGAGCCCCCGCTCGACACAGAAGCGAGGAGCGGCATGATGGACCCCGTGCCTCCCGCCCACTCCCTGCGCCGCACCCCGATCCAGCAGCGCAGCGCCGACCGGCTCGCCCGGATCCTCGACGCCTGCGCCGAGCTGCTCGACGAGACCGGGTACGAGAACCTCAGTACCCGCGCCGTCGCCCTGCGCGCCGGCGTGCCGATCGGTTCGGTCTACCGTTTCTTCGGCAACAAGCGGGCCATGGCCATCGCCCTCGCCCACCGCAACCTGGACCGCTACGCCGACGGCATCGCGGACCGGCTCGCCGACCTCCCCGCCACCCACTGGCGACCCGTCGTCGACGCCGTACTGGACGAGTACCTGGCCATGAAGCGGAGCGTTCCCGGCTTCGCGCTCGTCGACTTCGGCGTGCCCGCGCCGCCGCCCGAGGGTCCGGAGGCCGACCCCAACCACCTGGTCGCCGCCCGCCTCACCGAACTGCTCTGCGCACACCTCGGCCTGACCCCCGACGCCACTCTGCGCCGGGCCGTCCTCGTCGCCGTCGAGGCCACGGACGCGCTGATCCAACTGGCCTTCCGGTCCGACCCGGCAGGCGATCCCGGCATCGTCGCGGAGACCCGGGCGATGATGCAGGCCTACCTGGCGCGCGTACTGGACTGACGCCCCGCCCATGCGCCCCGCCCATGCGCCCCGGCTGCGCTCCGGGCCCGGCTCCGGCCGTCGACCCACCTGCCGTCCCCACCGACGCCACGCCAAGCCGACCGGCGCCCCAAGACCTCTCGCCTCCGTGCCAACCGGTCGGTATGCTCGGTGCACCCGCGTGCCCGTGCCGCAGCCTGCCGCCCCTGGAGGGCCCATGCCCCGCACCGCCCTGCGCATCTGCCCCCTGTGCGAAGCCACCTGCGGCCTCACGCTCACCATCGAAGGCGCCGCCGTCACCGGCGCCCGCGGTGACCGCGAGGACGTTTTCAGCAACGGCTTCATCTGCCCCAAGGGCGCCGCCTTCGGAGCACTCGACTCCGACCCCGACCGGCTGCGCACCCCCCTCGTCCGACGCGACGGCCGGCTCCAAGAGGCCACCTGGGAGGAGGCCTTCGACGCCATCGCAGCCGCCGTCCCCGCTCTCGTCCGGGAGTACGGACCCCAGGCGGTCGGCCTCGTCCTCGGCAACCCGAACGTCCACACCATGGCGGGCGCCCTCTACCCGCCGCTGCTCCTCAAGGCGCTCGGTACCCGCAACCTGTTCACCGCCAGCACGCTCGACCAGATGCCCAAGCACGTCTCCAGCGGGCTGCTCTTCGGCGACCCCTTCGCCATCCCGGTCCCCGACCTCGACCGCACCGACTTCCTGCTGCTCCTCGGCGCCAACCCGGTCGAGTCCAACGGCTCCTTGTGCACCGCCCCGGACTTCCCGGGCCGGCTCAAGGCCCTGCGCGCACGGGGCGGCACCCTCGTCGTCGTCGACCCGCGCCGCACGCGCACGGCCAAGCTCGCCGACCGCCACCTCGCGCCGCGCCCCGGCAGCGACGCGCTGCTGCTCGCCGCCCTCGCGCACACGCTGATCGAGGAAAAGCTCGCGGCCCCCGGCGCACTGGAGGAACACACCGAGGGGATCGGGGAACTCGCCGCCGCGCTCGGGAGTTTCACTCCTGAGGCCGTAGCACCCGCCTGCGACCTCACGGCCGCCGAGATCCGCACCCTCGCCCGCGAGCTCGCGGCCGCACCCACCGCCGCCGTGTACGCCCGCATCGGCAGCTGCACCGTCGAGTACGGCACGCTCGCCAGCTGGCTGGTCGACGTACTGAACATCCTCACCGGCAACCTCGACCGGCCGGGCGGAGCCCTCTTCCCGCTCTCCGCGACGGCCCCGGGCTCCCGGCCGCCCGGTCCCGGCAAGGGGTTCGCCCTCGGCCGCTGGGTGAGCCGGGTCAGCGGCCACCCCGAGGCCAAGGGCGAACTCCCCACCGCCGCGCTCGCGGAGGAGATCGAGACCCCAGGCGACGGGCAGATCCGGGTGCTGCTCGCCATCGCCGCCAACCCCGTCCTGTCGGCACCCGACGGCGACCGGCTCGACCGGGCGCTGACCGGGCTCGACTTCATGGTCTCCGTCGACCCCTACCTGAACGAGACCTCGCGCCACGCCCATGTCGTGCTGCCCCCGCCGCCGCCCTCCCAGAGCGCGCACTTCGACTTCGCGTTCAACGGGTTCGCCGTACGCAACCAGGCCCGTTACTCGCCCGCCGCAGTCCCGCTGGGGGAAGGGAGCATGGACGAGTGCGAGATCCACGCGCGGCTGATCCTCGCCGTCTCCGGCCTGCACGGATCCGCCGACCCGGCGGGCGTCGACGAGCTGGCCATCCAGTCCGCCTTGGCCAAGGAGACCGCCGCCGCGCACTCCCCGCTGCACGGGCAGGACCCGGCGCGCCTCGCCGGCCTGCTCGCGGGCGGGAGCGGCCCGGAGCGACGGCTCGATCTGATGCTCCGACTCGGGCCGTACGGAGACCGGTTCGGCCTTGCCGTTGCCGGTCCCGTTGCCGAGCCCCTTGCCGCCCCCTCCGCCGAGTCCGTTGCCGGAAACGCTGCTGACTCCGCGGTCGAGTCACCTGCGGACCTCTCCGTCGCGCCCGCCGCGCCCAGTGCGCCCGGCCTCAGCCTGGAGCGGCTGCTCGAGCACCCGCACGGCATCGACCTGGGCCCGCTGGAGCCCCGGCTTCCGGGCGTGCTGAAGACCCGCAGCGGCAGGATCGAGCTGCTCCCGGACCCGATCGCGGCCGAGCTCCCCGGGCTGCGGGCGGCGCTCGCCGACCGCCCCGCCGGCCTGGTGCTCGTGGGCCGCCGCCATCTGCGGTCCAACAACAGCTGGTTGCACAACGTCCCGGCCCTCACCGGAGGTTCCAACCGGTGCACCCTCCAGGTCCACCCGCAGGACGCGGACCGGCTGGGGCTCACCGACGGAGGCCGGGCCAGGATCACCGCCGACGGCGGCAGCCTGGACGTCCCCGTGGAGATCACCGACACCCTGCGCGCCGGAGTCGTGAGCCTCCCGCACGGCTGGGGCCACGACCGCGCGGGGGTCCGGCTCTCGGTGGCCGCCGCCGCACCCGGCGTGAACGTCAACCAGCTCCTCGACGGCACCCGGCTCGACCCGCTCTCGGGCACGGCCGTGCTCAACGGCTTCCCCGTCGTGCTGGCACCCCTGCCCTGAGCTGGGGTTTTGCTCGTATTGCTCACGCGTTGACGTCTTGTTGGCGGAAGGAGGAGGCACCTACGTTCCCTCCATGCTGACCATCCTCGGCTTCGCCATGATCGCGACCTTCCTGGTCCTGATCATGCTGAAGAAAATGTCGCCCATCGCGGCGCTCGTCCTCATCCCCGCGCTGTTCTGCGTGTTCGCAGGAAAGGGCGCCCACCTCGGCGACTACGTCATCGACGGCGTCGGCAAACTCGCGCCGACCGCCGCGATGCTGATGTTCGCCATCGTCTACTTCGGCGTGATGATCGACGTCGGCCTCTTCGACCCGATCGTGCGCGGCATCCTGCGCTTCTGCAAGGCAGACCCCATGCGCGTGGTCGTCGGTACCGCCGTCCTCGCCGCGATCGTCTCGCTCGACGGAGACGGGTCGACCACCTTCATGATCACCGTCTCGGCGATGTACCCGCTCTACAAGCGGCTCGGTCTGAGCCTGGTGGTCATGACGGGCGTCGCGGCCACCGCCAACGGCGTCATGAACACCCTGCCCTGGGGCGGCCCCACGGCCCGCGCCGCGACCGCCCTCAAGCTCGACGCCGGCGACATCTTCGTCCCGATGATCCCGGCCCTCGCGGTGGGCCTGCTGTTCGTGTTCCTGCTGGCCTACGTCCTCGGCGTGAAGGAGCGCCGCCGGGTCGGCCTCCTGGTCATGCCGCAGGACGACGGCGTCACGTCCACCGCCACCGTCGTCGAGCGCACCCCGGAGACCGCGTCCGCGCTGGTCGCCGCCGGTACGGGCGGCTCGGCCGAAAGCCCCGCCGGCCCGTCGGGCCCGGCAGGTCCGGCCGGCCCCGGCGGCAGCCGTTCGCCGTCCACCGCGACGGGCGGCTCCGAGGACGGGTTCCAGGGCCTCGACCCCCACCGCGCCACCCTGCGCCCGCGCCTGTACTGGTTCAACGCCGGCCTCACCCTCGCCCTGCTCACCGCGATGATCATGGAGCTGCTGCCCATCCCGGTGCTGTTCCTGCTCGGCGCCGCCCTCGCCCTCACGGTCAACTTCCCGCACATGCCCGACCAGCGGGCGCGGATCGCCGCCCACGCCGACAACGTCCTCAACGTCGCCGGCATGGTCTTCGCCGCCGCCGTCTTCACGGGCGTCCTCTCCGGCACCGGCATGGTCAAACACATGGCCGACTGGCTCGTCGGCGCCATCCCCGAGGGCATGGGCCCGCACATGGCGCTGGTCACCGGCTTGCTCAGCCTGCCGCTCACCTACTTCATGTCCAACGACGGCTTCTACTTCGGCGTGCTGCCCGTCCTCGCCGAAGCCGGCGCCGCCCACGGCGTCTCCCCGCTCGAGATCGCCCGCGCCTCCCTGGTCGGGCAGGCGCTGCACATGTCGAGCCCGCTGGTTCCGGCCGTCTACGTCCTCGTCGGCATGGCCAAGGTCGAGTTCGGCGACCACACCCGCTTCACCGTGAAATGGGCGGCCCTGACCTCCCTGGTGGTCCTCGCGGCGGGGATGCTTTTCGGCATCATCTGATCCCGGCCGCCCCTGGCGCGCCGAAAACTACCGACGCTAGTTTGTAGGGTGTCCGCGAGGTCTGGTCTACGCGCTCGTGCGTGCTCGGGAGGAATGCCATGAAGGCCCACGACGGGATGTACATCGGCGGCGCTTGGCGGCCCGCCGCCGGACGCGACCGCATCGAGGTCGTCAACCCGGCCGACGAGACGGTCATCGGCGCGGTTCCGGCCGGCACCGCCGAGGACGTGGACGCCGCCGTACGCGCGGCCCGCGCGGCCTTCCCGGGCTGGGCGGCCACGGCTCCGGCCGAGCGGGCGGCGCTGATCGGCGCCCTGCGCAACGTGCTGGCCGCCCGCAAGAGCGAGATCGCCGAGACCATCACCGCAGAGCTCGGCTCCCCGCTCGGCTTCGCGGAAATGGTCCACGTCGGGGCGCCGCTCGCGGTGGCCTCCTCGTACGCCGAACTCGGCGCCTCGTACGCCTTCGAGCAGCGGCTCGGGAACTCCACCGTGCTGCTCGAACCGGTCGGTGTGGTCGGGGCCATCACGCCCTGGAACTATCCGCTGCACCAAGTCGTTGCAAAGGTGGCGCCCGCTCTCGCCGCCGGCTGCACCCTCGTCCTCAAGCCGGCTGAGGACACCCCGCTGACCGCACAGCTCTTCGCCGAAGCCGTGCACGAGGCGGGCATCCCGGCCGGAGTGTTCAACCTGGTGACCGGAACCGGTCCGGTCGCCGGGCAGGCACTGGCCGCGCACGAGGGGGTCGACCTCGTCTCCTTCACCGGCTCGACCGCCGTCGGCAAGCAGATCGGCGCCACCGCTGGCGCCGCCGTCAAGCGGGTCGCCCTCGAGCTGGGCGGAAAATCGGCCAATGTCATCCTGCCGGGGGCCGACCTGGCCAAGGCCGTCGCCACCGGCGTGGGCCATGTCATGAACAACACCGGCCAGAGCTGCAACGCGCTCACGCGCATGCTCGTCCACCGGGACCAGTACGAGGAGGCCGTCTCGCTCGCGGCCGCCGCCGTCGCCGCGTACCCCACCGGCGACCCCACCGACCCGGCCACCCGCCTGGGCCCGGTCATCAACGCCAAGCAGCACCAGCGCGTGCGCGGGTACATCGCCAAGGGTGTCGAGGAAGGCGCTCGCCTCGTCGCCGGCGGCGCCGACGCACCCCACGAGCGGGGGTACTTCGTCGCCCCCACCGTGTTCGCCGACGTCACGCCCGACATGACCATCGCCCAGGAGGAGATCTTCGGCCCCGTGCTGTCGATCCTCGCCTACGAGGACGAGGAGGACGCGCTGCGCATCGCCAACGGCACCGTCTACGGCCTGGGCGGCGCGGTCTGGGCCGCGGACGAGGAGACGGCCGTGGCCTTCGCCCGCCGTATGGACACCGGGCAGGTGGACATCAACGGCGGCCGCTTCAACGTGCTCGCGCCCTTCGGCGGCTACAAGCAGTCGGGCGTCGGTCGGGAGCTGGGCCCGCACGGTCTGGCGGAGTACCTCCAGACCAAGTCCCTGCAGTTCTAAGCTGTCCCGCCCGTTCTGAGCCGCCGCGATTCGGAGAAGACGACCATGGTCCGCGCCGCCATCCTGCCCGCCGTCGGAGCCCCGCTCGAGATACGGGAGATAGTGCTGCCCGATCCCGGCCCCGGGCAGGTCAGGGTCCGGCTCGCCGCAGCCGGGGTCTGTCACTCCGACCTCTCCCTCACCAACGGCACCATGCGGGTGCCCGTCCCCGCCGTCCTCGGCCACGAGGGCGCGGGTACGGTCCTCGCCGTCGGGGAGGGAGTGACCCACGTCGCCCCCGGCGACGGGGTGGTGCTCAACTGGGCGCCGTCCTGCGGGCAGTGCCACCACTGCTCCATCGGCGAGGTCTGGCTCTGCGCCCAGGCGCTCACGGGCGTCGGGGCCGTCTACGCGCACGACGCGCAGGGCACCGAGCTGCACCCGGGGCTGAACGTGGCCGCGTTCGCCGAGGAGACCGTCGTCGCGGCCAACTGCGTGCTGCCCGCGCCCGCCGGGATTCCGCTCGCCGAGGCCGCCCTGCTCGGCTGCGCGGTCCTCACCGGCTACGGCGCCGTCCACCACAGCGCCCAGGTCCGCCCGGGCGAGTCGGTGGCCGTGTTCGGCGTCGGCGGGGTCGGCCTGGCCGCACTGCAGGCCGCCCGCATCGCCCAGGCGGGCCCCGTCGTGGCCGTCGACGTCTCCCCGGCCAAGGAGGAGCTGGCGCGGGCGGCGGGAGCCACCGAGTTCGTGCTCGCCTCCGACGACACCACCGCGAAGCAGATCCGCGCCCTGACCGGCGGCCAGGGCGCGGACGTCGCCGTCGAATGCGCCGGCCGGGCGGCGAGCATCCGCGCGGCCTGGGACTCCACCCGCCGGGGCGGCCGCACGACGGTGGTCGGCATCGGCGGAAAGGACCAGCAGGTCGCCTTCCACGCCCTGGAGATCTTCCACTTCGCGCGCACCCTCACCGGCTGCGTCTACGGCAACAGCGACCCCGCCCGCGACCTCCCGGTGATCGCCGAGCACGTCCGCGCGGGCCGCCTCGACCTCGGCTCCCTCGTCACCGACCGCATCACCCTCGACGGCATCCCGGCCGCGTTCGACGCCATGCTGGCGGGCAAGGGCGGCCGCTCGCTCGTCGTCTTCTAGGCCGCCCGCCGGTACCGGCCCCCCTCGGAGTTCCGGGGGGCCGAAGTCCGCTAGGCCCCGGTCTTCCCCCGCGCCAGCGCCTCGAACTGGAGGGCCAGTCCGTCCAGGAGGGCCGCCAGGCCCGTTTCGAAGGCGCCCTCGTCCACCTCCTGCCGGCGCTCTGCCAGCAGGTGGGCCTGGCCCAGGTGGGGGTAGTCCGCCGGGTCGTATGCCGTCTCGTCGTCCACGAAGCCCCGGGCGAACGAGGCCATCGCCGATCCCAGGATGAAGTACCGCATCAGCGCGCCGATCCGGGTCGCCTGTGCCGGGGGCCAGCCCGCCTCCGTCATCGCGCCGAAGACCGCGTCCGCCAGCCGGAGGCCCGCCGGGCGGCGGCCCGGGCCCCGTGCGAGCACCGGGACGATGTTCGGATGGTCGGACAGGGCGTCCCGGTACGAGTGCGCCCAGGCGTGCAAAGCGCCCCGCCAGTCCAGGCGGTCGGCCTCGAACATCGACAAGTCGACCCGCGCGCTCACCGCGTCCGCCACCGCGTCCAGGATCTCGTCCTTGGTGCGGAAGTGGTTGTACAGGGACGGCCCGCTGACCCCGAGCGCGGCTGCCAGCCGCCGCGTCGACACCGCCTCCAGTCCCTCGGCGTCCACCAGCGCACCCGCCGCCTCGACGATGCGGGCTCTGCTGAGGAGGGGCTTGCGCGGTCTGGCCATGCGCCACATAGTAGGGCCTGCCCGCCATAAACTACCGGTGCTAGTTAACGGCCCGGACGAGACGCCCGGAGGTGCCCGGTGAACCTGGAGCTGAGCGAGGAGCAGAGCGCCGTACGCCGGCTCGCCCGCGAGTTCACCGAGCGCGAGGTGGCCCCGTACGCCGCCGCGTGGGACCGCGCCGAGAGCGTGGACCGGGGCATCGTGAAGAAGCTCGGGGCGCTCGGTTTCCTCGGCCTGACCGTCCCCGAGGAGTACGGCGGCTCCGGCGGCGACCACCTCGCGTACGTCCTGGTCACCGAGGAGCTCGGACGGGGCGACTCCGCCGTGCGCGGCATCGTCTCCGTCTCCCTCGGGCTGGTCGCCAAGACCATCGCGGCCTGGGGCAGCGAGGAGCAGAAGCACGCCTGGCTGCCCCGCCTGTGCTCCGGGGACGCGCTCGGCTGCTTCGGCCTGACCGAGCCCGGCACCGGCTCCGACGCCGGCAGCCTCACCACCCGCGCCGTGCGCGAGGGGGACGCGTACGTCCTCACCGGCAGCAAGATGTTCATCACCAACGGCACCTGGGCCGACGTCGTGCTGCTGTTCGCCCGCACCGGCGACGAGCCCGGCCACCGCGGGGTCTCCGCCTTCCTCGTCCCCACCGACACCCCCGGCCTCACCCGCCGCGAGATCCACGGCAAGCTCGGCCTGCGCGGCCAGGCCACCGCCGAGCTCGCCCTCGACGGGGTCCGCGTCCCCGCCTCCGCCCTGCTCGGCCCCGAGGGCAAGGGCTTCTCGGTCGCCATGTCCGCGCTGGCCAAGGGCCGGATGTCGGTCGCCGCCGGCTGCGTCGGCATCGCCCAGGCGGCCTTGGACGCGGCCGTCTCGTACGCCGCCCAGCGCGAGCAGTTCGGCAAGCCGATCGCCCAGCACCAGCTGGTCCAGGAGCTGATCGCCGACATCTCGGTCGACGTGGACGCCGCCCGCCTGCTGACCTGGCGGGTGGCGGACCTCATCGACCGCGGGCAGCCCTTCGCCACCGAGTCCTCCACCGCCAAGCTCTTCGCCTCCGAGGCCGCCGTCCGCGCCGCGAGCAACGCCCTCCAGGTGCACGGCGGTTACGGATACATCGACGAGTACCCGGCCGGCAAGCTGCTCCGCGACGCCCGCGTGATGACCCTCTACGAGGGCACCAGCCAGATCCAGAAGCTGCTCATCGGCCGGGCCCGCACGGGCGTTTCCGCCTTCTGAGCACGTACGTCCGCGCGGGCGCGCTAAGCGCTTGCTCACCCTCCGGTAAGGTGTTCACTTCCACACGGCGAAGAGGGTGAGTGAGCGATGGACAGCGCGGCGGAGACAGCCGGCGGCTACCAGCCGTGGTCCGAGGTCACGCCCGACGCCGCGCGGCGGCTGCTCGTCGCCGCCGTCGAGGCCTTCGCGGAGCGCGGGTACCACGCGACCACCACACGTGACATCGCGGGCCGCGCCGGGATGAGCCCGGCCGCCCTCTACATCCACTACAAGACCAAGGAAGAACTGCTCCACCGGATCAGCCGGATCGGCCACGACAAGGCCCTGGAGATCCTCACCACCGCGGCCGAGGGTCCTGGCAGCGCCGCCGAGCGGCTCGATGCCGCCGTACGGTCCTTCGTGCGGTGGCACGCCGCGCATCACACCACCGCGCGCGTGGTCCAGTACGAGCTCGATGCCCTCGCTCCGGAGCACCGCTCCGAAATCGTGGCACTGCGCCGCCAGAGCGACGCCGCCGTGCGCCGCATCCTCGCCGAGGGCGTCGAGGCGGGCGAGTTCGCCGTCCCCGACCTGCCCGGCACCACCCTCGCCGTGCTGTCGCTCTGCATCGACGTGGCCCGCTGGTTCAGCGTGTCCGGGCACCGCACGCCCGACGAGGTCGGCGCCCTCTACGCCGACCTCGTGCTCCGCATGGTGGGCGCGCGGCCCCGCACGTAGCCCGCAGGCGGCTCAGAAGTAGTAGCGGGACACCGACTCCGCCACGCACACCGGCTTGTCGCCGCCCTCGCGCTCCACCGTGACGGTGGCCGCGACCTGTACGCCGCCCCCGGCCTCCGCGACCTCCGTGATCACGGCGGTCGCGCGGAGCCGCGATCCGACCGGCACCGGTGCCGGGAAACGCACCTTGTCCACGCCGTAGTTGATGCCCATCCTCAGGCCTTCGACCCGCATGATCTGCGGCACCAGGCTCGGCAGCAGGGACAGGGTCAGGTAGCCGTGCGCGATCGTGGAGCCGAAGGGTCCGTTCGCCGCCCGCTCCGGGTCCACATGGATCCACTGGTGGTCGCCGGTGGCGTCCGCGAAGAGGTCGATCCGCTTCTGGTCCACCTCCAGCCACCCGCTGGGCCCGAGCGGCTCGCCCGTCCCGGCACGCAGCTCTTCGGCGGACGTGAAGATCCTCGGCTCGGCCATGCCCTGCTCCTGCCTCTCACTCACGGATTGCGCCGGGGCGAACAAGCGCTTGCTCAGCATGCTGGGACCGTATGTGTATGTCAACGGACCGCCGACTACCCTCGACCGGGTGCCGCAGATTCCCGAGAAAATCCACGAACTCACCGTCGGCCAGCTGTCCGCCCGCAGCGGCGCCGCCGTCTCAGCGCTCCACTTCTACGAGTCCAAGGGCCTGATCAGCAGCCGGCGCACCTCCGGCAACCAGCGCCGCTACACCCGCGACGCGCTGCGCCGGGTGGCCTTCGTACGCGCCGCCCAGCGCGTGGGCATCCCGCTCGCCAGCATCCGCGACGCACTCGCCCAACTCCCCGAGGAGCGCACCCCCACCCGCGAGGACTGGGCCCGCCTCTCCGAGGCCTGGCGCACCGAACTCGACCAGCGGATCAGCCAGCTCGGCCGGCTGCGCGACCATCTGACCGACTGCATCGGCTGCGGCTGCCTCTCCATGGAGACCTGTGCGCTGTCCAACCCGGACGACGTCTTCGGCGAACGGCTCACCGGCTCGCGGCTGTAACCGGCGAGTGCCGCGCCAGCTGTTCCCGGGCCGCCGCCACCAGTTCGGCGTTCGACCGCGCAGGCCGCCCGTCCGGCAGGTGCAGCACATCGCCGACACCGGTCCGCGCGCCCGTACCGCACCGCGCGGCCAGCCGCAGCACAGGCCAGGCGGCGGCCTCCCGCCCGTACAGCACCACCGCCACCGGCGGCAGCCCGCGCAGCCCGGCCACCAGCGCCGGATCGGCCGCGGCGAGCTCCACCGCGAGCCGCACCCGCCCGGGCGACCGCACCGGCCAGGCCAGGAACCGGGCCATCGGCTCCGGTCCGGCCGGTCCGCCCGGTCCGCCCAGCGGAACCACCGCGTCCACCGCGACCCCCCGGGCCAGCAGCGCCTCCGCCAACTCCACGGCCCCCGCCTGCGCGAAGCCCACCTCCGCCCGGTCCGGCAGCACGGTCCAGGACCGGACCCGCTCCAGCCGCCCCGCCGGATCGGGCTCGCTCTCCACGCTCACCGGCACCGACAGCGGTACGGAGACCCCCGTGCTCCGCATCGCGTCCAGCACCGGCCCGACCACCCGCGGCGACAGGCTCTGCCGTCCGCACGGGGTCCGCGGACTCACCAGTACCTCCCCGGCCCCCGCGGCGACCGCGGCC
The DNA here is from genome assembly GCF_052871255.1 of Streptomyces sp. LARHCF249. Lineage (NCBI taxonomy): Bacteria > Bacillati > Actinomycetota > Actinomycetes > Kitasatosporales > Streptomycetaceae > Streptomyces > Streptomyces sp. LARHCF249. The sequence continues at coordinate 95,791 of NZ_JBIXJQ010000018.1, forward strand.
AGCGCCGCCTCCGCCAGGTCCCGGGGCGACATCGGCACGGCCGCCCCGTCGGCGGCGCTCCGGGCACCGTTCAGCGACACCCCCGGCGCGGGCGCCGCGGGCCTCACGCCGCGCCCGCCGTCGGGGTGTCCGCCAGCGCCGGTCTCGGCACCACGATCCCGCAGCCCGCGCACACCGGACCGTCCCAGGCCCACGCCCCCTCCCAGGCGCCGACGGCGGGCGCGGCCGGCCACCGCAGCTCCTCCTCACCGCAGACCGGGCACGCCGTCCCCGGCGCCGACTCCAGCGCCCTCACCAGCCGTCGCAGCACCTCGCCGAGCGCCCCCTCCGGCCGCACGCCCGGATCCGCACACCGCACCACCGCGTCCCCGCTCCCGCCCCACGCCCACTCCGGACGGCGCAGCCCGTGGTGCTTCTCCCGCCGGCGCCGCTCCGCGAACTGGCGCTCGTACTCCAGCCAGACCGCCCGCGCGTCCTCCAGCTCCTCCAGCGCGGCGACCAGCCGCAGGGGGTCGGCCCCCCGGTCCTCGGGGGCGATCCCGTGCCGGTCGCACAGGTGCCACCACGTGGCCCGGTGCCCGTAGGGAGCGAACCGCTCCAGGCAGCGGCGCAGCGAATGGCGCCGCAGGGCCCGGTCGTTGCGCGCATCGCGCACCTGGTAGGCCAGACTCCGGAATCCCGCCATCACACCTTCACCTCCACCGATGTGCCCAACATGCCCTGCGGGTGCCGGGCGCATGCGGGGGCGGTCGAGGCGTGCGGGTGGCACATGGCCGGAAGTCAGCGCCCCATGCGCCCCGCGACCACCACCAGCCGGGCGAGCTCCTCGTGGCAGATGTCGCTGTGCGCCCCCGAGGGAGCGCCGCCGCGCCGCACCACCGAGCCCGCGTCCACGCTGACGCAGCCCGTCGCGGGCACCCCCTCGCGCAGGGCGGTGTCCAGGGTCAGCCGGGGCGCACCCGGTACGGCCTGCACCCCGTCGTGCCCGATCGCGCCCCAGCGTTCGTCGAAGCCCAGCAGTCCGGCCGAATCGCCCGCCATCCGGGAGGCCAGCGGGTAGAACACCCGCAGGGAGGTGTCGTGCGGGGAGTGGCAGGCCACCACCGGTCCGTGGACCTTGCGCTGCAGGCCGCCCAGGGCGCCGCCGCGGCTCCCGTCGTGCGGCAGCCGCTGCGAGAACGCGTAGTGGGAGAAGGCTCCCTGAAGCAGGGTCAGGGATGCCACGTACCGGGCGCCGTCGGGTACGGCACGCAGCGCGAAGGACACCAGCCGCGCGCCGAAGCTGTGCCCGACCAGATGGATCCGCAGGCCCGGACGACGGGCCGCCAGGTCGGCCAGGACCGGGCCGAGGCCGCGCTCGCCGACCACACCCGCGCGCTTCTTCATCTTGTAGTACGTGGCCTGCCGCAGCAGCTCCTTCGCGCCGCTCCACAACGGGCGAAGCCCGCCGCCGAACGCGAGGCCCCGCCCAGGCGAGTCCCCCGGCGGCGCTCCCGCCTCGACCAGCGCGTCGGTCAGGGCCCGGCAGACCTCCAGCACGTCCTCCGCGAACACGGCGGGCACGGGCTCGGCCGAAGGCATGCCGACCGCGGGAACGCCGTCCACCACGTCCACACCCGCGAGTTCCCGTACGAGTGCCCCGAACTCGATGAAGGCGGCCTCCGACTCCGGCCGCTCCTCGAGCAGTTCGGCCACCCGGTCCAGCTCCGCCTGCCGCCCGGGCCAGAACTCCCCGAGCGCCTGACGGGTCCCGGGACCAAGCGCGGCTCCGAAGCCGGGGTCCGCGAGCGCGCCCGGCTCCTCGAAGTCCGGGATCGGCTCGTCGGAGAAGCGCATCGAGGGCCACACGACGCCCACGTATCCCAGCCGTACCCCGGCCCCCACCAGCCCGGGGAAGGGCGCGAAGAAGCGGTCGTAGAGCCGGGTCGCCGTGGACCGGTCGCTGTTCCAGCCGTGCGCGAAGACCAGCAGGTCCGTGGCATCGATCCGGGCCACCGCCGCCTGTGTGCCCCGGTCCACGTCGCCCTCTGAGTCGAAGGTCAGCTCCGCGTACGGCCCCACCCCGATCCCCATCCCGGCCGCGACCCCGGCCGCGACCCCGGCCCTGATCCCGGCCCCAATCCCGATCCCGGCTCCGCTGTCCGCCATGACACGTCCCCCTCCACGCCGTGCGCCCGGTGGATCCAGCATCCTGCGGGTCCGCCCGCCCGGCCAGACCCCGGACGCCACCGGCTCATCCGTAGAGCAGGTACTCCGCGCGCACCGCCTCGAACCGGGCGAGCCCCGCCGCCCAGTCACCGGCGATCTCGTCCACCCCGGCCCCCGCGTCCACGAGCTTCCGCACCCGGTCCGAGCCCGTCAGCTTGTCGATCCAGTGGTCCGTGCGCCAGGCGAAGCCGCTCCACGACCGCCGGGCCGTGACCAGCAGCCCGATCCCCGCCCGTACCGGATCGAAGGCCTCCCGGTCGTGCACGATCAGCCGCACCCCGCCGCACACCTTCCCGACGTGCTTGGAGAAGGACGGCGTGAAGTACGCCTCCCGGAACCACACCCCCGGCAGGTCCAGCGCGTTCGCCGCCTCCGCCCACCGCCGGTCGACGCCCTCCGCGCCCAGCACCTCGAAGGGGGTGGTCGTGCCGCGGCCCTCGGACAGGTTCGTCCCCTCGAACAGACAGGTGCCGGCGTACGCGAGGGCCGTGTCGGGGGTCGGCATGTTCGGGCTGGGCGGCACCCAGGGCAGCCCGATCCCGCCGAAGAACGCATCCCGCCGCCATCCGGCCATCGCCACCGTGCGCAGCCTGACTGATTTTTCAGGCAGTCGGGACAGGAACTCGCCGTTGAAGAGCAGCGCCAGCTCGGCCGCCGTCATCCCGTGCGCGAGCGCGATCGGCTCCCGGCCCACGAAGCTCGCGTACGGCCGCTCCAGCACCGGCCCCGCGGCCCGCCGGCCGCCCGCCGGGTTGGGGCGGTCCAGCACCACCACGGCCTTGCCGGCGAGGGCGGCCGCGCGCATGCAGTCGTAGAGCGTCCAGATGTAGGTGTAGAAGCGCGCTCCGACGTCCTGGATGTCGAAGACGACGGTGTCGATCCCGGCTGCCGTGAACACGTCCGCGAGCCGCTGCCCGCTCTTGTCGTACGTGTCGTACACCGGCAGCCCGGTCGCGGGATCCCGGGAGGCCCCCTCGGAGCCGCCCGCCTGCGCCGTCCCGCGGAACCCGTGCTCCGGGCCGAACACCGCGACCAGGTCCACCCGGTCGTCCGCGTGCAGTACGTCGACCAGGTGGCGGGCGTCGGCGGTGATCCCGGTCGGGTTGGTGACCACGCCGACCTTCTGCCCGGCGAGTTCGGCGTACCCGTCCGCGGCGAGGCGCTCGAATCCGGTCCGCACCTGCGCCGCCCGCGGACCGGCCGCCGTGCCCGCCGGCCGGTCCGCCCCGACGGCCCCGGCAACCCCTACGGCCCCGGCAGCCCCCACGGCCCCTGCCGTACCGATGGCCCCCGCCAGTCCCAGTACCCCGCGTCGCGAGAGAGTCATCCGGCCACGCTAGGGCGCAAGCCCCTTCCACCCCGACATACCGACTGGTTAGTATGCCCACGATCCGCGGCCGCCCGTCCCCGGCTGCCCGTTCCCAGCCGCCGTTCCCAGCCGTCCGTCCCCCGAAAGGTGATCCCCGTGAGCGCGAACGCGTACCAGGACCAGCGAGTCGTCGTCACCGGCGCGGGCGGAGGAATCGGCGCCGCCCTCGCCCACCGCTTCGCCGCCGAGGGCGCCACGGTGGTCGTCAACGACCTCGACCCCGCCAAGGCCGCCGCGGTGGCGGGCGCGATCGGCGCCCGCGCGATCCCCGTCCCCGGCGACGCGTCGGCGATCGCGGCCGAGGCCCGGGAGGCCCTCGGGGGCGGGATCGACGTGTACTGCGCCAACGCCGGACTGGCCTCCGGCGGCGACGCGTTCGCCGACGAAGCCGTCTGGGAGGCGGCCTGGGACACCAACGTCATGGCCCACGTCCGCGCGGCCCGGCTGCTCCTGCCGGACTGGCTGGAGCGGGGGAGCGGCCGCTTCGTGTCCACCGTCTCCGCCGCCGGACTGCTGACCATGATCGGGGCGGCGCCGTACAGTGTCACCAAGCACGGTGCGCTCGCCTTCGCCGAATGGCTCTCGCTGACCTACCGCCACCGCGGTGTCCAGGTCCACGCCATCTGCCCGCAGGGCGTGCGCACCGACATGCTGACGGCCGCGGGATCGGCGGGTGAGCTCGTCCTCGCGCCGACCGCGATCGAGCCGGAAGCGGTTGCTGACGCACTGTTCGACGGCATGGAGAAGGGCCGGTTCTTGATCCTCCCGCACCCCGAGGTCGCGGACTTCTACGCCGCCCGGGCCACCGACCCGGACCGCTGGCTGAGCGGCATGAACCACCTCCAGCGGACATGGGAGACCCGGTGAGCTCCCCGTACGCCGCCCAACCCTGGCGCGCGCTGCTCAGTCCGGCCCAGCGGGCGCCCGTCACCCCGCCGCCGACGGTGCTGCACGCCTTCCGCGAGGCCGTGGCCCGGGCCCCCGAGCGGACCGCGCTCGCCTACTTCGACGGCCGCACCGGCTACGCCGAGGCCGACGCGCTGTCCGGCTCGGTCGCCGGGCACCTCGCGTCGCGCGGCATCGGCCGCGGGGACCGGGTCGCCGTCATGCTCCAGAACACCCCGCACTTCGTGCTGGCCGTCCTCGCCGCCTGGAAGGCCGGGGCCGTCGTCGTCCCGCTCAACCCCATGTACAAGGCCGGCGAGGTCGGGCACATCCTGCGCGACTCCGGGGCCGCCGCGCTGGTCTGCGACGGCCGCGCGTGGTCGGCGTACCTCCGCGAGGCCGTCGAGGGCACGGCCGTACGGACCGTCCTGACCGCCTCCGACCTGGACTTCCAGACCAGGAACGACCCGCGGGTCTTCGGCCCGCCGGGCCCTTCGGCCGGGGACGCGGCCGACGCGGCGACCACGGTCCGCCGGGGCGGCCCGGCCCGGTCCTCCCCGTCGGTCGCGGGGCCCGCCCCCCTGCCCGGACGGCACACGGCAGACCTCGCCACCGTGGCCCGCCAGGGCCGGCCCGCGCCGGCCGACCCGCACCTCACCGCCGCCGACACCGCCCTCATCAGCTACACCTCCGGCACCAGCGGCACCCCCAAGGGCGCCCTGAACCCGCACGGCGCCCTCACGTACAACGCCGTCCGCCAGGTCACCGCCCACCCCCTCCCCGAGGGCGCCACCTACTTCGCGCTCGCGCCCCTCTTCCACATCACCGGCATGGTCTGCGAGCTCGCCGCCTGCTTCGCCAACGCCGGCACCCTCGTCCTCGCACACCGCTTCGACGCCGCGGTCGTGCTCGACGCCTTCCTGGAGCACCGCCCCGCCTACACCGTCGGCCCGGCCACCGCCTTCATGGCCCTGGCCGCCCGCCCGGAGGTCACCCGGGACCACTTCGCCTCGTTCCGGGTGATCTCCTCCGGCGGAGCCCCGCTGCCGCCCGCGCTCGTCGAACGGCTGCGCCGCGCCTTCGGCTTCTACCTGCGCAACGGCTACGGCCTCACCGAGTGCACCGCCCCCTGCGCCAGCGTCCCCCCGCACCTCGAAGCCCCCGTAGACCCGGCCTCCGGCACCCTCTCCGTCGGTCTCCCGGGCGCCGACACCGTCGTCCGCATCCTCGACGAGCAGGGCGCCGAGGTGCCCTTCGGCGAGACCGGTGAGATAGCCGTCCGCGGCCCGCAGGTCGTGCCCGGCTACTGGGGCCTGCCCGCCGACACCGCCAAGGCGTTCCCGGACGGCGAACTGCGCACCGGGGACGTCGGTTTCATGGACGCGGACGGCTGGCTCTACGTCGTCGACCGCAAGAAGGACATGATCAACGCCTCCGGTTTCAAGGTGTGGCCGCGCGAGGTCGAGGACGTGCTCTACACCCACCCGGCGGTCCGCGAGGCGGCCGTGGTGGGCGTCCCCGACCCCTACCGCGGGGAGAGCGTGAAGGCGTACGTCAGCCTCCGCCCCGGCGCCCGCGCGGAGCCTGCCGAGCTGTCCGCCTACTGCGCCGAGCGCATCGCCGCCTACAAGTACCCCCGCCAGGTGGAGATCCTGCCTGTCCTGCCGAAGACCACCAGTGGCAAGATCCTGCGACGGGAACTGCGCGATCGCGGCTGAAAACAGTCGGATGGTCGTACAGCTGGATTGGGAAGGGAAGGTCGGCGCCATGGCTGCCAGGACCACGGAACCCGAAGGCACGCACGAGGCCCCGGTACCGCAGCGGCTACTGGCCGTCGCCACCCGGCTGTTCGCCGAGCGCGGCTACGACCGCACCTCCGTACAGGAGATCGTCGAGGCGGCCGGGGTCACCAAGGGTGCGCTCTACCACTACTTCGGGTCCAAGGACGACCTGCTGCACGAGGTGTACGCGCGCATGCTGCGCCGGCAGCAGCAGCGCCTCGACGCGGTGGCCGGATCCGACGCACCGGTCGAGGACCGGCTGCGGGCGGCCGCCGCCGACGTGGTGGTCACCACCATCGAGAACCTCGACGACGCGATGATCTTCTTCCGGTCGATGCACCAGCTCAGCCCGGAGAAGTTCAAGCAGGTGCGGGCGGAGCGCCGGCGCTACCACGAGCGCTTCCGGGCGCTGATCGAGGAGGGCCAGCGCACCGGCGTGTTCTCCGACGCCACCCCCGCCGACCTGGTGGTCGACTACCACTTCGGCTCCGTGCACCACCTGTCGACCTGGTACCGCGCGGACGGGCCGCTCACCCCGCAGCAGGTCGCCGATCACCTCGCCGACCTGCTGCTGCGCGCACTGCGTCCCTAGGTCCGCAGCCCCGGGGGCGGCTCCCGCAGGCGCCGCACCCGTACGGGTGCGGCGCCTGCCTCCCGGCGCTACATGTACTGCTTCAGCTCGCGCCGTGCCAGCGACCGCTGGTGCACCTCGTCCGGCCCGTCCGCCAGCCGCAGCGTCCGCGCCGCGGCCCACAGCTCGGCGAGCGGGAAGTCCTGGCTCACCCCGCCCGCGCCGTGCAGCTGCACCGCGTCGTCGAGGATCCGCACCACCGCCCGCGGGGTCGCGATCTTGATGGCCTGGATCTCGGTGTGCGCGCCCCGGTTCCCGACCGTGTCCATCAGCCAGGCCGTCTTCAGCACCAGCAGCCGCAACTGCTCCACGGTCACCCGGGCGTCCGCGATCCAGTTCTGTACGACCCCCTGGGCGGCCAGCGGCTTGCCGAAGGCCGTACGCTCCACGGCGCGCCGGCACATCAGCTCGATCGCCCGCTCCGCCATGCCGATCAGCCGCATGCAGTGGTGGATACGGCCCGGCCCGAGCCGGGCCTGGGCGATGGCGAAGCCGGTGCCCTCCCCGCCGATCAGGTTCGCGGCCGGGACCCGCGCCCCGTCGAAGACCACCTCGGCGTGCCCGCCGTGGTCGTGGTCCTCGTACCCGTACACCGTCATGGCCCGGCGGACCTCGACCCCCGGGGTGTCGCGCGGCACCAGGATCATCGACTGCTGGCGGCGCGGATCGGCGCCTTCCGGGTCGGTCTTGCCCATCACGATGAAGATCTTGCAGTCGGGGTTCATCGCCCCGGAGATGAACCACTTGCGCCCGGTGACCGTGTACTCGTCGGCCCCGCCACCCACACGCTCGATCCGCGTCTCGACGTTGGTCGCGTCCGAGGACGCCACCTCCGGCTCGGTCATCGCGAACGCGGAGCGGATCTCCCCGGCCAGCAGGGGCTCCAGCCACTGCTTCTTGTGGTCCTCGCTGCCGAACTGGGCGAGCAGCTCCATGTTCCCGGTGTCCGGGGCCGCGCAGTTGGTCGCCATCGGGGCCAGGTGCGGGCTGCGGCCGGTGATCTCGGCGAGCGGGGCGTACTGGAGGTTGGTCAGCCCGGCGCCGTACCCGGAGTCCGGAAGGAAGAGGTTCCACAGGCCCTGGCGGCGTGCCTCGGCCTTCAGTTCACCGAAGACGGCCGGGGTGTCCCAGGGCGAGGCCAGCCGCGCGCGCTGCTCGGCGGCGACGGGCTCCGCCGGGTAGACGTACTCCTCCATGAACGCGAGCAGCCGCTCGCGGAGTTCCTCGGTCCGGGGGTCGAATGCGAAGTCCATGGGTTGCGTGCCTCAGCCTTCGTGGCGGTTCTGAAAGGTGTGGGGGGCCTGGAGGGTGGTCAGACCGTGCTCGATGAAGACCGGGACCAGCTCGCCGATCCGGTCGAAGCCCGCGCCGACGGTCTGCCCGAGCGTGTAGCGGTAGTGGATCCCCTCGAGGATCACCGCGAGCTTGAACCAGGCGAAGGCCGTGTACCAGGCGATCGCGCCGGTGTCCCGGCCGGAACGGGCCGCGTACCGTTCGACCAGCTCTGCGGGCGTCGGATGCCCCGGCGCCCCGCTGGTGGTGCTGACCGGAGATTCAGGCAGGCCCAGGTCGGAGCTGTACATCACCAGCAGCCCGAGGTCGGTCAGCGGATCGCCCAGTGTGGACATCTCCCAGTCCAGCACCGCCCGGATCCTGTCGTCCGGACCGCCGATCAGTACGTTGTCCAGTCGGAAGTCCCCGTGCACGACGGTCGGCGCGGGGGAGCCGGGCAGGGTCCGGCCGAGCGCGCCGTGCAGCTCCTCGATCCCGGCGAGCTCCCGCCCCCGGGAGGCCGCGAGCTGCTTGCCCCAGCGGCGCAGCTGCCGGTCCAGGAAGCCCTCGGGGCGGCCGAAGTCGCCCAGGCCGACGGCCCCGGGGTCCACCGCGTGCAGGTCGACCAGCGTGTCCACCAGGCCGAGCACCGCCCGCCGGGTGCGCTCGGGGCCGAGCGCGGCGAGCTCGCCCGCCGTGCGGTAGGGCACCCCCTCCACGTACTCCATGACGTAGAACGGCGCGCCGAGCACCGACTCGTCCTCGCACAGCAGCACCGGCTCGGGCACCGGCACGGCCGTCCCGTGCAGGGCCGCGATCACCCGGTGCTCACGCCGCATGTCGTGCGCCGTGTCCAGGACGTGGCCGAGCGGGGGGCGGCGCACCACCCAGCGGGCGGAGCCGTCGGTCACCTCGTACGTGAGGTTCGACCGGCCCCCTTCGATCAGCCGGCCGCTCAGCGCCCCGGCCACGAGCCCGGGCCGCGCGGTGTCGAGATGGCCGCGCAGCCGTTCCAGATCGAGGCCTCGCGGATCGTCCGGGGCTGGGGTCATGGGTGGCACCTCCGTACGGAGTCAGACGGTGACTGTTCACTCGGATCGGAAGCCATCATGCCGACCAGTCGGTATGTAGTCCAGAGCGCCTGCCGAAGAAGTCGTGTCGGGCGGGATCAGGCGTGGCAGAGGATCGGCGTCCCGCCGTTCATCACCGTCATGTCCTGCAGGACCGCCAGGATGTCCAGAGCGGCACCCTCCGGTTCCCCGGCCAGCTCCGCGTAGGCCCGGTGCAGGTTCGCCACCAGCCGTTCGCTCTCCCGCCACGCCGCGAACTCGCCGAGATCGGCCCGGCGGGCCGTCTCCAGCGGGGTCAGGCCCTCCGCCCGCCCCTCCCGGGCCAGCTCGGCCACGAACCGCAGGTAGCGCCCGGTGGCCTCGTAGGCCGAGGCGTCGGTCAGCGGCCCGTGTCCCGGTACGACGGTCTCCGCTTCCAGGGAGCGCAGCAGCTCCAGCGCCCGCAGCGAGCCGGCCAGGGAGCCCATCGCGAGGAAGGGCGTGCCCTCGGCGAAGACCAGGTCCCCGGTGAACACGACCCGCTGCCGGGGCAGCCACACGATCGAGTCGCCGGTGGTGTGCGCGACGCCCGGGTGGATCACCCGCACCTCCGTCCCGCCGACGTGCAGGGTCATCCGGTCGCTGTAGGTCATGTCGGGCGCGGTGATCTCTATCGCGCCGAAGTCGGTCGCGGGCCAGATCATCTCCAGCTGGTGCCCGGCGGCGAGCTGTTCGGTCCGCGCGTTGTCGTGCCCGAGCACCAGCGCCCCGGGGGTGAACACGCCGTTGCCGTAGGTGTGGTCGCCGTGGTGGTGGGTGTTCACGACGGTGCGGGGGAGCGGCACCCCGGCCGCCGTCACCGCCTCGCGCAGGGCCAGGGCCCGCCGCTCGGTGGCGGCGGTGTCGACGAGCAGGGTCCGGCCGCCGTCGCTGACGAAGCCGGCGTTGTTGAGGCACCAGCCGCCGTCCGGCTGGACGTACGCGTACACCCCCGGTGCGGGCTCGACGAGGTACGGCCTGTCGACGGTCATCTGCGCTCTCCCCGGGTCGCTTTGACGGGCGGTCGGCATCCTGCCAGCCGTCGCGGCTCCGGGGGAGGGCGGGTTCGCTCCTGCGTGAATTTCCAGTCAGCGGCGCGTGCGTCAGCGGCGCGTGCGCCGGCGGTCGCGTACGTCAGCAGCCCGGCGCATCAGTGGTCGTCGTAGTGCCCGTCGTGCTCGGCGTGCCGGTGTCCGTCGTGCGCGTAGTCCACGTGGTCCCCGTGCCGGACCGCCGCGTGCCCGCAGTCCGATCCGTGCACGTGGCTGTGGCCGTCGTGGGCCGTGTGCCCGCTGCTCTCGCACTCGTCCCAGTGCCCGGAGTGCTCCCGGTGCAGATGGCCGTCGTGCGCGTAGTCGACGTGGTCGCCGTGTGCGACGGCCTGGTGCCCGCAGTCGGGGCCGTGGGTGTGCGCGTGCGTCGGGTGTTCCAGGTGCTGAGTCGTCATGGGGCCGAGGCTAGTGCGGATCATCCAGGATCGCCCGTTCTGTCCGGTTGGTGTCCGGACGGCGCGGGGAAACCGGACCGTCCGACCGTCAGCTCAGACGATCATGGCCATCGCGAACGCCGCCAGTGCCATCGTGCAGGCCACCACCGCCAGGGCCGCGCGCGGCGCGAGCTCCGGCGGCCGGCCCGCCGCCAGTGCCCGGATCCGCCGGTGCGCCACCCACAGGAACGCCACCCAGACCAGCGCGATCACCGCGGCTCCGGCCACCTCCGGCGGCCGCCCGGCCCCGCGCAGCGCCTGCCGCAGCGCGAGCACCGCCACCACCGCGGAGGCCAGCGTCGTACGCCGCCACGCCAGCCGGGTCCGTTCGGGCTGCAGTCCCGCGTCGCGCACCTCGCCGTCCCGGGACGGGCTCACCGCCCCGACGTCCAGCCCAGCGCCACGACCACCACCATCGCCACCGCGACCAGTCCGACCCCCATGCTCAGCACCACCGGGAACCGCGACACCGGCAGGTCCTCGCCCCGCCGCATCGCCCGCTCGCACCGCATCCAGTGGTTGACCGCCCGCAGCGCACACGCCGCGCCCACCGCGAGCAGCGCGAAGGCCATCCCGACCCGCACCCCCCACCGCAGGTCCGGCAGGAACTGGTCGACGGCGAAACCGCCGCCCACCAGGGCCAGCGCCGTCCGGATCCAGGCGAGGAAGGTCCGCTCGTTGGCCAGCGAGAAGCGGTAGTCGGGGGTCTCGCCCTCGTCCTGGAGGCCCTGCGGCGCGAACCAGAGGCGGACGTCTTTGACGAAGTCGATCACAGGGGCAATCTACGGCGGAACTCCCGCAGCCGCCGGTACGCCTCCAGCCCGTCCGGCACCCAGGCCCACTCCCCGTCGGCCACGCGCCGGTCCAGCTCCTGCGGCGGGAGGAAGGTGTGCCAGTCCACCTCCGACTCCTGCGGAGCCACTGGCAGCTCGCACCGCACCTCGTGCACGTACGACCACCAGGCCCCGCCCGGGCCCTCGTACAGGAACTTGAACAGCGGTACCGGCTGCGGCAGCCCGGTCACCCCCAGTTCCTCCTCGGCCTCCCGCAGCGCGGCCCGCGCGTAGCCCTCCCCGGCGCCCAGCACCCCGCCCACGAACATGTCGTAGTGCGAGGGGAACACCAGCTTCGACGCCGTGCGCCGATGGACGAAGATCCGCCCCCGCGCGTCCGCGGCCTGCACGAACACGCAGCGGTGGATCAGCCCCCGCGCGTACACCTCGCCCCGCGGAGCCTGTCCGACGACCCTGTCGTCCCGGTCCACCACGTCCAGTACTTCATCAGCGGCACTCACACGGTTCATCCAACCACCGCTGTTGACTGGTTACCGCTCCGTAGCCAAGGATCTGCCCCACCACCGACGGAGGACGGGTATACGCATGACGTACGACGCAGACGTGATCGTGATCGGGGCCGGGCTGGCCGGGCTCGCGGCCACCGCCGAACTCGTCGACGCGGGCCGGAAGGTGATCCTGCTCGACCAGGAGCCCGAGCAGTCCATCGGCGGCCAGGCCCACTGGTCCTTCGGCGGGCTGTTCCTCGTGGACTCGCCCGAGCAGCGCCGCATGCGGATCAAGGACAGCCGGGACCTCGCCCTCCAGGACTGGCTCGGCACCGCCGGGTTCGACCGCGCGGAGGACGGCTGGCCGCGCCGCTGGGCCGAGGCGTACGTGGACTTCGCCGCGGGTGAGAAGCGCCCCTGGCTGCACGCGCAGGGCGTCCGCTTCTTCCCGGTGGTCGGCTGGGCCGAGCGCGGCGGCTACGACGCCGAGGGCCACGGCAACTCCGTCCCCCGCTTCCACATCACCTGGGGCACCGGCCCCGGCCTGGTGGAACCCTTCGAGCGCCGGGTCCGGGCCGGTGTGGCCCGCGGCCTGGTCGAGCTGAGGTTCCGTCACCGGGTGACCGGGCTCTCCCGCACCGCGGGCGCGGTCGACACCGTGACCGGCGAGATCCTGGAGCCCTCCGACGCCGTACGGGGCGCCGCGAGCAGCCGCGGGACCACCGGGGCCTTCTCCCTGCGGGCCCAGGCCGTGATCGTGACCAGCGGCGGCATCGGCGGCAACCACGACCTCGTACGCGCGCAGTGGCCCGCCCGGCTCGGCACCCCGCCCGAGCGGATGCTCTCCGGGGTCCCCGCGCACGTGGACGGCCTGATGCTCGGGATCGCCGAGGAGGCGGGCGCCAGCCACATCAACAAGGACCGGATGTGGCACTACACCGAGGGCATCGCGAACTGGGAGCCGATCTGGTCCAAGCACGGCATCCGCATCCTGCCCGGCCCCTCCTCGCTCTGGCTGGACGCGACGGGCCGGCGGCTGCCCGTACCGCTCTTCCCGGGCTTCGACACCCTCGGCACCCTCGACCACATCATGAAGACCGGGCACGACCACACCTGGTTCGTCCTCAACCAGCGCATCATCGGCAAGGAGTTCGCCCTCTCCGGATCCGAGCAGAACCCCGACCTCACCGGCAAGTCCGTCCGCGACGTCATCAACCGCGCCCGCCAGGCCGTCCCGGCGCCGGTCAAGGCCTTCATGGACAACGGCGCCGACTTCGTCGTCGAGCGGGACCTGTCCGCCCTGGTGCGCGGGATGAACGCCGTCACCAAGGAGAACCTGATCGACGAGGCCGAACTGCGCCGCGTGATCACCGCCCGGGACCGGGAGATCGCCAATCCGTTCAGCAAGGACCTCCAGGTGACGGCCATCCACGGGGCCCGCAAGTACCTCGGTGACAAGCTGATCCGCACGGCCGCGCCGCACCGGATCCTGGACCCCGGGGCCGGGCCGCTGATCGCCGTACGGCTGTCGGTCCTGACCCGCAAGTCCCTGGGCGGGCTGGAGACCGACCTCTCGTCGCGCGTCCTGACGGCGGACGGCGAGCCGCTGCCCGGCGTCTATGCGGCGGGCGAGGCGGCCGGCTTCGGCGGCGGCGGGGTGCACGGCTACCGGGCCCTGGAGGGCACCTTCCTGGGCGGCTGCCTCTTCTCGGGCCGGGCGGCGGGGCGGGCGGCCGCCCGGGCGGTCGGCTGACGGGGCCCGGGCGGCCGGCCTGCGCGGTCCCGGCGGCCCGCTGACACGGTCCCGGCGCCCGCTGACGCGGTCCCGGCGCCCGCTGACGCGGTGCGATGGCCGGTCGGTACGGTGGGCCGCGCACCCTGGAAGGGCGTCAGGCCAGCCGCTCGGTGACCCGCAAACGCTCCGCGACGACCAGGGTGTCGTCGTCGACCGTGAATCCCGGGTCACCGAGCACCGCGCGCATCGGCTCGCCGTGCCAGAACGCCTCGTGTGCCGTACGCCATTCGGCCACCGACGCGAACCCCTCGCCCTCGTCGAGCGCGTGCTGCAGCCCGACGTCGGCGAGCCGCAGCACGTCCACGGCCGTCACCTCCACCACCGCCACCCCCTGCTCCTCGGAGTCGACCAGCAGGCACCGGGCGCCGGGCTCCGGCAAAGGCTCGGCCTCCGCCTCGTACGCGGCGAGCAGGCCCGTGGTGCTGGTCTTCGCCCCGCTCAGGACGGCCGCGACCAGCTGATCGCGCAGGGGACCGGGAAACGCCATCAGATACGGCGGAAGATCATCGTATGCAGCCATGGCGCCACCCTACGGTGCCGTGCCGATGCCTCAGAACCGGGTCAACCAGCCCAACTCACACCATCGCCGCAGCAGTTGAAACCCGCCACGCAGTGGACTGGACCTTGACTCGGAGCTGTGCGTACCGCTTTGCTGTCAGTGATCACCGGTTCGCTCACCGGCAGGATCCGCACACCACACGGCCGCACCACCCCCGTGCATCATGCACGTTTCCGGCCACCGCTCATCAGCACCCCTCGTCCGCCCGCGCCCTGGAGGGAAACCCGCGGATGTCCCCGCCTCCGCCGCCCCTCGGCCGCGCCCGCAAGCGGGACGCCCAGCTCTTCGATCCCGCCCTCTGTGACGCCGAACTCGTCGACGTGCGCACCCAGTTCACCCAGGGGCGGTGGGCCAAGGCCCGGTCCCTCCTGGTCGGCACCGGCGACGATTGGGACCGCCGCGGCCACCGCATCGTCGTCCTCGCCGAGACCCCGGCGGCCACCGCCTGGGCCCGCGAATGGCTGCTCGCCGAACCCGAGAGCGCCGACGCCGCCACCCTCCTCGCCTGCGCCGCCGTCTTCACCGCCCTGCGCCGCAAGGGCACCCCGGCCGCGGCCGAGGAGGCCTGCCGCCGTGCCGCCGTCCTGCTCCCCGCCGACCCCACCCCCTGGCTCGCCCTGCTCCTCCTCTCCCGGGCCTTCGGCACCGAAGAGGAGTTCAGCCGCCACTTCGACCAGGTCCGCGCCCGCCACCGCGAGCACCACCACGCCCACCACCTGATGGTCGCCAGACTGGCCGAGCGCACCCCCGCCTCCGGCCACGACCCGCTCCACGAGGTCTACGACTTCGCCGCCTGGGCCGCCGAGGAGTCCCCGGCCGACTCCCCGCTCGCCGTGCTCCCCGTCATCGCGCACGCCGAGCGCTACCGGGTGCTCGCCGCCACGCACGGGCACACCTTCAGCAACGCCGCCCAGCACTGGTCCGGCCGCCGCGCCCGCCAGGTGCTGCGCTCCGCCTTCGACTGGTGGCTGGAGTGGGAGCGCGAGGACCACCCCCGCAACCGCGTCGACCTCAACTTCCTCGCCCACGCCAAGCTCTGCGAGGGCCGCCCCGCCGAGGCCGCCGCCCTGTTCCACCGGATCGGCAGCCACGCCACCCCCGCGCCGTGGTCCTACCCGGACCTCGACCCGCACAAGGCCTTCCTCGCCGCGCGCCGCGCCGCGCTCGGCACCGCCTGACCGCCGACCGGCCCGGACCGCCCCGGGACAGCCCCCGGACCACCCCGGGACCAGCCCCGGACCACCCACGGACGACCCCCAGCCCACACGAAAGGACGGACCCGCCATGCCGACGGGCAGATCCACCACGCTCCAGGACCCGGCCGAGATCCGCACGTACAAGGGCCAGGACCGCGCCCTGCGCGCCGACCGCCTCGGCACCGCCGGCCTGCTGCTCTCCGTACTCGCCGCCAGCGCCCCCCTCATGGTGGTCGCCGGTGTGATGCCCACCACCTTCGGCGTCATGGGCGTCGTGGGCCAGCCGCTGCTCTTCGTCATCCTCGGCATCGTCCTCGCGCTCTTCAGCATCGGCTACGCCGAGATGAGCCGGCACGTCCACAACGCCGGCGCCTTCTACGCCTACATCGCCCGCGGCCTCGGCCCCACCGCGGGCGCCGGAGCCTCCCTGGTCGCCCTCGTCGCGTACAGCGCCATGCAGGTCGGCGTCTACGGCATCCTCGGCTTCGAGATATCCGGGCTCTTCGCCACCTACCTCGGGATCGAGCTCGCCTGGTGGATCCCGGCCCTGCTCGCCGTCGCCGCCACCGGCGCACTCGGCTGGCTGAAGATCGACCTCAACGCCAAGGTCCTCGGCGTCCTGCTCCTCATCGAGTGCGCCCTCGTCGTCGTCTTCGACCTCGCCGCCCTCGCCAAGCCCGGCCCGGAAGGCCTCTCGCTCAGCGCCTTCAACCCGGAGACCCTCACCGGACCCGGCCTCGGCACCGCCCTGTGCTTCTGCATCGCCGCCTTCGTCGGCTTCGAGCAGTCCCCGGTGTACGCCGAGGAGACCAGCAAGCCGCACATCGTCGTCTCCCGGGTGATGTTCCTCGCCGTCGGCTTCGTCGCCCTGTTCTTCGCCCTGAGCGCCTGGGCCCTCACCGTCGCCACCGGCCCCGCCGAGGTCGTCAAGACCTCCGCCGAAGCCGGCCCCGGCCTGCTCTTCCAGCTCACCGAGTCCCGCCTCGGCGCCACCTTCACCGACGTCCTGCACGTCCTCTTCGTGACCGGCATGTTCGCGGCCATGCTCAGCTTCCACAACGTGGTCGCCCGCTACGCCTTCGCCATGGGCCGCGAGGGCCTGCTCCCGGCCGCCTTCGGCCGGACCAACTCGGGCACCGGCGCCCCCGCCACCGGCTCCCTCCTCCAGACCGGCATCGCCACCCTCGTCGTGATCGCCTTCGCCGTCACCGACGACCTGCCGACCGGCGACCCCACCGCCCCCGTGCTCCACCTGTTCACCTGGATGGGCAGCGTGGGCGCTCTCGGCGTGACCCTCCTCATGGCCGCCGCCTCCTTCGCCGTCATCGCCTTCTTCGTCCGCCGCGGCACCGCCGGCGCCCAGGTCTGGCGGCTCGTCGCGGCGGGCGCCGCCGGACTCGCGCTGCTCGCCATCGCCGTCTACACCGTCAAGGACTTCGGCGTCCTGGTCGGCGCCGCGGAGGGCTCCGCCCTCAGCTGGGTGCTGCCGGGCATCATCGGCGCCGCCGTCGTGACCGGGCTGCTCTACGGGGCCCTCCTGCGCCGCAGCCGCCCCGAGGTGCACGCCCGCATCGGCCTGGGCAACGAGGCCTTCCGCCTCGACCAGGCGGCAGAGGCCACCTCCAGAGACTGACCCACTACCTGGCTTTCCAGCCTTCGCGAAGCCCCCGACACCCCTTTCCAAGGTCGTCGGGGGCTTTGATGCGCTGGGGCTGATTTTGGCGGGTGGCGGACCCCCATGGTCTCCTGGGGCGATCAAAACGACCGAACCGCTGCACAGGGGACACCACCCAGCTCCCCTGCGCGGCGGTCCGGGCCTGCCTGTCCGACCCCCACGAAGGCGAAGTCATCCATGAGTGACCGCACCTTGACCGAGGCCCCCGCCCCGGCGTCTTCCCGCCACGTCGACGCCGGTGACGAGGGCTACAGCAAGGACCTCAAGTCCCGCCACATCAACATGATCGCGATCGGCGGAGCGATAGGCACCGGCCTGTTCCTCGGCGCCGGCGGCCGCCTCGCCGGAGCCGGGCCCTCCCTGGCGATCGCCTACGCGGTCTGCGGCGTCTTCGCCTTCTTCGTCGTCCGAGCCCTCGGCGAGCTCGTGCTCTACCGCCCCTCCTCCGGCGCCTTCGTCTCGTACGCGCGCGAGTTCATGGGCGAGAAGGGCGCCTACACGGCGGGCTGGCTCTACTTCCTCAACTGGTCCACGACCACGGTGGCCGACATCACCGCCGCCGCGACCTACGCCCACTTCTGGTCGCTGTTCACCGACGTCCCCCAGTGGGTCCTCGCCTTCATCGCCCTCGCCGTCGTCCTCACCGCGAACCTGATCTCGGTGAAGTACTTCGGCGAGATGGAGTTCTGGTTCTCCCTGGTCAAGGTCGCGGCCCTGGTCGTCTTCCTGATCGTCGGCATCTGGCTCGTGGCCACCAGCCACGAGATCGGCGGCCACACCCCGGGCCTGTCCACCATCACCGACAACGGCGGCATCTTCCCGTCCGGCGTCCTGCCGATGCTCCTGGTCATCCAGGGCGTGGTCTTCGCGTACGCCTCCGTCGAACTCTGCGGCGTCGCCGCCGGCGAGACCGAGAACCCCGAGAAGATCATGCCGAAGGCGATCAACTCGATCATGTGGCGCGTGGGCCTCTTCTACGTCGGCTCCGTGGTCCTGCTCGCCCTGCTCCTGCCCTACACGGCGTACTCCTCGGACCAGAGCCCCTTCGTCACGGTCTTCGACAAGCTCGGCATCCCCGGCGCCGCGGGCATCATGAACCTGGTCGTGCTGACGGCGGCCCTCTCCAGCCTGAACTCCGGCCTCTACTCCACCGGCCGCATCCTGCGCTCGATGGCCCTGTCCGGCTCCGCCCCCCGG
Source organism: Streptomyces sp. LARHCF249 (assembly GCF_052871255.1). Taxonomy (NCBI): domain Bacteria; kingdom Bacillati; phylum Actinomycetota; class Actinomycetes; order Kitasatosporales; family Streptomycetaceae; genus Streptomyces; species Streptomyces sp. LARHCF249. The sequence goes on from NZ_JBIXJQ010000018.1 coordinate 114,215, forward strand.
TTCACCGGCCTCATGAACAAGGGCAAGGTCCCCTACGGCGGCGTCCTGTTCACCGCCGCCTTCGGCGTCGCCGGCGTCGGCCTGAACTACTTCATGGAGGAGGAGGCCTTCGAGATCGTCCTGAACTTCGCCTCGCTCGGCATCCTCGGCACCTGGGCGATGGTCATGATCTGCTCGCTCCACTTCTGGCGCCGCGCCAAGCAGGGCCGCGTCGAACGCCCCGCCTACCGCCTGCCCTGGGCCCCGTACACCCAGCTCGTGACCCTGGCCTTCCTGCTCACGGTCCTGGTCCTGATGTGGTGCGACGGCGGCGTGGGCCGCACCACGGTCATGTTCGTCCCGGCCATCGCCGCCGCCCTGGTCGGCGGCTGGTTCGTGGTCCGCGGCCGCGTGGCGGAACTCGCCGCAGCCCGCGACTGACCGCCCCGCCCGCTCACGGGGCCCCCGCGCTCGGGGCCCCGTGAGCGGTTTCGGCGTCCGCACCTCCGGGACAACGAAAAGGACCCCGCCGAAGCGGGGTCCTTCTTTTGTGTCCGAGGGGGGACTTGAACCCCCACGCCCGATAAAGGGCACTAGCACCTCAAGCTAGCGCGTCTGCCATTCCGCCACCCGGACAAGGTGTCTGTCTCGCGTCCCTCGCGGGCCGTTCCGACGTGGAAAACATTACCAAACATTCCGGGGTCCCCGATCACACCCCCTCCTGGCCAGGGAGTGCCCTTGGGCAGAACGGTCCCGAGCGGGAGGATGGAGGCAGTTCGGTACCGATCAGTGGGAGGAAGCAGCGTGAGCGAGTCGAGCGCGGGCAGGACCGTCTCCGGCGAGGACGAGGTCGTCGACCTCTGCCGGGACCTCATCCGGATCGACACCAGCAACTACGGGGACCACTCGGGACCGGGCGAACGCAAGGCGGCCGAGTGGGTGGCCGAGAAGCTCGCCGAGGTCGGGCTGGAGCCGCAGGTCTTCGAGTCCCACAAGGGACGCGCCTCGACCGTGGCGCGCATCGAGGGGGAGGACCCCTCCCGGCCCGCGCTCCTGATCCACGGGCACACCGACGTGGTCCCGGCCAATGCCGCCGACTGGACGTACGACCCCTTCGCCGGCGAGATCGCCGACGGCTGCGTGTGGGGCCGCGGCGCCGTCGACATGAAGGACATGGACGCGATGACGCTGGCCGTCGTACGCGACCGCATGCGCAGCGGCCGCAAGCCCCCGCGCGACATCGTGCTCGCCTTCCTCGCCGACGAGGAGGCCGGCGGCATCTACGGGGCACGGCACCTCGTCGACAAGCACCCGGGGCTCTTCGAGGGCGTCACCGAGGCGATCGGCGAGGTCGGCGGCTTCTCCTTCACGGTGAACGAGAACCTGCGGCTCTACCTCGTGGAGACCGCCCAGAAGGGCATGCACTGGATGCGGCTCACGGTGGAGGGCACCGCGGGCCACGGCTCCATGACCAACAACGACAACGCCATCACGGAGCTGTGCGAGGCCGTGGGGCGGCTCGGGCGCCACCAGTGGCCGGTGCGCGTGACCAAGACCGTACGGAGCTTCCTGGACGAGCTCTCGGACGCGCTCGGGACCCCGCTGGACCCGGACAACATGGACGCCACGCTCGCGAAGCTCGGCGGTATCGCCAAGATGGTCGGCGCGACGCTGCGCAACTCCGCCGCCCCGACGATGCTCGGCGCCGGCTACAAGGTCAACGTCATTCCCGGCCAGGCGACGGCGCATGTCGACGGCCGCTTCCTGCCGGGCTACGAGGACGAGTTCTTCGCCGACCTCGACCGCATCCTCGGCCCCCGGGTCAAGCGGGAGGACGTGCACGGGGACAAGGCCCTGGAGACGGACTTCGACGGCCGGCTCGTCGACGCGATGCAGGGCGCCCTGAAGGCCGAGGACCCGATCGCGCGGGCCGTCCCGTACATGCTCTCGGGCGGTACGGACGCCAAGTCCTTCGACGACCTCGGCATCCGCTGCTTCGGCTTCGCGCCGCTGCAGCTGCCGCCGGAGCTGGACTTCGCGGGCATGTTCCACGGCGTGGACGAGCGGGTTCCGGTCGACGGGCTGAAGTTCGGCGTCCGGGTTCTCGACCGGTTCATCGACAACGCCTGAGAGACAACGTCCGGGAATCGCAGAAGTGTGCGCAGACCACTGGGAAGAGTGAATGCGCTCATACGCTCGTAGCCCCGGTGATCCCTCCTCGTTACAGGTGGTGCGGTCCGCGGCTGGGACCGCAATTGCCTACTAGGAGGAACAATGATCAAGAAGGTTGTCGCCGCTGCGGCTGCCACCGGTGGCCTGGTTCTCGCGGGTGCGGGTCTGGCTGTCGCCGACGCGGGCGCCCAGGGTGCGGCCATCGGCTCCCCGGGTGTCCTGTCCGGCAACGTCGTCCAGGTGCCGGTTCACATCCCCGTGAACGTCTGCGGCAACACGGTCAACATCATCGGGCTGCTGAACCCGGCCTTCGGCAACACCTGCGTCAACGCCTGACGCGTCTGAAGTCTTTGGCCCCGGAGCGCGTTCCAGCGTTCCGGGGCCGCTGGGCTTTCCGGCCCGATCGATCATCTTCGGCGCATCCGGCAGGGGAGCCGGAGCACCGACGCACACACCAGGGGACGAGTTCACAATGCGACGACCAGTACAGGTCACCAGGAAGACGCTGATCACGATGGCGGCCGCGGGGGGTGTCCTCGCGATGGGGGGGGGCTACGCACACGCGGACTCCGGAGCCTCCGGCCAGGCCGCGAATTCCCCGGGCGTGCTGTCCGGGAACAACGTCCAGGCTCCCGTGGACGCGCCGGTGAACGTGTGCGGCAACACGGTCAGCGTCATCGGCCTGCTGAACCCGGCCTTCGGGAACCACTGTTCCAACGGTGGGGACCACGGGGGCAAGCCGGGGAAGCCCGACCAGCCCGGCAACCCGGGCACTCCGGGTAACCCGGGTAACCCGGGCACTCCGGATCACCCCGGCACTCCGGGCAACCCCGGTCACCCCGGCACTCCGGATCACCCCGGTACTCCCGGCCACCCCGGAAACCCGGGAGGCGGCGGCGACGAACCGTGCGACGACCACCCCGATCACCCGGGCACGCCCGGTGGTCACACGCCGGCCAAGCCCGTTACCCCGGGTACGGACACCAGCCCGGCCCCGGGCTCTGTCACGCCCGTCACGCACCCCGCTCAGGGGCCCGGCGCGAGCGTCGCCGCCCCCGCCCCGTCGGGGCCGGCCGTTCTCGCCGCCACCGGCGGCGGTGACGTCCTCACCGCCGGCCTCCCGATCGCAGGCGGCCTGCTGCTGGGTGGCGCCGTGCTCTACAGGCGCGCCCGCAGCGCCGCCTGACGCGGCTCACGACGCGGGCTCCGCACGCGGGGCCCGCGTCACCAGGTCGCGCGGACCTGGCGGATGATCCGGCGGCGCAGCCGCACGCGGCGGCTGCCGTCCCGGTGCAGGGTCAGGCGGTCGAGTTCCCAGTTCCCGTACTCGGCATGATCGGTCAGCAGGCGGGTCGCCTCCTTGCGGGGAACCCCGCGAGGCACGTACACGTCGACAAATTCGTATTCCGGCATCGCATCTATTGTGCGGGCAGAGCCCTGCTACGGATAGCGTCTGCTCTATGTCTGATGCCGCTCTGCCCACTGCTGCCGAGGTACGCGCCGCCGCCGAGGCGGTCAAGGAAGCGCTCGACCGGCACCTCGCCGCGGTCGAGAGCAGGACCGGGGACGAGGACCCCGACGTCTACGCCGCGTTCAACGAACTCGCCGCCGCGGCCGAGGAGTACGACGAACTCCTCTACGACCGCTACGACGAGGTCACGCCCTTCGAGATCCCCACTCCCGAGGACGGCGTCCCGTACACCGGTCCCGCCGAGCCCCCCGCCTTCAGCGTGCTCATCCGCCGCGACTACGCCGTGGTCGAACCGCAGCGGCTGATCGCCCAGGCGGAGCGGGTCGCCGCGCACGACCGCGACGCCGAACTCGTCCACGACGGCGGCACCGCGGGTGCGTTGGGCGTCCTCTTCGGGGAGTACGAGCCCGACGAGATCGCCTCCCGTTACAAGGAGTTCGGGCTGGAGGAAGGCGACTCCACGCTGTGGATCGCGGCCTCGGAGGAGATGGCGGAGCCGGGGGAGTGGCTCAACTCGCCCTTCGGCCACACCGATCCGGAGGACGTCATGCACCGGTTCGACGTCAGCTCCGTCTTCGACGAGGAGACCGACGAGTTCGGTGAGGACCAGGACGAGGACGCGGACGAGGACGTGGACGCGGCCGAAGACGTGGCCGAGGACGAGACCGCGCGGCCCGGGCTGACCCCGGCCTGAGCGGCACCTGCCCGGGAACGGAAGCGGGCCCCCCCCCGGCGGGGGGCCCCCCCCCCCCCCCGCCGCGGGGCCCCCCCCCCCCCCCCGGGGGGCCCCCCGCCCTGCGCGCCCCGGCCCGGGTCCGGTACGCGCCCCCCCGCTGGGGGGGGGCCCGCTTCCCGTTACTCCGGCTGCTCGCCCGCCGCCGCCAGGGAAGTCAGCAGGCCCGTCAGCCGGGTCGTACGCGGCTTCGGCAGCACCTCCGCCACCGCACGCGGCAGCGCCTGGTCCACGCCGTGCACCACGGACAGATGCCGCTCGGCCCGCCCGAACGCCGTGTACACCCAGTCCCGGGAGAGGGCCTGCGCCGCGTCGCCGGGCAGCACGACGACCACCGCCGGCCAGCGCGTGCCCACCGCCTGGTGCGCGGTCACCGCCCAGCCGTGCCGCACCTGGGACTCGACGAGGTCCTTCGGTACGACGACCTGCGCGCCCGCGCGCTCCAGGTGCAGCCCCTCCGCGTCGGCCGACACCACCCGGGCCGGCAGGGCCCGCCCGGGCGAGGGCACGTGGACCACCCGGTCGCCGGGATCGAAGCCGCCGAACCGTCCGGGACCGGGGTTCAGCCGCTCCTTGAGGGCCGCGTTCAGTGCCCGGGTGCCCGCCGGGCCGCCGTGGCCGGGGGTGATCACCTGCACGCTGTCCGCCGGGATCCCGAAGGCCCTGGGCACCGACTCGGCCACCAGCTGCACGGCCCGGTGAACGGCCTCCCCGGCGTCGCGCACGGGAACGATGACGACCTCCTTGCCGGGGGCGTCGACCTGGTTCAGCTCCCCGATGCCCACTCCCGAGACCAGCTCGCCGAGCGGGCCGGGGTCGGGAACGCGGGAGACCACCTGAGGGCAGGTACGGGCCGCCAGAAGGTCGGCGAACACCCGCCCGGCCCCGGCGGAGCCGAGCACCGAGGGGTCCCCGGAGAGCACCAGTCGGGCCCCGTCGGGGACCGACTCCACCAGCGCGGCCGCGGTCTCCACGTCCAGCTGCGGCGCGTCCAGCACCACCAGCAGGTCCAGCGCGAACTGCCCGTCGGCATCCCGGCCCGGCCCCTGGGCCCCGGCGAGCAGCCCGGCGACGGTGACCCCCTCGGCCGAGGGCGCGTGCGCGGCCAGGCAGGCCCGCAGGCCGAACTCCCGGGCGGCGGCCAGCAGGGCGAGCGGTTCGGCGCGGGCTGCCTCGCCGCCGGTGTGGGCGACCAGGCCGTGGCCCGCGACGGCGCGGATCAGCTCGGCGCCGGGGCCGGCGGCGGCCTTCTCCCAGTCCGCCGGGGCGTCGAAGGTGCTGGCGATCCGGGCCAGGCCGTCGGCCAGGCTCTCCTCGGCCATCGCCGCGCCCTCCAGGCCCACCAGGACCCGGACGGGCTGCTCCTCGTCCTCCCCGACCGGCGGGCCGAGCGGCTCGTGGAAGACCAGCACCGAGCCCTCGCCGATGGCCGCCTCGAGGGCCTCGTCGGGTTCCGGTACGCCGTACTGGGCCAGCGCCGACCGCAGGACCGGGGCCTCCAGCGCGGTGTGCCCCTTGAGTCCCGCCTGGACCAGCAGCCAGCCGACCAGGGCGCTGGTGCGGCGCTCGTCGCCGGGGCCGGCCTCGGGGCCCAGCAGGGCCCGGGCGAAGCCGTCCGCCTGGGTCGGGCGGACGGCGGGGACCGACAGCAGCAGCCAGGGGTTCTCGGCGAGCCGCTCGGCGGCGCCGTCGCCGAGCGCGGCCGCGGCCGGGGCGGCCAGCTCCTCGGGGGCGCCGCCCCGGGCCAGGACGGCCCGGACGCCCTCGACGGTGTCCGCGGCGGGGGCGGCGGCCGGAGCCTGCGCCGCCTTGCGGGGCGGCGGCGGGGGAGCGGGGGCCGCCTTGCGCGGCGCGGCCGGGGCCTCGTCGAAGTACACGGACGAGGGCTTCGCCCCGCTCTCCACGGCCCGTACGGCGGCCAGCAGGTCGGCGGCCTTGCCGCTGAGCTTGGCCCCGGCCTCGACGGGTGCTTCCCGTTCGGCCTTGCGCCGGGCGATCCGCTCCCGCTCGATCTTCTGCGCGGCCAGCTCGGCCTGCGCCTCGCTCAGTTCGGGGGCGGCGGCCGCCGCCGCTTCACCCGCAACGGGCACCGTGTCGGTGTCGGTTTCGGTTTCGGCGCCCGAGCCGGTGCCGGAGCCCGTTTCGGACCCGGACGCGGACTCGCTGTCGGCTTCGGCTTCGGTGTCGGCGGCAGGCTGCGGCTCGGCCGGTTCCTCCGCGGCAGCGGGGTCGGGTTGGCGGTCCGTACTCACAGCGTGCTCCAGTCCTGATCGGGGTAGCGGTGCACGGGCGCCGACACATCGTCCAGCGCACGGCAGATCTCCTCGGGAAGACTAAGGGCCTCCACTGACAGAGCCGCCACGAGCTGCGCCGACGTCCGCGCGCCGACGATCGGCGCGACCACCCCGGGCCGGTCCCGGATCCACGCCAGGGCCACCTGCAGCGGGGTCACCGCCAGCCCCTGAGCCGCCGTCACCACCGCGTCCACGATCCGGCCCGCGGCCTCGTCCAGGTACGGGTCCACCAGGGCGGCCAGCGACTCGGAAGCGCCCCGCGAGTCCGCCGGGGTGCCGGCCCGGTACTTGGCCGTCAGGACCCCGCGACCCAGCGGGGAGGAGGGGAGGAGGCCGACGCCCAGGTCCAGGGCGGCCGGCAGCACCTCGCGCTCGACCCCCCGCTGGAGCAGCGAGTACTCCATCTGGGTCGAGGCCAGCCGGGTCCTCACCCCCGGGACCGCGAGCTGCCAGGTCGCCGCCTTCGCCAACTGCCAGCCGCAGAAGCCCGCCACGCCGGCGTACCGGGCGCGGCCGCTGCTCACGGCCAGGTCCAGCGCCTGCAGGGTCTCCTCCAGCGGCGTCACCGGGTCGAAGGCGTGCAGCTGCCACAGGTCGACGTAATCGGTGCCCAACCGGTCCAGGGAGGCGTCGAGGGCGGCCAGCAGGTGCCCGCGCGAGCCGTCGAACCGCCGGTCCGGGTCGGGCACGCTGCCCGCCTTGGTCGCGATCACCAGGTCCCGGCGCGGGACGAGCCCGGCCAGCAGCCGCCCGAGGAGGTACTCCGCCTCCCCGCCGCTGTACGCGTCGGCCGTGTCGACGAGGGTGCCGCCCGCCTCCCAGAACGTCTTCACCTGCTCGGCGGCGGCTTCCTCGCCGGTGTCGCGGCCCCAGGTGAGGGTGCCGAGGCCGATCCGGGATACGCGCAGTCCGGTGCGGCCGAGATGCCTCTGCTCCATGACCGCTGAGACTACTGGGGCACTGACGGAAGGGCTCCGGGCGCGCTAGAGTCCCCGCACACGCACGTTACTGATCGGTAAATTCGGTAAGGGGACGACACATGCGGCTCGGCATCAATCTCGGCTACTGGGGTGCGGGCATGGACGCCGACAACCTCTCCGTCGCACAGGAGGCCGACCGCCTCGGCTACGACGTCTGCTGGGCCGCCGAGGCCTACGGCTCCGATGCCCCGACCGTCCTCGCCTGGGTCGCCGCGCAGACCGAGCGGATCGACGTCGGCTCGGCGATCCTCCAGATCCCGGCCCGCCAGCCCGCGATGACGGCCATGACCGCCGCCACCCTGGACTCCCTCACCAAGGGCCGCTTCCGGCTCGGCCTCGGCGTCTCCGGCCCGCAGGTCTCCGAGGGCTGGTACGGCGTCAAGTTCGACAAGCCCCTCGCGCGGACCCGCGAGTACGTGGAGATCGTCCGCAAGGCGATGAGCCGCGAGCGGCTCTCGTACGAGGGCGAGCACTGGACCCTGCCGCTCCCCGGCGGCCCGGGCAAGCCGCTCAAGCTGACCGTGCACCCCGAGCGCGAGCACATCCCGCTCTACATCGCCGCGATCGGCCCCAAGAACCTGGAGCAGACCGGCGAGATCGCCGACGGCGCCCTGCTGATCTTCCCGGCCGCCGAGCACCTGGAGGCCACGGCGCTCACCCACATCCGGGCGGGCCGCGAGAAGGCCGGGCTGACCATGGACGGGTTCGACGTCTGCCCGACCGTGCCGCTGGCCCTCGGCGAGGACGTGTCCGCGCTCGCCGACACGTTCCGCCCGTACACCGCCCTCTACGTGGGCGGCATGGGCAGCCGGAAGCAGAACTTCTACAACCAGCTCGCCCAGCGCATGGGGTACGAGAAGGAAGCCGCCGAGATCCAGGACAAGTACCTGAGCGGCGACAAGGCCGGCGCGGCCGAGGCCGTCCCGCACTCCCTGATCGACTCGACCACGCTGCTCGGCCCGGTCGAGCGGATCGCGGACGGAATGCGGGCCTACGCGGAGGCCGGTGTCACCACCCTCACGCTGGCTCCGGCCGGCTTCACCCTGGACGAGCGGATCGCCGCCCTGCGGGCCGGCACCGAGGCCATGGAGCGCGCCGGCCTGGCCTGACCCCCGGAGCCGGGTCAGGCCTTGGCGGTCGACGCCAGAAGAGGGCCTGCGGCCGTGGTGGGGGCTCGGGGGTCTTCCCCGCCACGGCCGACACAGCACACAACGCGCGGGGCGCCCACCGGGTTACGCGCCGGCGCCCAACCGTCGGTTTCGTTCATTCGGGCGAGCGGCGCGGTCCCATCGGTTGCCGCCCCCGGCGACCGGCGTTTGACTCGGTGCATGCTCTCTGCCCGCAGCCTGTTCCAGGAGATCGTCGACAACGACGACTCCTTCCAGCTGTTCTGCTCCATCGCCGCCAGCGGGGAGACCCAGGGCGGCTGGGAGAACTCCCGCATCGCGGCCCTGGTGCCGGACGGGATGCGCGGCCTCGCGCCCAAGATCACCCGGCACGGCGCCGACGAGGACAAGCACGGGCGGATCTTCAGCGCCCTGCTCCGCAAGCGCGGCCTGCCGCCCGTCCCGGTGCCCCCGGAGACCGACTACACGATGCTGCTGGAGCGGCGCGGCATCGGCCTCGCGCACGACAAGCTGCGCCGCGAGGAGCCGCTGACCGAGCGCGACATCGTCGTCTACCTCTCGCACAGCCGGGTCACCGAACAGCGGGCCGCCGACCAGATGGACATGCTGGTCCGGCACTTCGGCGACCATCCCGAGGTCGGCAAGGCCATCCGCATGATCAGCCACGACGAGGACAACCACCTCGCCTACTGCCACGAGGAGTTGCTGCGACTGGCCCGTGAGGGCCACGGCCGCACCATTCAGCAGGTGCTGCGGGAGAGCGCGCTCGCCGAGATCGGCATCTACCGGGACGTGAGCCTCGCCGTCATGGAGCACATGGGGCGGCTGCTGCACTGGCCCGGGCCGAAGGCGGCCGCGCTCGCCGCCGGGATCCGCGGGATGTACGCGTACGAGCGGTTCAGCGGCTGGCACCGGATGGTGAGCCTGCGCCTGCCCGAGCGGCGCGACGCCCTGGGCGGCGCACCGGTCACCTCGCCCGAGTTCGCCTGACGCCGTGGCCGTGGCCGCCGCCGGCTACAGCCAGCCCCGGCGCTTGAACATCCGGTGCAGCCCGAGGCACGCGCCCGCCATGACCAGTACCACGCCCGGATAGCCCAGACCCCAGCCCAGCTCGGGCATGTGCTCGAAGTTCATCCCGTAGATCCCCGCCACCATCGTGGGGACGGCCGCCATCGCCGCCCAGGCCGAGATCTTGCGCATGTCGTCGTTCTGCCGGACGCCCATCTGCGCCAGGTGCGCGGCGAGGGCGTCCGACAGCAGCCGGTCCAGGCCCTCGACGTACTCGTTCGCCTTGGTCAGGTGGTCGGCCACGTCGCGGAAGAACGGCTGGGCGTGCTCGTGGACGAAGGGCACGTTCCCGAAGGCGAGCCGGTTCATGGGCTGGAGCAGCGGGCTCGTCGCCCGGCGGAACTCCAGCACCTGCCGCTTGAAGGCGTAGATCCTGGAGGCGGTGTTCTTGGTGTCCGAGGCGTTCGGGGCGAAGACCTCGGCCTCCAGTTCCTCCAGGTCGGCCTGGAGCTCGGCCGCCACGTCGATGTAGTGGTCCACCACCGCGTCGGAGACCGCGTACAGCACGGCGGTGGGGCCGTGCTTCAGGACGTTCGGCTCGTGCTCCAGCCGGCGCCGTACGGCGGCCAGCGCGGCCCCCTCGCCGTGCCGGACGGTGACCACGAACGAGTCGCCGATGAAGACCATGAGCTCGCCGCTGGTCACTATGTCCGTGTGGTCGTCGTAGAGCACCGGCTTCAGGACGACGAACAGCGAGTCGTCGTAGACCTCCAGCTTCGGGCGCTGGTGCGCGGTCAGGGCGTCCTCCACCGCCAGCGGGTGCAGGCCGAACTCCGTCCGGACGTGCTCGAATTCCTTCTCGGTCGGCTCGTACATGCCGACCCAGAGGAAGGCGTCCCCGGTGGCCCGCGCCTCGGCCAGGGCGTCCGAGAAGTCCGCGGGGCCCTCGGTGCGGCGGCCGTTCCGGTAAATCGCGCAGTCCACAATCACGCGGCGTATTCTCCCCCGCCCTCGCCCGGCCCGCACGTCGCCGGCAGCACTAGGCTGGCGGCATGGCCACGCTGATCCTCGTACGACACGGGCGGTCCACCGCCAACACCGCTGGGCTGCTCGCCGGATGGACCCCGGGAGTGGCCCTCGACGAGCGCGGCGCCGAACAGGCCGCCGCGCTGCCCGGCCGGCTGGCGGGCGTACCGCTCGCCGCCGTCGTCACCAGCCCGCTGCAACGCTGCCGGGAGACCCTCACCCCGCTGCTCGCCGCCCGGCCGGAGCTGGAGCTGCACACCGACGAGCGGATCGGCGAGTGCCACTACGGCGACTGGTCGGGCCGCAAACTCGCCGAACTGGCCGACGAACCCCTGATGAAGGTCGTCCAGCAGCACCCCTCGGCGGCCGCCTTCCCCGGCGGCGAGTCCCTGCGCGCCATGCAGGCGCGCGCCGTGGAGGCCGTACGGGACTGGAACGCGCGGATCGAGGACGAGCACGGCGGCGACGCCGTCTTCCTCATGTGCTCCCACGGCGACATCATCAAGTCCCTCGTCGCGGACGCCCTGGGCATGCACCTGGACCTCTTCCAGCGCATCCACGTCGACCCCTGTTCCGTGACCGCCGTCCGCTACACGCCGACCCGGCCGTTCGTGTTCCGGGTCGGCGACACCGGGGACCTCGGCTCGCTCGTGCCGCGCGCGACCACACCGGACAAAGCCGTGGAAGACGCCGGGAACGCCGTCGTGGGAGGCGGTGCGGGCGCGGTGTGATCGAACGGCGCAGTAGGGTGGACTGGCCCCGTACATGAGCGCTGCCGCCGAGACTTGGAGACTGGACGTGCCCCGTCAGGTGTTCCTCTACGACCCGCCGGACCGCTTCGTGGCCGGCACGGTCGGTCTGCCGGGACGCCGTACGTTCTTCCTGCAGGCCTCCGCCGGCCCCCGCGTCACCAGCGTCTCCCTGGAGAAGACCCAGGTCGCGGCGCTGGCCGAGCGGATGGACGAGCTGCTGGACGAGGTCGTACGGCGCACCGGGGGCAATGCCCCGGTCCCGGCCGTGGCCCCTGCCGAGGCCGCCGACACCGCGCCCCTGGACGTCCCGGTCGACGAGGAGTTCCGGGTCGGCACCATGGCCCTGGCCTGGGACGGCGAGGAACAGCGGATGATCGTCGAGGCGCAGGCCCTGGTCGAACTCGACGCCGACTCGGACGAGGATCTCGCCGAGGCGGAGGAGCGGCTGCTCCAGGACGAGGAGAACGGCCCGCCCATGCTGCGCGTCCGCCTCACCGGCGCCCAGGCCCGGGCCTTCGCCAAGCGGGCCCTGGACGTGGTCAACGCGGGCCGCCCGCCGTGCCCGCTGTGCAGTCTGCCGCTGGACCCGGAGGGGCACGTCTGCCCCCGCCAGAACGGCTACCGGCGCCAGGTGTGACCGCCATGGGGGAACGGGAGAAGTTCGAGGAACTGCTCACCAGGGGTGAGCTGACCGTCGTCGGCCGGATCCGCGAGGCGTCCAACGCCGTGCTGCTGTGCAACGTCACGTACGACGGCGTGAGCGCCGACTGCGTGTACAAGCCGGTGAAGGGCGAGCGCCCGCTGTGGGACTTCCCCGACGGGAGCCTCGCCCAGCGGGAGGTCGCCTCCTACCTGGTCTCCGAGGCCACCGGCTGGGGCCTGGTGCCCACCACCGTGCTGCGCGACGGGCCGTTCGGCGAGGGCATGGTCCAGCGGTGGATCGAGATCCCCGAGGGCGAGACCCCCGGCGCCGAGCTCCTCGCGCTCGTCGAGGGGGAGGAGGCCGGGGAGGGCTGGAAGCCCGTCGCCTTCGCCGACGTGGGCGACGGCCGCACCGCCCTGCTCGTGCACGCCGACGACCCCCGGCTGCGCCGGCTCGCCGTCCTCGACGCCGTGATCAACAACGGCGACCGCAAGGGCGGCCACCTGCTGCCCGCGCCCGACGGACGCCTCTACGGGATCGACCACGGCGTCACCTTCCACGCGGACGACAAACTGCGCACCCTCCTGTGGGGATGGGCCGGGGAGCCGCTGACGGACGAGGCGCGCGGCGTGCTGGCCGCACTGGCCGCCGAGCTGGCGCAGGGGGCCGCGCTCGCCACCCGGCTGGCCGAACTGATCACGGCGGTCGAGCTGGCCGCCGTACGGGACCGGGTGGCGCAGCTGCTGAGCACCGGAACGCACCCGCAGCCGTCGGGGCAGTGGCCGTCGATCCCCTGGCCGCCGGTCTGAACCGGCCACTCGGGACACGCACAGTTTCGGCCAGACCGCAAGAGTGCTGATCAAGACAACAGTGCAGGTCCGGTTCGTTTCAGGAACATCCGTCCGGTTAGGCTCGAGACATGCATGCCTGGCCCGCTTCTGAGGTCCCCGCCCTTCCTGGCAAGGGCCGCGACCTCCAGATCCACGACACCTCGACCAAGGGGACGATCACCCTCGCCCCCGGTCCCGTCGCCCGTATCTACGTCTGCGGCATCACCCCGTACGACGCGACCCACATCGGTCACGCGGCGACCTACAACGCGTTCGACCTCGTGCAGCGCGTGTGGCTCGACACCAAGCGGCAGGTCCACTACGTCCAGAACGTCACGGACGTGGACGATCCGCTCCTGGAGCGGGCGCTGCGCGACGGCCACGACTGGACGGAGCTCGCCGAGCGCGAGACCGCCCTCTTCCGCGAGGACATGACCGCCCTGCGCATGCTGCCGCCGCAGCACTACATCGGCGCCGTCGAGGCCATACCCGGCATCGTGCCGCTGGTCGAGCGGCTGCGGGACGCGGGCGCGGCGTACGAGCTGGACGGCGACGTCTACTTCTCGGTGGAGGCCGACCCGCACTTCGGGGAGGTCTCGAACCTCGACGCCGAGGCGATGCGGCTGCTCTCGGCGGAGCGGGGCGGAGACCCGGACCGGCCGGGCAAGAAGAACCCGCTGGACCCGATGCTGTGGATGGCCGCGCGTCCGGGCGAGCCGAGCTGGGACGGCGGCTCGCTGGGCCGCGGCCGGCCGGGCTGGCACATCGAGTGCGTGGCGATCGCCCTGGACCACCTGGGCATGGGCTTCGACATCCAGGGCGGCGGGTCCGACCTGGCCTTCCCGCACCACGAGATGGGCGCCTCGCACGCACAGGCCCTGACGGGCGAGTTCCCGATGGCCAAGGCGTACGTCCACGCCGGCATGGTCGCCCTGAACGGCGAGAAGATGTCGAAGTCGAAGGGCAACCTCGTCTTCGTGTCCGCGCTGCGGCGGTCCGGGGTCGACCCGGCGGCGATCCGCCTGGCGCTGCTGTCGCACCACTACCGGGACGACTGGGAGTGGACGGACGAGGTCCTCGCGAATGCCGAGGCCCGGCTGGAGCGGTGGCGTGCGGCCGTGTCCCGGCCGGACGGGCTTCCTGCGGACGCCTTGGTCGAGGAGGTCCGCGAGGCCCTGTCCAACGACCTGGACGCCCCTGCGGCGCTGGCTGCCGTGGATCGCTGGGTGGACGCCCAGAACGCCTCCGACGGCGACGACGAGTCGGCCCCCGGCCTGGTCTCCCGAACGGTGGACGCCCTCCTGGGCGTAGCCCTGTAGCAGTCCGCGGACGGGGCTGGGTCGCCGCGCAGCGGCAACCCAGCCCCTCCGCCGTTTGAGGAGCCGGGGGGCGCTTGCGCGGCGGCGCCGCACTTCGCCCCGGCCGGCTAGGCCTCCGGCGGGGTGTCGTCCTCGTCCGGCGGCGCTGCCGGAGGGATCGGGGGTTCCTCCCCCGAAGGCTCCTGCTTGCGCTTCGGCGGGAGCGTCAGGCCGCCGCTGGACGGGTCCCGCAGGTACGAGCTGTCGCCCGGCTCCGCCGCCGGGTCGCGGCGGCGCAGGTACCGCTCGAACTCCCGGGCGATGGCGTCCCCCGACGCCTCCGGCAGGTCGGCCGTGTCCCGCGCCTCCTCCAGCGTCTGCACGTACTCCGCCACCTCGCTGTCCTCCGCGGCCAGTTGGTCCACGCCAAGCTGCCACGCCCGCGCGTCCTCCGGGAGTTCACCCAGCGGGATCCGGATGTCGATCAGATCCTCCAGCCGGTTCAGGAGCGCCAGCGTGGCCTTGGGGTTCGGAGGCTGGGAGACGTAGTGGGGGACCGCCGCCCACAGCGACACCGCCGGGACGCCCGCGTGCGTACAGGCCTCCTGCAGGATGCCCACGATGCCGGTCGGGCCCTCGTACTTGGTCTCCTCCAGGTCCATCGTCCGCGCCAGGTCCGCGTCCGAGGTGACCCCGCTCACCGGGACCGGCCGCGTGTGCGGAGTGTCCCCGAGCAGCGCCCCCAGGATGACCACCATCTCCACGCCCAGTTCGTGCGCGAAACCGAGGATCTCGTTGCAGAACGACCGCCACCGCATGGACGGTTCGATGCCGCGCACCAGGACCAGGTCCCGCGGCTTGGCGCCGCCGATCCGGACCACCGACAGCCGGGTCGTCGGCCAGGTGATCTTCCGCACCCCGTTGTCCAGCCACACCGTCGGCCGGTTGACCTGGAAGTCGTAGTAGTCCTCGGCGTCGAGCGCCGCGAACACCTCGCCCTTCCACTCCCGGTCCAGGTGTGCGACCGCACCGGAGGCGGCGTCACCCGCGTCGTTCCAGCCCTCGAACGCGGCCACCATGACCGGGTCGATCAGCTCGGGCACGCCCTCAAGCTCGATCACCCAGGTCTCCTTCCGAAGTTCCCTTGTGTACGTGGGTCAGCCTAAGCCTTGATGGGGCACCGGCCACAGCCCGCGACAGAGGGGCGGTTCCCCTCGGAACCGCCCCTCTTCCCCACCTGCGCGAGAGCTATGCCTGGCTATGCCTTGCGGCTCAGCATCTCCTCGACCCGGGCCCGCACGGACGCGTCGTCCAGGCCGCGGATCGTCACCGTCGTACGCCGGCGCAGCACGTCGTCGACCGTCTGCGCCCACTCGTTGTCACGGGCGTAGGCGACCTGCGCCCAGATCTCCGGGCCGTCCGGGTGGATGCGCTCGGCCAGCGCCGGGTCCTCGTTCGCCAGGCGCGCGATGTCGAAGGCCAGCGAACCGTAGTGCGAGGCCAGGTGGCGCGCGGTGAGCGGGTCCATCCGCGTGCCGGGCTCGCGGTCCACCAGCAGCCGGTGCGCGACCGCGTTCGGGTTGGCGACACCGGGCAGCGCGATCCGGCGTACGAGGGACTTCACCGGCTCCATGTCCTCGGTCAGCGGGCTGCCGGGGAGCTTGGCCAGCTTGTCCATGACCACGCGGCCGATGTGGCGGTACGTCGTCCACTTGCCGCCGGCCACCGACAGCATGCCGCCGGCGCCCTCGGAGACGA
The DNA here is from genome assembly GCF_052871255.1 of Streptomyces sp. LARHCF249. Taxonomy (NCBI): domain Bacteria; kingdom Bacillati; phylum Actinomycetota; class Actinomycetes; order Kitasatosporales; family Streptomycetaceae; genus Streptomyces; species Streptomyces sp. LARHCF249. The sequence goes on from NZ_JBIXJQ010000018.1 coordinate 130,286, forward strand.
CCGTCTCGCGCTTGGCCTTCTCGACCCCGCCGGGGCCGCCGGGCAGCACCCGCAGGCCCGCGAAGGCGTACGTCATCAGCGAGCGGTCCAGGTCGGCGTCCTTCACCGAGAAGGCCGCCTCGTCCAGGATCTGCTGGATGTCGGCCTCGGTGGCGCGCACGTCGCCCGGGTCGCCCTCGTACACCTCGTCGGTGGTGCCGAGCAGCAGCTGGTCCTCCCACGGGAGGGCGAAGGTGATGCGGTACTTGTCGATCGGGGTGGCCATGGCGGCCTTCCACGGCGACTTGCGCTTCATGACGATGTGCGCGCCCTTGGACAGGCGGATCGACGGCATCGAGTGCTTGTCTTCCATGCGCCGCAGGTGGTCCACCCACGGGCCGGTGGCGTTGAGCACGACGCGCGCGTCCACCCCGAACTCGGTGCCGTCCAGACGGTCCTTGAGCTCGGCACCGGTGACCCGGCCGCGCGTCATGCGCAGCCCGGTGACCTCGGCGTGGTTGAGGACGACCGCGCCCGACTCGACGGCCGCGCGGACCGTCATGACGGCGACGCGGGAGTCGTTCATCTGGTGGTCGTAGTAGACGGCGACGGCCTTGAGGTTGTCCGTCTTCAGGCCCGGGTTGTCGGCGGCGGCGCGGGCCGGCGAGATGACCTTGCCCATGCCGTCGCCGAAGGCCGAGAGCGCCGAGTACGCGAACACGCCCGCGCCCAGCTTCGCCGCGCCGACCGGCCCGCCCTTGTACACGGGCAGGTAGAAGGTGAGCGGGTTGACCAGGTGCGGGGCCACGTCCTTGGCCAGCACCCGGCGCTCGTGGTGGTTCTCGGCGACCAGCTTGACCGCGCCGGTCTGCAGGTAGCGCAGGCCGCCGTGGACGAGCTTGGAGGAGGCGGAGGAGGTGGCGCCGGCGAAGTCGCCGGCGTCCACCATGGCAACCCGCAGACCCGACTGCGCGGCGTGCCAGGCCACCGAGGTGCCCAGGATCCCACCGCCGATGACCAGCAGGTCGTACGTGGCCTTCGCCAGCTGCTCACGGGTCTCGGCGCGGCTCGCGTTCGAACCGGCGGTCGGGTGCGTACCCAGCGTGGGGACGCTCTGCGGGTTGCTCATATCTCTCTTAGCTCCTCGTCGATTGACTCAGCTGGTGCGGTCAGCTGGCGTCTTCGTCGTCGACCCAGCCCATGGACCGCTCCACGGCCTTGAGCCAGCTCTTGTACTCGCGGTCCCGCTGCTCGGCGGGCATCCGCGGGGTCCACTCGGCCGCGCGGCGCCAGTTGGCGCGCAGGGCGTCGGTGTCGGGCCAGAAGCCGACGGCCAGGCCGGCGGCATAGGCGGCGCCGAGACAGGTGGTCTCGGCGACCATCGGGCGCACCACGGGGGCGTCCAGGAAGTCCGAGAGCGTCTGCATCAGCAGGTTGTTGGAGGTCATGCCGCCGTCGACCTTGAGGGCGGCGAGCTCGACGCCCGAGTCCTTGGTCATGGCGTCGGTGATCTCGCGGGTCTGCCAGGCGGTGGCCTCCAGGACGGCACGGGCGATGTGCGCCTTGGTGACGTACCGGGTGAGGCCGGCGATCACACCGCGGGCGTCGGAGCGCCAGTACGGGGCGAACAGGCCGGAGAAGGCCGGGACGAAGTAGGCGCCGCCGTTGTCCTCGACGGAGGAGGCCAGGGTCTCGATCTCGGCCGCGGACTTGATCAGGCCCATCTGGTCGCGCATCCACTGGACGAGCGAGCCGGTGACGGCGATGGAGCCCTCCAGCGCATAGACCGGCTTCTGGTCGCCGATCTGGTAGCCGACCGTGGTCAGCAGGCCGCTGTAGGAGTTGATGATCTTGTCGCCGGTGTTCATCAGCATGAACGTTCCGGTGCCGTACGTGGACTTCGCCTCGCCCTCGGCGAAACAGGTCTGGCCGAACAGGGCGGCCTGCTGGTCGCCGAGCGCCGAGGCGACCGGGACACCGGCGAGGACGCCGTCCTTGACGTGGCCGTAGACCTCGGCGGAGGACTTGATCTCCGGGAGGACGTTGAGCGGGACGCCCATGGACTCGGCGATCTTCTCGTCCCAGGCCAGGGTGTGCAGGTTCATCAGCATGGTGCGCGAGGCGTTGGTGACGTCGGTGACGTGCACGCCGCCCTGGGCGCCGCCCGTGAGGTTCCAGATGACCCACGAGTCCATGGTGCCGAAGAGGATGTCGCCGGCCTCGGCGCGCTCGCGCAGGCCCTCGACGTTGTCGAGCATCCAGCGGATCTTCGGACCGGCGAAGTAGCTCGCCAGCGGCAGGCCGGTCTCGCGGCGGAAGCGGTCCTGGCCGACGTTGCGGCCGAGCTCCTTGCACAGGGCGTCGGTGCGGGTGTCCTGCCAGACCAGCGCGTTGTGCACCGGCTCGCCGGTGTTCTTGTCCCACAGGACGGTGGTCTCGCGCTGGTTGGTGATGCCGACGGCCTTGACGTCGGCGGCAGTGATCTCGGCCTTGGCGATGGCGCCGGCGACGACCTCCTGGACGTTGGTCCAGATCTCGGTGGCGTCGTGCTCGACCCAGCCCGGCTTCGGGAAGATCTGCTCGTGCTCCTTCTGGTCGACGGCGACGATGCGGCCGTCGCGGTCGAAGACGATGCAGCGGGAGGAGGTGGTGCCCTGGTCGATCGCGGCGATGAAGGGGCCGGTGCTGCTGGTCATGGTGGCTGCTCCTGGGAGGTCCGTAGGCGAAGGGCTTAGACGAACGCGAGGTTGTAGATACCCGCGGCGAGGGCACCGCCGATCAGCGGGCCGACGACGGGGATCCAGGCGTACCCCCAGTCGGAGCCGCCCTTGTTCGGCAGCGGAAGCAGCGCGTGGACGATGCGCGGACCCAGGTCGCGCGCCGGGTTGATGGCGTAGCCGGTCGGGCCGCCGAGCGAGAGGCCGATGCTGACCACGGTCAGGGCGACGATCAGGCCGCCGAGGGTGCCGAGGCCCTTGCCGTCGTCGTTGAGGCCGAAGGCGAGCACCGCGAGCACGAGCACCAGGGTGCCGATGATCTCGGTGGCGAGGTTCTGCCACACGTTCCGGACCTCGGGGCCCGTGGAGAAGACGCCGAGCACCGGGCCGGCATTCGGCTCGGTCTTCTGGTCGACCAGGCCCGCGTGCTCGGACTTGGCGGCCACGATCTCCGGGTCGGTGAGGTGGGCCTGGAACTGGCCGTAGTACGCCACCCAGGCCAGCGTGGCACCGATCATGGCGCCGAGCAGCTGGCCGGCGAAGTAGACCGGAACGTTGCTCCAGTCGCCGTCCTTGATCGCGATACCGACCGTGACGGCGGGGTTGAGGTGGGCGCCGGACAGGGTGCCGGTCATGTAGACGGCGGTCATGACCGCGAAACCCCACCCGAAGGTGATCGCCAGCCAGCCCGCGTTCTGCGCCTTCGAGCGCTTGAGTACCACGGCGGCGACCACGCCGGCGCCGAGCAGGATGAGTACGGCAGTACCGATGGTCTCGCCGATGAAGATGTCGGAGCTGGACACCCGCGACTCCTTTGTCTTACGTCCAGGGGTGGGCGGACACCGGGTCCCTCCGGTGGTTCCGCGCACTCGGTGAGTGCTGCACCGGTCCTTGGCCTTGCCACACCTTAACGCGTATTGCCGGTAGGTGTTCGACATTGCCGACCGATGAACGGCAGTTTTCCGCCTGTGTGAAGAACCCGTCAAGGCCTGGCCAGGTCAAAGAACCGGATCGTTACCACCCGGTGCGATCGACCAAATCCAGCCAATTCATGATCAGTAAATGACAAAACCCACCCAAATGCAGCTCGAGGCCGCCTTGGGTGGGGTGAACGGGTCAGGTCAAGCTCAGAACCGGCCCGCTCCGAGGTCGCGTGAAACCGACCGCGCGCAGTCCCGTACGGAGGCCACCAGGGCCGCCCGGGGCTCGCCGGACTCCCCGCAGACCCGCTCCACGGCCCCGGCCACGGCGACCGCGCCGACCGGCATCCTGCGCCGGTCGTGGATGGGCGCCGCGACCGAGGCGATGCCCTCCCAGGTCTCCTCGACGTCGGCGGCCCAGCCGCGCGCCCGGGTCAGCCCGAGCACCTCCTCGAATCCGGCGGGGTCCGTGACCGTGCGCGGAGTGAACGCCTCGCGCTCCACCTCCACGGCCTGCGTGTGCGCGACGGGGTCATAGGCCGACAGCACCTTGCCCAGGGCGGTGGAATGCAGCGGCTGCATGGCCCCCACCTCCAGCACCTGACGGCTGTCGTCGGGCCGGAACACGTGGTGCATGATCAGCACCCCGCTCTTGTGCAGCACGCCCACGTACACGCTCTCGCCGCTCGCCCGGGCCAGATCGTCCGTCCACACCAGGGCGCGGGCGCGCAGCTCGTGCACGTCCAGGTAGCTGTTGCCCAGGCGCAGCAGCTCCGCGCCCAGCTGGTAGCGGCCCGAGGCGGGGTCCTGCTCGACGAAGCCCTCCGCCTGCAGGGTGCGCAGGATGCCGTGCGCCGTGCCCTTGGCCAGGCCCAGGGAGGACGCAACGTCCGACAGCCCCAGCCGGCGCTCGCCACCCGCCAGGAGTCGCAGCATCGCAGCGGCTCGTTCGAGCGACTGGATGTTCCGTGCCATGGCGAAGCCTCCTGCTGACGTAGTTCGACAATGCTGAACACTATCGGTCGATGCCGACTTTTTGCATGGTGAGGGGTTCCGGACACGCGTTTGAGCCGGTACCACCCCCGGCCGACAGACCCGAGTGGACGTCCCGCCACAGAATGCAGTCCGCCACGTGGGACACCCTCACCGGGTCAGGTGCCGCGCGGTTACCCTGGCCGCGTGCACCCTTGAACACAGTGGGGGTGCAAAGCCGACAGCCGTCGCATCCCAGGGAGCTCAACCATGGCCGCGTTGCCGAACCCGCCCGTTGACCACCAGACCCGGGCCGATGCCCTCAGAGAGGCGCTCGCGACCCGCGTGGTCGTCGCCGACGGGGCCATGGGGACGATGCTCCAGGCGCAGGACCCCTCGATGGAGGACTTCCAGCAGCTCGAGGGCTGCAACGAGGTCCTCAACGTCACCCGTCCGGACATCGTGCGCACGGTCCACGAGGCGTACTTCGCCGTGGGTGTGGACTGCGTGGAGACGAACACCTTCGGCGCGAACTACGCCGCGCTCGCCGAGTACGACATCGCCGAGCGCAACTTCGAGCTCTCCGAGGCCGGAGCCCGCATCGCCCGCGAGGTCGCCGACGAGTTCACCGCTTCCACCGGGCAGCAGCGCTGGGTGCTGGGCTCCATCGGCCCCGGCACCAAGCTCCCCACCCTCGGCCACATCACCTACGCCCAGATCCGTGACGCGTACCAGGTCAACGCGGAGGGTCTGCTCTCCGGCGGCGCGGACGCGCTGCTCGTCGAGACGACCCAGGACCTGCTCCAGACGAAGTCCTCGATCATCGGCGCCCGGCGGGCGATGGAGGCGCTGGGCGTCTCCGTTCCGCTGATCTGCTCGGTGACGGTGGAGACGACCGGCACGATGCTGCTGGGTTCGGAGATCGGTGCGGCGCTGACGGCGCTGGAGCCGCTGGGCATCGACATGATCGGCCTGAACTGCGCGACCGGCCCGGCCGAGATGAGCGAGCACCTGCGCTACCTGGCGCGGCACTCGCGTGTCCCGCTGTCCTGCATGCCCAACGCCGGCCTGCCCGTCCTGACCAAGGACGGCGCGCACTACCCGTTGTCGGCCTCGGAACTGGCGGACGCGCAGGAGGCCTTCGTACGGGACTACGGCCTCTCGCTGGTCGGCGGCTGCTGCGGTACCACGCCCGAGCACCTGCGGCAGGTGGTCGAACGGGTCCGGGCAACCGCGCCCGGGGCCCGTGATCCGCGCCCGGAACCGGGGGCCGCGTCCCTGTACCAGACGGTGCCGTTCCGGCAGGACACCTCGTACATGGCGATCGGTGAGCGGACGAACGCGAACGGGTCGAAGAAGTTCCGTGAGGCGATGCTGGAGGCCCGCTGGGACGATTGTGTGGAGATGGCGCGCGATCAGATCCGTGAGGGCGCGCACATGCTCGACCTGTGCGTGGACTACGTGGGCCGGGACGGCGTCGCCGACATGCAGGAGCTCGCCGGCCGTTTCGCCACCGCCTCCACGCTGCCGATCGTCCTGGACTCCACCGAGGTTCCCGTCCTCCAGGCGGGCCTGGAGAAGCTGGGCGGCCGCGCGGTCATCAACTCGGTGAACTACGAGGACGGCGACGGACCGGAGTCCCGCTTCGCGAAGGTCACCCGCCTGGCCCAGGAGCACGGCGCCGCGCTGATCGCGCTGACCATCGACGAGGAGGGCCAGGCCCGCA